>FR884175.1:0-28043 GCA_000435515.1 Firmicutes bacterium CAG:582
AAAAAGCAAAAACATGTTTTACATTATTTTTGCTCATCAAATATTTTCTTTAAATAATATCCTGTATATGATTCTTTTACTTTAGAAACAGCTTCTGGAGTTCCGGTTGCAACAACTTTTCCTCCACCATCTCCACCTTCTGGACCTAAATCAATGATATAATCTGCAACTTTTATTACATCAAGATTGTGTTCAATAACGATTACGGTATCACCATTTTCAACAATTCTATTTAATATCTCAAGAAGTTTTTTAATATCATCAACATGAAGACCTGTTGTTGGTTCATCTAAAATAAATACAGATTTTCCAGTTGGTTTCTTTTGAAGTTCTTTAGCTAGTTTTACACGACCAGCTTCTCCACCTGACAATGTTGGCGCTGATTGACCTAATTTTATATAAGACAATCCAACATCCATTAAAACTTGTAATTTGTTCTTTACTTTTGGAACATTGGAAAAGAATTCAATTGCTTCTGAAACACGCATATCTAAAACTTCAGCAATATTTTTTCCTTTAAATTTTACATCAAGAGTTTCACGATTGAAACGTGTTCCATGACATACATCACATGGTACATAAACATCTGGTAAAAAGTGCATTTCAATCTTTTTAACTCCATCTCCCCAACAAGCTTCACATCTTCCACCTTTTACATTAAAAGAAAACCTACTTTTGTCATAACCACGTATTTTTGATTCTTTCATTTCAGCAAACACGGTTCTAATGTCATCAAATACACCAGTATAAGTTGCTGGATTACTTCTAGGAGTTCTTCCTATTGGATCTTGTGATATACTTACAATTTTATCAACGTTTTCTAAACCAATTATGTCCTTACAAGACCCAACAATAACTTTAGAGTTATAAACACTTTTTAATAAAGCATTTCTTAATATTCCATCAACTAATGAAGATTTTCCTGAACCACTTACTCCAGTTACACATGTTAAAGTTCCTAAAGGAAATTTAACTGAAATATTTTTTAGATTATGTTCTTTAGCTCCTTTAATCGTAATAAACTCTCCATTACCTTTTCTTCTCTTCTTAGGAATTTCTATTTTTTTTCTTCCAGAAAGATAAGCCCCCGTTATGGAATTTTCATTTTTCATTACTTCTTCTGGAGTTCCGGAGGCAACTAAATACCCGCCATTTTCTCCAGCAACAGGACCAATATCAATAAGATAATCCGCTTGTCTCATCGTATCTTCATCGTGTTCAACAACGATTAAAGTATTACCCAAATCTCTCATATTTTTTAAACTATCAATCAATCTTTGATTATCTCTTTGATGAAGCCCAATACTTGGTTCATCTAGTACATATAAAACTCCACTAAGTTTTGACCCAATTTGAGTTGCAAGACGTATTCTTTGGGCCTCTCCTCCTGATAAAGTTCCGGCGGCTCTTGATAATGTAAGATAAGATAAACCAACATTATTTAAAAACTCTAAACGAGATTTTATCTCTTTTACAATAAGCTCACTTATTTCCATCTCTGTTTCACTTAATTTTAATTTATCAAAAAAAGTTATTAAGTCCTTTATAGACATATTTGTTACTTCATAAATATTTTTATTATTTATTTTAATGTTTAAAATATCACTTTTTAATCTTGAACCTTTACATGTTGGACATGTATTTTCAATCATGTATCCATCTATCCAATCTCTTATCCAAGTGGAAGATGTTTCCATATATCTTCTCTCAAGATTAGTAATAATACCTTCATATGTCTCATTTGTGTATCTTTTTCCACCAGTTTTTGATGTGTATTCAAATCTAAATACTTGATTTGTTCCATAAAGAATAACATTTAAATCTTCTTCTTTTAAATCTTTTACTGGTAAATTTAAATCAATATTTAATTCACGAGCTATAGTCAATAATCTAGTTGTATCAATATTATCTTCTATATTAATGGTTTGAATCGCTCCACCTAAAATAGATTTATCTTTATCAGGTATAAGTAAATCTACTGATATATGTTTTGTTATACCTAAACCTTTACATGTTGGACAAGCTCCATATGGTGCATTAAAAGAAAATATTCTTGGTTCAAGTTCAGGAAGTGAAAAGTCACAGTGGGGACATGCATAAGTTTCACTCATAACAATTTCTTTATCCCCAACTAAGTTAATAACTACTTTTCCATTAGCCATTTTAGTTGCTGTTTCTATAGCTTCAAAAATTCTACTTCTTTCATTATCTTTTAAGACAATTCTATCAACTACTACATCAATATCATCTTTTTTATTTTTATCACAAGTGATTTCATCATAAATATCATAAGTAGTTCCATTTACTCTTATTTTAGTAAATCCATCTTTTTTTAGTTTTTCAATAATATCCTTATGAGTACCTTTTTCTCCATGTACAATAGGAGCAAGTATTTCCATTTTAGTTCCATCTTCATATGATAAAACCTTATTAGTCATCTCTTCAATGCTTTGACTTGTTATTGGTATTTTGTGTCTAGGACAAAAAGGTGTTCCTACACGAGCAAATAAAAGTCTTAAATAATCATATATCTCAGTTACAGTTCCAACTGTACTTCTTGGGTTATTATTAGTTGATTTTTGATCAATAGAAATACTTGGAGATAATCCTTCAATTGAATCAACATCTGGTTTTGATTCTCCACCTAAAAATTGACGAGCATAAGCTGATAAACTTTCAACATATCTTCTTTGACCTTCAGCATAAATAGTATCAAACGCGAGTGAGCTTTTTCCACTTCCAGACACTCCTGTCATAACAACTAGTTTATTTTTAGGAATCTCTAAATCAATGTTTTTCAAATTGTTTTCTCTTGCACCTTTAATTATAATTTTATCCATAGTATCACCTAAATTTATTTAATATTTTACCACAAATTTAGAATTTGTATACATATAAATTTTAATACATATGTTCGTATAAATCAAGTTAAAAAGAAGAACTATTTTTTTCTAGTTCTTCTAATTTTACATCTGAGATAATAGAATATATTGAAGATATTCATTGATATCATCGGATATATAGTGACGACGAGAAATGCAGAGATATATCCTAACCAATTGAAGGGAACTTCAATATTCAAATATTCTAAATCCAAAAATACTAAGTTAACATATATATATTCCATATAGTAAAATCCTAAATAAGCAATCGAAATCATCAATAAATAAAGTATTAATTGACTTAGTTGATGATTGAACAATTCTATACCTAAATAATTTTCATCGATAAAATTATCTTCAGTAACATACCTGCGATATTCTCTTAATGATTTAAAAAGAGATACAAGTAATACAACTAATGAATCTAGCCAAATTATGAATATTATAATAGTGCCCAATATTTCATATTTAACGTTTTTATCTAAATAAAATTTTACATCATAACCTTGCTTTTTTACTTCATTTATTACTCTTTTTCTATCCTTTTTAGAATTAAGAATTAAATAATATCCTTTGTTATATGTATATTCTTTTTGAACCATACTAGTTAATAATTTATCTGATGCATAACATACGTTAGAATCATTTAACTTATCAAATGAATCATATGTTCCAACTACATAAACTGTTAGATTTTTATCAATATTAAAATTTCGATGATAAAAATCGCGATATAATAATTTCTTCTTAAAATTAATATTTAATATACTTATTTGACTATCGGGTGCGAATAAATCAGGACATACAATTTCATCATCATTAATTATGTCTCTTCCATGACTTATCTTATAATTATCTTGACTCATTAGATATATAAAACCATCATATTTTGAACTAAAACTAGGTGTGTGCAATTTTATCTTATATTCGTTTTTATCGATAGCTTTTTTTATACCTTTTATGTTATCAAAATTATATTCACCTTTTGAATTGTAAACATATATTTGATCTTTATGAGCATTATAATAATTATTCATATGGTTTAACGCTACACTTAAGAATAATGATATTAATATAAACATGTATGTATATATTGTTATAGCAACATGATTATCTTTTCTAAAGTGTGCTTTTAAACTGATTTCTATATCACGAAGTCTCATTCTTTCATCGTCCAATCTTGTAAGTAATTAATTTTTTTCACTTTATAGCTAACATATTATATTTTTGTTTTAAATAGTTAAATATACTCCACCCATAGCATCGAATTTACTTTCAATTTTTGGGTTGAATAAAATAACTCCGCCATAGCCAGAACCTGATAGAGTGTAATCCATAGCGTTCTCTAAAGTGGCTGAACTATGACTTGCATGTTGGTAAGAACCATAAATTCTTCCGGATCCTGTTGCGGTAAATGACAATTCCATTTCGTGACTTCTACCATTTTGAACTTTAAAAGTTGCACCAAACCCATTGTCAAAGTTTTGATTATATTTTTCATGAGTAACATTAATATCATTATTCGCAATATAGTATTGACTATAAGCATATCCACTTGATAAAGTTACACTGGAATTTTTTCTGATTGCCATAACATCATATTTTTTTATATTTGGCACTTTTAACCATGTTAAACTCATTGTAATATACCCTGAATTATTGATGATTCTTAAACTTTTTGATTCAGTGGTATGTTCAGTTGCACAAGTTGATATACCAATATTCGGAATATCAGCATCGATTGTTTCAACTATTTCTACTTTAGATAAATCTTTATCTTTAATGATATCATATTGTTCTTGAGTCATAAAATTCATAAAGTTCGATGAATAAATACTTGTTAAAGCATTATATTTATCTATAGGAATCACAACACCACTTTTATTTGTTATAGTATCACTTTGACTAGCAGCATTTACTATACTAATTGAGGTAAATGAAACAAGACCAGCCATAATAATTAACAATCCCTTTTTCAAAAAAACATCCTACTCCTTTCTGACAACATCATATCAAAGGAATGGGATGTTTGAACTCTACTTTAGTTCTACAAAATTCTACTTAATCTCTTTTTGAAATGAATTTATTTTATCTTTTAAGAAAATTAAATATCCGATATATTCTTCTTCATTATTGCATTTGGTTTTATAACAATCTATAGCAGTATATTTTGAGGCTACTAAATTGTCATCTTTAATCCTCCACGTTCTTGCGTCAATCTTTGTAAGCACCATTTTATCTATTTCAAGATATAATTTATATGTAGTTTTATAGTTTTCGTTTTCAATATCTAACTTTAAAAGATTAGAATTATTGTAACTAACAGATATCTCATCATTTATCTTCTTAATATATGAATTTGAATCTTCTGTGAAACCTAATTGAGATAAGTATTCTTCAACGCTTTCTGGTTCAGAATATAAGTTTGCTGACATTACCGATTTATTCTCTTCATTAGCATAATCAGATTTAATATTTTTAAATTCTAGTTTAATATCCATTTCAGAATTATTCTTATATTTTATTTTTACTACAGTTGTATGTCTTGCTAAATCTGCTAAAGAATTCTTTTCTGATTTTCTTTTATAAATATCAATTGGAAAAGAATTAGTTCTATGAAGCAATACTGGTTTATTATTTACATATTTATAAAGTTCAATTGATTCTATTTCATTAGAATTATTTGTATCAATGTAATTAATAGAAAAATTCACATAATCATGACTAACTATATAATTTCCATTTTCAATATAAATATCTTTATTATCTGCTTTTATTAAATAGACTCTAGTTTTTGTTATTAAAGCAACTGCTACAACTATAATAGTTACAATAACTATACCTAATATACTAAATTTAAATATTTTGGATTCAAAAATAGAATGTTTACCTCCACATAGCAAATCTTTCCTATCTACTCCTAAAGCAGCAGCTAAGTCATTTAAAGTTTTATCATCTTGTGGGAAAGATTTTCCTTGTTCCCACTTAGATATATTTTTATCTGAATAATGAACTAAATCACCTAAATCTTTTTGAGTTAAATTGTTTTTCAATCTCAACTCTTTTAAATAATTTCCTTTGTTTATATCTCTCATATTACACCACTTCTTTTATAATTCTTCTATATAATTATTTAAAATGTTAAATAACTCAGTTGAATTCTTTGTTTGACATATTTGATTTTTTATTGATGCACTTCCGGGTAAACCTTTTATATACCATAAAGCATGTGTTCTTATCTCCAAAAGTGCTAGTTTTTCACCTTTATCTTTACACAATAATTCAAAATGTCTTTTTAGCATTTGCATTTTTTCTTTAGCAGAAACTCTTTGAGGTAAAGTTCCATCCTCTAGATAATCGACACACTCTTTTATTAACCATGGATTTCCTAAAACACCTCTACCTATCATAACAGCATCACAGCCAGTTTCTTCAAGCATTTTTTTGGCATCATAACAAGTTTTTATATCGCCATTTCCAATTACTGGAATACTTACTGCTTCTTTTACTTTTTTTATTAAACTCCAATCTGCACTTCCACTATAACCTTGAGCACGAGTCCTTGCATGAAGCGTTATGGCACTTGCACCAGCATTTTCAATTCTTTTAGCAACCTCTACACAATTTATAGTATTGCTATCCCAACCGCTTCTTATTTTAACTGTAACTGGTATATCAACTGCATTAACAACCGATCTCACAATTTTCTCTATTTTATCCGGGTCTTTTAATAATGATGCTCCAGCTTGTGATTTTAAAGCAATTTTTGGAACTGGACACCCCATATTTATATCTAAGATATCTGGATGCATTAACTCTACAATTTTTTTTGCTGCTATTACAAATGAATCTTCATCACTTCCAAATATTTGTTGAGCAATCGGCCTTTCACTTTCTCTCATTTTTAAAAGTTCTATAGTTCGATCATTATCAAACATAATTGCTTTATCGCTTACCATTTCGGCGTAGATAAGACCTGCTCCCATTTCCTTTATAATGGTTCTATATGATGTATTAGAAATCCCAGCCATTGGAGCTAATACAACTTGATTTTTTATTTCTATATTTCCTATTTTCCACATACTCTTACATCAACTTTGCTTCCTGTTTTAAGATTATAAAGATTACTCTCGTCAGTGTCAATATGTAGTTCTAATTTCCCATTATCAGTTGCTTTTATTTTGGCTTCCATTAAAAACTTTTTATCTTTATAAATATATACCTCTTGTTTATTTTCTAATCCAAGAACATCACTCAACTTTTTACTCATATGAACATGCGCTTCTGCAAGTATAACTCCATTATCAATTATTTCACTTTTATCTTTTGAAATAAGTTCTATTCCTGGAGTACCTTCAATTTCTCCACTTTGTCTTCTCGGAGGATTTAATCCTAAAAAGTTTGCATCCGTTTTGGATAGTTCTACTTGATTATAATTTCTAAAAGGGCCAACTATTCGAACGTGTTCAATAAGTTTTCCATTACATCTTAAATCAACTGTCTCTATAGTTGCAAACTGACCAGGTTGACTTAAATCATTTCTTTTTATCATAGGTTTATCACCAAATAAATTTTTCCATGTACTCTCGGTTAAATGAACATGGTTTTTGCTTACTCCTACCATTAATTCCACTTGAATCACCATTATAATTTTATCAAAAAGGGAATATATTTCATAGATTTAGAGTAAATTTTTTATAAAAAAAAAGCAGACGTTTAGTCTACTAATATCTTTTTTCAATAATCTTATCATGTTTTACAATAAAACTTTTTTGAGCTAATTTTAATATTGGTATATCCGACTTGGAGTCAGAATATGATTCTTGTACTTGGTAGTTGTCGTACTTCTTATTTAATCTTTTTACCTTTTCTTCGCCATGGCAGTTTAATCCAGTAAACTTACCTGTCTTCTTATTTACTTTGCTACCTATTAAATCTTTTACTTTTAATTCATCACATATAGGTTTAAGTAAAAACTCTGGAGAAGCAGAAATAATAATATCGTTGTTATGTTTTTTTTCTAAGTAGAAATCTTTTATATAGATACTATGAGTATTCCAAAACTTTTCTATGCATAAATCAATATCATCCACATATTTTAAAAAAGAAAATATTACTTGCTTCATCTCAGTTTTTGTTATAATTTTTAATTTATATTTTATTGCTGATAATAATATTTTTGGTATTATCTTAGCTATTTTAGGATATTTTTTTAAACAATAAAAGAAAAAGTCTGTTGAAGAATCCCCTTCATATATTGTATTATCAAAATCATATAAATTAATTTTCATATTTTTTTTCCTTTTTTTCATGATCAAATAGAATATCTGTTTTCCATATTAGGAATATAAAGAATATTAATAAAATTACGTATAGAATCATACTTACTTTTTTATCTCCTAAAGTGTAGAAAATAGATACTGATGCAAATAATATATTTATTAAATACATAATAATAACTGTTTTTCTTGTGGATTTCGTTGTTTTCAACAATTGATGATGCAAATGTTCTTTATCGGCATGATCTATTCTTTCTCCTTTAAGAATTCTTCTACACATTGCAAAGAATGTATCAATTATAGGAACAAACAAAGTTAGTAAAGGAATTATTAACGACGTTATTGTTGCTGTTTTAAATCCTAACAAAGCAATTACTGAAATAATAAATCCTAGGAATAAACTTCCTGTGTCTCCCATAAATATTTTAGCTGGTGGAAAATTATGAAAAAGAAAACCTAAGCAAGCCCCAACCATGATTAAACACATGATTACGTCTAAGCCTCCTAAACGGTTCATTATATATCCAATTATACAAATTGTTGCAAAGTAAATTGTAGAAGTACCAGTTGCTAACCCATCCAACCCATCGCATAAATTTATTGCATTCATAATAGAAACCATAAATAATACAGCTAATGGATAGGCAAAGATACCAAATTTAAACGTTATTCCAAATATTGTCATATCGGCAAAAGTTATATTTCCATAAAATACGGTTATACAAGCAGCTGTTATTTGCATTAAAAATTTAACTTTAGCCGGTAGTGGATTAATATCATCCAACATTCCTGTTATGACAACAACAAAACCTCCGATTAATACTGATAGCATTTGAGTAGTCTTTGGTGCAAAAAGCATATATCCAATTAAAAACGCGAAGAAGATTGCAAGTCCACCCATGGAAGGCATAATATGGTCATGTATTTTTCTTTTATGATCAGGCTTATCTACTGCCCCTACATGAAAAGCTATCTTTTTAACTAAAGGAGTTAATAAAGCCGATGTTAAAAACGTTATTAAAACTATTAAAAATATATTATACCCATTTATATAGTAATCCATATGATCACATCCCTAATTAAATTATACACTAAAACATTATTTCTTAAAAGAAAATTTGTTGTTGCATAAAAAAAACTCCAATGGAGTTTATATTTAAAAATGGTGATCTGTATGGGATTCGGACCCATGTATGTAACCTTGAGAGGGTTATGTGTTAAACCACTTCACCAACAGACCAATTACAAGTGCATATTTATTTTAACACGGTTAATATATTTAATTCAATACCAAAATAAAAAAGGACAAGATACTTGCCCTATATTCCAAACATTACTAATGAATCTATATTTTCTTTTACTATTTTCCTTAGTAATTTTATATCTATTTTAGCTAATTTAGTTTCTAATTCGTCTTTACTATTTATAATTAAATCAAATCTTTTCATTATTATATTATAAATGCTTTCTTTAATTCCAAGTTCATTATAATAAGCCAATACTTCTTTTATGTTTTCTTCTTCAATATCTAAAATATCTAGATATTCTTTTTTTAAGTCTCTTAAAATATACTCATATTGTACATTGCTTATTCCATAATTCTTAATATAACCTATCATACTAATCACCATTTCTTAAAGCGTTTACAACGCATTCTTCTATATTTTTTGTTAACTTTTTATGAGTTGTTGTTTCTTTTTTTTGACTTACTAAAAAATTTATTTTATCTTCCAAATTATCAATTTTAAGCAAAACATAATTTTTACTTTCCTTAATAAACATATCTAAGTCAACAATTTTACTTTTTAGGATATTCGAATTTTTAACAATAAGACTAGGATTAATAGAAAGAGTTTTATAGCATTTATTTACAACTTGTTTTTTGTCAAATCCCATCATTGCTAAGTGATTTAATGCAAAATTTATATCGCTTGCACTTGCTACCATAAATAATGGGGAGTTTTTAATCAATAAAGGATAATTTACTTCAAGTGATTTTAATTGTTCCATATTTTTTTTGAAGTTTTCAAACATTGGTTTATATCTTTGATTTTCATTCTTTATAAAGCATGTTGCGACATTATTACATATAGACTTTAATAAAGGAACGTTTATTTTTCCATTTACATCTTTTGTTAAATCAACAACTTCTTTTATAGTTTCAACATCAGAGTAAAGAAGAACAACTAGTTTAGCTTTATAATTTTCTTTGCTAAATAAATGTAGAATACCATAATTTTCAGCTTTATTTTTACTTATAAGTCCAAAGTTATCCATGAATACTTCATGATTTACAGTTACCAAACCACCGATTAAGTCACTAGATAGATTCTTGTAGTCTATCTCTAACTTATCAAGTACTGCTTTAATATTCTCATCTTCATCAATTGTTTTAATCGATTTTGTTTCAACTACTGGCAATATACTTTCAGGCGTTTTTAGTATATTTAAATTATGCAAAGAAATATATTCCATAACTTTATAAAGGTTGGATTCAAATTCTACGGAATTATAATCGTTTAACATTTTTTCAATAAAGGAAAAATTAATGATTAGTTCATTACTGAACATTTTTTCTTTCAATTCTTTTAATTCGTTTATATAGTTTTCATTATCTATTAATCCACTTTCCGATACTTCAACATAATCTCTTAATAAAGCTAAAAACGTATTTATATCTTTAATATATTTAGGATTAAAATCAACTTTTAATTTATATTTTTGCTTTCCTATAAAAACATCTCTTATACTTTTTATCTGACTGATAAACTTTTCTTTATTTCTAACTTTAGAAGTTGATATTATTCCTTCTATCAAAGAATCAGTTAAATATTTCATATTATCATTATTTTCTTCAATGCCTTTTATTAACCTTACTAAATCAATATCATCATAATACACTTTTATTTTATCTTTATCAGTTAATTCTTTTAGCCTTGAATTGATTATTGATAATAATAATTCATTGCTAGTATTCACACTCATCACCTATTTATTCATCATATTATTTACTCTTTGTTCTGCCAACATCTTTGTTTCATAATACATATTCATTAATTCTACTAAATATGTAGTTCTTTCCTTTATTTCCTCTTCATATCTTAAATCTGCTAGAATATCAATTGACTCTTTTATACCTTTTATTAATGGCAGAGTTTTTAAAACTATAGCTTTCTCTTTTGAATAACCTAGTTCTAATATTTCTTCCATTGTTTTATCTAAAAACATTTCAGCTTCGTCGCCGTGTTCATTCAAATCTTTTTCATATTCAACTACTAAGGAAGTGGCCATATTGATAGTCTCTTGTTCTGCATTTACAAAAAAACCTTCTAGCATCTTTATAGCCTCTCTTAGTGGATTAGTTTCAATGCTTATTTCTTCATTATCACTATTTTCTATACAATACTCATATTTTTTATATAAACTGTTTATCGCTAAAGCTACTAAAGTATTTATCGTTTTTGAAGGATCAAGTCCATATTTTGATGCTATTTTTTTACCTTCTTCCTTAATAAACACAAGGGTTTCGTAGTCGATTGGAGGCATTTCTTTTCTAACAATATTTACATATTTTTCATCTTTTAAATAGTTAGCTACTAAATAGTAAACATGGCTTTTAAAGTCATAATCATCAACTGTTTTATTTCCTTTTAAAGCAAAGTCTATTGCTTTGATGTTAACATATTCTAAAATTTGAGCTTTTGTATAAGAATCTAATGAGCATTCACTCATAAGAAGTTTTAATTCTTTTAGTTCATTTTCTCCAAAGGAATACGAAAATTCTTTTGAAGTAAACATATCTATATATCTTTTATATTTTTCAGCTTTTGATGTTTCAAAATTAACTTGATTAACATATCTAACATTATATTCTTCAATATAATGATCAATCATAGCAAGGATACTTGTAAAATATTTTGCTAGTTCTTCTTTTTTTAAAGAGTTTCTAGTATTTAAATATTCAGTTCTTTTTTCATCGTAACTTTCAATTATATTTTTATCATTACAACCTATAAGCTCCAATATTTCTTTCAAATCACGAGGATTAAACTTTAAAACATCTTCAAATATTATGTCTCCTTTTCTAAGACCTAAAGGAGATCCAACAATAATATATCGATTAATTATTTCACATATATGTTCATAATCTGAAGTTAATTTTTTATTTTGTTCTCGCATGTTAGATAAATCATTTATCTTGTTTTGAAGTTCTTTAACAAAATTATCAACACTTTTTTTGATTTTTCCATTAACAACGTTATTCATTATGACCTCCTTATTCTCTTCAATTTTAGCATATTTTATATATTTATGTAAAGGTGCTTTTGGCTATTTAGCAGCATAAATATTGTTGTTTTGTGCCCTTTTTTGTGATATTATCAATTATAGTAGGAAATATAGAAAATAAAGGTGAAGCTATGAATACAGATACAATTAAAATTTTTGATGCTAATAATGAACTAACTCAAGATTTTGATCAAGTTGTTGATGAGGTTTTAAAAGAGGTTCACGGAAATAATTACTTTGACATTGACGAAGAATTTATTGTTCCAGAAAAGACAGTAGTTAGAAAAAAGGAAAATATAATCAAGCCTGAAAGAATTAGAAAAAAAGCTTCATTTAAAGATTTTATTCCGGTATTATTCTTCATTCTTATTTTTGCTATTATTACATTAGCTGGTTATTACTTTTTAAATAATTTTGACTTTTCTACTATTTTGAAGTGAGGATTATATGTTTGATAATATTGATGTTGAAATAAATCCTGATTATACAATGATGAAGAAAGTAAATGGCAACTTATATCTTTCTGAAGAACAAATGGAAATATTAAAAAGTTATAATATAGATTATATGAAGTTTAGTAATTTGAAAGATTTAATTCATGAACTAATGGAAGAAATTGAAGAAAACGATGATGATGTTTTAGAAAACCTTCTAGATGTCTTATCAGAACGTGATTATTATGAGAATTACAACAAATAATTATTGATATTCAGTAAATTTTATGATATTATGTTTTTAAGTTAGGGGCGTGTTTTATGGCTATTAAAGTAAATTTGGATAAAGTTATGGTCGATAAAAAAATGAGTTTAAACAAGTTGGCTGAAGATGTTGGGATTACAGTTGCTAATCTATCGAATTTAAAAACAGGCAAAGCAAAAGCTATAAGATTTTCTACTTTAGAAGCTATTTGTAAAACTTTAAAATGTCAACCTGCTGATATTCTTGAATATGTTGAAGACGATGTAAAAGGATTGCTTTAATGCAACCCTTTTTTATTTGAATATCGAAAAATATGAAGGAATTTTTGCTTCAAAAGTTTGTTCCTTACCATTTGGAAGTAAAACTTTAAGTGTTTGATGATGTAGACACATATGGCGTATTGGATTTTTTGTTGATCCATATTTTTTATCACCAATTATTGGGTGTCCTAAATTAGACATCGCGACTCTTATTTGATTTTTTCTTCCCGTTTTAATATCTATTTCTAAAATTGAATAGTTTTTACTTTTCTTTAAAACTTTATAATCAGTTATAGCAAGATAACCATGGAGTTTATCAGTCGCATAAGTATGAAGTGTTTTATCCTCTGTTAAATATTCCTGAATATGCCCGGAATCATTTTTTACACATCCTTCTACTACTGCATAATATTTACGTGTCTTTGCTATATTATTCCAATTATCTTGAAAATATCTTTTTAATTTTTCTGATTTGGCAAATAAAACTAAACCTGAAGTATCACGATCAAGTCTATGAACAATAAATATACGATTATTCTTATTCTTTTTATGTACATATTCATATGCTTCATGATAAAGTGTACGAATTTTTTCTTTGTCAGTACCTACGCATAAAAGTCCAGCAGGTTTGTTTACAACAAGGAGGTCTTTATCCTCATATATGATATCCATTTTTCTACTTTTCATCTTTTTTCCTCTTCATCACTACTAATAAAAATACAACTATTATTGAGTTTATTAAAACCATTTTCTTTAAATATTCATAGTCGTATGATTTTTCTTCTGACTTTTCTTCCTTTTTTGTTTCATTTTTTATCTCTATTCCACTTTGACAATATTCTTCTTTAATATCAGCATAATTCCATATACCCAGATTTTTGTTAATAGCGCCTGCTTGTAACTCACATAATTTATTTGACCATTTATAATCATTATAAACATAGTTTACTTGAGCATATCCTTTTGATATTAAAGATTCTTGAAGCAAAGTACCATCAACGTAAAGATAGACTAAATATTCATTATATTTATTTTTTTCCTCACTTAATTCATCTTTTTCAATCTCTAGACTTTGGGCATTTTTAACTATTGAACATGCATAGTCATTTATTTCTTTATTCAATATTCCATCTGATGTATCCATCATTAAAAGTCTTATTCTTTTGATACCAGTGCTTGTTTTTACCCACATAGATACAGCTGAATCACAAGAAACTAGAGAAACAGCCTCGCGAGTTTCATCAGCTTTTACAAATGATGTGCACATTAAAAACGTTAAAATTATCAATAAAGTTTTTTTCATTTTTCACTCACCAATAAAATTATATAAAAATATTTCGATAAAGTAAATTATGTAGTAATATATTTATTATTTTATGTTATAATTGGTGTATAATAATTTATAAGAGGTGGATTTATGGAAAAAGAAGAAAAGAAAACTACTACAAAAACTAGTACAACTAAAAAGTCTACTGGGACTAAAAAAACTACTGGTGCAGCAAAAAAAACTACTGGTGCTAAAAAAACAACGACTAGTAAAACAAGTTCTAAAACTACAGGAACTAAAGCTAGTTCAGCAAAAAAAACTACTAGCAGTAAAAGTACTGGAGCTAAAAAAACTACTGGGACTAAAAAAACTAGTACTACTAAAAAAGCTGCTACTAAAAAACCAGAAACAACTAACGTAGAAACTAAAGCAGAAGAAATTAAAATCATAGAATCAGTTGTTGTTGAAGAACCAATCGTTGAAGAAACAAAAACTAATGAAATTCCTGTTGAAGAGAAAATAGTTCAAGAAGAAATAAATGAAGTTATAGAAAAGCCAGAAATGGTTCAAGAAGAAAAGATTGAAGAAGCAAAAGAGAAAGAAATTAAAACAACTATTTCAAAAAGCAATATTTCTAAAGAAAAGGATAAGAGTATTGATTTAGGCATATTAATTGTTGTTATGGGTCTTTTCCTTCTTGTAATTACAACATATTTTTCTAAAGCACTTACTTTAAGCTCATTAGTAACAAATATTTTAGTTATACTTTCACTTGTTATAGAAGCTTTTGGCATCATTGTTATTATTGTTAATTCAATTAGAAAATACTAGAGGTTGACATGTGTAAGAGTTCAGTACTTTCCGAATTTACAACTATAACATATTTAATATTATGTTTAGCAATTCCAATTTTTTATTATATATATTATAGAAATAAAGTTAAGAAAAATAAAAACTATGGTGTGTGTTTTATCAGGATGGTTATTATCTTCCTAGTATTATTAACTCCTAAATATATAGTTAAATATTTTTTCAAAGATGAATGCATAAATTGTATTATAAACAATGTATGTAAGGAAGATACTATGGAAAACGATAATTTAAAAACATCAACTACAACTAATAAAGTTAGTTCAACAATGGATAGAATAACTTCAACAGTTAGCACTTCAACTACGAGTAAAACTACTACTACTAAAAAAGTAACTGGCGATAAAGTTACTTATGGTATGGTAAAGGAAATTGATGGTGAAAGAAAAGACGTTGGAATTTCTAGCAAAGGATATACAATCTATACAATTAATGGAGTTACATATGTTGATGGATATATGATTGTCAATAAAACATATACAGTGTCATCAGACTTTGTTCCAAAAGATACCTATAAACCAAGTGAAGGAAAAACAAATACATGTAATGATTGTATAAACAATACAGTTTATAATGCTTGGAAAGTTATGCAAGCAGATGCTGCAAGTTTAGGTTTGAATATAAGAATAACTTCGGGTTATAGACCTTATCAAACTCAAAATTCAATATATAATCGATATGTTGCTCGTGACGGAAAAGAAAAAGCTGATACTTATTCTGCAAGACCTGGAAGTTCAGAGCATCAAACAGGATTATGTTTTGACTTAAATTCAATAAGTGATGCTTTTGCTAATACTGCTGAAGGTCGCTGGGTTAATGAAAACGCTTATAAATATGGATTTATTATACGTTATCCAAAAAATAAAAATAATGAAACAGGTTATAAATATGAATCATGGCATCTAAGATACGTTGGAACTGATCTTTCATATAAGTTATATAATAACGGAGATTGGATATCAATGGAATCATACTTTGGTTTAACAAGCAAATATAGTGATTAAGTGATACATTTGTATCACTTTTTATTTTGCCTTTATGTTATAATTGTTATTAGGTGATACTATGGACTTTTTAAACTCAATTGAGGATAATTCTATTCTAATAATAGATAACAATATTAAATTTAAAGTGTTAGATTATATCAACGAACATAAAATATTAAAATCAATAAAACTTATGAGCTTTACCGAGTTAAAAAAAGGCTTGTTTTTTGATTATTCAAATGAAGCAATCTTTCATGTTATGAGAAAATTTAATCTTGATTATGATCTTGCAAGAAAATATATTATGAATCTTTATTACTTAGAAGATAAGACTTATGACAATCCTAAATATAAGTTTTTATGTGAAATTAAAGATTTTTTAAACGAATTAAAGTTACTTATTAAAGATCCTTTATTTAAATCCTTGCTGGAAAGAAAAAAAATATATGTATATGGTTTTGATTATATAGATTCTTTTAATAGATATATGTTGAGTATGCTAAATGACGTTACTATTTTGGAGCATCCTTGTAAAAATATTAAACATGAAGCAATAGAGTTTAACAATATACAAGATGAAATATCATATGTTGGAGAAAGGATAGCTGAGCTTATTTCCTCCGGTGTTAGCTTGGATAAAATATATATTGCAAATGTCGATGATTCATACTTTTTTACTATGAAAAGAATATTTGGTTGTTTAGGAATACCTTATTATTTAAAAAGTGAAACTTGTGTTTATGATACAGCTATTGGAGAATATGCCATAAATAATTTTAGTAATAATTTCTATTCTTTGCTTGCTAAAATAAAACTTAAATTTGATGTTGAGAATAATGAGTTTAACAATAAAGTTTATTTAAAAATAAAAAGTATTCTTGATACTTACTTTTGGGTTAAAGATGAGGATATATTAGATTTATTTATTGAGGAAACTAAAAGAGCTCGTATAGGAATTAATCATTATAAGAAAGAAATTACTACTACAGAACTTCTTAATAATGTATTTGCAGATGATGAGTATGTATTTCTAATAAACTTTAATCAAGGAAGTATTCCTAAAATAAAGAAAGACATTGATTACTTAAATGATGATATAAAGCCAGTTTTTTTAAGTAAAAGCTATGAATACAATCGTGATATAAAAGTTTCTTTATTGAAGTGTATATCTAATATAAAAAATTTAACTATTACATATAAAAAGAATACGGTTTCTGGAGAGATACTTCCATCTTCTTTAGTTGAAAGTGAATATATTTCAGTTATTAAGGGATTCATGACTATATCTGCATATTCAGACTTAAACAATAAAATTATTTTTGCTAACAAACTTGATAAATTAATAAAATTTAATGAACTTGACGATACTACAATTGTTTTAAACAATAACTACAGCATTCCTTATAATGAATATAATCATAAATACAAAACTGTAAATAAAGATAAGTTAATAAATGCTATTGATGGTAAACTTAATTTTTCATATTCTAATATTGAAAAATATTATGAGTGTCCTTTTAAATTTTATTTAAAAAGTATTCTTAAAATTGATGAATATAATGATACTTTGGATACTTTGATTGGAAACGCTTTTCATCATACCTTAGAGGTTTCTTTAAGAGATGATGTTGATCCTAGTATTGTATATGATGAATATATAAAGAATGTAGATATGCCACTTAACAATAAAGATAAGTTTTTTATTAGTACTTTAAAAGAAGAAATATTATTTATTTATGATGTTATAAAAAAACAATATGAACATTTTAATATAACTAGACAAGAATTTGAAGCAAGTAAGGTTTTAGAGGTAAAACATCCTTTTAATACAACTATTAAAGGATTTGTAGATAAAATTATTTATATGGATAATAAAGCTTTTATAATTGATTATAAAACTGGTGGAGATAAAATAAATAGTAAATTATTTGAATTTGGTCTTAATCTACAATTACCAATTTATTTATACCTATTGAATGAACTCGAAGCCGATACTTCTGTTCAAGGTATTTATTTACAACATCTTTTAAGTCAAAAGAAAGTATTCTCTCTTGGTAACTCGGAACCAAAAGAACAAAGTTTACGTCTTGATGGAATTACATTTGGTCCACTTGAAAATATTAAAGATATGGATGATACGTATGAAAAATCAAGTGTTATTAAAGGGCTTGCTTATGATAAAGATGAATGTGATTTAAAATATGGAGCTAGAATTAAAACTCCAGAAGAAAAAGAAGAACTTAAGCTTTTAGTTAAAAATCGTATTGAAGAATGTATAACTAATGTATGTGATGGTAAGTTTGAGATAAGACCGGTAAAAATCGAAAAACTAGTTGATGGATGTAACTTTTGTCCGTATAAAGATATATGTTTTAAAGTACCAAGCGATTATGAAATAAAAGAAATTAAAGGAGATGATGAGTAATGCCAAATTTAACAGAAAAACAAAGTTTAGCCGTAAATAAAAGTAATACTAATATCATCGTATCCGCTGGTGCTGGTTCTGGTAAAACAACCGTTTTAAAAACTAGAGTTGAAAGATTGCTTACTGAGGGAGTTAATATTGATGAACTTATAATATTAACATTTACTAATGCGGCTGCTGCCGAAATGAAAGATCGTATAAGAAAAGTCATAAAGAAAAATAAAAATATTGCCCACATGGAAGAGTTTGTTGATTCAGCTTACATAACTACTTTTGATTCATTTGCTCAAAGTATGGTTAAAAAATATGCTAATGTTTTAAATATAAGTGATCAATTCACAATAATTGATTCCAATATTGTTAATTTAGAGATCGATAAAATCATTGATGAAATATTTGAAAATAAGTATGTAAGTGATGAAAACTTCTGTAAGTTTATTCGTGAGCAAACTTTAAAAAATGATAAACAAATTAGAAACAGTATTAAATCCGTTTATAAAAGTATGCAAAATAAAATAGACTTAGAAGGATTTTTAGATAGCTATATGGATACTTTTTATAGTGAGGATTTTGTAAACCAAGCATTTGCTTCTTTTGAAGACTATATATTTAATTTAAGAGATGATGTATTAGAACTAATAAGCAAGCTTAACGATTATGCTTTACCAGAGATAGTTGAAAAAAATGAAAAGTCGGTTGCTGAATTTGCAGAGGCAAGTTCTTATGATGAACTTCTTGATACTTTATCATTTAGACTAGCTCAAAGTCGAAATGGAGCTTATGACGATGAAGCTAAAGAAATTTCACCGAAAATTTCAGATGCTCGAAAGAAATTAAAACTAGCTTGTTCTTTTGGTGATAAAAAAATGTTGATAAATAATTACTTATCAACAAAAGATTATGCTTATTGTGTCATCGATATTTTAAAGACATTACATGAAAAACTACAAGAGTATAAGAAAGAAAAGAACGCTTATGAGTTTATAGATATAGCTTTAAAAGCGATTGAATTAGTAAGAGATCATGAAGATGTAAGAAATGAAATTAAGTATAAAACTAAGGAAATTATGATTGATGAATATCAAGATACAAATGATATTCAAGAAGAATTTATTTCTTATATTCAAAACAATAATGTTTATATGGTTGGTGATATAAAACAATCTATTTATCGCTTTAGAAACGCTAATCCTTATATATTTAAAACTAAGTATGATAACTATAAATTAGAGAATAATGGGTTTAAAATTGATTTAATGGAAAACTTTCGTTCAAGAAACAGTGTTGTTACAATTATAAATAATATATTTTCTAAAATCATGTCTGATGATATAGGTGGATGTGATTATAAAAAAGAACACATGATGATTTATGGAAATAAGGCTTATGATGCATCTAATGATGAATACTATAGAACTTCCATTTTAACTTATGATGATACATGTAAATATTCTCGTGTTGAAAAAGAAGCATTTATCATTGCTAATGATATAAAAAAACATATTAAAAATAAAGAACAAGTTACTTATTATAAAGATGATAAGATGTGTACTAGAGATATAGACTTTAAAGATTTTACCATATTGATTGATAAATCAACATCATTTGATGATTTTAAGAAGATATTAGAAGCAAATAATATTCCCACTACAATAAAGAAAGATATCAATATTAAAGATGAAGATGAAATTCATTTACTTAAGAATATTATTACATTGATTATAAAAATTAGAAGACACGTATTTGATTCGGAATTTAGCCATGCTTTTGCAAGTATTGCAAGATCATATTTATATGAAATGGATGACGATGAGTTATTTGATATCATTATAAACAAAAAGTTTGAAGAATCTGATATTTATTCTAAATGTTTAAACATTTCTAAGGAAATAGATGCTTTATCCAATCGTGATATTCTTAGTAGAATAATAACTGATTTTGATTTTTATACAAAACTTCTAAGAGTTGATAATATCAATGAACGTCTTATAAAGATGGAATATTTTGTTAATAACTCAACAGATTTAAACAAGTTTGGTATGAATATCTATGCCTTAAATGATTATTTTGATCAAATACTTGAAGATAAAAGTGAAATAAAGATGAAGATTAGTTCTGGAGATGATAATTCAGTTAAGATTATGACAATTCATACTTCTAAAGGATTAGAGTTTCCATATGTTTATCTACCTATGTTAACATCTAATTTTTATAAATCTCCAAGTAAAGATTTATTTAGTTTATCAAATAGTTATGGTATACTTTTGCCTTTTTATAATAATGGTGTCGGTACTTCCTTTGTTTCTACAGTTTCTACTGTTAACGAAATGAAAGAAACCTTATCTGAAAAAATTAGATTATATTATGTAGCTTTAACAAGAGCTAAAGAAAAAGTTATAATGGTTTCTCCACACTTAGAGGTTCCAAACATCAATAAAGTATCATCATTGTTAAAATTTAAAAGTTTTGCAGAGATTATAAATTCCCTTGGATTATCTGAATTAGAAGAAAAAGTCGATATGGAAACATTGGAGATTAATAAGAATTATAATGTTATTAAACTAAGCAATTATAAAGAAAAGATTCCTAAGAGTGAAGTAATAATTCATACAAAAAATTTAAATATTGAGAATCAAATGTTAGAAAATAAGCACTTTTCAAAAGCAATAAATACTATAATTGATGACGATTTAAGAAAGAAACTTGATTTTGGTACTTTTATGCATTATGTTTTTGAAGTATATGATTTTAAAAATAACAATTTAGATACTCTTCCAATTGGAGATGTTGAAAAGAAGAAGGTTATAAACTTTTTAAAACATGATGAGGTAAAAAATATAAGAAATGCTAAAATATATAAAGAACATGAAATTCGTTTTACTGATGGTGAAAATACATATCATGGATTTATTGATTTACTTTTAGAGTATGATGATCATTTTGATATAATAGACTACAAACTTTCTAATCTTGAAAGCGATGAATATAAGATTCAACTTGATGGATATAAAAAGTATATAGAAGAAAATTATTTAAAACCAACAAATATTTATTTATATTCAATAAATAAAGACATATTTAAGAAACTTGATTAAGAAGAAGAAATTCTTCTTTTTTTTGTTAATATATTTATTAGGAGGGAAATATATGGAAGTATTTGGGATTAATTTAGACGATGCTCAAGTGGGTGCAATTAAGGATGATGCTAAAACTGTTATAGTATCAGCTGGTGCTGGTTCTGGTAAAACTCAAACAATTTTAGGTAAAGTAAAATATTTAATTGAGGAGAAGAACGTAAAAGAGAATGAAATTTTATGTATATCTTTAACCAATGAAACCGTTAATAATTTAAAAGTTAAACTAGATAAAATGAATTATAAAGTAGATGTAATGACTTTTCATAAATTAGGTTTATCTTTAATGGATGAGAAGATGAACATTGTAAATGATAATTATTTAAACTTTATAATTGATGAATATATGCTTTCGTATATAAGAAATAATAAACTAAGAAATAAAACATTTAAAAGAATATTTTTTACAGAAAGCAATATGGATAGTGTCATGAAGACACAAGATTATTTGGAATTAAAGAAAGTGATGATAACATTCATTAAATATATTAAAAGTAATGATTTAGATATTAGAAAAATAAAAATTAAACATATTGGTTATATAAATCGAGAAATATTAAGAATGATATTTGAAATATATATAATATATACAGAAGAATTAAGTTCAAGCGGTAAAATAGATTTTGATGATATGATAAAAAATTCATCTTGTAAAAAAGTTTATGTTAATTATAAATATATAATTATTGATGAATTTCAGGATACAAGTGTATTAAGGCTAAATCTAATTAGAAATATAATGAAATATAACGATATAAAACTATTTTTAGTTGGCGATGATTGGCAAAGTATTTATGCTTTTTCTGGATGTACCTTAGATATTTTTGTTAACATAAGTAAGTATTTAGATAATGTTAGTTATCATCAGTTGAAATATACTTACCGAAACTCTCAGGAACTAATTACTGCAAGTGGTAAGTTTGTTATGAAAAATAAGTATCAACTTATAAAGGATATAATATCATATATCCATGAAGATAAACCAATTGTTATTTTATATAATTGTCAAATTAATGATATTTTAAAATATATAAAAGGTGATGTTATGATTATCGGAAGATGTAATAAAGACATAGAAAACATTCAATGGGAAAACAAATATACAATTCATAAATCTAAAGGACTTGAAGCAGATAATGTAATACTTGTTAACTCAGATAATATTCCCTTTAAACACAAAAGTCATGTGCTTCTTGATTATTTTTTAAAAACTAATGAAGGAATTAAATATCCAGAAGAACGAAGACTTTTTTATGTTGCACTTACAAGAACTAAGAAAAAAATTTATATTATGGTTAATAATCGTGAAAGCATTTTTATTCGTGAGTTAAGAAAAAATTATAAAGAATTTATTACAATAAAAAAGAATGGTAAACCATTCTAATAATTTTCAGCTTTAATTTCAAAGAAGCTTTGTGGATGATTACATACTGGACAAACTTCTGGAGCTGAGGCACCAATGCAAATGTGTCCACAGTTTCTACATTTCCAAATACGATCGCCGTCTTTAGAGAATACTAGACCACCCTCAATATTTTCAATAAGTTTTCTATATCTAGCTTCATGTTCTTTTTCAATTGCTGCTACGCCTTCAAATAACTCAGCAATTCTATCAAAGCCTTCGGCTTTTGCAGTTTTAGCAAATTCATCATACATGTCAGTCCACTCATAGTTTTCACCTTCAGCTGCTGCATATAGGTTTTTAAGCGTAGATGGAATTTCTCCTCCATTCAATTCTTTAAACCATAGTTTTGCATGTTCTTTTTCATTGTTAGCAGTTTCTTCAAAAATAGCTGCTATTTGTTCATAGCCATCCTTTTTAGCCTTGCTAGCAAAATATGTATATTTATTTCTTGCTTGACTTTCTCCTGCGAAAGCAGTCATTAAATTTTGTTCTGTTTTACTTCCTTTTAATTCCATAATTTTCTCCTTTTCTTTAATTATTATAACATAAATTTGTTATTATAAAGTATAAAAAAACAACTTTTTACAGTTGTTTAAAAAGTATAATTACTTTTTAATAATTTTAATTTGGTTTACTATTGGTAATTCTTTTGCTTTATCTTGACAAGCATTTACAATTCCAATGATAGCAAGTACAGTAAACCCAAGTCCGATTATAGAAAGTGGAACTGTTACCCACCATGGAGTTACATTACAAGTTACTCCAAAAGCATCAGCAAGACTTCCGTAGTATCCTGCTCCACAACTACCTTTTACTTTGATAACTGATGTAAGAATTCCATAAAGAACTGAATAAATCATTTCTAAAATAAATAGGTTTAATCCTTGAACTGCATGATATCTAACATAAGCATTTTTCTTTTCTGTTAGATATGGAATCAAAGATAAAATTCCTATATAAGAAAGAACTGCCATTCCCTTTCCAGATTCGATATCCTTTTTATCAAAGTTATTAGTTTCATCTTTTACGTCCATAAAAGATTTTTCTTCATTCTTTGCCATTATATAAACTCCTTTTCTATAAATATTATACTATAATTTTTTTAATAATAAACAAAAATATATATAATTTTTTTATTTACATTGCTTTTCTACTAGACCTTGCTCTTTCTTTTGCTTCTTCCAAAGAAATGTAAGGGTTCATTTTTACGTAATAGCCTGTATTTGTAAGTTTATATCCTAATGATATAGCCATTTTAGTAGATGCTCCTGTAGTTGTTAAGTCTTTTATTGTTGTAAATACAAGATCAGTATTCTTAAACAATTCTTCTTCAACTCTTTTTAAACATTCAAGTGCATATCCTTTATGTCTTTCACCTTCAAGTGTTTCTAGTTCTATATCACCTGTTAATGGATTTACAAACCTTATTTTACAAGATGTTACTGGAACATCATCGTGTAATAATAAATATTCAATTGGAGTATATTCCCAACTGTGTTCTTTATTTACAATATAAATCATTGCCTCTATATCAGATAGTTCATCTAAATAATTAGATTTTGAATCATTATAATGTGCGCGTGCACATTTATAATGATACTTATTTCTAAAATTTTCCCCTCGATATTCAATTAATAATTCTATACTTCTTATATCATCAGGACTTACTTTAACCAATTCAAACATTATGACCACTCTTTCATTGTTGTTCTCATTATATAGCAAAGTCATGAGTGGTGCAAGAAAAAATGTCATATTTTAACTCGAAGATTTTTATTGAATTGGTAAAAGCCAAAATTAATATAATTAAGCTTTTTGTATTAAATTTTTATTTTGTTATATCATTTTTCTTTTCTATAATTCGATTCTTCAATGAATTTATATAATTTTTCGCACATATTTTTAATTGGTATTGTTAAATCATCGGTGTTTTTTATATTTTCGGCTATTTTTTTTGAAAATTCTAGTTTATTTATTATAGTTCCTGTCGACTTTGATCCATATTTTCTTGACAATTCATAATGCTTATCAATAAAAGAACCCATATACACTTCTTTAGTGGCATATGCTTGTCCTTCGTATAGTTTCGAATACTTAATATTTCCATTTGGAAATAATGTTTTTTCTAACACCTTTCTACTTATTGTGTTTTCAATTTCTCTTACTTTAAGCTCATAATATTTATCTTTAAATGCTTTTTTTAGATTTCTTTTTCTTTTTACCTTAGTCGGAGAATCATTATCATTATCTAAAATTATATAACATCTATTGCTTATTCCCGAAGCATTGATAGTACTAATGTCTTTATTATCTATAAAAGCCCAATGAGTTATATTGTTTCCGCCATATTCTATAAAAGCGTAATTAATATCCTCCTTATATTGAACTGTACTTTTTCCTTTTAAGTATACTTCTAAATATTTACTTATTAAAATTTTATCGCTTATGCCTTCTACCCAAATAGTACAATTTGAGATAAAAACGGAAGTGTTTTTTACACCAAGTAATTCTAACACTTCTATATCTTTTGAGCTTGTATTTACAACTTTGAAACTATTATTTTTTTTGTTAGAATTTATAAATTTGTATATAGATGTATTAGTATAGTCTAAACAGCAATCAATTATGTGGTTTGAGTGTGTAGTAATAAAGAATTGTTGATCTTTAAATTCTTTACAGTTTTGTAAAATATTAATAAATAATCTTTGGTATCCAGGATGAAGATTTAATTCTGGTTCTTCTATAAAAAATATAGTGCTATTGTTTTTTTTATCGTACATTTTATAAAAAATTGTAATCAACTGTTTTATACCGTCTCCTAGTTCATGTAATGCTCTTTCTTCACCATTGCCGATTTTTATATTCAAATATCCTTTCTTTAATTGTGGAATAATTGTAAATCCTTCATCATTATAAAATTCTTTAGATATAAAATTTTCGAAATCTTTTACAAATTTTCTATCTTTTTCTTCACCAAGAAGCTTGTCTTTAATATCGTCAAACAAATCTTCAGCTGTAAATATAATTTTAGTATTTATGTTATAAGCCTTACTAACTTTATTTAAATATACGTGCTTAGAGTTAAGTTTATATTCTTCTATAGCATTTCTTTGAGAAGCAGTCATTTGAATTGTGTCCAATTCTTTTTCATGTGTCAGTTCATAATAATTATTAAACAACTCTATTCCCCTTAAAATTGGAATATAAATTATATCTAAACTTTTTAATGTTTCATTAATATGAAAATTTTTTTCTTTTACAATATAGTTATGCATTTCATCTAAATATAGTTTTATACTTTTATATTGTTCTTTAACATTTGGATTCAAAATATTGCTACTATTAATTTTAAGGCTATTTATATAATCGCTTGCTTCACAATAAAAATTAGCGTCATCCAACTCTATTACATTTTGTGGCAATATAATCTTTTTTTCTGAAATGTTGTTATATTTATTTATAGAAACTAAAAAATTAGATTTACTTTTCTTAAAAGATTTTGTTTCTTCATCAGAAAAAGGTCCAGATATATTTACTACTTTATCTGAAGTTATTAAATATCTTAATAATCTACTTTTGCCACTATTATTTTCACCGATAAATATATTTACTTTATTTAATGAGTATAAGTATTTTAAATCATTATCATATTTGTTTTTATATATATTTTCAACTCCAGTTATTTCAACAGCTTTTATCATAAATTCAACTCCTTACTTACCAATTTGAAATTACTTTAAATTTATAACATAACATATGTGCACAAAAAAGAGAGCATGCAAAATATAAATGCTTTTTGCATTGCTCTCGTCGTCAATATTAAGTTATCATATTTATATTAAAATGTAAAGACTTCTTACTATTTTATAGCTTACTATTGGTATTTGGTAATATCGTCTACTCTAGCTGCAAAGTAAGGTTTATCTTTAGAATCTTCTTTTAAAAATATTGTAAAAGTTTTATTAACATTAAGACTTCTTGATTCTTCTTTGGAATCTAGTGATGAAAATTTAACAACGTCCATTCCAGCTTCACTTTTTATCTTTCCACCATTTTCATTTAATTCAAATTTTATAGCTTGTAGAGCTTTATCTATAATTAAGGTATTATTATCTTTATCATAAAATTCTTTGTTTTCTAGTTCTTTATATTCTTTTAATACATTTAAATTGATGTATGGCATTTTGAAATTATCTGATTTAGTAAATTCTTTATTTCCTTTATAATTTGAACCAGTAGTTATTATATTGTTATAAATTTCTTCAAAAGTATCTCCTTTTGGATTTTTATTTATAATAATTTCATCATTACTTGTTGTAGTTAATTTAATTGCAAAGTCATCTTCGTTATTATAGTAAATAATGTTTATTTGATTTTTATAAGATTCTTTATTATCTTTAAAACCAAAATATTTAATATTCTTTGTATCGTTAAATTTGTCTTCATCTAACTTCATAAACTCTGTTTTATATTTAAATTCACGATATAACATAGTGTAGAAAATGTACCTTTCAAGACTATTGCTATTATTGTCTAAGGAATCATCACT
>FR884175.1:28066-52684 GCA_000435515.1 Firmicutes bacterium CAG:582
CACTCCAGTCAAATTTATCTAATATGTCACTTGTTTGATTAAACTTATCTTTAATATTTTTTTCTATTTTGCTTTTTAATTCTAAAGTTTTCTTTCCATATACTTTATAATAGTAATCATTTGAAATATCACTCTCTTTAAAAAGTTCCTTATTTAAATTGTCAACATAAATATTATTCTTATTAAATTTAATATCTTGTTTCACTAGATCATCTTTTAAGTCATTCCATATTAAATTAAAGGTTGCACACCATGCAGCATCATGGTCTACTCTATCAACAAATGTTGGAACTACTAAAACTCCAGTGGTTTGTGTATTGTTATGTTGCTTTTTTGAAATAAATGCTAAATAAATACCTCCAAATAAAATTACTAAAACTATAGTTATTATTAAAATTTTCTTTTTCATAAACTCTCATTTTATGATTAAAGTATATCATAAAAATATAAAAAAATTAGCGATTAAGCTAATTTTAGTAATAATATGGATATTCTCCTTTTTCTTCTGACCATTTATAGAAAACTACTCCATACCAAGTATCTCCACAGTCATCTTTAACAGCTTCACATCCATATGAGAAAACGCTATCATCAACATTATCAGTCATATTATTGAAGTCGTTATTTCCTTGCTTTTTGCATTCTTCTTTTGTTTTATATGCATAAGTAAATTTCTTTTTAAACTTTTTACTTACACATTTATTTGTCGTCTTAATTGTAGTTGTTTTGGTTGTGGTTGTTGTTGTAGAAGTCGTTTCTATCAAACAACTTTCATCAATATTCTTTTGATAGTTATAACCTATTTCAACACTTTTAGTTGGTGTTAAATTATCTAATATTCTTTTTGTTAAATCTTCTTTATCAAATTCATAAGTTGAAGTAATAGTTACTTTACTAATATCTTTATTGTTTTGATCTGCAATATCTATTAATGATGCCACTACCAATTCTAAACTTTTATCCTTATATTCTAAATCAGAGTAAATGTTTTTAGCATCCTCATTTAATAAATCAACGTTAGTTATTTTATTATCTACTGTTTCACATTTGTTTTCTTTATCACACTTATAATTCACATCAAATGTGAGTTTTACAAGTGGATTAATTTTTACATATGCAACATATGTTTCATGTTTTGTTTCTTGCTTATTATCGCTTTTATTTTTTATTAAAACGAATATAATTGAAATCAAAATAACTATAATTATTAATAAAATTATTGTTTCTAAATTTTTTTTATTCATATAAACTCACTCTTTCATTATTTAGTTAAATCACTATAGTAGAGTATTTCCTTATTAAGTGTTTTAGCATATTCTATCTCTTTACTTGTACTGCTACCGATATAACCATCAACATCTACAACTAAAATTGCATCGGATAGCTTTATTTTTTCATAGTGCATTTTTGAAATCATCTTTATTTCTTCGTCAGTAAATGCATCTTTGTCCGTATTATATGGATTGTATATTGGAACTAACATACAATTTCCTTCTAATTCCATTTTTAAAGCTATTTCTACAATCTCTTTATAAAATTTTAAACTTCCACATACTGTAATTATTTTCATTTTTTACCTATTTATTTAACTACACTTTCAATTTCTTGAAGTTCAAATCTATATTTTTGTTTTACGTCTGGATACTTTTCATGGTCAACTTCACTTAAAAACATTTCAAGTGGTCTAATCCATAATGTTCCATCTTCATATAATCGTCTATAGACAACATATTGTTCTTTTGTCTCTGAATGAGTTGCTATATCCACAACTAAGTAATAATTACCTTTAAAATGTTTATAAACTCTGTTAATTTGTATTTCTCTCATAATAACCAACTTTCTAAGTTTATTATACTATACTCAAATATAATTTTATTTAAAGATTTTCTATCTTCTTATATTTCCACCATGACAGTGTAAAGTATAAACTTTTTCATCATTTTTATGTATTTTCTCTGTGCCTTCAAAATTGTCTATTGTTGCATTAACTTCAAAGGTATATTTATACTCGCCATTAATATAAACTTTAGGTCCTCTTAAAGGTAGAATATCATCCTCACCAACTTGCATTAAAGCGGGTCTTAATGCTTTATCTACAGCTTCTTCACTTAATGATTCATCCAATGTAATACCATAATAATTCATTCCCCAAAATGGTGTAGAATCATCACCATATACAACTTCTTCTCCCATAAATTTAGTTCCACCAAAATATGTGTCATGATACGTAAGTTTTCCATTACTATATTCATAATCATGTGAACCAAGTCTTGAAGAAGCCTCTTTTGGTGCATTTGAGTTAGCATATGTTTGTTTTTTTGCTTCAATTAAAAATTCTATTAATTCTTTTTCTATCATACTTTTTACCTCTATATCTCTATCGTCTCTTCTATATCTAATAATTTATATTTTATGTTAAACTTTTCAAAATTTTCTTTTAAATAATTTACATCTGTTGGATACATGTCATTATCCATATGTACTGGCAACACTAATTTAGCCCCTAGTTCTCTTGCAAACAAAGCTGCTTCATAGGAAGACATTGTAAGTCCATGTGCAGTAACAGGTAAAGCAACAATATCAGCTTTATAATCATTCTTAAAACATATTGTATCACTTGTTGAATAAAAGCGATGATTGCCGTCATCAATTATATATCCAACGTTTTCAAATACTTCTTTTCCATCTTTTAAATTTGGATTATAACCATGTACCGCTTTTACTACTTCAATTTTTAAATTATCAAATGTAATAATGTCATTTTCTTTAACAATATTAATATTTAATTCAGGATATTCGTTTTGTACTTCTTGTGTTGAATAAATTGGAATATTTAACTCTTTTAAAGTATCTGCTTTTATATGATCTGTATGTTTATGTGTAATTAGAATAATGTCAGATTTTTTCCAGTCTTTAAAAAATTTTTCTTGATATTTTAAACCTCCAGCATCAATTAATATTTTTTTATTATTTACTTCAATCATTACGCATGATTGTGGGTATTTAGTTATTTTCATATATTTTCCTTTCTATTTTTATTATTATATCATTACAACAAAAAAAGTGCCATCCATAAAGGATGGCCAGGGGGTTTTGGTTGATATACTAACATTGTTAAAATCGTTAGATATATCGGCACGATAGGGAGACTATCATGCTATATATAATGATATACAAATTTTAAAAATCTGTCAATATATTTAATAACTATTTTATTCTTATTGACGTTAAGCTTCTAAACTTGCTTCTATTTCTTTTAATTTTTCTTCGCTTATTTTATTTGGATTATATCCAAGTTTAGCATGGACATCGAAGTAACCATTATCTTGATCAAATGAAAATAAACCTATCCCATCTATCTTAGATAACTTTTATGCATTACCTTTCATACAAAATTCACAACATCCATCTTCAATAACTATTTCTTTTATTACCTCATTATCTTCAAATTTGTTAAATGATACAATCACTGGAACATTTAAGCTATCGACATATAACAAGATTTCTTTTTCTATTCTTTCAATAAATATTTTTGTTTCATCATAAGTAACTGTAATAAAGAAGTTATATCCTCTTTCTTCTTTTTTTACATCTGTTATTCCATCAATTGATAGTAAATATTCCTCTAATTGATACCTATAAGTTTCTATTTCTAATTCTATCTTCTTCATAAATCCTCCTAATCATTATTATTCATTAAACTATTTAAAATGGTATTATAGTATTTGTAATTTCTAAAACTATTTTCAATGTTATCTAAAATAAAAGCATCAACGTCTTTTTTACATTGAACAAGAATTTTATAATCTTTTTTAATATCAGCTATTTTAAATATCATATCTCCACTTTGTCTTATACCAAATAAATCTCCACTTCCACGCATTTTAAAATCCATTTCAGATACATAAAATCCATCATTACTTTCTTCTAATACATGAAGTCTTTCCTTCTCTTGATCACTTATTAAAATACACTTTGATTCCAAGCTGTTTCTTCCAACTCTTCCTCTTAATTGATGTAAAGTTGCAAGGCCAAAACGTTCAGCATTAAATATAACCATTAGTGTTGCATTTTTAACATCTACTCCTACTTCAATTACTGTTGTAGATATTATTAGATCTAAGTTCCCTTCTTTAAAATTGTTAATAACTTTATCTTTATAAACATTTTTCATCTTACCATGTAATATATCAATTCTTATGTCCTTTAAATTTTTACTTAATAAATCATATATTGTGTTTACATCATTAAGATCTGATTCACTTTCTTCAATTAAAGGAGCAACAACATATACCTGATGTCCATTTTTTACTTCTTCTTCTATTGAAGATATGACTTTATCTAACTCACTAAATTTCAAAACAGTAGTTTTTATTTCTTTTCTTCCTGCTGGTTTTTCTTTTATTATAGATATATCCATATCTCCATATATAGTTAAAGCATACGTCCTTGGTATTGGTGTTGCAGAAAGATAAAGCACATCAACAAACTCACCCTTATTTTGTAAACTTTTTCTTTGATTAACTCCAAAACGATGTTGTTCATCTGTTACAACTAATCCAATATTTTCAAATTCTACATCATCTTCTAACATAGCATGAGTTCCAATAAGAACGTCTATTTCTCCATTTTTAAGTTTTTCTTTTATTACTTCTTTCTGTTTCTTTGTTTTACTTCCAACAAGCAATTCAGTTCTTACATTTGGAAACAAATTTTTAAAGTTATCATAATGTTGAACTGCTAATACTTCTGTTGGAGCTAAAATAGCGCTTTGATACCCGCATTCTAGATTTAAAATAACTGCTATAAAAGCAACTATAGTCTTACCACAACCTACATCACCCATAACAAGTCTATTCATTCTTTTAAAACTATTAAAGTCCTTTACTATTTCATTTAATGTTTCTTCTTGATCTTTTGTTAAACTAAAAGGTATCATTTTTTTTACATTTTCAATCATTTCATCATCAACGTGTTTTATCACATAATCATTAAATAGTTGATCACGATATTTGATAATATTTATTTTAAATAAGAATTCAAATAATTCTTCGTATTTCAATTTCAAATTCGCTTTCTTTGTTTCTTCTAAACTTGTTGGAAAGTGTAATTCCCTAATTGCATCTTTACTTGAAATAAAATTATATTCTTCATTTATATATTCAGGTATTATTTCATTTATTTTTATATCACTTTGAAGAATTGATTTTATACTATTTTCAAGTGTAGATGTTTTTAATCCGCTTATTAAATGATATACTGGTTCTACTTCAGTTTTATATATTGGTGTAAGTTTTATATCACTGGCAATAAATTGATTTTTATCTTTTTTATATTTACCTACTAAAGTAATAGGCTTTCCAACTGTTAAAAATCTATTTATAAAGGCTCGATTAAAAATTACAACATTACATCTAATATTTGAAGTTAAAAATGTGAATCCAATTTTATTTAAGTTTCTTTTTATGTAACTTAACTTTGGAACGCTTTCAATAATACCAGTTACACATATTTGTTCATCTTCATGATCAAGTATATTAGTTGGACTATAAACGTTATAACGATAAGGATAATATCTTACTAATTCATCCACATTATATATGTTTAATTTGTTCAATAATTCTTTTGTTTTTGGACCAATTCCTTTAACATTTTCTAGTTCCATATTTCCTCCATAAAATTTTTTAAAAAAAGTCAAAAAAGTGTTGACAAAAATACCCAAATCGATTAGTATATGTAGTACCAATTCACTTACAGGCGAATTGGTGCTAGTATCACACTAGCCAACCCCTTTTTATTCTTTGAAGCAGTTCTCAGGGGGACTGCTTCGTTTTTTTTGTTTATAATTATTATACCAAAAAAAAAGATAATATTTATAAATAATTAAATATTACCAATTCTTCATGCTCATATTTATATATGGGCTTTTTTATTTTAGTTGAAATATTTGTATCTCCAATCATTAAAATATAATCTTTATCCAAACTATTTATTACATTAGTATTATATTTATTTACAACTACTTCATCTTTTAATTTAAAACAATAATTTATAGAACTAGACCAATTCATAATTATTATATTATTATCTGTTACATGATTTTTTATTATATCTAAGTCATTTATTATTTTATAGTTAATTAATCCCATTGATTCAAATACATATTTAAAAGTGAAAAGATCACTGTTGGAAAGAAGAGTATCTAAAATAAAAGTATATTTTATCTTAAAGATGTTTTTTTCTAATATTTTGTTTAAATAGTCTATTAATTTAAATACGTTATCAACAGTTCCATTTTTAATGTATTTAGAATCATATCTTTTCAATTTATCGGAGTATGTATATATGTATTTATCAGTTAATTTTACATATATATTTTTTATATTAGTTCATCTCTTCAATTTTAGTATTGAAATATTTTTCTGGATTTACATACTCACCATTATATATTAATTCACATAATAACATATTTTGACTTACTGAAACGATTTTATTGTTTCCGCTTTTACCTATTACTTCGCCTACTTGTACAGTATCTCCTACATTAACATTTACACTTGAAAGACTTGAATATTTACTAGTTAAATTATTTTTATGTTTGATTTCAACTGTTTTACCAAACATTTCGTCTTCATCAACTTTTATTACTTCACCTTCAAATACGGCAAGTACATCGAATGATTGCTCACTTCCATATAGTACACCGGTATTTGGTAAATATGTTCTTTCATATTTTATTAAAGATTTGCTTTTAGTTTCTTCATCACTATTTGCATCATAGAAATTGATGTGTATCTTTACACTTTCATCACTGAATGGACGCTTTATTATATTTTCGATTTCTGAATTTACTGGTAGATAGTAGTTAGCAATATCTCTTAAAACATATGAATTATTATCGACATTCATTGATTTGATAATACTTTTTGATACTCCTATAGTTATTCCTACTAATCCTGCAATAAGTAAAATAAATAAGCTAGTTACAACCCAAGATTTTAATCTTCTTCTCTTCATATTTTTCACCTTCCTAATAGAAAGTGTTCGCGAATATTTAAAAATTATACATAAATATTGGAAAATTCTTGAGTATTATAATAATAACTTAAAATATACTTGTAATCTTTATTTTGTTTAGCAAGTTCATTAGCTCCAGTTTGACTCATACCAACTCCATGGCCATAACCATAGGTAGTAATACTTATCCTATCTTCACTTAAGTCAATCGTAAAATCAGTACTTCTTAAGCCAAGCAGTTTTCTGAATTCAATACCAGTATAAGTTTTAGAATCAACAGATACTTGTTCAACATGATTAGTTTTATTTCTTTTTTGAATAGTTATTGCATTAAATGATCCTAGTTTTTTAGTTAATTCTTCTTTAGTAAATATTGTTACCTTTTTATATCCACTTGTATCTTTATCCCATGGAGATGAAACTGATGTAATATCATTATTTTTAAATACAGTTAATGCATCTTCTGTATAGCCATTTGATGTTGAAAAGTAATATGTTTTAAACAATTCATTGTTTTTCTTTGTAATCTCTCCTTCAGTTGCTTTTACAGCTGATGAAACTATTTCTTTATACTTATCGTAAGTGTTTCCCCATTTTTCTTTCATTGCATTTTCATCGATATAGCATTGGTCGGTTGCTGTTGTTAGGTTTGCTTCATTAAAATTTTCTTTATTTATTTTATAATAAGCAAATGTTCTTGCAGCAACTGCTTGGGCTTTTAAAGCTTCGATATTGAAAGATGCTGGCATTTCACAAGAAACTACGCCAATGATATAGTTTTCTAATATATCATCCACCACTGGATTTTTTTCTGTGTCTTTTACTTTTTCTTCTAGTTTTGGCATACTTTCAAAAAAATCATTTTTTATAAATGAAGCGTTGTAATTATAAAAAAACAACCCTAGATATACTACTAAGATTGGTACTGACGCATAAGTTAATATCTTCATAATATCCTCCTATATAATTGATATACTCATTAAATCATATAAAAAAGATGCTAAAATATAACTTAAACATAGGATAAAAATGATCGACAAAAATCTTGCTTCCCAAATATGGTTCTTTTTTATTATGGGATCAAAGTTAATTCCTGATACCGCAAAAGTGGATGCAAGAATAGAAATAGCATAAATCATTAATTTAATCATGATCAATATCCTCAATCATTTTTATTCTTCTAATATGTCTTTCTTCACCGGCAAAATCCGTTTTTATGAATTCATCTATCATATCTAAAATGTTTGCCATTGGTTCTTTGTAACTCATTGCGATTATATTGGCATTGTTATGGAATTTTGCTAAATGAGCATCACTTACAGAACAAACTCTAGCGCAGCGAATTCCATGTATTTTATTGGCAGCAATGCTCATACCTATTCCTGTTCCACATAATAAAATACCTAAATCAACTTCTTTATCTTTAACAGCGTTTGCTACTTTAAAAGCAAAAACGGGATAATCATCAGTTGGATAATTTTCTTTACTATAATCAACAACATCTATTCCAAAACTTTTTAAGTGATCTATTATTACTTTTTTTTCATTTACTCCATTATGATCTGTGGCAATTCCTACTTTCATTATTTTTCCTCCATTGCTTTTTTAAATACTGGTAATAGTCCAGTATTACCATCTCTGTGAACTGGTAATTGATATAAATCGTGTCCTGGAAAATCATTTCCCTCTATTAAACAAGGTTTATCCTCTCCTAAACAAACGTCCCAAGCTATATATCCTACTTCTGGAACTTTTTCACAAGCATCCACACATAGTTTTTTTACGTCTTCCCACATTGGTATTTTTACTCCAACTATTTTCTTATTGGTATATGGATGAACCGAAAAAACATTTTTACTTTTATCTATTGCTTCATAATTTATTACACCAGTTTCTACATCAACCGCTGTAACCATTCCACCATGATTGAAGTTATCTACCACATTACCAGCATTTCCGATTCTAAGATATGCAGTAACTACCTTCTTATTTAATGTTACTACTCTTAAAGTGTTAACTGAAAGTGGATATAAATCATTTAAAACTTTGTTTTGTTTAGCTACTTCTTCTACTAATATTTGATTATTTTTTAATAAGTTATTGTATAGTTCTTCAGCACTAAACTTGGTAGTATCAATTTTTTCAACACCTTTACCACAAGATAGCCCAACAGGTTTTACAATGATAGTTGAGTGTTTTCTTATGAACTTTTTAAATTCACTCAAGTTTTCTCCTGTTATTTTTAGCCAATCACGATTTAAGTATTCATTAAATATTTCATTAAACACACATTTATCCTCAAATTTATAGATTGATGCTGGGTCGTTATATTTTTTACAAATGGCATTGTTGATTCCTCTAGTAATAATTGTTTTTCTTTCTTTTCCGTTCATTTTATACATCTCAAATTGATAATAATCTACATAACCAGCTTGATACTTTAAACCACACCAAACAACATCAAAAAAGATAAATGGTTTAAACTTATGATTCTTTTCATAAACCATATCAATTGTTTTAAACATATTGCCAAAGTTCATTTTACCTATTCTTTTCATTAAATATGTTACTTTGCTCATACATATCACCTATTCATATTTTACCATACAATAAAAAAATAGACACATAAGTGTCTAATTCTTTACAATTAATCTTTATTAATATTATATTTTCTGTTGAATTGCTCAATTTTACCAGTTTTTTTACGTTTTCCTTGAGCTCCTGTATAGAATGGATGACATTCAGAACATACTTCTAGTAATTGTTCTTCTTTGTTACTCATTGCTTCAAATGTAGCTCCACATGCACATTTAAAAGTACATTTAACTTGTTTTGGATGTAAATTTGCTTTCATTTAAATCCTCCTTCCGCCATAACTAAATATAGTTATAGAAATTCACTAGTTAATAGTATAACATAAATGGAATAATTTTCAACTATTTTTTACTCATCTATAAGTTTTATATTTACACCAACGCTTTCAAGTTTTTCAACTATTCTTTCATATCCTCTTAAAAGGTGTTCAATATTTTGAATTTCGGTTGTTCCAGTAGCAATAAGCCCAGCAACTAACATGCTTGCTCCTGCGCGTAAATCTGTTGCTTTTACTTTTTTTCCTACAAGTGGTGTTTTACCAATAATTATCGCTTTTTTATCAAATGCTTGGATATTTGCTCCCATAGAATTTAAATGAGGTACATGTCTTAATCTATTTTCATAGATTGTTTCTTCAAATAAAGATTCTCCTTCACATTGCGTTAAGAAGGTTGACATTGGTTGACCTAAATCAGTTGGAAAACCTGGATAAACTGTTGTTTTTATATTAACCGGTTTTAAATGTTCCACTTTTGATAAAATAATTGAATTATCATTTATTTCGTATTTTACTCCAGCTTCTTTTAATTTGTAAAGCAATGATTCTAAGTGTTTTTCAACAATATTTTCTATTTTTAGATTATTTCCAATTAAAGCACCAATCATGATATATGTTCCAGCTTCTATTCTATCAGGGATTACTTCGACAAAACCATCATGCAATTCTTCTACTCCAATTATTTCAATAGTAGATGTTCCAGCTCCAAATACTTTAGCTCCCATAGAATTTAAAAATGAGGCGACGTTTGCAATTTCAGGTTCCTTAGCCGCATTATAAATAATTGTTTTTCCTTTTGCTAATATAGCTGCCAACATAATGTTTATTGTTGCTCCAACTGATGGAAAGTCAAAATAGAATTCATTTCCCTTCAATTCATCTGTTTTCATTATATAGTGATCAGCAACATTTTTAACGTTTATTCCCATTTTTTTAAAAGATTCTATATGATAATTTATCGGTCTTGATCCAATTACACATCCACCAGGGTAAGCTATTTCTGCTTCATGATATTTACCTATTAAAGACCCCATAAAGTAATAAGACGCACGTAGTTTACCAGCATATTCCTCAGTTATTTTTTTGTTTTGTACGTTACTGTTATCAATTGTAAGAACTTCATTTTCAAATGTAATAATAGAGCCTAATTCTCTCATCATATCGATAAGTATTCTAACATCGGATATATCTGGAACATTCGTGATAACACATACCCCACTTGTTAGTATACTTGCAGGTATAAGAGCGACTATCGAATTTTTTGCTCCGCTTATCTTTATTGTACCACTTATGTCACGACCACCTTCAATAACTAATTTTTTCAATATTTTCACCTAATTTCATCTTAATATAATTATATTATTAATATATTTATTATTCAAGACGAATATGATGGATGAATTTGTCAATTATAAACGATTTTTGTACTTTTCCATTACTTCTTTTATTAAAGATGTATATTCAATATCTTTATTGTTTTCTTCATCTATTAAACAAAGCGGTGGATAAATTACACACCACCAATTCATTCCACTTGATTCTCCTAATTTTACTACAATAGAATCATAATAACCAGCATTATATTTTATTCCTTTATAATATTTTGTTGGAAAATAATTTTCTCCAATTGATAATTCGTATCCATAATCTATTCTGTTATTCAATAAATATTCATCGATAATTGATGATATTTTAGTTTTATTAGCTGTTAAAGTTTGTTTAGCTTCTGTTGATGAACTACTATTTTTAATAAATTCAAATATTTTTGAATCTAAATAATTACTTAATTTATTCTTTTCACTTATATCCTTTAAAGTGTTGCTATTAGCTATTACTCTAAAACGTATAGATGCATCTGGTATTATTAATTCATCTTTGGATTTATTATTTACAACTATAATCATTAATGTAGCTACTATAACTAATATTTTTTTCATTGTTTCCACCTCTACAATCTATATGAGGTCAAATAAAAAAATTTATTCACTTATAATGAATAAATATCTATTTTTTTCGGATAAATCTTTTTCTATAGAAATAATCGCATCTGGGAAATAATTTTTAGCAAACATTTGGAGTTCCTCACCTTGTTTATATCCAATTTCAAAAGCAATTATAAAACTTTCATTTAAATACATTCTTGCATTCTTTATTATTTCTTTGTAATAATACATTCCATGATCTAAAGCAAATAATGCTAAATTTGGTTCATTATTCTTAACAATATCCATAATTTCTTCTTCTGGATCAATATATGGTGGATTTGAAATAATAACATCATATTTTTTAGTTAAAGGTTTTAACATATCACCTTCAATAAAATTGATATCGGTATTATTCTTTTTAGCATTTGACTTAGCTACCTTTAAAGCAGAGGAAGAAATATCAACGGCATCAACATTACAATCAATTTTTTTCTTTAGAGTAATTGCAATACATCCTGAACCAGTTCCTAAATCAACAATATCCACTTTCTTATTAAAATATTTTTGTATATAGTTAAGTGTTTTTTCAACCAATGTTTCCGTTTCAAATCGTGGAATTAATACATTTTCATCAACATCAAAAATATAACCATAGAAATCAACATTTCCAATAACATATTGTATTGGTTTTCCGTTTTTTATTTCTTCTATTTTGCTATTTAAAAAAGTTATATCTTCTTTTGTTAACTCATAGTTATCATCTTTTTTATAAAAAAAAGCAGAAATAAGTGTATTTAACAAAGTTAAACTTATTTCTTTTTCTTTTAATTTTTTATATTCACTTATTTTCAAAGTTATCAGTCCCAACAAAATTAATTATTTTCTAGTTTTCTTCTTTGATCTTCAGTTATTAATGCATCAATAATAGCATCTAAATCTCCATCCATTACACGATCAAGATTCATAACAGAAAAGCCTATTCTATGATCAGTTACACGATTTTGTGGATAATTATATGTTCTTATCTTTTCAGAACGATCTCCAGTTCCAATTTTATTTCTTCTATCTTGACCTTCAGCCTCTTCTTTTTCACGAAGTTTTAAGTCATATAAACGAGTTTTCATAATTTGGATGGCTTTTTCTTTATTTCTAATTTGACTTCTCTCTGTTTGGCTATAAACAATTATACCTGTTGGAATATGTGTAAGTCTAACGGCAGAGTCAGTAGTGTTTACTCCTTGTCCACCACATCCGCTTGAACGAGTTATATCCACTCTTATCTCATTCATATCCAATTCATAATCAAATTCTTCAGCTTCTGGCATGACAGCAACTGTAGCTGTTGATGTTTGAATTCTTCCTTGTGATTCCGTTTCCGGTACTCTTTGAACACGATGAGAACCACTTTCAAATTTTAACTTGGAATAAACATTTTCACCTTTAATCATAAATTCAATTTGTGAGTATCCTCCGGCAGTACCTTCAACTTCATTTGTTACTTCAATTTTCCATCCTTGTTTTTCAGCATATCTAGAATACATTCTAAATAAATCTCCGGCAAATATATTAGCTTCGTCTCCTCCAGCTGCTCCACGAATTTCCATGATAATATTTTTTCCATCATTTTCATCTTTAGGAATTAAAAGAATTTCTAGTTCGTGAGTGATAGTTTTTAAACTTTCAGTTGCTTCATCTAATTCCATTTCAGCTAAATCATGCATCTCTGGATCATTTATTAATGCTTTGGCATCTTCTATTCTTTTTTGTGTTTCTTTATATTCATCATATTTTTTTACAATTTCTTCAAGATCACTTTTTTCTTTAGATAATGTTTTCATTTTAGAATAATCTGCTAATACTTCAGGCTTTAATAACTCTTCTTGAATTTCATTATATCTACTAACTATTATATTTAATCTATCTATCATATACCCACCTAAATTTTTCTACATTGCTTCTGTTTCTTCTACATCATCTATTATAACTAAATCCTTTAAATCATCATCGTCTTCATCGTCGTCAACTACTGCTTCATCATAGTTAACATCATCGTCATCTAAGCATTCATCATCATCGTCATCAGCAACTACTTCTTCTTCATCATCATCAGATTCGATTACTACTTTTTTAGAATGATTATCTGAAAGATCCCAATAACCTTTCTCTAACATTATAAATCTTTTATCAGTAGTAAGAAGACCAAAGAAGTCAGCTATTTTACTTTCAAAATAAGATTCAGGAAGATGCATTAATTCAATAACTGATTTAAATAAGTCTTGAATAGTCATTTTACTTCCATTTTCTTTTAATATCATATATGCTACATCAGTGTGTGACATAGTTTCTAATTCTTCATCACTTAATTTTATTGTCTTCATATTTTCCTCCTTATATTCACTTGCATTATATGCATGAATAAAATAATTTGTCATTAATACTTAAAACAATAATAATTTTATCATATAATTATTGCTTGTCAATATAAATAATTAATATTCTATAATTATACATTTATTAGTCATTTTATCCTCTTCTATATCATAACTAATTTTTATTATGTGCTCCTCTTTTTCAATTAAAACATTAAATATAGGAATATCGAAACTATAGTTGTTTTCTTTTAAAGTTAACATGATTAAAGGATTAAAAAAATCCATTGTTAACAAGTTTTCATCACTTTTTTTAAGTACATCTTTATTTAAATCGTATTCATATAAAGTTTTTTCTATTTTAAATTTAATAACATTATCTTTTATATAATAATTTACTTCACGATTAATGGCATCTACTCCATCACTTTGAAGAACAAATTTTAGTTTTTCCATAAAATCTTCCTTACTTGCCGATATTTTATCATATTTTTTTTATTTTGTCTCATTATAATAAAAGGTGATGAAATGAAACATATAAAAAACCTATTTAAAATATCTATTCTTCTTTTCATCAGTACTTTAGTTATAATTATTGGAATATATGTTTATTCATATTTTATGCCAGCAATGTCTTTAAATTCGGCTAATTCTTATTACTTGTATGATAATAAAGATAATGTTGTTTATCAAGGAAGTAATAAAAGTGCTTGGGTTTCTTTAAAAGAAATAGATCCTAAATTTTTAAATTATATTATTTCTATAGAAGATCAACATTTTTATCATCATTTAGGTTTTGATATTCCAAGAATTTTAAAAACTTTATTTACCAATATAAAGTCAGGGAAAATACTGGCTGGAGCTTCTTCTATAAGTCAGCAATATGTAAAAAACTTGTATTTAACCTTTGATCAAACATGGGAAAGAAAAATTGAGGAAGCTTTTTTAACAATAAAATTGGAAACTCATTATTCTAAAGATGAAATTTTAGAGGGATATTTAAATACAATTTATTTTGGAGAAGGAGTTTATGGAATAAAAAATGCAGCTAACTATTATTTTAATAAAGAACCTAATGATTTAACTGATGAGGAAGCAATTATTTTAGCAGGTATTCCTAAAAGTCCAAATAACTATAATCCTATTTCTAATATGGATGCTTGTATGAAAAGAGTAAATGTAGTAAAAAGTGTGTTAAAAGAAAATGGTACTATAACAGATGACGCATATAATAATCTTAATTTTGATAATTTGAATTTATATGGAAAAAAGAGTACAAATAATCTAAATACTTTGATGTATTATCAAGATGCGGTTATGGATGAACTTTCTAAAATCAATTCAATTCCGGAAAAGTTGATAAATTCCGGAGGAATTAGAATTTATACTAATTTAGATTTAGATACTCAAAAAGCGATGGATGAAGAAATAGAAGATAAAACACTTGATGATGATAATCAAGTTGCTGGGATTGTTGTTAATCCAAGAAATGGTAAAGTTGTTGCTTTAGCTGGTGGTAAAAACTATTCTAAAAGCCAATATAATCGTGTGTTAAAATCAAAACGTCAAGTTGGATCAACAATAAAACCTTTTCTATATTATGCGGCTTTAAATAGTGGTATGACAGAAGCATCAACATTTAAATCAGAAAAAACTTCTTTTGTATTTCAAGAAAATAAAGTTTATAATCCAACTAATTATGGAAATAAATACGCGAATAAAGATATATCTATGGCTTTAGCTCTTGCTTATTCTGATAATATATATGCGGTTAAAACACATTTATTTTTAGGAGAAAATACTTTAGTTGATACATTAAAAACTTGTGGGTTAAAAGAAAATCTTGCTCCTAATCCATCTCTTGCTTTAGGTGCAAGTGAAATCAATATGTTAGATTATGCAACTGCTTACACAACACTTGCGAGCAATGGATACAAAAGAGAACTTTATTTTATAAATAAAATTGAAGATGTTGATGGTAATGTCCTATATATTCATAAGAATAAAGAAGAAAAGGTTTTAAATGATGATGCTTTATATATTTTAAATGAAATGATGAGAAATACATATAATTATAATTACGTTGATTATAATTCACCAACCGTTATTTATCTAAATGGAAAATTAAATCAAAAGTATGCTTTAAAAAGTGGAACTACCGATAATGATTACTGGATAAGCGGTTATAACAATAATGTTTTATCAATATTTTGGGCAGGAAATGATCAAAATGAAGATACACCTAAAGCATATTCTAAAATAATAAAAGATATATGGCTCAGAAGCGTTAATGCATTTACCGAAGATATAATAGATGATGAATGGTATTCCCTACCAAAAAATGTTATCGCGATTCCTGTAAATCCTAAAACAGGAAAATATGCTGCAAAATCAAAAGAATTATTTTACTTTATTGATGGAACTCAAACTCCTTACATAAAATGAAAACGACCTTAATGGCCGTTTTTGTCTACTTTAATAACTATTTGATACATGTCTCCAAAATCAAATTCTTCAAATCTAACCTTTTGAGTTTTTTTATTAGCAAGGTTAATAATTTTCTTTAATTCATTTTCAATTTCGTCGGTTGTTTCGACTATTGGTTCACCATATACTATATTTTTTGGTGATTCTTGAGGTTTGGATTCATTATCCTCTTCTTCATCAATATCAATAACGTCTAATTCACTTAAAAGAGGATTTGTGCTAACTCCACTTGTTTTAAATGGATTAAATCCAATTGATGCTTCAGGATTCATATTAACTGATTCATTTTCTAAATTATTAAAGAAAAGAGATTTTTTTTCAGATGTTTGATTACTAAAATCATTTGTATATGAATAGTTTACTTCATTAGATGTACCAATATCAGTAGAATTATTTAAAATATTGTTAACATTAACATCAAGTTGGCTGTTAGCATGAACTTCGCCAGTTATGTTTTTGTTATTTTGATAACTAGATAAGATATCTTGGATTTCATCATCAAGTCTTTTTACTGTCCATCTCTCATTAATGATTTTATTTAATAATTCAACTTGTTTTAGTTTATCGGTTACTTTAAGTAAACTTCTCGCATGTCTTTCACTTATCTTTTCATTCATCAAGGCATCTTGAACTTCTGGAGCTAGACTTAAAAGACGAATTTTATTAGCTAAAGTTGATTGACTTGTACCTAAACGTTTTGCAAGTTGATCTTGTGTTACATATTTTCTATCTAGAAGTTTTTTATAAGATCTTGCTTCTTCTATCGCTGAAAGATTTCTTCTATGCGTATTTTCAATTATAGCTACTTCAGCCGATTCGTTATCATCTAAATCAGTTATTATTGCTGGAACTGCTGTTAATCCTGCTAATTCAGCTGCTTTAAATCTTCTTTCTCCAGCTATTATTTCAAATTTATTTCCAACTCTTCTTAAAACAAGTGGTTGAATAATTCCGTGTTCTTTTATAGATTCAGCAAGTTCATCTAATCCTTCTTCAGAAAATCGAAGTCTTGGTTGAAATCTATTAGGAATTATATCTTCCATATTAATAAGTTTTATTTGTGATTCCATTTTCATGTTCTTCACCCCAATTATTCTATACTAATATTACTTTATTTTACTACTTTTTTCAACATCATTTTTAATTTTTGAATATGTACGAGGATATTTATCAGGAGTTTTCTTTATCTTTTTTATTAAAATAATATTTCTAAGATAATCCTCTTTTATTAATTTATAAGTAAATGTTTTTTCGATGTTTCCACCTAACGTAGCTATTATTTTGCTACTTCTTTTTAATTCATCATCAATATTACCTTTAAGAGGTATAAAATATCCATTTACTTTACAAAAAGGTATACTTAGTTCTGATAAAATTTGTAAATCACTTACAGCACGGGATGTAACAACGTCATAATATTCTCTTCTTTTATTTGCAAACTCTTCAGCTCTTTCGTGAACTATTATAACATTTTTTATACCTAATTTCATTGTTAATAACTCTAGAAATTTCAACTTTTTATTATTTGAGTCCAATAAAGTTACTTTAATATTTGGATGAATTATGGCTAAAACCATACCCGGAAAGCCAGCACCTGTTCCAATATCAAGTAAGGTTTTCACCTCTGAAAAGTCATAAAATCTTTCTATCATAAGAGAATCAAAAAAGTGTTTTAGCAAAACTGAATCATAATCTCTTATTGCTGTTAAGTTTGTATGTTCATTATATTTTAAGAGTTCTTCTATATAAATATTAAATTTTTCTAGTGTGGCATCTTCTATTTTGATATCAAATTTGGATAATTCATTTACAAATTCTTCTTTATTCATCTTTTAAATCCTTACTATAATGTTTTTTTAGATAAACTGAAAGTACAGATATATCTGTTAAATTTACTCCACTTATACGTGTTGCTTGAGCTAAAGTTTGAGGACGAATTTGTTTTAATTTTTGTTTAGCCTCACTGGCAATGTTGGATACTTTGTCATAATCAATATCATCAGGAATTTGTTTACTTTCTAATTTTAACATTTTTTCTATTTCACGATTTGTTTTTTCAATGTAACCAGCATATTTAATTTCTACTTCAACAATTTCAAGAACCTCATCTGTATAAGTGTTTTCTAAATAAGGTTTTAGCATGCTTATTTTTATTTGTGGTCTTTTTAGTAAATTTAGAAGGCTCATTCCTACTTCAAAAGTATCCGTTTCTAAAGATTCTAGTATTTCTTTTGTAACATTATGAGCATTAACTTTAATGCTTGCAAGTTCATCTTTTAAACAAGCAATACTTTCTTTCTTTCGATTTAAGTTGTTCATTTGCTCTTCTGTTACAGAACCATATTTATAGCCAATGCTTCTTAATCTTAAATCAGCATTATCATGTCTTAAAACTAAACGATATTCAGCACGGCTAGTTAATAATCTATAAGGTTCTTTTGTTCCCTTTGTTACTAAATCGTCAATTAATACACCGATATAAGCTTCATTTCTTTTTAAAATTAGTGGTTCTTCACCTTTTACCTTTTGACTTGCATTAATTCCAGCAATAATACCTTGACCTGCGGCTTCTTCATATCCACTTGTTCCATTTATTTGACCAGCAGTAAATAATCCATTTATAACCTTTGATTCCAAAGATGGTTTCATTTGTAACGGATTTATTGCATCATATTCAATGGCATAAGCATATTTTAATATTTTGGCATGTTCTAATCCTTTTAAACTATGAACCATTTTTTCTTGAACGTCTATTGGCATAGATGTTGAAAAACCTTGTAAATATAAATCTGGATAAAAGTCACTTTCTGGTTCTAGAAATAATTGATGTCTTTCTTTATCTTTAAAACGAACCACTTTATCCTCAATACTTGGACAGTAACGTGGACCTATTCCTTCAGCATATCCACCATACATTGCTGATTTATCCAAATTATCTCTTATTATTTTATGAGTTTCTTCATTTGTATAAACTAAATAACATTTTCTTTGTTTTTTAGGATCATAATCCGGCTTTCTATCAAATGAAAATGCAAGTAATTCATCATCACCTAATTCAGGAGTTAAAACTGAATAATCAACTGTTGTGGGATCTATTCTTTGAGGAGTTCCAGTTTTTAATCTTTGAATTTCTAATCCAAGAGCTCTTAATTTATCGGAAAGATGTTTGCTACTAACTTCTCCATGAGGTCCTTCGTATTTATGAGTATCCCCTACTAATATTTTACTTTTTAAGTATGTTCCAGTAGTTAATACTAAAGATATACAATAGTATTTATCTCCATTATCTAAGATTACCCCTTTAATAGAATTATCTTCAACAATTAAATCTTCAACCATTCCTTCTATTATTTCAAAGTTTTCTAATTTTTTTAATTCATTTACCATATTTTTAGGATAAGTAAGTTTATCTCCTTGAGCACGAAGGCTTTTAACAGCTGGACCTTTACTAGAATTTAGCATTTTTATTTGTAAATGAGACATATCAGCTACACGTCCCATTAAACCACCTAAAGCATCTACTTCTCTTACAACAATTCCTTTTGCTGTTCCACCAATACTTGGATTACAAGGCATATCAGCTATATTTTTTAAATTGGAAGTGATAAGTGCAGTAAAACATCCACATCTTGCAGCTGCTGCTGCAGCTTCACAACCGGCATGTCCGCCTCCAACTACTATTACATCATATTTCATAAGTCATTCCTACTTTCCTAGACAAAATTTAGAAAATAAAGTGTCTAACAATTCATCTTTATAAACTGCTCCAATTATTTCTCCTAAAAGATCATATGCTTCATTTATATCAACTGAAATCATTTCAAATGGAAGTCCATTTTCTGCAGATTCGATTCCATTTTCCACAGCAGAAACGGCTTCTTTTACTAAAGCAATATGTCTTGCATTTGATAAATAATTATAGTTTTTACTTTTTAATTCATCAAGATTAAACAATTCTATTATAGTTTGTTTTAATGAATCCAAACCATTTGCTTCTACTGTATTTCCATAGCAAATCGTATAATTATTCAATTTATCTAAATTGATTTTCTCCTCAAGATCACACTTGTTGATAAAAATTATTTTTTTAGCAGAAGTTTCAGTGTTAATAACATCTAATTCTTCTTGAGTTATTGGTTCATTGTTGTTTAAAACAAAAACAACTAAATCTGAAGACATGATTGCTTCTTTACTACGTGTTACACCTATTTGTTCTACTAAATCATCACTTTCTCTTATTCCAGCGGTGTCGATTAAGTTGAATTTAACTCCATTTAAAAATATAGATCCATATACAACATCTCTTGTTGTTCCAGCAATACTCGTAACTATTGCTTTATTTTCATTAGTTAAATGATTTAAAATACTACTTTTTCCGACATTTGGTTTTCCAATGATTGCTAAATCAATTCCATTTGAGACAAATTGAACGTTTTCTGTTGAGCTCACTAGAGATTTTAAAGACGTATCAATATCTTTTAATTTAGTACTTAATAAATCGTAAGTCATTTCTGGGTTATCAGTTTCTTCAGGATAATCATAGTTAACTTCAAGAACAGCACTTAAATTAACAAGTTCTTCTCTTATGGATTTTATAATATTTTTTAGATTTCCTTCTACTTTATTCATGGCATATTTTCTAGCTTCTTCTCCTTCTGAAGAAATAAGTTCTTGAATTCCTTCAGCCTCAGTTAAATCAATTCTACCATTTAAAAAAGCTTTTTTAGTAAATTCACCAGGAGTAGCCATACGGCAACCACTTACAAGTAATAATTCTAATACCTTGTTTGTTGTAGAAATTCCACCATGGCAGTTTATTTCTACTACATCTTCCATAGTAAAAGTTTTAGGAGCGCGCATTACACTTACAAGTACTTCATCAATTACTTCATACCCGTCAACGATATGTCCATAATGAATAGTATGACTAGAAACATTTTCTAAATTTGTTCCCTTAAATATTTTATTTACAATACTTATTACATCTGGTCCAGAACATCTAACTATTGAAATTGCTCCAACACCTAAAGCAGTGGATATTGCACATATATTTTCATTCATAACTTGACCTCCTTCAAACACACTCATATTTTAACACTTACAATTGAAAAAAAAAAGAGAATTATTTATTCTCCTTAGGTTTAATTACTACGTGTCTATTTGGTTCTTCTCCAGTACTTTCAGTATAAACATATTTATCATCAGTTAAAATATTATGAATTACTCTTCTTTCATAAGAATTCATATTTTCAAGTTCAACTGGTTCATGAGTTGATTTAACTTCACGGGCAATATTTTTAGCAAGTCTTTCTAAATATTTAACTTGTTTTTCTTTATAGTTTTCGACATCTAATATTAAATATGGATAACTTTTTATTTCATTCATAACTACTTGTTTACAAATGGTTGTTAGAGCTGTTAATGTTTGACCATTATGACCGATAAGTATTTTATTGTTATCAGAATACATCTTTATTGTTATTTGTTCATCTCTAATCTTTGATTCAAAAGTAACTTTTATTCCCATACCACTTATAATTGATTCAAGGTATTCCTTTAAATAGTCAACTATATCAGTTAGTTTGTATACATATAACTTAACTGATTCTTTTTTTAGAAGCCCTGTATGTATTTTTTCTACATGAGTTAAACATTCATTTTCACTTATATTTAATTCAGTTAATGCTTTTTCTCTTGCTTCTTCTTCTGTTTTTCCTTCAAATACTTCATACTTCATAATTTTAACCTACTTTCTTAAACAATATTGTTTGGAATACATTAAATGCATTTGTTACTACCCAATATAGTGCAATAGCAGATGGCAGTTGAATTGATGCAATTCCAATAAACACGGTCATGAATATCATCATATATTTTGATTGAATACCACTTTCTGTAGTAACGCTTGTTTGAGACATTGTCATTTTAAATGATAAAGCCGTAAACAATACAATTAAAACTATTAAAATTATGTAATAATAATTTCCCTCTTTGATACCAACAAGTGGTGTTGTTCCTAATTGGAATTTCCAAAAGTTATTTTCAAATATTGCAGGTACTCGATTAATTGCTTCTAGGAATGCAAAGAATAAAGGCAATTGAATAAATGAAATTAAACAGCTACTCATTGGATTTATATTATATTTTTTATAAACAGCTAAAGTATCTTGACTCTTTTGCATCATAGCTTCTTGATCTGTGCGATCTTTATATTTTTTTTCAATTCTTTCTAGTTCTGGTTGAGCTTTCTTTAAGCTTTCTTGTTGTTTAATTGTTTTAGCACTGAATGGCATCATTATTAATCTAATGATAATACCTATTACCATAACAGATATACCATAATTTCCTAAAAGCTTACCTAAATTAATTATTACCCATGCAAGTGGACGGACAAATAATTGTACCCAAAGTCCATTATAAGATTTTTTATCGTAAACCTTCATAGCTGAACATTTAGGTAAATCACCTAATTTAACATCCATGTATTTTTCGTATTTTTTATAATTTGATAAAATTTCTTCGTCCTCTGGTAAACATAGAATATTTGCTGATAAACTTTGACCTGTTTTTTCATCAATTACTCTTTTCTTGTCTCCATCAACTAAAGTTTTATTACAACCAGTCAACGTTACTAACACGATTGCAACTATAATAAATATCTTCTTTTTCATATTCCCACCTATCTTAATGTCTTAATCAATTCATCAGTTAATTCTTTATAAGATAAATCAAGAAGACCTTTTTTAATTATTATAATATAATCTTTATTATTTTTAAATAACTTTTTGTTATTATGAATTAATTCCCTAACTACCCTTTTAGCTCGATTACGTGTAACCGCATTTCCAAGTTTTTTTGATACTGCTATACCAAATCGTGGATAATTAAAATCACTTTCCTTATTATATATAATAAAACTATTACTTTTTTTGTAAGGGCATTTATGGATTATATAATCAAATTTCTTATGTTCCTTTATTGTTTCATATTTTTTCATAATTACCCTCCTTTTTCATATAGAATAAAAAGCCACAAAGTGGCTTATATTATCTACTTAAAATTTTTCTTCCTTTTGCTCTTCTAGTTTTTAGAATCTTAGAATTTTTACGTGCAAAGAATCCATGTTTTTTTGATTTTTTACGATTATTTGGTTGAAATGTTCTTTTCATTCTTGTTCCACCTCCACATCTCAAAAGCAAGGTTATTATATAATAATAGGTTGTATAAGTCAATTATTTTTGCGTTATTTTCGGTAAATTTAGTAGTTTTCAACTTTTCAACGTTAATTGTTTAAAACTTTTTTAACCGTTTGAAAACTTTTTTAAATAATTTGTTGAAAGTGTTGAAAAGTAGATTTTTTTACGTTATTATAGTACATAAATTGTTAATAAGTTTGTTGATAACGTGTTGATAACATAAATTTTAAATATTGTACTTTATTTTTCAACAAAAGTGATTTACAATTTACTTAGTTAAACAAAATCGAATTTGAATTAGGGTGGTTAAATGGAGAAGGAGAATTTTTGGAACAATTTTTTGAATGTCCTTAGCAGTAAGTTAAATAATATTTCATTTAACACTTGGTTTAAAGATGCTGAGATTATAAGTTTGGATAACCATAATTTGGTAATATGTGCAGCAAATAAGTATAAAAAGGACTATATTAATAATTATTATGAAAATATTATTAAAGATGTCTTAAAAGAAATAAGTGATGATGAATTTGATTTTGAAGTAATTTGTAAGGATGATATTAAAGAAGAAGAGGTTATTATTGAAGAACCAGTTATCGATATTCCAAAGTTTAAAGATAATAATAGTAATTTAAATCCAAACTATACTTTTGATAACTTTGTGGTAGGAAATTCAAATAGACTTGCTCAAACGGTTGGTTTATCTGTTGCTGAGCAGCCTGGAAAACTTTATAATCCACTTTTTATATATGGAA
>FR884175.1:52750-61182 GCA_000435515.1 Firmicutes bacterium CAG:582
TGCATGCAATTGGTAATTTTGTTAAAGAAAATCTTAATAAAACTGTACTTTACGTTACTAGTGAACGCTTTATTACCGATTTTACACAGATAAATAGAAAAGATGATAATAATTTAGATCTGATTGCCCATTTTAAGGAAAAGTATCGAAGTGTTGATGTTTTAATCATAGACGATATTCAATTCCTCGGTGGTGCAAATAAAACTCAAGATGAATTTTTTAATACTTTTAATGAATTATATAGTTTAAATAAACAGATAATTATATCTTCTGATAGAAGCCCTGATGACTTAAAAGTACTAGAAGAGCGTTTGAGAACAAGGTTTACTTGGGGACTTACAGTTAATATAATGCCTCCAGATTATGAACTTAGATTAAAGATAGTAAAAAATAAGATTGCTGGACATGAAGTTAGTAAACTTATAGCTCCGGAAGTTTTAGAGTATATTGCAAATAATTGTGAAAATGACGTAAGACACTTGGAAGGTGCAATTAATCGTTTATATGCTGTAACAGCAATGTACTCACCAAAAGAAATCAACTTAGAGTTTGCAAAAGATGCTTTAAAAGATTATATCGGTTCTTCCGTGTATATCACGAATAATATACAAAAGATTCAAAAAGCTGTTGCTGAGTATTATGACTTGACAGTTGAATCATTAAAAAGCAAGAAAAGAACGGCGATTATCAATCATGCAAGACAAGTTGCTATTTACTTATGTAAAATGACAACTGAAGAAACACTGGATAAAATAGGACTTGAATTCAACCGAGATCATGCAACAGTTATCCATGCATGTGATAAGATAGGGGAATCATTAAAAAAAGATGAAGAACTGAGAGAAGAAATTAATAAAATTAAAGATAAAATCATGAATTAATGTTAATAAGTTGTAAGTTATTAACACTTAAAAGTGAAAAATAATGTGTAAAATGTATGGAAATAAAGGTGTAAACATAGTTTTCAACATTTTCAACACTAATAATAAAAATAATATAAAAAAAAGAAAGAAGGAATATTATATGAAATTTAAAATTAAGAAAAATATTATTTTAGACCAATTAGTGAATGTAAGTAAAGCAATATCAAGTAGAAACATTATCCCAATACTTAATGGAATAAAATTTGAACTTACTAGTGAAGGACTTACATTAATGGCAAGTGATACAGATTTAACTATTAAATCATTTATCCCAAGTGATAAAATAGAAAGCATTGATTCTACAGGAACAATCATTATTCAAAGTAAATTTTTAATAGATATCATTAGAAAAATGCCAAGTGATGTTGTAAACTTTGAAGTTATTGACGATTTAAAGATAATGATTTACACTGAACATAGTAAATATAACCTAAATTGTTTAAATAGTTTAGATTATCCACAAATAGATATAGAAACAAAGGATGAATATATTAATTTAAAGGCAACAGATTTAAAAACATTAATTAAACAAGTAATATTTGCTATATCAACTCAAGAATCTCGTCCATTACTTACAGGTATTAATATTAAAGTTAATGGTAATGTCTTAGAAGCTATTGCAACTGATTCATATCGTTTAGCTAAAAAGACAATTATATTGGATCAAACTATAAGTGAACCAGTGGATATCGTTATTCCTGGAAAAAATGTTGATAATTTAGATAAAATATTAGAAGATAACGAAGAAAATGTTGAAATCCATGTATTTAATAACAAAATATTGTTTAGATATGAGCATGTTGACTTCCAATCTAACTTATTAAATGGTACTTATCCAAATACTTCATCATTTATTCCAAATGATTTCATATTTATAATTACTACTAAACTTAATGATTTATTTTCATCTATTGATCGTGCTGCTTTACTTGCTCAAAGCAAAGAAAAAAATATTATAAAGATGGAAACTAAAGAAAATATGTTAGAAATATCATCATTTGCTTCTGAAATTGGAAAAGTTGAGGATTATATTGAAATAGATAAGAATACTTCTGAGGATATTTCAATATCTTTCAGTGCTAAATATATGATGGATGCATTAAAAACTTTCTCAAGTGATGATATAACAATATTTATGAATGGAGATTCAAAACCAATCATATTAAAATCAGCTACTGATGAGTCATTAATTCAATTAATATTACCTATAAAGACTTATTAAGATGGTAAATTTAGAGAAAATTGCAATTATTTGTAATTTTCTCTTTTTTCGACAATTTTTTTGAAAAACGTATGCTAGTATACAACCTCGTCAGGAGGGTTTTATGAAAGATTATATGATTACAGATGATACTTTGGCGATATGTCCAAATGGAAAGGGAAAAGCAACAATTATTGAAAAAAATAGTACTTTTGATGTTGAAATCAGTCCAAGAACTATTATAAATAAGAATTCACTTATGTATGGTAGTTCATTAGACGGTAGATTAGAAAGCACTAATTACCACGTTGGACACAAGTATAAACAGCCATTGGTTATCAGTGAAATTAATGATATTATATTATTTCCAACTAAATCTCCAAGGCTTAGATCTTGTATTTGGATTAATTTTATTAATATTAAAAATATCTTAAAAGATAGTGAAAGTAATAGGGGAATAATTGAATTTTCTAATGGAATATTAATTGATGCCGCTATATCTTTTTATATTTTAAATAATCAATATAATAATACACTTAGATTAGTGGCTGAATATAAGAAAAAACACCTAAATTAGGATACTTTTTCTTTTTTTGTACCTTAAATTATGGTATAATTAATATGTGTATAGGAGTACACAAAATACTAAAAATCTTTTAAAATTGAAATTAGGGGGTAAAAATGAAAATTTTGAATTTGAAGTTACTGAATTTTCGTAACTATGAAAAATTGAGTTTGGATTTTGACCCTAAGAAAAATTTGATTATTGGTAAAAATGGTATGGGGAAAACCAATATTGTTGAAGCTATCTATGTTCTTGCATTTACAAAGTCCTTTAGAGGAACAAAAGAAAATGTAATAATAAGATATAATACTGATTTAACTAGAGTAGAAGGAACAGTAGAAGAAAAATATAAAAACGATTATAAGGTAATTGTTAAAGAAAATGATAAGACTGTTAAGATTAACAACAATAAGATAGATAAATTAAGCGATTATTTATCGAAAATCAATATAGTTTTATTTACTTCCAACGATCTATTGTTAATAAAAGATACTCCTAGTGTTAGAAGAAAGCTTATTAATATTGAATTAAGCCAATTTAGCAATGATTATTTGAAAGTTTTAACTCTTTATAATAAAGTTTTAAAACAAAGAAATTTATATTTAAAAACACTTTATTTAAATGGGACAGCTCCGATAAGTTATTTAGATATCTTAACTGAGCAGTTAGTTGATTTAGGACTTAAACTTTATGATTATCGTAATAACTTTATGAAGGATATAAACGTTTATATTTCTAATAACTACGAAAAAATTTCTGGAAAAAGCGGTCTTACTTTGAAATATGACTCGTGTTATCATGAGAAGAACCGTGAAGAACTTTTAAAAGTATATAAAGAAGAAGAAAAAAGAGATATTATTTTAGGAAAAACTAATTTTGGAATTCATAAAGATGATTATATTTTTTATTTAAATGATTGTAATTTAAAAGATTATGGGTCTGAAGGAGAACAAAAAAATGCAATTATTTCTCTTAAAATGGCTGAAATTGAAATATTTAGAAAAGAAAAAAACGTTACTCCTATATTGATATTAGATGATTTATTTAGTGAGTTGGATGAAGAAAAAATTAATAATATAATGTTGTTTATTGATAATGATATACAAACATTTATTACTACAACGGAACTTGATAAAGTAAATGATGAATTAAAAAATGCAAGTCGTATTTTTTATGTAGAGAATGGCAACGTTAAGGAGGGTATTTATGAATAGCGAACATTATGATGCATCGGATATTCAAGTTTTAGAGGGACTTGAAGCCGTAAGAAAAAGACCTGGTATGTATATTGGTACAACAGATGTTAAAGGACTTCATCATCTTGTATGGGAAATTGTTGATAATGCAATAGATGAAGCTTTAGCTGGATATTGTAAAAATATAGAGGTTGTAATAAATAAGGATAATTCAATCACAGTTAAGGATGATGGTAGAGGAATTCCTGTAGACATACATCCAAAAACTCATATTTCTACAGTAGAAACAGTTTATACTGTATTACATGCTGGTGGAAAATTTGGTGGAGGCGGATACAAGGTATCTGGAGGATTACATGGAGTAGGTGCTAGTGTAGTAAATGCTTTATCAAGTTGGTGTGAAGTAAGGGTTTATAAAGATGGTAAAATAAACTACATTCGTTTTGAAAATGGTGGACATACTAAAGAACCATTGCATGTAATAGGTGAATGTGAACCACATCGTACAGGAACTACAGTTACTTTTAAACCAGATCCAACAATTTTTGATACAGATATTTATGATTATGAAACATTAAAGGTAAGAATAAGAGAACTTGCTTTCTTAAACAAGGGTTTATCAATTAATATTAGAGATGATAGAGATGATGAGGATACAACGGGAGAAACTTTCCTTTATGAAGGAGGAATTTCTGAATATGTTAAGTTCTTAAATAAGAATAAAACACCAATTCATGATCAAATTATTCATCTTGATGGAGAAGAAGAAGGAGTATTCTTTGAAGTTGCAATGCAATATAATACTTCTTATCAAGATAATATTTATTCATTTGTTAACAACATAAATACTCATGATGGTGGAACTCACGAAGAGGGAGTAAGACGTGCTTTAACAAGAGTAATTAATAATTATGCAAGAAAAACTAATATGTTAAAGGAAAAAGATGAAAGTTTAACTGGTGATGACGTTAAGGAAGGATTAACTATGATTATTTCATGTAAGCATCCAAATCCTCAATTTGAAGGTCAAACCAAAGGAAGACTAGGAAATTCAGAAGTAAGAAAGTTAGCCGATAGTGTCTTCTCAAAAGGCTTTGAAAGATTCTTGATGGAAAATCCCGATAACGCTAGAGCAATTTTAGAAAAATGTATTATTGCATCTCGAGCAAGAATGGCTGCTAAAAAAGCACGTGAGGTTACAAGAAGAAAAACGGATTTAGATTTACCTGGATTTATGGGAAAATTATCTGACTGCAAAAGCAAAGATAGAAGCGAATGCGAAATTTTCTTAGTCGAGGGAGATTCTGCTGGTGGAAGTGCGAAAACAGGAAGAGATTCAATGACTCAAGCTATTCTTCCGTTAAGAGGTAAAATTTTAAATGTTGAAAAAGCAAGACTTGATCGTGCTCTTGAAAATGCCGAAATTAGAACTATCATTACTGCTTTTGGTACAGGAATTGGTGATGAATTTGATTTATCTAAGTTAAGATATGACAAAATTATAATCATGACAGATGCCGATGTTGATGGATCACATATTAGAATATTATTATTAACATTATTCTATAGATTCTTTAAACCGATAGTTGAAGCAGGACATGTTTATTCCGCAACACCACCTTTATATAAGGTAACTTGTGGAAAAACAATAAAATATGTTCTTGATGATAATGAATATAATGAATACGTTGAATCTTTAAATGGTAAGAGCTATGAAGTTCAAAGATTTAAAGGTTTAGGAGAGATGAATGCAGCTGAGTTAAAAGAAACAACAATGTCAAAAGAAAATCGTATTTTAAGACAAATTACAGTTGATGATTTAGTTGCAGCTGATAAAGTTTTTGAAACACTTATGGGTGAAGATGTTGAACCAAGAAGAAAATTCATTGAAGAAAACGCTCATTTTGTTCAAAACTTGGATATATAGGAGGTAAGGTATGGATAAGATTAATCAAAATAATATTGTTACAGAAGTTCAAGAATCATTTCTTGATTATTCGATGAGTGTAATTGTTGCCAGAGCTTTACCAGATTTAAGAGATGGATTAAAACCAGTTCATAGAAGAATTCTTTATTCAATGTATGAAAATGGTTATACACCAGATAAACAATATCGTAAGTGTGCGCGTGTTGTTGGTGATGTTATGGGAAAATATCATCCACATGGCGATTCTTCTATATATGAAGCAATGGTTAGAATGGCCCAAGATTTTAGTTATAGACACATGTTAATTGATGGACATGGCAACTTTGGTAACATGGATGGTGATGGAGCAGCAGCAATGCGTTACACAGAATCTCGTTTAGCAAAAATATCACTTGAATTACTTCGTGATTTAAATAAAGAAACTGTTAATATGATTCCTAACTTTGATGAAACTGAGGTTGAACCTGAAGTATTACCATCAAGATTTCCAAATATATTGGTAAATGGGACAATGGGAATTGCTGTTGGTATGGCAACAAATATTCCTCCTCATAATTTAGGAGAAGTAATTGATGGATGTGTCGCTTATATAGATAATCATGAGATAACTATTCCAGAAATTATGGAAAAACTAAAGGGGCCAGATTTTCCAACAGGTGGTATTATCTTAGGTAACAGTGGTATTAAGAAAGCCTATGAAACTGGTCGAGGATCTATTACAATTCGTTGTAAAGCTGAGATTGAAGAGGACAATGGTAAAAATAAAATAGTTATTACTGAACTTCCTTACGGAATTAATACATTTGATCTAAAAACTAGAATAGGTGAGTTAGTTCGTGATAAGACTTTAGAAGGAATTGCTGATTATCATGATGCAACAAGTCTTGAAAAAGGCGTAAACATTATTATTACTCTTAAAAAGGAGGCAAATCCTCAAGTTGTTTTAAACAATTTATATAAACATACTCAATTACAATCAACATTTGGTATTATTTTCTTAATGATTGATAATGGGACTCCAAAAGTTTTGAACATTAAGGATATTATTTCTAAATATATTGATTTCCAAAAAGAAGTAATAATTAGAAGAACTAAATTTGATCTAAAGAAAAAAGAAGAAAGAGTTCATATTTTAGAGGGTTACAAAATTGCTCTTGATAATATTGATGAAGTTATTAAAATTATTAAAGAAGCAGAAACTGATGTAATTGCAAGAGAAAACTTAATTCAAAGATTTGGATTTGATGAAATTCAAGCAAATGCTATACTAGAATTAAAACTACGTAGATTAACAGGCCTTGAAAGAGATAAGATTGAAAATGAACTTGCTGATTTAATTGAACAAATTAAAGAATTAAAAGAAATTTTAGCAAGTGAACAAAAAGTGTTAGATATAATTAAGAAAGAACTTCTTGAAATTAAGGCAAAATATGCTGATGAAAGAAGAACAAGTATTGATATGACAGCTATTGATTATATTGAAGATGAATCATTAATTCCACAAGAAGATATAATTGTTACAATTTCTGATAAGGGATATATTAAGAGATGTGCGTCATCTACATTTAAATCTCAACATCGTGGAGGGGTTGGAATTAAGGGAATGACTACTAATGAAGAAGACTATGTTAAATATTTAGTTAATGCATCAACTCATGATTATATTTTATTCTTTACTGATAAAGGTAAAGTTTATCGTATAAAAGGTTATGAGATTCCTGAATATAGTAGACAAGCTAAGGGACTTCCAATCATAAATCTATTACAAATTGAAAAAGGAGAAAAAATTAATTCAATTATAAGTATCAGTAATGAACATGAAAGTGAGTATTTAATGTTTGCTACTAAGAATGGATTAGTAAAGAAAACTCCAGTAGGGGAATATTCGAACATACGTACGTCAGGCAAAATAGCTATATCATTAAAAGATGATGATGAGTTAATTGATGTAAAAGTTTCCGATGGAAATAATAAAGTGATTTTAGGCTCTACTTCTGGTCGTATGGTTGTATTTAATGAAAACGAGATTCGTCCAATGGGTAGAACTGCTAGTGGAGTTAAAGGAATTAATCTTGATGGCGGATATTCTTGTACAGGAATGGAAGTCGGAAAAGATGATGACAACCTATTAATAGTAACTAAATTAGGATATGGTAAGAAAACTTTAATTAGTGAATATCGTATGACTAAACGTGGAAGCAAAGGAGTTAAAGCTTTAAATGTTACTGATAAAAATGGTGAAATGATAGCTCATAAGATTGTTAACAATAAAAAAGATTTATTGATGATTACTGAATCAGGAATGACGATTAGAATGGGAATTGATCAAATATCTCAATTAGGAAGAGTTACTCAAGGAGTAAAACTTATAAACTTAAAAGATAATCAATATGTTTCAACAATAAGTATTTTAGACAAAGAAGAAACTGAAAATGAAGCGGTAGAAGCTGAATAGTTTCTTCTTTTTTATGCAAAGGTTTTCAACAATTATTTTGAAAGTACAGATTTTTAAAATTTGCATATTATTCTAATTTTATATTTGTTGCATATATGTTTCACGTGAAACATTATTGTTTTTAAAATTAAAATATATTAATAATATTTAAATATATAAAACATT
>FR884176.1 GCA_000435515.1 Firmicutes bacterium CAG:582
TTTCCTCTTTCTAGATTTCCTACATAAAAATATCCATGATCATCTGTTTTTATAAATTGGGCATTTTCTGAATATACAGCTAAGTTTACATTTGGTAAAGCGTTTCCATTATTATCTACAAAGTATCCACTTATACTATATTTATCTTCTTTTATTGCACTTTTATTTGCTTCTTCTCTTTCTACTGCATTATACTCTAGTTCTACTTTTACCGGTATTTCTTTTGCTTCTGTTACTCCTTTTTTTAGTCTTATCGTTAATACTCCTGTTCTTGTTTTTTTTGCTTTTATATCTTTTTCGATATCTATTTTATTTTCCACTTCTATATATTCATTTTCTTCTATTGTTACTTTTACAGTTCCTCTTGCGTCATACTGTGTGCTTCCATTTGTTATTTCATATGTTAAGGTTGTTACATCATTTTCTTTCTTTAACTCTTTACTTGTATATGTTATCGTCTTTTTATCTTTACTTATTATTTCATTTGTATAATCTTCTGTATCTATCATTGCACTTGAAAAATATATATCAAAATCATCTTTATTTTCTGATATACTTATTATTCCATTTATTATTAATGTTGTACTTACTACCGCAAAGCCTATACTCATCAGCAATATTATTCCGATTATTACATTTCTTTTTTTCATAGTTCATTCACA
>FR884177.1 GCA_000435515.1 Firmicutes bacterium CAG:582
TATTTAGCCTCTAGTTGGAAGTGATAAGCATCTTTCTCTGCTTCTCGATTGGTTATTATATATAGTTAATTTTCATTGTCAACAAACTCGACAAATATCGACAAAATTAGAACCTAAAATGCAAAAAAAAGAAGATTACTCTTCTTCTTTACATGCTTCATCTAAGCATTTAAACAATTCATTTACCTCTTCTTCAGTTTTTATTCTTGCTCCGGATGCAAACTTGTGGCCGCCTCCATTAAAGTGAGAAGCTATTTCGTTTATTACGATACCTCTACTACGGATATTGATTTTATACAAATCTAATTTTTCATCATATGATGAAAAAGCCCAAACTTTTAGCTCTTTAATAAAATTTAAATCATTAACCATATTAGAAGCTGTACCAGCATCCACTTTAAATTCGTTAATTACATCATCAGTAATTTTAATATAACCAAAACCATTGCTCGTAATAGTCATATTATTTATTATATATGATTCAAATTTTCTTTCACTTATTGGTCTTTCATATAAATTATTATATAAAGGCATAAGTTCAAATTTATAATCATTTAATAATTTTGAAGAAAGAAGAAGTGTTTTAGGAGTTGTATACGAAAGTAAAAAGCGATCACTGTCAGAAACAATTCCCATAAACAACTTTTCAGCAATATCTTTGTTCATTTTAAACTTAGTATTATAAGCAAGTTCAGTAATTAATTGACAAGTACTTGAACTAGTTTCATCAACAAGTTCTAAATCACAAACAATTTCATCACATGGATGATGATCAATTTTAATCGTATATTTATAGTTTTCTTTAGAAGCCGAATCTACACGATCAAATTTTGGAACATCACATATTATTAAAAGAGCACTATTTAGATCTTTTTCATCTATTTTATCAAGAACCCCAAAATATTTAAATCTTGAAACTCCTGAACCAACAGCATAAACTTTCTTATTAGGAAAGTTAAATTTAATCATATCTCTAAGAGCAATAGTTGATGCAATCGCGTCTGGATCCGGTCCAATATGTCTTGCAATAACTATTTCATCATACTCCTTTATTTTTTTGACTATTTGTTTAAAAACACTGCTTGTCACATCAATCAATCCTAACTATTTTACTATTTCGTAAGTATCCATTGCTATCATTAATTCTTCGTTAGTTGGAATTACATATACTGGAATAGTAGAATCATCAGCTGAAATAATACCAAATTTTCCTCTGAAGTTATTCTTTTCTAAATCAATCTTTACACCTAAAGATTTGATTTTATCCATTACATCAATTCTTGTTTGTATTGAATTTTCACCTAATCCAGCAGTAAATACAATGACATCTGCTCCATTAAGTAAATTATTATACATAGCAATATAATTTGCAACTTTTTGAGTATACATATCTTGTGCTAGAATACAAGCTTCATCTCCTGCTTTAATTCCGTCTTCAACATCTCTTGAATCAGATTTTCCACAGATACCTTCAAGACCACTCTTCTTATTTAAAGCAGTCATAACCTCATCAATTGTCATTCCAGCTTCATCCATCATATATTGAACAACACTTGGATCAACATCTCCAGGACGAGTTCCCATCATAATTCCAGTCATTGGAGAAAATCCCATTGAAGTATCTACTACTCTGCCAGAATCAATTGCACATAAGCTTGCACCTGATCCAATATGACATGAAATTACTTTTAAATCAGATCTATTTAAGTATTCACTTATACTTTTATTAATAAATCTATGACTTGTTCCATGGAAACCATATTTTCTTACACCATAATTTTTATACCAATCCATTGGAACAGCATATAAATAATTCTTTGGTTCCATTGTTTGATGGAATGAAGTATCAAATACAGCTACCATTGGAGTATTTGGGAATGCTTGTTTACTTGCTTCAATACAAGAAAGCATAGCTGGCATATGAAGTTTTGCAAGTTTTTCAAATTTTTTGCAAGTTGTAATTACTTCATCATCTATTAATACACTGCTCTTATATTTTTCTCCACCATGTACTAAACGATGTCCAATTCCATCTATTTCATCTAATGATGAAACAACACCTAATTCAACAATTTCTTTCTTTATTGCTTCTAAAGCAACTAAATGATTTGGCAAATCCATATCTCTATGAAGTTTTTCTCCATTTATTTTTACATCATAGAAACTATTGTCAATTCCAATTCTTTGGAAATAACCGCTTATAAGTTCTTTTGCCTCAGGTAATTCAATAACAGAGAATTTCATTGAAGAACTTCCAGCATTAATTGTTAATATTTTCATAAATTCACACCTTTCACTACAAATTATATCAAAAAAAAAGAGTATACTCTATCTTTTTTTCAACAATAAATAATCTTTATTAAAAAATATTGAAAAATCACAGTTACTTACCTTTTTAATTAGCTTTTTATTAGTTAAGTCTTTGTCAAAAAGTGTATTATACTCATTTTTTACATTATCAAATTCTTGTCTTTTCTCTCTCATAATATCACCTAATAATATTATGAGTATTTTTAATGTTTTTTATTCACATGTAAAACTTGTTCCAAGATTTATTTTCGCGTTTTCATAATCATCAATCTTACTTAAAGACATTTCCAAATTATTTAAATCACTCTGAATGCTCGTAAAATCATAACTATTAATATTATGATCAATCGTAACTGAAATAATAAAGTCGGCTGAACCATTTTTAAGAGATGTAGTCACACCCTCAGAAACTAAATTATTGATATTATTAGCAGATATATAATCACCCAAATTAACTTCTCTTGCTGTGAACGTAACCGTTGTTTTTTCTATCTTATTATCCCTAACAATATATTTATAATTTAAAGTTCCCTTATTCGTTTCTTTTTTACAATTATGTACAATTACTTCATTATTAACAATCGGAGTAAAATCAGTATTAGAATCATCCTTCACAAGTAAATCTCGATTCATATAACCAAATACCCCAAATATAGCAAATACAATAATTGCAAACACCCAAGCAATTACTAATTTAACATTCATACAATCCCTCTATTCTTAAATATATTCTAGCATATAATTAATCTAACTTCCATAAAAAAGAAAAAATCTTTTTCTATAACAAATAATTATGTTCTTTACTTATCTCATCAGTTACTTTAATAATTTCATGTTCCCTAACGCATTTTTTTATTAATTCTTCATAATCAAAAGCATTCTCATATTCAAAAGCCAATGAAGCAACTGGATTTATTACAGGATGTTCTGGTACAAATATAGTACAACAATCTTCAAAAGGAAGAATTGAAATATCATAAGTACCAATTTTTTTAGAAATATCAATTATTTCCAATTTATCTAAACAAGCAACAGGTCTAATTACTGGTATATTAACAACTTCATTAATTGCTGCCATACTTGTTAAAGTCTGGCTTGCTACTTGACCAATGGATTCTCCATTGATTAATACTTTACAATTACTATTTTTTGCAATTCTTTCACTTATTCTATACATCATTCTTCTCATAATTGTAATTAAATATTCCTTTGGACAATTTTTCAATATGCTTTCTTGGATTTCAGTGAAATTAACAACATGCAACTTAACATACGAAGAATATTTAGATAACTCAGTTGCTAATTTAATAACTTTATTTTTAGCAGCTTCACTTGTATGAGGAGGACTTTCAAAATATATTCCTTCAATTCTAACTCCTCTTTTTAATGCAAGATATCCAGCAACTGGTGAATCGATTCCACCACTTAACATTAAAAGACCTTTTCCTAAAGAACCTACTGGATACCCACCAATACCTTTAATTCTATCAAAATAGATAAAAACTCCGTTTAAACGAATTTCAACATTAATAACAACCTCAGGATTATGAACATCCACTTTAACATTTTCTAAATTTTTTAATACAACCCCTCCAAGTATTCTAGATATCTCCATCGAATCAAATGGATAATTTTTATTGCTTCTTTTAGTTTCAACTTTAAATGTTTCAAATTTTTTATCTTTAATAATTTCAATTAAAGTGCTCTTTATGTTATCTAACTCTACATTATCAAGTTCATAAGCAACAACAATTTCATGAATACCAAATACATGCTTTAATTTATCAATTACATTATCAAAATTATCTTCACTAGTTCTAATAAACATTCTTCCTTTATCGTATGTTATATTAGCATCAATATTCTTTAAAGAGACCTCTATGTTATCTTTCAAAGTTTTTATAAAAAAATTGATATTATCTTTTTTAGTAGACAATTCTCCATATTTAATCAATAATAGTTTTTTCATATCATCACCACTTAATAAAGTATAATATTTAATCAAAAAAAAATCAATTTTAAAAATTGATTTTACCATGGTGTATCGGCTTTTACAGTTGGAACAGCACCAGTGTTTGGAACAGTTATAGTTATATCCGGAGTAACAACCGCACTTTTAGTAACTTTAGTTGGTGTAGCTGTTTTAGTTACCCCGCCCGAATTTTTATATTTACATCTATTTCCTTCTTCTTCGTATTCATCCCAGTAACAACCAGAAGCACTTTCACACATCGTTTGGCTTTCACGTCTATGCTCACATTTTGGTTCAGTTGGTGTTGTTACTGATGATGGTGAAGTCAATAAACATCCATCTATACAACGGAAATAAGCATCTGAAGTTGAATCATAAGCACTACATTTGTTTGCACAGGAATCAGCAACCTTAGCATATTCACATTTATTTTCTGACTTATTCCATTTACATCCACTTTTGTTTTCACAATATCTTTGACTACCATTTCGGCTTTCACATTTTGGATCTGCCCACTTTGTTGTGGTAGTTGGGTCACTAGTATCAATACTTGAAGGATCTCCAGGATTACACGAAAAAGGTTTTAAAACACAAATCTCACATTTTTTAGAATCGGCTGGTATAAAATTTACAAGCACTGCATCTATTAAAGTTGGTACAAAAAACACCATAACTCCTATACCTACACGATAAAGTAAAGACTTCAATTGTTTACTAAATGCTTCACTTGAACCAGCAGTAACTGCATGATAAAATTTTAAAGTTGCCCAAATAATTATTATTATTGGAACAAAAACTTTCAACAAAGTCAATATGTAACCAACCATTCGTAATACAGATAATATATTTGAGTTTTCACAAAAGTTATCACCAACATGCTCAATATCAATTATCGTAAATAATCCCATTAATCTCACCTAATTTCACATAAATTATATCAAATATATCTATATATAATCAATTATTTTGTCAACATCACTTTTTAATATGTCTATAATTTTTTCTTTATTTTCATATAAATGCAATTTAGATTCATAGTATTCAAGTTTTTTTTCTACTTCAATCAAAGTTTTACTAACTGCATTCTTAGTTACTTTATACTCTTCAGCAATTTCATCTTGAGTTAAGTTATCAAAATAATAACTAGTAAAATAACCAATTTGAATATCTGTAAGTAAACACCCATAATAATCAAATAAACAACTTAAATAAATACCTTTTTCCATTACATCAAATCCTTAAATAAACCATAAATATAATCTTCTATATCAAAAGGTTTTAAATCATCCATTCCCTCACCTAAACCAATAAACTTAACTGGTAAAGAAACCGTATCTTTTATTGCTAAAACAATTCCCCCTTTAGCTGTTCCATCAAGCTTAGTTAAAACAATTCCAGTAATATTAGTAATACTTTTAAAACTTTCTGCTTGACTAATTCCGTTTTGACCAGTTGTTGCATCAATTACAAGTAAAGTTTCATGAGGTGCACCTTCAATATGTCTACCGATTACTTTATTTATTTTTTCAAGTTCGTTCATTAAATTAACTTTATTTTGAAGTCTACCAGCTGTATCTATTAAAACAATATCAACTTTTTCTTCTTTAGCTTTTAAAAGACCATCAAATATTACACCAGCAGGATCTGTGTTTTCTTTACCATAAAAACTTGCACCAGTTCTATCTGCCCAAAGTTTTAGTTGAGGAACAGCTCCAGCTCTAAAAGTATCTCCAGCAATTAACATAACTTTTTTTCCTTCACTGATATATTTATGAGCAAGTTTACCAATAGTTGTAGTTTTACCTACCCCATTTACACCAACCATAAGAATAACCGTTGGACCTGACTCACTATAATGAATTTTATCCGACAAAGATTCACCATTTACATATATCATAAATAATTCATCAACAATTACTTCATTTAAGTATTTAGTATCAATAATATTTTCACTTTTTACTCTTTTTCTTAACAAATCCATAAATTTATCAACTGTATTTACACCAATATCTGCTTTAATTAAAATTCTTTCAAGTTCTTCATAATATTCTTCATTTACCTTCGTAAATTTTTTGCCCAACAGAGATAAAGAAGAAACAAAACTTTCCCTTGTTTTTTCTAAACCTTTATCATATTTTTCTTGAATTTTTTCTTCTTTTACATCTTTCTTTTTACTAAATTTATCTTTTAATTTACTAAATAATCCCATATTAGCCTCCTAGTACTTTTCTATAATAATCTTTTGATATTAAAAGTTTGCTCATCTGAAATTTAGTTTTAACCATTTCATTTATTTTATCAACATACCCATCTTCAATATCATCTGTAAAAGGTTCAAACTTTTTATCAGGATAATTATATCTACCCTTAGAAGTTATCCATGATTTATTATTAAATATAACTAAATCATCACTTTCACTGAATATATCTCTTCCTATTAAAAGTCTTGAATCATATTTCACTCCAAACATATTTAAAAGTGTTGGTAGTAAATCTAGACTTGATGTGTATTTATCAACTTCAATATCTTGATACTCAGGGTTATATATAATCAAATTGTTTTTATATAGATCAAAATTATCATCTTTCATCCAATCAACATAACTTCTAATATCATCATTTGAAAGTCCGTAAGGATAATGATCAGCTGATATTACAATAACTGTATCATCTAGTAATCCATCACGTTCCAAATCTGACATAAGAATCTCTAAAGATCTATCAAATTCAATTTGAGATGCAATATAAGCTTTAATATTATTATTAGCCTTTACATTTTTTACTAAATCCTTGTTTTTTGTAGACATTGCATTTCCACCCGAGAAATTATACTCCAAATGCCCTGATATACTCATATAATAAGCTACAAATCTTTCATCTTTAGAATAAATTCCATAACTTGAATTTACAACATCAATATCACTCGTTGGCCAAGAATCCTTTATTCCACTTAAAGCATATTTATAACCCTTTTTATACTTATCATATCCATAATATGTGTATCCTAAATTAGGTATTGTTTTATCACGATTATAATAAGTATAAGTCCAACCATGAAAAGCATATCTATTATATCCATAGTTTCCCATCATTAATCCCATATTATATGGAAGATAAACGCCATCTGTTGATTTCATTGAACAAGTTGAAACTCCAGGAAGAATAGAAAGTTGATTTATAAATTCTCCATCTGATGTTGAACAATTATAAATCGGTTGATAATAGTTATTAAATTTAAAACCATGATTTACAAGTTTATATAAAGTTGGTGTTAAAGTTTCATCCACGGCAATTGGATAAAAACCTTCAGCAACAATAAATATTAAATTTTTACCAGCAAATATACCAGTATACTTATTCTTATTGCTTGGTTCACTGCTCTCAAAATAAGTATGCATGTTTTTTATAGTATCATCTGTTTCATTTTCTTTTAAAGAAGAAAAATCAATATCAGTAATGTTATAATCTGTTCCTTCTTCTTTTGTATATACTTTTTTTTCTACTTCTATATTTTCAACAAAATTAGCATTAGTTTTAATTGCATCACTTATAATAGCTGTATTTACTCCAAAAGCATTCGTTGTTTCGAGCAAATCATTAGTTTTAAATAAAAGATTATTTGCATCTAATGTATTAATTTTTAAAGATAAAGATGTAATACATAATGATAGAAATGAAAATAACAACAAGAATGAATATTTATAATCAATTTTATTATGTTTTATAGAATGTTTCTTTTCTAAAATCATTAAGGCAATAAAAGAAACAAAATAAACCAATATCACCAAAATATTTTTCCATACATGAATAAGTATTGAAGAAAAGAATTCCATTACTTGTCCGCCATATGAAAGAGCACTTAAACCACAAATGGTTTTATAAAAGGAAAAATAAACAGTTTCAGCAGTAAACACAAAAAGCAAAATAGCCCAAACAACAATACTGATTACTTTATTTATCTTAGTATTTTTAAATAGACTCATTACCATTGATAAAATCATAGATATTGGCAAAGTGAATAATATAGTATAAAAAATATTATATATATTTGGAGACATTAAAAACATCTTGAATGTAAGTTCAAGAATAATTAAATAAATAAAATTAATAATCCACATTTTTTTATAACTATACATATATCCACATCCACATTCCATATTATAAACTAAACAGTATAAAATTAAAATAATTATTCACAGTCTTTTCCACTTAAAGTTGCATCATATCCAGTTGTAACTAAATACCCATTTTCTTCAGTTACTGATAAAGTAAGATTTAAATTACATTCAACTTTGGAAGAAGAATCATCAAGTTTCGATTTTTGATATTTTTGACATAATTTAGAAGTACAAGCATCATCATAATATCCTTCATCGATTAAAGTAGTCAATGAAACAGTTATTCCTGAATTAGCTACAGCATATTTTTTAAATTCATAACCACTGTAACCATTATAACTTTTTATACCATTATCTAAATCAGTGATATACATTTTTCCAGCATCTTTTATTGTATTTTTTTCATAGTCACTTAATATATCCCTTGATTTATAAAAAGCACTTAAAAGATTAGGAACAACAAATACAATTACTACTCCTAAAATACTGATTACAGCTAATACTTCAACTAATGTAAAACCATTTTTCTTCATAAAATACCTTCCTATTCTTCTTCATTATCACTTTTGCTATATAGACAGCCACAATAGTTTTGACGATATAGATCAAACTCTTTTGAAAGTTCAATGCTTCTTTTATATCCTTCTCTTTTTTTAAAATCAGCAACCAAGAATTTAACCCCAACATGTTCTCCTATTTCAATTCCAAGTTTATTAATAAGTTCACTATTTTTATGAGGAGAAACGGTTAATGTCGTTGTAAAATAATCAAAACTATTTTCTTTAGCACGTTTTGCTGTTTCTTTAAGTCTTAAACTGAAACATACAGTGCATCTTTTTCCACCTTCAGGTTCATCTTTTAACTCTTTAGTTAATAGTCTAAAAGTTCCATTATCATAATCAGAGTCCATATATTTGATATTTAATCTTCTAAGAACACTTTTTTGGGTTTCTTTTCTTTTATTATACTCTTCAAGTGGTTCAATATTCGGATTATAATATAAAACAGTTATATCAAAATAATCTTTAAGTCGTTCAATACAAGCTGTTGAACAAGGACCACAACAACTATGCATAAGGAGCGTTCTTTTACCATCTAATTTTCGTACTTCTTCCATCATTAAAGCATCATAATTAATCTTCATTATTCATCACCAAACTTCTTAAATGAATGTCTTGTTTCATCACCATCTAAATATAAAGTCCCTTTATCCTTTAACTTTTCAGTTGCAATTATATCTAAATAAGAATCAAGTAAATTAACTTTAAGTAAGGTTATATACACAAGATTTTTATCAGTCATCGAAAGCAAGAACCTTTTATCATCAATAACTTGATTTTTACTATTATAAGAAGGTGCATACTCAATTTCATTTACCATTAATCTAACTCCTTCTTTTACAGTTGCAAACTTAGAAGCAAAGTTCGTACGTATTTCTTCTGTTGTACTGTTTAAAAGAACAGGAAGTCCTAAATACTTTCCTTCATTTGGAATCATTTTACCATTGGATAAACAAACTTCATCAGTGCTTTTATTAATAAATACTGGTATATTTTCTTCAACTTTTATATATATTGTAAAATAAATACCATGTTTTAATGTAACTTTATTAATCAAAGGATTTTCTTTTAAAAGCTTATTAACTTTCTTATTTGTAACAGATACATATGAAGGATAATCATCTAAGTTAGCCCCTCTTATAATATCCATATCACTTACATACCTATTTCCACTTATTTCAATATGTCTAATAGGTTCTTTATATAAATAAATTATAAAACAAACAAGAATATATAAAACTAAAACTACTACAAGTAATCTTGCAAAATTAATACGCTTTTTCTTAACAATTTTAGTTTTTACATTCTCGCTCATTTTTATCCTCCTATATCATTTTCTTAATTTCATTATAAATTATTGTAGATGAATTATCTAAACTTATCTTTCCTAAATTAGTTTTTATTTCTTTAACTTTTTCAGTATCATTTAATAACTCATCAATGTTTTTACTTAAAATATCAGCTGTTAAATCTTTTTCTTCAATCATAAGTCCTGCATTACATGAAACTATACTTAAAGCATTATAGTATTGATGATTATTTGCAACATATGGACTTGGAATAAGTATTGCAGGAATTCTTAAAGCTTCAATTTCAGCAACACTCGAAGCTCCAGCACGTGAAACAATTACATCAATATCTTTCATAAGAGCACTTAAATTTTCAACATAAGGAACAACATAAACATTATCCGGAAATTTGTTTTCCAAAAATTTTTCATAAGAACTCTTTCCAGTTATATATAATACTTCATATTTTTTATCTTTAACACTTTTTAAATAGTCTACCATCTTATTATTTATAGATGATGATCCAAGAGAACCATTAAATATTAAAACACTTTTTTTATTAGCATGTAATCCATATTTTGTTTTACTAATTTTCTCTACTTTAATTGCATTTTCTGATACCGGATTACCAGTAAATACTACTTTATATTCATCAAAATATTTAGATGAGTCTTTAAAACTAACACCAATTTTATCTGCTTTTTTAGCTAAAGCTCGATTAGATTTACCAGGAATACTATTTTGTTCATGAATAAAAGTTTTAACGCCCATCTTTTTAGCAGCAACAATTACTGGATAAGTAACATAACCACCCACTCCAATAACAATATCCGGTTTAAATTCTTTAATTATTGATACACATCTTTTAATTGCTTTTTGTATTAGAAAAACATTTTTAACATTTCTTCCCATAAGCTTTATACTAGTTGATAAACCATATATTTCAATACCAATATATTTTATACCTAAAGGAGGAATAATATCTTTTTCCATTCTATTATGAGTTCCAATATAAATAAACTCAGACTTTGGTTCCATTTCTTTTATTTTATTAATAATCGCGATCGCTGGATAAATATGTCCACCAGTTCCTCCGGCAGTAATGATAACACGCATAATTTCCACCTCATTACTATTATATAATATATTTGACATTTATTTAACCACAAACAAGAAAAAGTGTAAAAACATTTACAAAAAAAGTCACAAATACTTAACGTATTTATGACTAATTAAATAGTTTTATAAATCTATATTATTATTTTACTACATATGGATTTGTACTTGTTCCATCTCCAGTTACAAGTGTGCCATCTTTAAGTGCTACTACTGGGCGAACACAGTCGGTACCATATACAGCACCAGCACTTACAAAACCATCAGGCGAAACAGGTCCAACACGAGCAGGACCGCCTTTATCAACCTCTACAGGAGATAATGTCCAATAAGTATTTCCTGTACGTAAATAATTAGTCGTATCTTTATAATCACTTGTATTGGAATATTTTGTATTAAATCCAGCAAGTACTACCTCATCTAGAGTTATTAATCCAACTGGATAAGTAAGTGCGCCATTTCCATTTTTAGTATCTACTGTAAATTTATCGTTGTTATTTTGACATACTAAACTTGGATTTGGATTAGTTGAATAATATGATGCTCGATGTGCACTTCCATATAATGTTGCCCTTTTTTCGTATCCCAAATTACTATACGATACTTTTGTTCTATCCCCAATCGTACTTGCATAATACGCTTTTGTACTTCGATCATTACAAAATACTGTATCTTCTAATTTACTTGTTGCACTTTCATCAAAATTAGCTTTATACCAACTATCAATATATTTCTTTATTGTTGATTCATTTGTATTAGCATGCGTTGCTTGATATGTTGAACTACCTGCTGCTCCATACATGTATCCGACATATGCATTATCATCATATTTTTCATTAAATGCACTTGTTCCGATTTGAGTTGCATCGCCTGTTTGAGTTTCACATTTTCCATTCGCTGGTGTTCCATTATATATTAGTTTTACTCCATTGTTTTCAGTTGTTCTTATTATCTTCCAACACATATTATTAAATATTATATTGTTATTTACTTTATCGGCATCTCCTCTATAGTAGTATACTGGTACATTTCTAACAGTAGCAGTAGTCATATATATTCCATTTGTTCCACTTACTCCTGAACGTACTTTATAATCTATTATAGTTTTAGTATCTGCATTATTTTTTATTAAGTTATATAAATTTGTTCCACTTACAGCAATTTTTGTTCTTTCTACTGCATTAAATTCTAACTTACATGTATATTCTTCGGTAACTCTCTCTGTAGCTGTTTTATTTAGTATTACTGTTAATGTTCCATTTACTGAACTTTTTGCTTTTACAACTGTTGCATCATTATCTAGTTTATTTTTGATACTTGTGTATTTTGCTGTTGTTCCTTCCTTTGGTACACATGTTACATTTACTTCTGCATCATAATTGCTTGAATTATTTGTTACTTCATATGTAAGTATACTTGTTTGTCCCAAAGTTTTTAGTTCAGAAGTTGTAAATGTAATAGTTTTCTTTGTATCATCTACTGCTGTTGCATATACGTCATTCCCATCTATACTTGCAGCTGTGAAGATTACACTAAAATCTTCATTATTTTCGCTTACTTTAGCATTTCCGTTTATTATTAATGTTGTTGAGGTAGCATTCCCATTTATTATTAGAGTTGTTGAAATGCTAGCAAATCCTATAGACATCAAAATAATTGCAATTATTATTGCACTTTTCTTTTTCATAAATTACACACACCATTCTTTTATTGCACACTTATTATACTTAAATTATACAATTTATCTGTTGTATAGTAAATATTCTATTTTAGTATGTGTAAAGTTTTTCTTTATATTATCATTGTAATTTATTTTACTTAAATGTATAAATAATTTTTAAATTATTGCTAACAATATAAAAGCGATTAAGTAAATCATTAAAATTTGTCAAAAAAAAGCTACCAAATTTTAAGTTTGATAGTTTTAACACTTTTTTATTATCTTGCTAAATCAATTTTTAATTGTTTTAAAGCTTTTAAAAAAGCTTCTTCTTTTTCATAACTCATTAAAGTTATATTTATTTGATTATGCTCATCATAAGCATTTTTTTCATTATTGCTTAAATCAACTTTCTTTATATCTATATCGGTTTTATTATTAAAAGATCCATCATAATTAACATGATTTTTATCCTTACTATTCAATAATTCTTGATAACTAATTATAGCGTTATCCTCTTGTTCTTGCTCATAACTAGTTAAATTTATATTAGCTGGTTTATAATCTCTTTCTATATTTTTTGTTATTTTTTCTAAATCAATCATATCTCTTCTTGATTTTGCTTCACTACTCATGATTTCCTCCTTATTCTTTAATGCTCTTAACACTATTACCGAAATAAGAAGTAACCATACTACGATTGCAATAAATAACAAATCATCGATAGTTAACATATTAATCACACTTCTTTTTTCGATATATTATAAATTATTATTATACGAAAAGCAATAACGCTATCATTGATAATATATTATTAAGTGAATGAATTCCAATATTTATATATATATTATTTTCTTTAGCATAAATATATGCTAAATACATTCCCATGGCTATATAAGAAATACTATTAATAATTTCATTTATATTTAAGCTTGTAATTTTTATAATCAAATTTCCAAATTCCAAGCAATAAATAACACCACTTAGAACAAGTACTAGAACTATTGCCATAACGGATAATTTGACTAATCGATCGTTAGATTTATTATTTAAGATATAATTAACAATCATACCTATAAATAATATTTCTAAAATAAAAACAATATTATCCGTTACATGCATCAGTCCAAAGATAAGTCCACTTACAGTTATAAATACCCCTTTATTATTCATAAGCTTTCTTATACCACCTCTAAATAACACTTCCTCGCTCACAGGAGCAAAGAAAGAGGCAGACAAAGTAATCAATAATGGTAAACTATTTACCATCTTTTCTATTATTGCTTGATTATCTGAAGCACTAACTTCAACACCAAGTATTGTACTTACAATAGTTACAACTACTGCACTTATATACTTAATAGCAAGCAAACCTAGAAATCCAACCATAATATTCTTTAAATAGTTAACAAATTTATTATCACATTTTTCCTTTATCTTTTTTAAATCACTTTTAAGCAAATCGAAATAAATAAAACTTATCAGTATCGAAACAATAAAAGAAGATATAAAATCATAAACAACAAGTGATTTATAATTTGTTGAACTTATATTCATACCAATAGTTCTTAAAATAACTAAAACCGGTATTGAAGTATAAAAGAACACTACAATTGCCAGTAATATTCTCAATAAAGATTTCTTTAAGTTATCCATATTTTCACCTATATTATATAGTTTATTAAGAAAACTCCAAATAATACATATATTATATACGTTACAATAACAGCAAATATATTTTTATTTGCTTTATATAAATATGTAAGAGTCATCATAATAACTCCAGGAGTAATACTATAGAAAAGTGCACTTTCAAACGTACCTCCTCGACTTAAACCATATAATATTCCATATGTTAACCCGCATAATATCGAAGCTGTAAAATTTTTCTTGAATATGCTTGAAAACCCTAGAGGAAATATTACACATAATAGGAATGGTATAAAAATTACATTCTTTAGGAAATTAAGAATAAAAGTTAAAGTAAACTTTTGATGAAAATAATCAACAAAATAATAACCGACTTTTAATCCTTTAGATGCTCCTATCGAATTAAGTAAATCATGTAAAACAATTGTAATAACTATTAAAAAGATAAATGTTGCTACGGAATAAATAAGATTATTTAAAAACGTCTTATTATATTGTCTATGTCCATGAACAATATATTTATAATAGATAAAGAAAATTATTACTGACATCAATGCATATTTTATTGTATCTGCAATTAAATAAGCTATACCTTTTAAGTGTAAACCAAAAAGGCCTAAAAACTTAAAATAAAAGAAATGAAATAAAACAATAACTAATATACTTAGCAATAATTCTATTATTCCAGATGTTTTACCTTTCATATGCCTCACCTATAATAAAATTATAAAATGAAGAGTTTTTTTGTTCAATTAAAAAATGTAAATATTATATCTATTTACATTTATTTTTACATTTTTGTTTTACATTATTTAACTAAATAATCCATTATATATTTTTTAGAACCTATTCTTTCTTTCATTTCATCTTCTACTTTGCCCTTTTTATCAATACTGAATAAATCATAAACTCTTTCATCACTAGTATAATCTATATATTCTTTTAAATAGTTTTTTAAGGCATTTAAAACTTGACAACGATTTTCCCCCATCAAAACATTTTTTGGCATTTTACATAAAATATATTTATCAGGATCAATCAACTTGATATGCTCACTTACAATCAAACTATCTTTATGAACATCACTCATTAATATGCCATTGCTTGATAAAAAGTCAACAAGTTTAATTAAACCATGAACTTCCGATAAAAATTGCTCAACTGTATACTCACCTAAATTGTTTTCATCTTTTATAAAAGTTGCTGTATAAGCATCAACTACTCCACTATTTTTTTCTTTTGAATACCTTTTTATCAAATTAATAAAGTGTCTTGATTTTATTCTTTTTAAAATATCAAATGTTCTTGGATCAATTCGACATAAAACTTCTTCATAATAGACTTTTAACACAACATCATTATATAGAAAAACATCCGCTTGTGTTCCGTGGGAAAATCTCTTTGTTTCTTCAAACTTACAAACTTTAGAAGCACTATCATAATAAACCATAAATTCAACCTCTTTTTGTGAGATGTATTATAGCATACTTTTTATTTTCTTACAACGTACATGGTATTTCCTTTATAAAAAGCATATAAAGTTGTTTTTAAAGTTAAATTATTTTCCTCTAATTTTTTAATTAACCACTCCTTACTTTTATGATATTTTTTTAAAACATTTTCATCTATTTTACCATCAACAATAATTGGAAGTGGATAACTCGAATCAACACTTTTTTTAAACACTGATAGACTTCCATCTGTTTCTAGTATTGCATAATCAACATCTTTTATATTTTTTACTTTATTGGTTCTTAAAGCTAAAACCAAATCATCAACACTATAACGTTGACGAACCATTTCTTTTATATTGAGTTTACCATTATCAATTATCATACTAGGTTTACCATCAACAAGTCTTCTTAAACCATTACATTTAAGCTGTATAAATGCAAGTAATATCTCTAAAAAAACTAAAAGTAGAATTGGAAGAATAGTTAGAAAAGTAGATTCATCTTTATTTTCAATACTGATTGCAACAAGTTCTGCTATAAGTATTGAAATAGTTAAATCACTTACCGAAAGTTGAGCTATCTCACGTTTTCCCATTACTCGATAACATATTAAAATCAAAAAATAGAAAAATATTGTTCTTGACATTACAACTAATAAATCCATATCATCACCTACTATATATATGGGTTTATTTTTTAACTTTTATACAAAAAATTCCTATAAATTATTTATAGGAACATCATCATCTTTTAATCGACTTATTTGATCATATATTTCACCGATTTTTCTATTTATAAATTCATCATAATCCTTTTTAAGACTATTTTCATCACTTTCTTTTAAGAATGTTTCACTTAACTTTTCAAAGTCAATATGCTTTAATTTAGAAATAACTCTTAACATAAATGCACTTAACATCGGTGAAACACAATATCTTCTACTAGAGTTTTCTAATTCAGATATTTTAATACAATCACTTAAATGTTTATCTATTAAAGATTTACCAGTAATATCCATTTTAGAATAAATATCATCTTTTTTATTTAAATATTTTTGTTTTTCTTCAAGGATAATACTATAAAGATCATCAATCAATTCAATTTCTCTTTGACACTTCATATCTTTTGAAGAAATAGTTCTATTATGAAAAGCAATCAATTCATTATATAAAGTATAAGCAACATGTTCATAATTATCAACATTTTTTGAAGAATAGTCATAAACTATTTTTGAATTTTCAATTTTTATTTTATTTTGTAATTGAACTAAAACAAATTCTAATCCAACAGCAGCTAACTTTTCAAACAATTCGTTTCTTGTTTCTTCCAAACTCTCTATTCTCGCATTTTTTACTTGAAGATAATTCTTATCAATTATCTCATTTTCTTCTATTCTCTTAGCTTTCTCATATTTTTTACTAAGTCTTTCAACAAAAGAACCTGAATCAATAACTTCAATTACGTTTTTATTTCTTATATAAGTATTTTCAAAGTCTTTATATTCATCATCTACTTTTACTAGTTCCATAAGTACCTTTATAAATCCCTCTAATAAATCATGATTTTCAATACATTTTTCAAATAATTTTCTTCTATTTCTCAATTGTTGTAATTTAAAATCAAATTTTTGAGAACCCTTTAATGTTAAAACATAATCATTAATACTCTTATTGAGAGATCTATTCATAATAATATCAAATATACAATCAATAGTTTCTTCATCTACTTTATATCCATGAATACCTCTTCCCTCATTTGTAACTATTGGCTTCCCAAAATAAGTTTCAAATCTTTGATAATCCGAAGATAATGATAAACTACACATATCTATAAGTTCTTGTTCATCTTGAAAATCTTTTATTATATCTTGTACAAAATACTCATAATCATTTGCTAAAATACTTTCTCTCATTGCTTTAAGCCTTTTTATTTTAAAACTATACCCAATATCTTCGATACTATTGTTTAATGTTTGTTCATAATTTGAAATTAAATTGTCGATTGAAGCAATTAACTCTGTAATTTCATCTTTATTAGATATAACTTTATGGAATATACTTAACTTAACATTCAATCTAATATAATTTAAAAGTTTTTTAATAATTCTTTTTTCTTCATTAGTCATTTCTTTAGAATTGACAAGTGCTTTTAACTCTTCTATATCTGTCTTAATATTTTGCATAATATCACCATCCATTTAACATAATTTTAGCATGATTAACTATCACTTTTTAACTTTTTTTATAATATTTACAAATATTTGCCGAATTTGTTTGCAAAATGCATATTTTTTTGATAAAATCTAATATGTATTTAAGGAAGGAGCGAATTATAATGCCTAATATTAAAAGTTCTAAAAAATCTGTAAAAACTGATAGAGTTCAAACTGCTGCAAATAATGAATATACTGCTAGAGTTAAAAATTCTATGAAGAAATGTGAAAAAGCTATTAAGAATAATGATTCTGAAACTGCTAATAAAGAACTTAAAAACGTTATAGCAAATATTGACAAAGCTTGTTCTAAAGGATTAGTTAAGAAGAATACTTGTGCTAGACAAAAATCAAGATTAAATAAAAAAGTAAAAGAAATGAATAATTAATTTCATTTCTTTTTTTTGTATTGCATATATGTTATTATATTAAATAGGTGGTCACATGAAAAAAAGATTATTAACTCTTCTACTATGTATATGCATACTAGGATTTACGATTTACAAATTGGATAGCATTGTAAACATTGCCAAAAAATTTTTTAATAACACCCCTACTTTAAGTATAGAAAAGAAAAACCAATTTTCTAAAAATAAAGATTATGATTTTGTACAAATAAGTAAAGATTATAAACCCTATAATTATCAAGAACTTTTAAATGTATTTTATACAGTTTTGGATTCTGGTTATGAAAACTTTACTTTCTATTGTCCAAGTGAATATTTAGATTGTATAGATGACGTAAAAAAGATAAGCAATCCGGAAAATGTTGATATTTTAACAACAATTGGAAATTTTGTATCTCCGTATAACAATTTTACCAGTTTAAAAGTTCAATTTGATACCTCTGGAGAAGTAACATTGGATATCAAAAGACTTTACTCAAGTGAAGATATTATAAATATCAGCAATAAAATTGATTCCATATGGAAAGATATTGTAACTCAAGATATGAGTACTGAAGATGTTATCTATGCTTTCCATGACTATATTATAAATACTACAAAATATGATGAAACTTATGAAAAGGAAATAAAAAACGGTAAATCTACTCATAACTCTGCTAAAGCAAATGGTCCTTTATTTGAGGGCTTCGGTATTTGTTCTGGATATACAGATGTTTTAAGTATCGTTCTTGATAAGCTTGGACTGGATAACTATAAGGTTGCCAGTAAAACTCATGTGTGGAATGCTGTAAAAATAAATAATGAATGGAAACACATCGATCTTACTTGGGATGACCCAGTAAGTATAGATCATTCAGTCAACAACTTACTTCACAAATTTTATCTTATAGATACACCTACTCTTGAATCATTTGATATAAAAGATCATTCTTTTGATAAATCAATTTATGTAGAATTAAAATAGAACTTCAAACTCGAAGTTCTATTTTATTGTATCAATTTCTTCTATTATTATATCTAGCATATTTCTCCCATTTTGTTTATATAAAAGATAACCTGTTAACATAAGACAAGAAAGAGAGAACAATGGACCAACAATATTCATCATCTTTTTCATAAAATACCTCCATTTTTAGTATGGTTTTATGAATTAAAATTATTCATAATAAGTTCCACTAATGAAGTTTTTCTTTCTTTACTATAATTATTATTTACCCCATATACAAACGCTCGCATATCTCCAATAATTACCAAAGATTTCTTGGCTCTAGATATACCTGTATAAATAAGTTTATTATAAAGCATACGCATATACTCATTAGAAACCGGCAATATAACATGATCAAATTCACTACCTTGACTTTTATGAATACTCATCGCATAAGCATGTTTAATCGTTTGAATCTCTTCTCTTTTAAAAGTAACTTTATTACCATAAAAATCAATTTTCATAAATTCAGAAGGTTTAGATTTATTTATCTCACTTATATAGCCAATATCTCCATTAAAGATATTTTCTTCAACGTTATTAACAAGGTTTATAATTTTATCCCCCACTCTAAACGTAACTGGACCAATTTCAACTTCATCTAGATGAGGATTATATGGATTAAAAATGGTTTGTAATACTTTATTAACTTCATCTATTCCATTTGCACCTTTATACATTGGAATAAGTACTTGAATTTTCTTTTCATCAATACCTTTTTCTAACGATTTTCTAATAATCATTCCAATCATATCTTTAATATTTTCTTTATCACATGGTAAAAAATTATAATCATCTTTTTTCTCTTGTACATCATAATCAAGCTCCATATTTTTTACTTCATTTGCAAGTATAGGAATAAATGAATTATCACTTTGACGATATATCTCAGTTAATCTTATATGAGGAAACATACCACTTTTAATTAAATCCCTTAAGACATTTCCAGAGTTTACTGATGGAAGTTGATATTCATCACCCACAAAGCAGATTTTCGTTTTTGGTGTAATCCCTTTAAGAAGTGAACTCATTAAAAAATTATCAATCATACTTGTTTCATCAATAATAATAAATTTATGAACTTCTTTATTGAATTCATTTACTCCAAATTCATTGCTTTCTTTATTCCATTTTAAATATCTATGTATAGTAGAAGAACCAAAATTAGTTGTTTCACTCATGCGTTTGCTAGCTCTTCCTGTTGGAGCTAAAAGGGCAACATGGGTACTCATTTGTAAATCAGTTAAATTATTTACATATTGATACATTCTAAGTAATCCTTTTATAATCGTTGTTTTACCAGTTCCTGGACCACCAGTAATAATTGATACAGGTTGCCTTAACACTTCTTTAATGGCGTTTCTTTGATTATCATCATACTTGATATTAAATTCACTTTCAACAAACTCAAAGAATTTATCAAAGCCATTAACATTACTTTCTTCATTATTTAGCATTTTCGATAATGTATCTGCAATATTCTTTTCATCAAGATACGAATCCATTAAATAATACTTATCATCTATTATTTTTACATCTCCACTAAAGATTAATTTTTCGAAGATATCATCTATGTGTTCATTTATCTCAATATCAAAATCTTGATTTAAAATGGCAAGGATTTCGTCTTTAAAAGAATAAGTATCCCCTGATGAAAACGTAGCTCTTTTCATAGCTTCAATAATACAAGCACTGATACGCATATCATTTGTTTCATCATATATTTTAAAATATGCTTTATCTAAAGACGGAAAATCTACAAATTCAATTAAAGCGTACAAATTATTCTTAGCAATTTCACGAGCTTTATTACCATATTTATTTAATATTTTCATAACTTCTTTATTTGAAAAATCTAAACTTTTTAAAAACATAATTGTTTCATCAGAATCATAATAATCCATGATAGATTTGTATATTTTTTCAACGGTAGATTCCGGAATGCCAACCTTATATAGATTGTTTTTATCCTCTTTGATTAACGTAATTGCATTTTCTCCTAAAACTTCAACTATCTTTTTAGCTGTTTTTTCACCACAACCTTTAATAAATGGTGATGATAAGAACTCCTCTACTTTATTGACTCCAACGATTTCCTCTTTTTTATAACTACTTACTTGAAATTGATATCCATATTTTTCGTTAAGAATATAATTTCCCATTAGTTCATATGATTCATCCATATTAGTCTCATGAAAATAACCATTAATAGTTATTGTTGTATTTATAATATCTTTTATTTCCTCGTTAGCTGTTTTCACGCGAAAAAGAAGGACTTTATATCCATTGTTTCCATCATAAATAATTTTTTTGAATTTTCCAGTAATTTTATCCATGAAAGTATTATATCACAAAAAAAGAGAATTAAACTATTTATCCTCTTTATATTCACTTATAAACCAAGATTTTAAATTAATATCTTCTAATCCACTTCCACAATAAGAACAATGCTTATTAGAAAGCTCTTTAACTGGTGAACCACAGTTTGGACAATGTATTCCAACTAAAGATGATGTTTTTTCATATTTTTCAGGATCATAAACATATATAAACCTAGTTGTGTATGAAGTTTGTTTTTTATATTCTCGATATTCATCCACTACTTTATCATCTTTTTTACAAGAATAATAGTATTCCAATGAAGTTGCTACTGTAATAATTAAAACTCCATCAGTTTTCTCATATCCTTTTATAGCATGTTTATGAAATACAATATCTTCGAATCTTACCTTCATGTTACTATTTTTTAAATCCAAAATTTTACTTTCTAAATTACTTTTTATTATATTAAGTTCGACTTTCTTTTGAACATAACCATCCTCTAAAGAATGAAAAATAGCAAGCAAAGATGTTTCAACTTTACTATATAATTCCGATTCACTAAAGTTTGGAAAGTCTTTAATAATTCTTGGAAGCAGTAAATTGCTCATTCCCGAAATAGATTTGTGACGATATTTACTATCCTCTTCTCCCTCTTTAATCATATTCATAAACTCACTCTTAGATATTCCAAGACCTTTTATACTAGCTTTCAATTTAAAATATAAATATAAGAATATTATACCAAGCACAATAAAGATACATAAAAGAATAATGCCTATAGTTATTAAGATTTCCATTTTATCACCAAATTAATTCTACCATTAATTAAGTATAAAAAAAAGAAAAACAGCATTAGATCAAGTTGTTTTCTCTTTTAAATTCATTTAAATCTTCTAAAGATTTATAAAGTTTTTTGCCTAAAGCTGGTTCATATAATAAAGATATAGAATCAATTTCATCTTCAAACATATTATAAAAAGTTAACTCATTTATAGCATAATACGGATTAAGTCTTCTATTAATTTCTGCTATTTCACTTTCCAACATATAAATCTTCCTTTTGAGAGATATTTTAACATATCTATTGCAAATAAAAAAGTACAATTGTACTTCTTATTTGTAACAAACCTTTACATCACGTAAATCTTTAAATGCTGGTATTGGATTTCTTCCTCTAGTAGTAGCAGTTATGATAATAGGTTTATCATTTAATTTGTTAAAAACAGTACCTTCTACATTTTCTTTTTGTTTAATAAAAGAAAGACAATCTTTACACTTTAAAACGTCATAATTAACACATTTACCATCCAAAGTAGTTACTTTAAGAATACAAGGAATGCAAAAATCACATTTATGTTTTGCTTTTTTATTTGAATCATTATAAAAATTATAGTTTCGTATTAATTTTCTAACTCCTAAATGGCTCATGAAATACTCTCCTTACATCATAATAATTTTTTTCACTAAAAATATTATAACAAAATTTCTGATGAAAAGTCTTTAGTTTTGAGTAAATTTTCATTTACAAAAAAACACTTGAGTTTAGTATATATGTCGATCAAAACAAGCCACAACTCAAGTGCTACTTATATTGTATACACTTTATAAATGAATAAAGCCCTTAATGAGCATTTTTTATTGCTTCTAATTGTTCGTCAGTTCTAATATAATTATCACCAACTGGATAAACTGGAGTAATAACACATTTTCCTTCAAGATTCAACTTCTCAGCAACTCTCATCATTTCATTTTTAAATTTTAAGCTACCACATAACGTTATTACTTTCATATAAACCTCTTAATCAATTTTTATCTTATTTTTTAAACCTAGAAACCTCAAAATTATATTCATTTTCTATTTCACCTTGATTTAAAACTTTATTATATATCTTAAAAGAATATAATTTACCACCAAGCGTAACTAATTCATTTCTATAATCTCTACCAATATATGCTGAAAGAAAATCATAGTTATTTGCAAATTTTGAACTCGATATTGACATCGTTTCAATTTTATTTAATCCTGTCTTAAAAGTTATATTATCTTTATCAAAAATATAATACAAATAATTTATCTTATTGCATTCATAAGCTTCTTTATTAGAAAAGCTTCCAAATTCACCATTATTCCACCATATTCTTGATGAATTTGAAAAACTATTATAAGGATGTTTTTCTATACTCATATTATTATTAGCATTAAAATTACCTAAAATTATATCTCTATTATTTGCACAAGTAAAATATATAGTAGTTATTATAGTAAAATTACTTTTCCATAAATTTTTTAATCCGCTTTCAATATAAATACCATCACGATAGTTTGAATCTTCATAATTAAAATAATTATCAACCACTTTGAGAGTACCAGTATATAGTCCATTTATTTCATTTCCACTTAAATCTTTAACTTGATTTTTTGAATTTTTTCTATATCCAGGTTGAGATGCATCATAATATAATATAAGATTTGATGCATCAATACTAAAATCATATTCAGCATTAAAAATTATATTATGTTCTTTATAATTACTTATATTTAAAGAAGAAACTTTTTCATTATCATATAACCAATTTTTAAAATTATGTCCAATATAGTTTGGAACAGGTAAAGTTCTAATACTTTCTTTTTTTTCATATGTTTCATTTACTTCCAAACCATATATTGTTATAGCTGATGAGCCAAAAGCAATACCTTCAGATGTAAAATCAGATCTATAATCTTGGTTTCCTATTCTAAGGCTATATAAATCTATTCCAGACATATCAAGATTTCCAGAAATGTTAATATTTGTTTTATTACCTGTAAGTGATGCTTCCCACATAGATTTAGTAGCGTTCCAAACATATTTTAAATGAACTTTTTCATTAGGATACACGTAACCCTCTTTTATATCAGTTTTTCCATTTTTCATCCATACTCTAAATTCATTTAAATCTGTTATTTCAATATTCAAAGCTTTGGAAGTATCAGTAGCAGTATAAGAACCAATTAAAAATTTTCTTTCATTTGTACTAGTTATCATAAATTCTTCTTCGATTGAAAAACTTCTGTCCCAATCAATAAAATATCCTGTTTCCGCAAAATCATAATCAACAAAAGTTGAATTTATATTATAAACATAATTAACATTATAATTTTTCATTGAAAATTTTGCATATAACACTTCATCACTTAAAGAAGATATTTTTGTCGTTGCTTCAATTTTATTTCCTAATTGATTATACCAGCCATCAAAAGAGTAATCATCAGTAGATATTAACTCTGGCAAATTACCATATGTTGATTCAGTTATATATTTAAATACTACATCATTTTTATAACCATCACTTGCAAAAGTTACTTTTTTTACTGAACTAACTTCATAATCAATCTCGTTCTCAATATGTGATAATACGCAAGTCATCTTTTGAGTTTTTCCTTTATTAGTAACAATAAATGAATTTTTTATTATTGATTGGGGATTAATTTTATCTACATTATTATCATCAAAAGTTAATAAAACTCCATTTAAAGTACCATTATCACAAGATAAAGTTATAAATTCATCATATTGTGTAGAGTTGTTAGCTACATAATAATCTATCGAACTTATTCCATTTTCAACATCAATAGAGAAACTATTTTTATCATCACTCAAAGAACTATATTTATTAATACCATTAACATTTAAATTAGACAAATAAACACTTGCTTCGTCAAAATTAAAACCTAGAGTAACACCGCTTTTAACAAATAATGCAGCATTTATATACGCATATCCTATAATCATAAAAAAAAGAATAACTATAATTAAAATTTTTAAATATCTAGTTTGCATTCCTATTATTCTCATACGTTAACACCCTATCAATAATAGTATAGCAAAAAATTACTTACCACACAATTTTTAATATATTTTCACCAAATTTTTTTTGAATCACTTTTTTATTACTATTTGTAAATTAGATAATTAATCATACAAAAACAATGATGAACTCGTCTAATCTTTTATTAATTTTTTGCTTTAACTGCAGCTATATAATAAAAAAGTTTAATCAAATAAAATATTGATTCATGTCTAAATGTATATTTTTCCAAATTCATGAAATAAAATTTACCTTTTTGAATCTCAAAGTACCATCTTTTTTTCGCATCTATAATTTCACTAACTAATAATGGTATTTCATCCCAGTTATCAGTTTGATAACCTTTATAATTTGCATCTCTACCGAATAAAATTGGAATCACACCAACTTCCCCAGCTTCTTTCACATAACGCATATCATTATCAATTAATATATCATATTTATGTTCTTCCAAGAATTCTTTTTTAGAGTGAAATCCTAAATTCATATAATTGTACTTAATACCATTTAATTCAAAATATTCAACAAGTCTTCTTTTTAATGATACATATTTTTCTAGTGGTCTAGCCAATAGTAAATCAACCTCAAAATTTTCATTCATTAATTTAGATAAAGCATCTTTCACTCCTGGTTTTACCTTTCCAAATGCCATCTTTTCTCTATATATTTTCCAAAATATAGAAAGTTCTGGATTTCCCCATACATATTGTTTATTTTTATCAATATTAGGATTATCATTCAAAAACTCTTGTCAATAAAATTCTTCTAATTCTTTTGTACAAAGAATTGTATCATCAATATCAACAGCTATTTTAATCGTTCCATCAGTTTGTTGCTTAACTACTTCAAGTCTATTTAATTCCTGTTTTATAAATTCAGCGGTTTCTTTTATAAAAGCAATAACTTGATTAATATCATAAATTTCTGATTCTTCATCTTTTTCTCCTGGCATAATATCGGTATTAAGATAATTTAATGTACCTTTATTTCCAAATAAACCATTTAAGTTTAATTCATCAATATTGCATTCAAAATTTACTAAATCTTCAATATTAATTGGGAATTCAGTTAAGCCATAAATTCTTGCAATTTGCTTTTGCATTTTTAAAGAATCAAAATATCCCCACCAGTTTTCATTAACATGAAATTTGCCATTTTTTAATCTAAATCCTTTAACTCCGTTTTCTTCAGTTTCGAATTTAGGATCTATATATGTCTTCCAGTATTGGTCACCCATTAAATGAATTAGATATCCAAAATAAAATAGATTATCAAGTTTATTATAATATTTTAGATAAAATTATTGATAATCATTTGCTTGTTCTTCTTTTATCCTAAAATCCCAAAAATGAGTCAAATATTTATCTTTTATACCACTTTCTACTTCTAAGTTTCTCCAACTATCAGGTGAAACCGTACCTATTCTAAGTATTAATTCATCGAAATGTTTATCTTTATTTATCTCTTTAGCTATAGCCTCATGTATTCTTGCAGATGGCATAATATCACTTTATATATTAATTTTACCACGAAAAAACTAAGATACAAAATATCTTAGTTAATTTCTACTAATTATTACTTTTTTCTTTAATAGCAGCTTGTGCAGCAGCAAGACGCGCTACTGGAACTCTAAATGGTGAACATGAAACATAATCAAGTCCAACATTGTGATAGAATTCTATTGATTTAGGATCTCCACCAGTTTCTCCACATACTCCTAAATGAATATCAGGTCTTGTAGATTTTCCTAATTTAACAGCTGTTTCAATTAGTTTTCCAACACCTTTTTGATCAAGTGTTTTAAATGGATCTTCTTCATAAATCTTTTTGTCATAATATGAAGGTAAGAATTTACCAGCATCATCTCTTGAGAATCCAAATGTCATTTGAGTTAAATCGTTTGTTCCAAATGAGAAGAATTCAGCTTGTTCAGCAATTTCATCTGCAGTTAATGCAGCTCTTGGAATTTCAATCATAGTACCAACTTTGTATTCAAGTTCAATACCAGCTGCTGCTATTTCTTCATCAGCAGTTTGAGTAACTACATCTTTAACATATTTTAACTCTTTAACTTCACCAACTAATGGAATCATTATTTCAGGAACAACATTCCAGTCAGCATGTTTTTTCTTAGTATTAATTGCTGCTCTTATAACTGCTTTGGTTTGCATTTTTGCAATTTCAGGATATGTTACTGCAAGTCTACATCCACGATGTCCCATCATTGGATTAAATTCATGTAAAGATGCAATAATCTCTTTAATTCTTTCAATTGATTTACCTTGAGCATCAGCAAGTTTTTTAATATCTGCTTCTTCAGTTGGAACGAATTCATGTAGAGGTGGATCTAAGTAACGAACCACTACTGAATCACCTTCTAGAGCTTCATATAAAGCTTCAAAGTCACTTTGTTGATAAGGTAAAATTTTATCAAGTGCAGCTTCTCTTTCTTCTAAAGTATCAGCACAAATCATTTCCCTAAATGCAGCAATTCTATCTTCTTCGAAGAACATATGCTCAGTACGGCAAAGTCCAATACCTTCAGCACCAAGTTCATGTGCTTTTTTAGCATCTCTTGGAGTATCAGCATTAGTTCTAACACGAAGTCTTCTAAATTTATCTGCCCAAGACATAACTCTTTCAAATTCACCTACGATTGTAGCATCAACTGTTGGAATGATTCCATCATAAATGCATCCAGTAGTTCCATCAATTGAGATATAATCTCCTTCATGGAATGTTTTTCCAGCAAGAGTAAATTTCTTGTTTTCTTCATCCATCGCAATATCTCCACAACCAGAAACGCAGCAAGTTCCCATACCACGAGCAACAACTGCAGCATGACTTGTCATACCACCACGAACTGTTAAAATTCCTTGGCTTGCTTTCATACCAGTAATATCCTCTGGAGAAGTTTCAAGTCTAACAAGTACAACTTTTTCTCCTTTTCCACCGATACCTTCTCTTTCAGCATCTTCAGCAGTAAAGACAATTTTTCCGCATGCAGCACCAGGAGATGCACCTAAACCTTTACCAATTGGAGTTGCTTTCTTTAATGCATCAGTATCAAATTGTGGATGTAATAATGTATCTAAATTACGAGGATCTATCATTGCAACAGCCTCTTCTTCAGTACGCATTCCTTCATCAACTAAATCACAAGCGATTTTTAAGGCAGCTTTAGCTGTACGTTTACCATTTCTAGTTTGTAACATATAAAGTTTACCATGTTCAACAGTAAATTCCATATCTTGCATGTCTCTATAATGACTTTCAAGAGTTGCACAAACTTCTTTAAATTGTTTAAATGCTTCTGGGAATTTTTCTTCCATTTCAGAAATATGCATTGGAGTTCTAACACCAGCAACAACATCTTCACCTTGTGCATTTGTTAAGAATTCACCAAATAAACCTTTTTCTCCAGTAGCTGGGTCACGAGTAAATGCAACACCTGTACCACAATCATCACCCATATTACCAAATGCCATAGATTGAACATTTACAGCAGTTCCCCATGAATAAGGAATGTCATTATCTCTTCTATAAACATTTGCTCTTGGATTATCCCATGAACGGAATACAGCTTTAATTGCTCCCATTAATTGAACTTTAGGATCACTTGGGAAATCTTCACCAATTTTTGATTTATATTCAGCTTTAAATTGATCAGCAAGTTCATGTAAATCTTCGGCAGTAAGTTCTACATCTAATTTAACACCTTTCTTTTCTTTCATTTGATCAATTAATTCTTCGAAGTATTTTTTCCCTACTTCCATAACTACATCAGAATACATTTGAATAAATCTTCTATAGCAATCCCATGCCCAACGAGGGTTTCCAGATTTTTCTGCAAGTACATTAACAACATCTTCATTTAAACCTAAATTAAGAATAGTATCCATCATACCTGGCATTGAAGCTCTCGCTCCAGATCTAACAGAAACAAGCAACGGATTTTCTAAATCTCCAAATTTCTTTCCTGTTATCTCTTCCATTTTTGCAATATACTCATTTATTTGAGCTTGGATTTCATCATTAATTTCTTTTCCATCCTCATAATATTGAGTACATGCTTCGGTTGTGATTGTGAAACCTTGAGGAACAGGTAAACCTATATTAGTCATTTCGGCTAAATTAGCACCTTTACCACCAAGTAAATTTCGCATATCAGCATTACCTTCAGTAAATAAATATACGTATTTCATATCCATATCCTTTCCTATACTCCTTAATTATATCAATTAAGTTTAAAATATAGCAAGAAAAAACACACGATTATCAAAACATAACCATGTGTTTACATTAAAATGAATCAATATTAATTCTAACGCGATTAATTCCCATATTATATGCAGCAGCTTGAATAAGTGTACGAATAGCTGAAGCCATTTTTCCACCTCGACCAATAACCACTCCCATATCACTTTCAGGTACAATAATTTCAAGTTGAATAATATCTTCATCTCCTAAAAATTCTTGAACTTTAACTAAGTCTGGTTCTTTAACTAAAGACTTAACTAAATTCTCAGTAAAAGTAATTAATTCACTATGCATAAATTATTTACCTTCTTTTTTAGTATTTTTGTATTTAGCCCAGATACCTTTTTTAGTTAATAGATTTTTAACAGTATCAGTTGGTTGAGCTCCATTATTTAACCATTTAAGAGCTTTTTCTTCATCAATCATGATGCTTTCTTCTTTTTTAACTGGATCATAAGTTCCAACAGTTTCGATAAATCTACCATCTCTTGGACTTCTTGAATCAGCAGCTACAACTCTATAAAAAGGTTTTTGTTTAGATCCCATTCTTTTTAATCTTAATTTAACAGCCATCTTTTATGCCTCCTTTTTCTATAAGTATATTATCACAAGTAAAAAAGCATGTCAACCTTTTTTGGTTGACATAAATTTTGGCTATTTGTTTTCAGCATCTAATTCAGCAATTTTTTTATCTATACTTTTAATTAAGTCTTCTGTAGAAATAAAATCATTTGTATCTAAATCCAAATTAAACTTTTTTATATTATTATTGATAACAAATCTTTGTAAATCAAAAATATTAACTTTGGATTCTTCCAATTTTGGATATTCAGAAAAATAAGTTGGTACTTCTACTTCATCAATATTATCTTTAATAGTTTCATAACCATTATCGCTAATCAATTTAATACCACTAGCATCAACTTTAAGAACATCGCTTAATTTAAGCAAGTACTTATCAGTTTTTTCAAGTAATGCCTCAAGGTCTCTTGTACAAATACATACTTTCATCTTTCTAGAAATACAAGAACTTAACATATCAATTAAATTGTCACATTCTTTTATTAAATCAAAGTTATCTAAAATGAAATTAAATTTGTTTGTCAACCTTTTACTTACCAAAATTGTATATAATTGATTGATAAACATTGTTGCATATCTAGAAAGAGATGTTTCTTCATCTTTCACTATAAAGAATAGTGCTGTCTTTTTTGCAAGTACATTATTAAAATCAAATGTTGTTTTATTAGTTAATACATTTAATTTTTCTCTTCCAATAAATAATCTTAATCGTTGTTTTGCAACTGATAAAATTCCTCCTTTAGTATCATTTGGCGCTAAAACAGTTGTAGAAGCAAAAGTATATGCTTTTGAATCAGGATTTTTATCATTAAAATATTCTGTTAAATAATCTTTTGCTCCAAATCTATTCATACCTTTATCTAACATTGAATTAATACTAGTTAAATTGATTTCATTTTCTTTTCCATCTTCAAATAAAGAAAGAACTAAACCTTTAAATAAATCTCCTGCTGTCATTGACCAAAATGGATCTTCATTAAAAGATTTATAATATATTGTTTTTGCCAATCTTTCTATATGTTCTATTGCCCCATCTTTATCCCCACATTTATAAAGTTGATAAGGATATTCTAATGGATTCCATCCCTCACTTTTATCCATATTTCTTAAATTTATAGTAATAACATTATAGTTATTTGATTTTAGAGTATTATAATATTTATTTAAATATTCCTCTTTAGAATCTAAAATAAATAGACTTTCAGAATTATCAATCATTTTTTCCACTAAAGGAAACATAACATTAGTAGTTTTTCCAGCCGAAAGCTTTCCGTCCACTATTAAATTTCTATTAAAATTATATATTTTATCTATCATCATTTTTTTCCTCTCTTCTTAACACTTTACCATTTGTTTCTTTTTCATTTACTTCAAGTTCGTCCTGCATAAACGATAACTTTTGATATTTCAATTTTAGCAATTTGATTTTTTCTTTTATCTCGGATTTTTTCTTTTCTAAGACATCAGCATTAATATCATCTTTACAATCAATAATTTCATCCAGTGAAAAATCCAAAGACTTAAGTAGTTTAATAAGCTTTGCTTCTTCAACATTTGCATCACTATAGTATTTATAACCAGTGTATTTATCAGTTTCACTTGGAACTAAAACACCATACTCAGCATAATATCTCAAAGTTCTAACCGGAATATCAACAATTTTTGAAAACTCACCTATTTTATACATTTTTATCAACTCCCTTAATTCCAACTCCTCCTCCCAATTTAAATATTAACAGAGCAGTTGACTGCCAAGTCAAGAAAAATAGTTAAATTTATAAGAATAATTTTTAGTTTCTATGTTATAACAATTGTTTGATGTATATTACCATAGTGAAAAAAATATATCAACCATAACGTTGATATACTTTCCTACTTAACAATTGATTTTGGAATAACAACTACTGGTCTTATACCAAATCTCATAAAATTGGTAGTTGGAATTTCAGCAGATAATTCACCATCTGAGCTAACTGTATAAACTGTTTCAGAACCATTTTCAAATGGAGTCATCGTCCAATAAGATGTTGAGTATACCCAAGAATACTTGCTTCCAGTACATGTTGCATCATCAACTGAACAGCCTAAAGATGTAAGCTCATCTTTAGTGATTAATCTAACAGTATCATGATTGAAATCAACACCATTATATTTTAAATTTTCGAGCTTTCCAATATACCCTGTAATATAATTGTCTTTAGCACTACTAGTTCCATAACTATTACCATTTTCAGAATAAGCAACTACACCATTATGTCCAGTCATAGATGCATCTTGCAATCCTGTTTGTTCATTTCCATAAGGTACATATTCCTCTAAATCACCGTCATAACGACCACCAACATATAGGTTGTATTTAGCAAGCATTGTATAGTTATCACCAGTATTATTAATGATATAGAAACATTCAGTATTTAAGCATATTTGATCTCCAATATTTGTTCCTGTTTTTGTAATAGTTGAATTATTATCAGTTCCTAAAGAATTTCTTTCTACAGCATTAACTTGAAGTGTACAAGTATATTCCTCAGTTGCATTTTTCGTTGCTGTTTTAATAAGTTTAATTACAAAAGTTCCTGTCATAGATTCCTTAGCTTTTATTACATTTGTATTTCCATCTAAATCATTTTCAATAGTTGTATATTTAGTAGTTGTATTGGCTTTTGGTCCACAAACAACCTTAACTTCTGCATCATAATTGCTTGAATTGTTTGTTATTTTGTATCCAAACAAATTGACTTGATTTAAAGTCTTTAACTCCTTTGTTTCAAATGTTAATGTTTTCTTTGTTGAATCAACAACAGAATTATAAACATCTTTTCCATCTCTACTTGCTGCTGTAAATATAACATCAAAATCATCATTATTTTCTGAAATAGTTGTACTTCCGTTTATTATCAATGTTGTTGAAATTGCTGCAAATCCAATACTCATTAAAATAATGGTTGCTATCAATAAACTTTTTTTCTTCATAATTTTTCCCTTCCTACTTTATAATTTTACAACATTTTATTATCTAGGATTTATAAAATTTACCAACTTACTGCTATTTTACATTTATTTACAAAAAAAAGACATAGTAAGCATTATCCTGTAACTATATCTTCTCCAGCGACTAAAGAATTCATCGCATTTTTAATTGTTGTAACTGTCGATTCCTCAGGAGCCATAACATAAGCAATTGCAGATCCTGATGAATAGCAAGCCCCTCTAGAATCAGTTCCATTTGCACTTAACTTAGTAAATTTCCATCCACTTGTTCTATTCATTTGTTTTTTTATAAATTTAATCATTTCATCACTAGTCATATTAGTGCTCACTTTTTTATCAAGAGAATTTAACAAAGAATTATATTTTGTAATAATACTTGGACTCATAGCTTTATTAATTATCGCTTCAAGAATCATCATTTGATTTTCTCCTCTTGCTCGATCACCAGCTGCAAATGTATGTCTATGTCTTGCAAGCGCTAAAGCTTGTTCACCATTAAGTTTTTGTTTTCCTTTTTGTAAACAAATTAATTTATCACCAAATTCTCTTTTAGAATTTTGTTCACAGAAATTTTTAGGAACATCAACTTCAATTCCATTTAAAGAATTAACAATACTTACAAAAGAGGTAAAATTAACTCTCGCATAATAATCAATTTTTTCATCATATAAATCCTCTAAAGTATGTAAAGATTCTTCTACACCATATATACCTGAATGAGTAAGTTTATCCATTTGACCTTTAGAATGAAGACGTACATAATAATCTCTAGGAGTAGAAACCATTAATATATTTTTAGTTCTTGGATTAACACCAATTATCAAGTTAACATCACTTCGAGCTTTATTTTGTACTGAACCACTTGTATCTATTCCACTTATATACATAAAGAATGTGTCTTTAGTAATATCTTTATTACTTTTAATGGTTTTTACAGTTGTCTCTATTTTAAAAGACTCAATCTTTTTTAATTGATTATAAGCATCATTATCTTCTTCTTTCAAAATATCTTCTCTAGAAATTTGCATGATAATTGCATCATATGTTCCGTTTTTAAATTTACTTAACAACTCATTTTGTTCATCTACTTTATGATAAGAAAAATCAATCTCTTTATCCATTTTATCAAGAACTTGACCTATTTTATTTTCATCTTCTGCTGCTAAATATCCAAAAGATTTCTCACTTAAATCTTTTAAACTATTATATTTACTACTTTTTAAAACGTAGATACCATATTCATCAATTCTTTTACCATTATCATTAATATTCTTTATAAACTCAATCGTATTTGCACCATATTGCAAAAATATTACTTCTAAAATCATTATTAAAATAGTAAATAAAAGTAATACCCTCTTTAACCAAATCCTTAATCTACTATTTAACAAAAATGTTATAAATAAAACAATAAAAACAATAAAAAATCCTGAAATTAATAAAATATTTAAAGGAAATATATCATTATATATTGCAAAAGAAAAAGCCACAACTGTTAAAACAATAAATATAAAAGAAAATATCTTATAAAATAACGGATGACGCTTGTTTTTCTTTTTTTTAACTTCTCTTTTTTCAGAAGAATCATTTAACTCTACTTTTTCCACAATTCTACACCTCTTACTAATTTTAACATATAATTTTTTTTATATTATAATAACCATACAAGATTGATAATTTATTTACACTTAGTTAATTGTTTCTTTGATTCTTCTTATAACTTTTTTTTCTATTCTTGAAATATAACTTTGAGATATGCCTAACATTGTTGCAACCTCTTTTTGAGTATATTCTTTAGTATTATTAAGTCCATATCTTAATGTCATAATAAGTTTTTCTCGGTCATTTAACATATTAAGTTCACTAGCCAAATATTTTGCATCTTGTTTTTTACTAACATTTTCTAAAACTATATCTTCATCTGTTCCCAAAACATCTTCTAAAGCTAAAGTATTTCCTTCAGCATCATAGTTTAAGGTTTCTTCCAAACTAACTTCTACCTTTTTCTTCTTATTTTTTCTTAAAAACATGAGTATTTCATTCGATATACAACGAGATACATATGTAGCCAGTTTAATATTCTTATCTACTTTATAAGTGTTAATTCCTTTGATTAACCCAATTGAACCAATAGATACCAAATCCTCTATATCATAACCGGTATTTTCATACTTTTTAGCAAGAAAAACAACTAGACGAAGATTATGTTCTATAAGTTTATCTCGAGCAACTTTATCACCCTCGCTGCTTCTAAGAGCAAGTTCATATTCCTCTTCTTTACTAAGTGGTGGTGGCAAAATATCCGTACTTCCAACAAATAAGCAAGAATCTGCTCTTTTTAAAAACCTCAATATTCTATTTATAATACTTTTTAACATGTTATCTCTCCTCTTATATTCTCATTCAAAATAATATCAATACTATTTTTTAACACTGATTCATCAATTAATCCCAATAAAACATTAACTTCCTTAGAATTAATATAAACCTTATCAACCTTTACACATTTTAAAATTGCTTCATTATTTATTACTTTATATGGTACATAAAATATTTTATGACTCTTAAAATTAATTTTATTATTAACCATAATTACAGGTAAATTTGTTATAGGATCAATTAAATTATTTCCAGTATCCATATAACCTTTTAAATTATATGTGTTATCTTTATCAATAATTATGCAATCATATATTTTTTTTAAATCAACTTTGTACTTTCTCATTGCATATATATATATTCCTAAAATTATTGGAGATATTATAATCATCATAACAATGTTAACTTTATAAGCACTTCCAGTTAACATATATTGACATCCTCCAATAATTATTGTAATTACATAAAAATAAAAAGTATTTTCAACAATGTTTTTATTTCCAAAAGTAAATATAATCATAATTAGACTTAAGATAAATTTAAAAAATAAAAGAACTATATTATTAAGCCGAATAAACAATGTACATATACTAAAGATACCTATAAAAGAACCTATAATAATTTTTATTAAAGGGGTATTTCTTTTTAAAAGAATAGATGTTGAAGTTAATATTAGAAAATCATATATAAAATTTATTAAAATTATTAAATCAATATACACTTTCATATCATCACCAATTTAATTTTATATTAAACAATCTAAATATATTGTCAAAACAGCAAAAAAAAAGAAGATAATTTTATCTTCTTGGTCCATGAGGTTCATGAGGTTCATGAGGTTCATCATGAGGTGGAGCAAATGGTGGTTCTCCATTTACTCTTCGAACGTCATCAAACTTGTTATAAAAGCTTTTTGTTCCATAATGTCCATACATATAATCATAGTATTTACGATACTCTTCTTGTTCCTTATCAGGTTGTTTATCAGTTTTGTTAGCATCAGTTTGGCTTTTCTCAGCTGCTCTTTGACTACTTTTATACTCAGCATCTTCTCTATATCGTTGCATTTTTTCTTTTTCTAATTCATCATCTAAACTTTTAGATGCAATTTTCGAATATTCATAAAACGCATAATTATTTTGATTTTCTCTAATATACGCAAGCAAAGCATCTCTCTCTTCTTTTTTAGATAAATCGACAGGAACAACATTACCATCTTTATCATAATCAAAAGTTATATTAATATAATCAAAAATACGATAATTTGCATTGTATGGATTATCTTTATCGAAATCATATTCCAAACCAGATGAAATTTCTGCTTTAGGAACATATCCATAATATATCTCGTCTTGTTCTCCAGGTCTTTTTGTCATATACATATAGTTTTTATTTAATTTGCCATCTTTTAATTTAGGTCCAATACAGATTTCCCCAGAACCATTTGCTTTTGAAGCAAACAATCTAGGTTGATATAGATATATAGGCTTTACAACCATTTTATGATTTTCATCAAAACATCTCAAAGTTCCTTTTAATACAACATCTTTATTAATATCAAATTGAAACTCTTCACGTAAATTTAATTCAAAAACTTTATTCTTATTTTTTAAACCAACAAAAGAAATTCTTTTTTTCTTATCAATCATGTTTGCTAAATTACGTTTTTTTGCTGCCTCTTCTTGATATTCTGGTGAACGCTCTAACTCATCTTGTCTTGCACGTTGTTCATTTCTTATTTTTTCATAATGTGCTGCAATAAAATATGGAACATTTTTTAAAACAAATAATCCACCAGCAATTGCTACCATTCCAAGAACTGTTGCAGTAAATGGATCCATATTATCACTTCCTCAACTAAATAATATTATATTTTACATACCAATGTCAATAAATTACAACTGGTTGACATCATTTTCCTTATATTCAATTAAATGATCGTCAACATTACTAATCGATTCAAACTTTTTACTTATTTTATCTGTAGTAGTATGAATATCTTTAACTTCATTAGAAACAGAATCAATACTCTTAGAAAGTTTATCCCAACGTTCTTTATATCTTTTAAATTCAATCCCCAATTTATTTAACTCTTCATGAATTACTTTTGTATATTTATCTCTTTCAATATTCTTTAAAATCATACTAATCGTAGATAAAGTGGACATTAATGTTGTTGGACCACAAATCCATACTTTTTTATTGTATGCATAGTTTAAAAGATCAGAATGATATGCATTTATTTCAGCGAAAATAGCTTCAGCCGGTAAAAACATTATAGCTTCATCAGAAGTCACACCATTTATAATATACTTATTAGATATATCATCAATATGTTTTTTTACATCAGCCTTAAATTGTTTAAAAGCAAGTTCTCTTTCTTGTTTAGAATTGCTAGTATTTGTCATCTTTTCATAGTTTTCTAAAGGAAATTTAGAATCTATACATATTGTGCCTAAAGGAGATGGTGCAAAAATAACTGCATCACTTATATATCCATTTGGTAAATGATATTGAATATCATAAACACTTCTTTTTTCTCCAAATATATTAGTCAATATATAATTTAAATTTACTTCTCCAAAAGTACCACGTGTCTTTTTGTCAGTTAAAACACTTTGTAAACTTATTATATCCTTTGATAAATCATCAATGTTTTTTTGAGCTTCATCAATTTTAGAAAGACGTTCAAGAACTGATGTAAACGTTTTATTAGTTTTTTCTAAGTTCTCATCCAACTTTTCATTTACTTTATCATTAATGTGATTAAGCTTATTTTCAACCTTTTCATTCAACTCAGAAAAATCTTTAATCAACTCACGAGCTAAATCATATTTAAAATCTCCCATATTTTTAGTTAAATCATTTTTAAAGTTCGCAAGTTCACCAACTAAATTAACTTCGTTTGTTTTATCCTTCTTAGAAATTATTAAACTAACTATAACAAGAACTATTAAAACAACTAATAAACCAATTATTACATATTCCATAATACACCTCTTAATCTAAATTTAAATATTTATTAACAATTTTACTTATAATAAATGCAAGTCCCATCATTATAACTATTTTAAGTAAATATTCTGGATGAGTTAAACATTCTATTAGAGTTGTTCCAATATAACCCCAGAAATAAACCATAAATACTTTTCCTATCATCATACTTATCATATATTTTTTTCTACTCATGTTGGATAATCCTGCTGCTATATTTACAGCAAATGCAGGTGTAAAAGGAATAGCAACAAGCATAGCAAGAGATGAAGTACTCATAGTATCAACATATTCCATGAGTTTATCCAGTTTTCCCTTCTCCTTCTTATTTAAAAATTTATCAACAAACCATTTTCTAAATCCACTTCTAATTAAAGAAAATGACAAGAAACAACCTAAAAGAGTAAATATCCAACTTATAAAAAAGCCAAAAAAGGAACCAAATGCATAAAAAACTAAAGTTACAAATACACACAACGGCAAAACAGGAAGAATTGACTCAACTGTTATAAGTAAACAGCTTATCAATGCTCCCCATATACCTAAATTGGATAAAAATACTTCAATCCATGAATCTAAGTTGGTTAATATTTCGTTTACACTCATCAAAACTATATCCATTTTAATCACACACCCATTATATAATAAAACAACATTTAAATCAATTGAGTTACATCATAACCTTTAAGTTCTAAAACACTCACTACTTCCTTACTTTTAATACCATGTTTACATTTAAAAAAATATCTTTTATGCTTGCTTAAATACTTTTCCGGTTCATAGATTAGCTTTTGATAAGGAATATATTCTATATCCAAATCAATAAGTATTCCATCTCCCTTATAATCATTTAATCTTAATCTTTTCATAGTATATTATATGTTTAAGAGCTTACTTATGCTATAATTATTGTAAGCATTTGGAGGTTATTTATGTATAAATTTGGAAACATATTGATTGGAAAAAATGAATCAAATGAAGCAACTTTACTTTTAAGCAAAGCAAATAGACATGGGCTTATTACTGGTGCAAGTGGAAGTGGTAAAACAATTACTTTAAAAGTTTTAGCAGAAGGTTTTTCAGAAGCTGGAGTTCCGGTATTTTTAAGTGATGTTAAAGGTGATTTGGCTGGAACTATAAAAGAAGGAATAATTAATGATAATATAAAATCAAGAATTAACACTTTAAATATTGAAGACTTTAAAACTCAAAAATTTCCAGTTGCATTTTTAGACGTATATGGAAAAAACGGATGTAATATTCGAACTACAATTAAAGATATCGGTTCAAAACTTTTATCAAAAATGCTTAATTTAACGGATACTCAAGGAGGTGTTTTAGCTATAGCTTTTAAAATAGCTAAAGATGAAGAATTAGACTTAATAGATTTAAATGATTTAAAAGCAATATTAACCTATATTGGTGAAAAAAGAAAAGAATATTCACTTACATATGGAAATGTTACTTTGCAAAGTATTGGTTCAATTCAAAGAAATATTTTATCTCTTCAAGAAGAAGGCGGGGATTTTTTCTTTGGTCTTCCTGCTTTTAATATAAAAGATCTGATTCACTTTGATGTTAACACTGGTTTTGGAAATATTAACATATTTGATGCTCAAACATTATTTCAAAAGCCAACTTTATATGCAACAATCATGCTATGGATATTAACTACAATTTATAATGAATTTCCAGAAATCGGAGATACTGAAAAACCAAAACTTGTTTTATTTTTTGACGAATCTCATCTAATATTTAATGAAATGCCAGAATACTTAACAAAACAAATAATTCAAATAGTTAAACTTATTCGTTCAAAAGGTGTAGGAATTTATTTCATTAGTCAAAGCCCAAGCGATATACCAACAGAAATCTTATCTCAACTTGGAAATAGAATACAACACGTCTTAAAGAGTTATACTCCAACTGATGAAAAAGCAATTAAAGCTGCTTCTGATTCATTTAGAAAAAATCCAAACTTCAACACTGCTGAAGTTATAAGCACATTAAAAACCGGAGAAGCTCTTATATCTCTTCAAAATGAAGATGGAGAACCAACTATAGTCGATAAATACATTATAGTACCACCTCAAAGTATGATAGGAACAATCACTGATATAGAAAGAGATAACTACATTAAATCAACTTGGTTGTATGGAAAGTATGAAGAAAAACTTAACCTCACTTCAACAAAAGACATATTAAATGAAAAATTAAAGAAAGAAAAAGAAGAACCATTAAAAAAAACTAGAGCAAAAGCAAAAAAATCAACAATGGAAAAAGCAACAGAAAGAGTTATTACTAACACAGCTTCATCATTTGGAAGAAAACTTGGTAACTCATTATTTAAAAATTTATTCAAATAAAAGACATTATAAAGGAGCCAAACGGCTCTTTTTACATTAACAAAATAAAAATAGCGAGATATTATATCTTGCTATTCTTCAAAAAAATCATCAAAGAATGCATCATCTGAAACATCACTATCAGGTATTACTTTTGCCGAAGTATCTACAGTTATTGATGGCTCTTCTTTCTTTTGGTCCTTAACTTCATTATTATCCATTTTTGTTACTTTTGTTGGATCAATAATTCCCGTTAATTGTTTATTTTCATTCATTAATTCATCAAATGATTTAACAGGTTCTGAAGCCATCGGTTTTATATCTTTAGTTTCATCATCCAAATGAATTTCTTCAACCGAGTTAACTACAGAAACATCTTCACTCTTTTCGGTTGTTGATTTATTTGAGTTTTCAAACGGATTTGAAATAACTTCTTCTTTCTTTTCAAATGGATTTTGAACAGGTGCTGCAAATGGATTAAACACTTCCTTATTATCATTAATTGAAGGAGTGTTTCCTCCTATAGAGTTTTCTTGTTTTTCTTGAGCTTCAAGTTCTGCTAGTTTAGCATCTATTCGCTTAACCATTTCATCAACATCAAATGTTGGAAGTTTTGGTTTAACAGGCTCTTCTGTTTTCAATTCAGCTGGTTTTGTTGCTGTAGTAGCTGATGCTTCTTTTGCTTTTTCTTCTTCAGCTTTTTTAGCATTTCTTGCAGCCATAAACTCTTCAAATGTTGGAATTTTTGGAGCATCTCCTCCACCAAACGGATTTCCAAAAGGGTTATTAAAAGCACCACTTTTACCATCATCTTTAATATTTTTTCTCTTTTTAACGAATTCTTTTACATCAAATAATTTTATTTCTTTTATTTCTCTAGTTGGAAACTCAGCTTTACCAAATTCCGAATCCCCCCAGTCAGTATCAAATCCTTGTTTTAGTTTAGTTCTAAAAGGATTCATACGATTTCTTAAAATTATAACTTCATTCATTTTCAACTTTTGTAAATCAGATACGGTAACTAATGGTTGTGAAGCCGTTTTATCATCTTTTTTAGATTTAACTTCTCCACATAACTTAGAAATTTCTTCTAATGCAGCCAATTCAGTTGTTAAAAGATACATCAAATTACCACAGTTAGAACGAATAGTTTCCGCATCTTCTTTTCCATAAACTTCATTTAATTGAGCAAAGTTTTGAATAATAAATGTAAATCTTATTGCTCTAGAACGAGCAGCAGTAACCATTGTTGTAACATCTTTCAAAGGTGGCATATTAGCAAATTCATCCAATATAAAATTTGTTCTATAAGGAAGTTTTCCACCATTTGCTTGAGCAACATCAATTAAAGTTTCATAACATTGTTTTATAAAAATTGTTGCTAAAGCATGATAAGTTGTTTTTTCATCATGTATAATCATAAATACTGCTGTCTTCTCTTGACCAATATCTCGCATATTAAAATCTGAATAAGCAAGCATTTCCGATAATTGTTCACGAGAAGCAAAAAGACGAATCTTTTGACGGAATACAGAAAGAATACCACCTCTTGTGTCCGTTGGAGAATTAATCGTGTTACTTGCAAATACATATGGACTTGATGATTCACCTTTTAAAGTAAAATACTCTTTAATATATGTCGAATTACCAGGAAGTTTTTCTTCACCAATCGTTGTCATATAACTTATGGAATTTAAGTTTACCTCTTCTTCTTTTGCATCTTCAAGCAATCCTAATGCACAACCAGAAAAATAGTCTGATGCACTTTTCTCCCAGAATGGGTCTTGTGCTTTTTTATCCTGTAAAATATTTAAAGCAACGTCATCAACTAACTCAACAGCTTTATCAATATTTCCGGCTTTATATAGCTTATAAGGTAAAGTTAACGGATTCCAAGCATTACCTCTTGTTGGATCACGGAAATTAAGTACAACGATTTTATATCCACGAGCCTTTAATAACTCAGCATGATTTTTATAAATCTCACCTTTTGGGTCAGTTATAACCATTGATTCCCCATGTTTACACAAACTATAAATCAAAGGGTCAACTACTGCTGTTGTTTTACCTGAACCTGTAACTCCAATTACTAATGTATGGTTTTCACTGTCATCTACCCACATTCTTTTACCATTATTTATAAACACAACTCCACCAGCAGATGCAGTAACGTCTTTTACACCTACCTCAAATATTTTATAGGCTTTTTTCATTTCTTTTTCTTTACACCAACGTGAATACCCTTTTTCTTCTTTTTCTCCAAAACTAAGTCCAAATCCTTTTCCTCTTTCAAAAATGGATGATGAAACACTGAAAAATATTGTAGCCAAAACAATAAAAAATACTAGTAATGTCCCAATAATATATTTTGAAGTAAAACCCTCTATTGGATTTAATCCATAGAATTCACCATCATTAAGCAATGTAAATACATTCAATACCGCAATTGAACTAAAGTAAAGTAAAAAAATACAAAAAACACTAAAAATAACCATATCTTTTGGTGATACTTTAAATTTCATATTTAACCCTACCTTCTCTATAAATCATTATAATATATATAACATAATTTTTCTATATTATTTATTCGCGTTTACAATTTTTATTATTCCCACTATAACAAATATAGCAGCAAAAAAACATAATATAGCAGCAATAATAATATAAATACTTCTTATCACCTTATTTTGTTTGGTTTCTTGATAAATCTTACTGCTTGTTGTCACAGTTGTTTTAGTTTCGTTATTTTGTGTGGTTCCTAATGCAGCAGTTGTTGTAGCCTGAGTACTAATAACTTGAGTAGTTGTTGTCGTTGTTTTATCATCGTTTTGAATTATTATTTGGCTATTGCCTTTACTAACTATGTCAATATATATATTATAACCATCATTTGTTTTTAAAATACTTGATTCTCCATCCACATCATTTTGATCAAAAGTAACTTTTACTCTAGTGATATCACTTCCATCATATAGACTATAACTATAAGCATAATTATTTTCTTTTTTTAATGTAACGGAATATTCATTTTCAGATTTATCCGTATAATAAACATAAATATTTTCAATAGAAGCTGAATTAACATCATCAGCAAATTTAACAAAAAACTCTACTTTTTTATTTTCAGCAAAACAAAAAGTTGGAAAACTAAATAAACATATTATAAAAATTATTAATTTTTTCATCATATGAACTCCTATCCTGTATATCTTGCATAATATACTGTATTTTCTGGTTTAAAACTATAAGTACTCATCTTAACCTTTTGACCTTTGCCGGCAAGATGAATGTATTGATTATTACCTGCATATAGTAAGGCATGACCCGTATTATTAGGTCGACGCATAACTACAATATCACCTGGCAATAAATCAGCTTTAGCTATCTCAGTTAATCCATTTGAACCAAGTTGACTTGCAAGTGCATCAGTACTTTGATTAAAAGCATTTCCACTAGCAGTCCATATAACCCAAGAAACAAAACCAGAGCAATCAAGGCCACCATTTATCCCACCAAGACCGGCAGATGATGGTTTACTTCCCCATACATAATCAACCACACCAATCGCTGAATAAGCCGCCATTATCGCGTTTTTTTGAAAGTTGTTTAAACTACTCCAACTCGGAATATTCGTTTTTAAATATTCTATTTGAGCCTCAGTAATTTGAATATTCATATTAGAAACAGCAGAAGGGCTAACATAACTTCCATTACTTGCTGGTCCAGGTTTAACATAACTAGAAGAAGAAGTACCTGAAGAACTTGAACTATTTGTTGCCCCATTATCCGTCAAATCCACAAATCCTCCTAATTCTGGAGACAATATAACAACAAGAATAACAAAGAAAATTAAAACCGGAGTTGCTATCATCAATATTTTAGAAATTAAAGCCTTTTCAGTCTTCTTTACAGTTTTTTTTGTTTCTTTAACTGTTTTTGCTCCAGATTCAACAGCACCAGCAACATCACCATTCATTGCATTTCCAGCGGTATCCATAAGAGCATTTGCCGTATCAGCAATATTTAGTTCATCTAAACCCTCAGTAACAGAGTTTACTCCCGGAACTTTATCAAGTCCATCAGAAACAACGCCAATTAATTTATCACTTGCTCTATTATTTGTTATCTGTTGATCATATTTTAGTGACTGTCCACCAGAGAAGTAGGCAGCTGCTCCTCTACCAACTGCTTTTAAAGTCTTTTTAGTTGCCGAATCTTCTACTTGTCCATCTTCACTTATTTGTTTACCTGTTAAATCTACTTTAGCATTATTGCTATTTTCTTTATCTTGAGGAATTCCTTGAACAATTTCATCTAATTTGTTATCATTTTTTTTATCACTAGGAAAAGGAATGACATTGTCTTCTAATTCATTTATCTTTGGGCTAACTACATTTTCAACATTAGGTTTAAGTGCGTTAGACCCTTCTATATTTCCAATATTATTAAGATTAAATTTTGGATTCATAATATCATTCCTTTCTAATTTAAATATCTACATTATTAATATCTAAATAAATTTTATAATTCATTATTCCATCTTCGCGTATCAAATATTCATGATTACTAGAATCTTTTATATAAATTACTCTATATTTTGATTTTTCAGTTACTTTATATGATGAAACACTTGCAGTTTTAAAACCATCAGTAACATCATTCATAATATTTTTTTTGAAATAATCATATGATGGATACACTTTCTTTTTATAATAATCAGCTAAATGTTCATAAGCTATCTCTGGATTATAAAATGTTAAATTTACAAAATCAGAAAAATACTTTTTAGCTACAAGTTCATCTGTTGGACTTACCGGAATTAATTCATTAATTTTTTTGTTTTCATAAAAACTTTTTTGTTTTAATTTTCCTCTTGGAGTAGTAATATTAGCAATTATTAAAATTATAAGAACTATTATTTCAATAGAAATAACAATTTTAAACAAAATATCTATCAATCTATCACTTTTGTTCATATTGTCCCTCCACAAATATTTCTCCATTATATGGAGTTATTTGATATGTGTTATTATTCTCATCAAGATCCATAATCAAATAATAATCTTTTAACACATTATAAACATCTTCTGAAAGATCTACTAAATTTCCTTTTAAATAATATCTTTTTGTTGATTTTCCAGTTATTTGTTCCAACATTTTTGTTACTCTAAAAGAAGGCAGTGAAGTATCAAAATCTTTTACCTTAGATATTACATTACTAAAGGTTAGTTCATGTTCTTTAACGTAATCATCATTTAATAAAGTTAAAACACTTTTTGAATCTTCTATTCCTACATAAGAAACATACATATTTGCTGAATTAGCTAAAGTATAAAATTTTGAATAATTACTAACCTCTATAATTTTTTCGTTTACATATTTTACTCGACTATAAAGTAATGCAATAGCCGTATACAAAACCAAGATTATCAAAACATACATAATATTTTTATGATTCAACAAATCTTTCATACTTTATCCCCTTTCTAATTACATCCATTTTGAACATATGATAAAACTTTTTCAGGATTTTCATAACGGTCATTACAATATTTTCTACCTGGAGCTTCATATTTCATACAAACAGCATCACCAAGATCATTTGCTGTACCCACACCATTTCGAAGTTTTTCATCTAATGAGGAGTAAGACGATCCAAGTTCATGAATCATAAATAAAACCTGACCTTCAAGGGTTGTATAATCATAAGGTCTAAAATTCTTTAGATTCAAATATCTTCCTGTATATCCCCATTGACAAATACCACCATGACTTCCATTATCAGCAGCTGGATTAAATGAACTTTCAGCTTGAATATTTCCAAGTAAAGCCGCAATTCCAGCATCACTATAACCAGAATTTTTTAAAGTTAAACAAACTGATTGTTTGTTTTCACTACCAGCAGTAAATTTACCTGAAGACGAAACAGGTCTTGGAGAAAGTTGATTTACATAGCTAAGAGGATCAACTCTTGTTGAGCTATCAGTAAATATTTCAAAGTGTAAATGTTTACCAGTAGATCGACCTTCATTACCCATATAAGCGATTATATCTCCTTGTTTTACCGTTTGACCATTTGTAACTAAAATAGTTTTGATATGACCATAACCAGAATACATTCCATTATCATGTTGTATTTTTATATATTTTCCATATCCACTTATACTTTCAGTTGCCATTACTACAGTACCATCTCTTGTAGCAATAATTGGAAGATCCCTATCACCACCACTTGTACGATATGCTTCAACAGTAGGTGCAATATCCAAACCTTGATGGTTTGTACTAGCTCCAGCAGTAGGAGAAGAACGAACTCCAAAATAACTCGTAATTTTAGTAGGAATTGGTTCGCTAGAATAATATGTATCACTTCCAATTGGCCACCACCAACCAGTATTATCGGAATCATATGCTCCTTCACCATATTCAATACCTACTCCAGAATAAGCGACTTTAATACCATAATTGTTTAATATCCAAATAATATCTTTTATTATGGTTCTTCTAGATTTTATTATTTCTTCTTCATATTGATCATACAAACCAGCTTTTTCTAAAGAATTATCACATAAATCTTTAGTCATACAATCAACTTTAGCAGGTTTTAAAACCTTATCCTCAAAATATTCTTGTAAATGACTTTTTCCATCAAAATATGAGTTATAACTTAAGAAGTCAAAATATTTATTCGTATCAAGTTTAGGAAGTTCTCCACTATCCATATATCCATAAACGGTTCCAGCTGGATAATTTCCACTCATATCCATGCATTGTTGATAATATTCATCAACGGGAATATGTCCAAGGATCGAAAGTGAAGTGAAATATTTTGCTATGAAATGATCATGTTGTAATTTACTTATATAATATTTATAAAAACCAAGACTATTAACAGTTTTATCAACACATTTAGAAACTTTTCCACCGATAAGGCCACTACTAGGAATATCCTCTAAGTTTCCACTGTCACATATTTTACTAGTAGTTCCATCAGCATTTCTAACAATTCTTGGACTACCATATACACCATAACATCTTGTTGTATAAGAGAATAAATTAGATACCAATAGTTTCAAAGTATCCTTTTCTTCACTGTAGTAATTAGCATATTCTTCAGATATTTTGCTATAATCAACATCCGGATCTATCTCAACATCATCCATTTCTGATTCATCAATCTTATATGGACTTCCACTACCTCCCCACATATTTTTATACTCAGTACCATCATCAGTAAACAAACCTGGATTCATATTTATAAACACTGTTTCAAGAATAATATTATCAACATAACTATCTTGAGCAATTATACCTTTTTCCGCATATTTAGCTAGTAATTTATAAAGTTTAGTATAAAATTTTCTTTGCTTTTTTACAATCTCATCAATACATTTTTCATTTTCTTTACAACCACTAGTCCAATAATTACCCTTTTCTTCAAAATATTTATCAAAATCAAAATCACTATAGTTAAAAGATGCTGAATAAACATCATTATTTATTAATACAACTGAAAAAAGTGTTATTGCAAAAAAAGCAACAACATATTTACTTTTTTTGAATAACATATTTATTATGTCTAACACTTTTTCCATTATATCACCGCCTAATACTATAGACCTCCGCCTGAACCAAAGGAATCTAGTTCATCTTGAGTTAGAATTACATTAATACGCATTCTTCTAGATCCACACACAAACAAAGCCTCACCTTGAGTATATGTCTTAATGCTCTCCTTTTCATTATCATTTAAATCTATCAATTTTGAAAGATCATCAACTGCTTGTTTTTTCAATCCCATTATCAAATAATAAGATGCATTATCAAAAATAGCTTTACCATGACTTATAATTTTTTCGGAAGCAAAGTCAGTTGGTTGTTGAGTAATAATTATAGTACCAGTATTGTATTTTCTAGCACGTCTTTGCATTTGAGCTAAGTATTCAGCACCTAATTCATTATCACCTGATAATAAAATATGAGCTTCATCAACCATCATAACTGTATTTTTGTTTTTATCCAAACATAAACCCCAAGCATACTTCAATATGTTAAAGAATAATGCATTACGAATATTAACGTCTCCATTCATAACTTCTTTTATATTAAACACAATGAAATCTTCATTTGCATTTATTGTTGTATGACCATTAAAATAATATCTTAATTCATTAATAAATGGTCTTACTTTTATTTCAAGTCTTTCCATTATATCTCGTTCTCGAGTTGCTTCCGGCATAGAAAGTAATCTTCCTTTTATAGTTGCATAAACATCATCAAATGTTGGATACTTATCAGGAGTAAAATACGCGAAATTAGTATCAAAGTCTATTCCAAAACGTTTATATGTATCTTGAACAACTTCTGAAAACATTGCAAGTACGTCTTCTTCAATACTTGGACTATAGTATTTCATAAATGCTTTTAAAGATTGTAATGTACGAGTAAGTACAGTATATCCAAGTCCTTGTTCCAATTCTTCTCTATCAGAATCAACAACCACTTCAAGGGGATTAATTAAACCAAAGTTTCCACCTTTTCCTAAATCGACAAATGATCCTCCACAAGCTTCAGTTATAGTTTTCAATTCACCCTCAGGATCAATACAAACTATTTGATATCCATTTCTAATGTGATTTCTTAAAAGCAATTTACCAGCAGTAGATTTACCACTACCACTTGTTCCAAGAATAATCATATTAGCATTGTTACGATTAAACTCTTTTCTAATTTGATATAAAAATTGATTAAATAAAACAACTCCACCAGAAAAATCTATACCAAATAAAGTTGATTTACCAGGATCCTTGATTGAATCAAATACAAAAGGATACATCGCTGCAACAGTTGGTGCTGGTACAGGTATACCAATTCTACTTTCAACATCTTGTTTAGGAAATATTGGAATCATAGACTTTAAAACTTTTTCTTGTTCAAACATCATCGGAATAGCACGCATTCCTAAAGATGTTAAGAAGTTTTTTATTTGCATTTTTTTTGAATCAAGTTCATCTTGTGTATCTGCCATAATCATGATATGCATTTGAAAATCAAATATCTTTGATTGAGTAGCAGCAAGCATTGAAACAAAATTTTCCATTGACTCATAATCTAGACGAATTCTTTCCTTTAAAGTATGATCATTTTCTCTTTGATATGCTTCTTTTAATTCAGCAATTTCCTTGTTTATAGTTTTTTGCATTGTTGATAGTTCAATTGGAATATGTTTGACACATAGTTTAACTCCAGGAATAGAAGTAACATTGCTTAACCAACCTGGACCAATTGCTTTTGGATACTCTAAAACAGTTAAAATAGTTGCATATTTATCACTTATCATGAATTCATTAATTTTAAAATTCAATCCTTTTGGAGAAATTTCACTTTTCATCGTTAATTTAGACACTTGCCATCACCGTCCCATATTCTACTCTTTTTGAATCATTAAAGAAACTATCCAACAATACTCTTACATCATCATCAGTTAATTGTCTTGAATTAAGTCCTGCAGTTGCAAGTCCCGAAATAATATTATGAATACGTTTTTGAATACGCTCCATATTTTTTGGACTATCTTTGAATAACAAGTAGAATTCAGTATCAACTGCATTTATTTCAGGGCCAATAAATTTTTCACACTTTTGAATATCTTCAAGAATCATTTTTCTTATTTGTTGACTTTGAGCATCATTATACATAATTTCAAGCTCAGACCTATATAGATTTATATCAACCGGTCTATCACAACAAACAAGCCAAAACTCATAATCCAACGTGTTATAAAAATTTCTTAATGCAGCTATTGTTCGATCTTGAATAGATTGCTCGGATATAAATATGTTTTTAGGTTCTATCCTAACACCCACGACCAACTGAGTTCCTTCTCCAATTTTTCCTTCTACCTCAATCATGCCATTTTTTATATCTTTAATAGGTAACCAATCTTCAGTATATTTACTTTGTTCTATTTTTATTTTCTTCGCCATTTATCATACACCAACCTCTCCAAAAATACGTTCTTCTATTTGATAAAAAATGATATACATTTGATGCAAGTGTCCACACATTACGATGATTAGGAACAGGAAGCACCAAAGCTGTACTTATTAGTAAAGGAGTTAATACCATAAATACATCATTTATTGTTGATGCTTGAAAAGAAAGCATCAATATAACAGTCAATCCAGCTCCAACTGAAAAGATAATCAAATCTATTGGAGCAAAAAGTCCAAATATTAACATAGATCTTTTTGAATTGGCTGGAATCAAATAAGTATTTTTCATAAATGAATCCCTCTATTCTTTTGTGAAAGTTCAATTAAACTTTCAAGTTCTTTTATTTTTTTTGCTGCTATCTTATAGTTAGCAAAGAATGCTCTTAAATCTTCTTCAAAATTAGAGTTTACATCTAATCCTAAAGTATCAAAGTATTGATATTTTCTACCAGACGTAATATCCAACTTTACCTTATGAAGTATTTTTTTTGAATATAAATTCTTTTCAAAAGATTTTAAGAATAAGGCATATTCCCTACTTAAATAATACAATTTAATTTCATTTTGCAATCTTTGAGAACGTTCAAAATCATGAATGTTTTCCATTATACAATTGCCTAAACTATCTTTTTTAGCCTTTTCCAGCGTTTCAAAAACTGGTGCATCAGTTGCTATAATAGTTTCATATCCATCAATTATTGACTCACAAATTTCCTTTTGTTGTTCTAATATAGAATTTTGCATTTTCTAGTCACCCTATTTCTTATCTTTTTTCTTATCTTCTTCTTGTTTCTTGAATAATGCATCTGCCGCCTTAGCATCATCGACTATCTTATGAATATCTTTCATTGTATCCATAGCTTTTAAGAATTGTGTATAGTCCTTGGCTTCAGCAGCATTATTTGCCTTAGCTACAAGTTCACTAACACTGCTAACGCCAACTTTTTCATATATTTTTTCATTAATAGCTCTCATAGTTCTAGAATCAATATTAGCATTTCTAATATCTTTATCCAATTGTTTATAACTAGAAGCAAGTACCTCAACTTGATTAGCATTTTTAGAAAGATAAGTTGTTTTTGCTTGATTTATAAGTTCAGTATATTTTTCGTTAATTCTTTTAATATCATCGTTTATTTGTTCAGCAGTTCTACCTGCTAATCTACCTTTTTCATAAGTCTTCTTTAATGCTTCAGTTTTAGCCTTAATAATGCTGTCTGTTACCTTGTCAAATCCAGACTTAACATAATTTTCTAATGAAGACAAACTGCCAGATATTTTATTTAAATTTTCTACCTCACGACTAGAGAATGTTTGATTTTTTCCAGATAGTTCATCAACAAAATTATTTAGTCCACCACCTACATTGCCAAAGAAAGCTTTTTTCTTATTAAACCATTCTCCACCGTTATTTTTAATATGATCTAATAGCATAGAATCTTCGGCATTTGTTCTTCCATCGTCACGATTATCTCTGTAGGTTTGTCTAACAGCAGTTCTAAAGTCTCTGTTAAATGCATTTTCTTCTGAAGTATGAGCATCAGCTATTGCAGAATATCCAGTATCTTTTAAACCTTTAAGTGTACTAGAACTGTTTTTTAATCCCGATCTAGCACCAGTTATTAAACCACGAGGTGCAGCCGTTAAAGCAGTTAATGCGCTAAATGTTTTATGGGAATTTTCAAGTCTATTTCCATCTTTGTCAAATTGAGCTTGTCTATATCGTTGAGCAAAATTTCCGAAAGCTCCTAATGCAGCACCAGTTACAGCTGACATTCCTTTCATTGCATATTCATTAGATTCAATTCTTCCTTTAACACCAGGTTTAAAATTAAGACCTTTGAATAATCCGCCACCATTATCAAATAATGATTTAAATAATTCAGGTGCTTCTTTAGCAAATTTAAGAAGACCAAGTATTAATACAACCATCGTTATTGCTTTAACTAAGAAATCTCCTTTTACACCAGTCATTGAATCCTTGAATATTATTTCTACAAACTCCGGAACCAGTGTACATAATTTTACTATAAAGAAAATAATTGCTAATCTAACAAAAAGTTCTACGTAAGTTTTTATTAGTTCGCCTTTCCATGTTTCAAAAGACTTTTTCATTTTAGGTATAGCATTAAACATAACCGGTATTGGTGAAATAATTTCTAAAACACCAAGTTTAACTGCACGCGTACCTAAGTCAATTGCATAGCTTATAAAGAACCAAGCAACTAGGATTCCACAACCAGTACATAATATCCACATATATTCTGATCCATCGGAATCTCCTAAAGTATTAATTAAGTCATTATTGTTTGTAATATCGTTACGTCCAGCAAAAGCAAGCCCAGAGTTTTGCATTTTCGTATTCCATTTATCAAGTGCTTCAGCCCATAATTGACAAGTATCGTGGCTTGCTTCTCCTCCAGCTTCGCAATCCGCCACAGCTTGGTCTATTCCCTTAAACTCACCAGTTGTTTCAAAGAAGGAGTCATATCCAGCACCTTGTGGATGATAAAAAGCCATTAAAACAACCATTCCAATCGAGTCACCATAAGCAGTTTCATCAGTATTGCTCGAAGTTGGTGCAGTACCTAAAACTAAAGCTCCAATGGTGTTGTTTTTTATGACATGTAATTGAAAAACCGTCATATATTTAAACACAACAGGTAAAACAACTACTAAGGCAATTGAAATAACAAAATCTTTAAGTAATCCAGTTGTTTTTTTCGTTCCATCACCATCAGGATTAATAAGTAGTAAAATTAGTTCATAAGCAAAAATAAAAAGCATTACAACCGACAAAACTAAGTACATTTTTTTAGTAAACATTTCATATAAAGCAGCTCCAGCTGTTCCACCGCCAAATAGATCAAGTTCGCTTACAGCTAAAAATATACGATAACTCATACTTACTAGTGTATAAGCAACAGCGTCAAACATACCAACAAAAATACTACCAAGCGTACGAGTTATGAATCCAGCTCCTAGCATTTAAATCACTCCTGTCATTAAAATTATAAAGAGAATATAAAATTGACTATAATTTTCTATATTAATTATAAAGTAATATAATTAAAGTTGCAATAAATTAATAAAAAAATTGGTAAATAATACCAATTTTTTTACATATAATAATCCAAAAATGACTATTTAGATAAAGCAGCAACTAATTCAGCTTTTTTCATTGAAGTATATCCTTCAATATTTTGTTCTTTAGCCATTTCTTTTAATTCAGCTACAGTTAATTTAGATAAATCAGTTTTTTCTTCAGATTTAACTTCTTTTACTTCTTTAGTTGTAGCTTTTTTAGTTTCAGTTTTAACTGTTTTACCAGCTAAAGCATCTTTAGCAATATTAACATATGAAGTGAATAATGCTGGATTATCGATAGCAACTTCACTTAACATCTTTCTATTGATTTCAATACCTGCTTTTGATAAACCATTAATGAATTTAGAATAACTAATATCATTCATACGGCATGCAGCATTGATTCTTGTAATCCATAATTTTCTGAAGTTTCTCTTATTTTGTTTTCTATCTCTATAAGCATAAGCTCCACTATGGAATGTTTGTTCTTGTGCAGTTTTGAATAATCTATGTTTAGATCCAAAATATCCTTTTGCACTTTTTAATACTTTTCTACGTCTGTTTTTAGCAACAGATCCACCTTTAACTCTTGTCATTATTTCCACCTACTAGATGACATTTTTTAATCTGTCAGCTATTCCTTTCGCTAATTGTCCTTTATTTCTTCTTTGTCTAACAGCTTTAGAAGTATCTTTAGCTGTTTTATGGTTTCCATTACTCTTCTTATAAGTAATTAAGCCACTTTTATGTTTTTTCAATATTTTACTAGTTGCTTTATGTGTTTTTTGTTTTGCCATAATTTCCTCCTACATTTCTTTCTTTGGGGCTAACATCATAGTCATATTACGACCTTCAAGTTTTGGTTCACTTTCAATTTCACTAATGTCTTTAAGTGATTCATAAAAACGCATCATTACTTCTCTACCGATTTCAGTATGAGCCATTTCGCGTCCTCTAAATCTAATAGACACTTTGATCTTATGACCTTTTTCAAGATACTTTTGAGCGCTTTTCTTTCTTGTTTCAAAGTCTCCAACATCAATATTAGGTGATAAACGATACTCTTTAGTTTCTTTAGCACCTTCTTTTTGTTTCTTTAAAGCATCTTTTGCCTTTTTATTTTTTTCATACTTGAATTTGTTATAATCCATTATTTTAGCAACTGGACGAGCATTCCCAGGATTCATCAAAACAAGATCTAAACCTGCAAAATTTGCAATTGTTAAAGCATCAGCAAGTTTTTTAGTTCCCATTTGTTCTCCATTTGGTCCAATTACCATAAGTTCTGGAACCTTAATTCTTTCATTGATAAGTAAATCATCATTCTTTTTGTTCATATTTGCTATGATAAGCACCTCCAAATTCAAATTAAAAAGTGAATACATTTGTATCCACTTAAAAACCTAATTATAGTATAATTATAAACAAATAATTTTTTCTATTTTTAGCTTTTTACCTAGCACCATATTAGCAGCTCAGGTGGATGTGGATACATCGCTTTCCTTTTTAAAACATATTCATTATATCAAATTTTATGCACTTGTCAACTATTTTCTTGAAAGCAATTAACATTTTTTTGCTTTATTATGATTAAAATTTACTTTTTCATAAAAAATACACACGTGCATATATATTTTTATTATAAAATCATTATTATCAAAACTTTATCATTAGTAGTACTTTTTAAATAACCTATCACAATTGTTTGTCCATCTTTTCTTACTTTTATCTAATTTTACAGTTTTCTATATCTGCATTGTTTATGCAATTCGGAAAGCTGGAGAGACCCCATCAGAGTTGCACGAACCGTCGGTGTCCCAAAGGCCAGAGTCAAGAACAAGAAGGAAGTCGTCGGCATAGCTATAAGAAGCCGAACGTAACCACCAAATTGAATTATATCCATTATATTGTTTGTTTGCTCCTGCATAATTGCTTGTTGTTACTCCATGATTTTTATAATAATCTAATTGTTTTGTATTACTATATGCTGTGTCATCTGTACTTATTTGATAATATTCTCCATCTTCATATACTTCGTGTCCACTTAACAGATATAACTTATCTTGTGTTTCAAAGTTTGTTTCTCCTGTTGTTTCAAAGTCTATTTCTCCTGTTCTATTTCCATGTCCTGATATTACTTTTGTTGTTGTTATTACATTTTGTAATTCACCTGGAAGAGCATTATATATTGTTCCATTTACATATGTACGTAATTTTGAATCTTTCCATCCACCTACATTCCTTCCGCATTTAAATTCATGTGTTGTTATTATATCAGCAAATTCTACTACAAATCCACATGCTGTTTCACTTGTTTCTCCATTTGTACACTTACTCATATTGGATATTCTTACATTATGTTTTCCAAATCCAGCTAACTCAATTTCTTTTTCATCTCCAACATGATATCCACACATATTTCCATTCTTTACATTCGTTGCTATAGTTTCCCAATTATCTATTGCAAATCTATTTTCCAAACATTTATCAACACCTATGATCGTAACATTTGTTTCTATATTTAATTTTAATATATTCGCTGCTATACATGTTAATGGAATACTAATTGCTATTCCAATTATTAACATCAATGTTTTAAATTGCTTTTTATTTTTTCTAAATCCATAAACTGCAACTGATAACACTACTATTATTGTTAATATTGCCAAACTATAATCTTCTATTCCTGTTTGAGGATTTCTTATTTCTTCATCTTTATTTCCTATTGCAAGTGAAAAATTATTATTTAACACATATACATTATCTTTAAATTCATTTTCCGGTACTTCTTTATTATATTTTATTGTTAAATATATCTCTTTTTCCTTATTTGCTTCTAACTTTTCTAAATTATCAGATTCTACTTCATAAGTTATGTATTCATTATTTTCAAAACTCTTTTTATCTATTTCATATTCTATATCATCTTTGTTATCTATTACTAATTTATATTTTACATAATCTCCAATAGATTTTAACTTTATATCAAATTTTATAGTCGTATCACTTACCTTTGGTTCTGATACTATTTCTACACCTTCACTTTTTTCTATTTGTTTTATTTCCTTTACTTGAACATTTTCTGCTAAAACAAAACTTGGAAATAATACAAAAATTAATATTGCAATTATAGTATTCAACATTTTTTTCATAGTTTTGCCTACT
>FR884178.1 GCA_000435515.1 Firmicutes bacterium CAG:582
AAAACTTCTCCTCTGTAAGAATTATAGTTAGGTAAGATTCCTCTGTTAGTTAAAGCAATATGCGTTGCACCTCCGCCTCCGCCAGAGGATTCGTCATCACTATAATCTCCGCTTCCGTTGCCTCCGCCATTATAGCCTCCGCAACCATAACTACTGTATCCATTTGTGCAGCCAGCTCCGCCTACTCCAACATACAAAGTGCTATTTATATTTAATTTCTTTGTACCAACAGCATAGCCACCATATCCGCCTCTAGAGCAACTATTACCATTGCAAATCGACGCACCACCTTGGGCTCCCCAAACTTCTAACTTATATGTTCCTGTACATGCTGCTGTATATGATTGTATTCCTCCGGTATAATTAAATGTTTTAACAACTTGTCCTGCTGTATATGGACAAACACTTGTTGTTCCAATTGTACAAACACTATCGGAGGCATTACTATTATTTTTTATTGTTATTGTTTGACTTCCTGTTGCACTTGTTCCTGTTTTTAATCCACTTATTGTATATCCATTTGTACAACTTCCACTTGATATATAATATCCATTGTTAGGTGTTACTGTTATAGTATTTTCTTTTCCGTATATTACTTTTATACTTGTTGCACTTACACTTCCATTATTTATTCCTATATTTACAGTATATTCTTTTTCGGTATATTCTGCATATAGTTTATTCTCACTTGTTTCTACTACATATGTGTTTTCACTTATTATTCTTCCTTCTTCATCTTTCCAATGTAAGAATTTATATCCGCTTTTTTCTGGTATTTTTATATCTTTATATAATGTGTTTTCTTCTAGCTCTATCTCTTCATCTTTTTCTCCATTATTTTTTACCAAAGTTTTCTTGATTGTTCTTCTTTCTTCTTTTCCTATTTTTTGTTCTACTACTTCATATCCTTTATCAAATGTTATCTTTTTCTCGCTTGATGTTGTTACACTTACCTTATCTATTGCTTTTTTCTTTATTTCTTCTTTTTCTTTATTTACTTCACTTTCATTGATATAGTATATTTCATGATTTCCTCTTTCTAGATTTCCTACATAAAAATATC
>FR884179.1:0-91966 GCA_000435515.1 Firmicutes bacterium CAG:582
TATCTTATTTTTATTATACTACATATTTGTTGTAATATATAAACTTTATTTTTAGGTTGTGTAAAGTTAGTTTTAAATATTTATATCAATTAAAAAAGTTACACAAAATGTATAACTCTATAAATCTAAACTATTTTTATTTAATAAATTTTTTTTCATTAAAAGATAACTTTTTTATTCCATTGAACTTTTTTGCAATTTTGGGCAGTTTTTTTCAATGAAATTAGTTTTCTCATAAAAAAAAGTAGAACTTTGCTCTACTTTTCTAGATTTTCTATTGCACTTATAAGTCCAAGTTTACCATACTCATAAGTTAATCCACCTTGTTGATAAGCTATATATGGTTCTCTTATAGGTGCATCACATGAAAACTCAATGCTTGAACCTTGTGTAAATGAACCTGAAGCCATTATAACTTGGTCATCATAACCCGGCATATCCCAAGGAATTGCTGTCACATTTGCATCAATTGGAGATCCATATTGAACACCTTGAACATATTTTATTAATTTTTCTCTATCTCTAAATATAATATTTTGAACTATATCACATCTATGATCATTATATTTTGGTTCAACATCATATCCAAGACTTTCCATTACTTTACTTGTTAAAACAGCTGTTTTTAAAGAGGAAGCAACAACACTTGGAGCAAAAAATAAACCTTCTAAAATTTGTTTGTTTATTCCAAGCGTTGGTCCTACTTCTAATCCTTCTCCAGGAAGTGTAAGTCTTTCACCTACAAGGTTAATTAAATCACTTCTTCCAACAACATAAGCTCCATTAGGCGCAATACCTCCACCTAAATTTTTTATTAAAGAACCAACAGCAACATCAGCTCCAACTTCAATTGGAGTTTTTCTTTCAACAAATTCACAATAACAATTATCAACCATAACTATAATATCTTTATCAATACTCTTTATTAATTTAATTACTTTTTCTAACTTTTCAATACTCAAAGATTTTCTAGTTGAATAACCTTTACTTCTTTGTATTTCAATTACTTTAACTTTTGTATTCTTTAAATAAGAATCAATTGCCTCATAATCAAAATCATCATTAACTAAGTCTATTTCATGGTAGTTTATATTAAAAGATGCAAGTGAACTTGGATTTTCTTTTATTCCAATAACTTCATGTAATGTATCATATGGACATCCACTTATTGAAAGAAGTAAATCTCCAGGTCTTAAAAGAGCAAAAAATGTAACATTTAAAGCATGAGAACCAGATATAAATTGACTTCTAACAACGGCACTTTCACTTTTAAAAATATCAGCATAAACTTTCTCAATTATTTCTCTACCTAAATCATTATATCCATATCCAGTAGTTGAATTAAAAGCATTTTCACTTAAGTTATTCTTTTTAAAACTATTTAACACTTGTTCACTGAAGAAAAACTTATTATCATCAATTTTTTTAAATTCATCTGTTAATTCATTTTCACATTCTACAACTATTTTTTTTATTTCATCTCTTGTCATAAATTCTTTACCTCCACAATTTCTCCACTTTCACGTTTTTCAACATCACTTATTATATATTTAACTAAATCTTCTGGATCAATTAATTTTTCTTGACCAACTTTTTCCATTTCAACTCTTAAAAAGTCTTGATTCATATTTATTACTTCACTTGTACTAATCCACCCTGGAGCATAAGCAACTACTTTTCTATCAGTAACAACTGCAAAATCTTTTGTTAATATATTTACTCCCGCTTTAGAAGCATCATAATCAATGCTTATTGGATTAAAATTATCCAAAGAATTATTAGAACTGATATTAATAATTATCCCTTTTTCACTCATTTTAGGTAATGCGTACTTTGTAACTAAAAAGGTGCCTACAACATTAGTTTCCAAAACACTTAAAAAATCTTTTCCACTTTTTTGAGTTATATCTTCATCTTTAGAAATAGCTGCATTATTTATAAGAATATCTATATCATCTATATTAAAAAAAGTTGAATCAACTTCACTTTCTTTTCTAATATCACACTTTATACATCTTAAATTATCATATTCATTTTCCATAATATAAGCATTATCAACACTTTTATTATAAATTGCATAAACTTTATAACCTAAAGAAAGTAGATACTTAGTAAAATTTTCTCCTAAACCCTTACATCCACCAGTAACAACCGCGATCACTTTTAACACTTCCATTTCATATTTATTATATAAAAAAGACCTGTTTATAACAAGTCTATTTAAGTAAGAAAAAGTATAAAAGAACAATTATTCCAAGAACAATTCTATACCAACCAAATGCTTGGAAATCATGTTTTTTAATATAAGAAAGTAAGAATTTAATAACAATAATACTTACAATAAAGGCAACTAAAGAACCAACTCCTAAAATCATAAGTTCGCCTGTTGCAAAAACAAGTCCAACATCTTTAATATATTTAACTAATTTTAGTAAGCTTGCTCCTGCCATAACTGGTATAGCTAGTAAAAATGTAAAATCAGCTATAGTTTTTCTTTCAAGTCCAATAAGCAATCCACCAACAATAGTTGCTCCACTTCTACTAGTTCCTGGAATTAACGCAAGTACTTGAAAAACTCCAACAACAAATGCTTGTTTATAAGTAATATCTTTTAAACTTTTTGTAGTCTTACTACCAATATTCTTTTTTTCAAAAATAATAAAAATTATACCATAAAGAATAAGCATTATTGAAACAACTATACTATTATAAAAACGAGCATCAAACCAATCATCAAAAAGAAGACCAATAATTGCTGCTGGAACACAAGCAACTAAGATTTTACCCCAAAGGGAAAAAGTTTCTTTTCTTTCTTCTTTTTCTTTTTTAAATGGCCAAATACTTTTAAAATAAAGTATAACTACCGCCAGTATAGCTCCAAGTTGAATAACAACTTCAAATAACTTATAAAATTCACTTGTAACATTTAAATGAATAAAATTATTCAAAAGAATCATATGCCCAGTACTTGATATCGGAAGCCACTCAGTTATTCCTTCAACTATACCAAATAAGATAGCCTTTAAAATTTCCATAAATATCCTTCTTTCGCTTAATTCATTATATCATATATGAAAGTTTTTTATTCGTAAAAAAGTTATTTTACATAAATCTTGATATATAAAAAAGTATGATATTTCTATCATACTTGGTGAGAAAACGTTTTTGTTTTATTCTGCTTCCCTTTTACTAGCTAAAAAAGAAACCTTATCAACAATTACTTCAGTTATATATTTTTCTTCTTCTTGCTCATTTTTATACTTTCTTGTTTGAAGACGACCTTTAACTCCAACTAAATCACCTTTATGGCAATAGTCACTTGTACTCTTAGCTATACCATTCCAAAGAATACATCTTATAAAATCAGTTTCATATAAACCATTTTCATTTTTATAGCTTCTTTGAACAGCTAAATTAATTGTAAGCATGTCTTTTTCATCGCCAATATTCTTAAGAGTTGGGTCTTCTGTAAGCCTTCCAATTAAGTAAACAACGTTATGCATTATCTTTCCTCCTTTCATGTTTTTTAGCCTATCACAAAGGCCTATTTCTTGTAAAAACGCAAAATTTTAAATTTGGAGGGTCAGATCTTTAATATCTGTATTGATTTATATGCAAAACGTAAAAATCTGTCAAAAAAAAGCTACCAATTTTAAAGTTTGGTAGTTTTAACATTTTTTTTAAATTTCTTTCATTAAACGGTTTAATTCAACAGCATATTCCATAGGTAATTCTCTCTTAAAATCACTTATAAATCCCATAATTAGCATCTCTTTTGCTTGATTTTCCGTTAATCCTTTACTTCTTAAATAAAACATCTTTTCTTCACTTATTTTAGAAACTGTTGCTTCATGTTCAAGCTTGCTTGAATCATTATTAACTTCATTAATTGGATATGTATCACTTATCGCATTATCACTTAAAAGAATTGTATCACATTTGATAGATGCATATGAGTTCTTAGCGCTTTCAGCAATTTTTACTTTTCCACGATAATTAGCAACTCCACCATCATCTGCAATACTCTTTGAAACAATATTACTTCTAGTATTAGCGCCTATATGTATCATTTTAGCTCCAGCATCTAAATGTTGATTTTCTTTTGCATAGGCAATAGAAATAGAATTACCAACAGCATTATCTCCAAGTAAGATACAAGAAGGATATTTCATAGTAACTCCACTTCCAACGTTACCATCAACCCAATCCATTACCCCATTTTCTTCGACAATCGCTCTTTTAGTAACCAAATTATATACATCTTTACTCCAATTCTGTATTGTTGAATACTTACATTTAGCTCCACGTTTTACATAGATTTCAACAACTCCAGCATGAAGTGAAGACACTGAATAACTCTTAGCTGTACATCCTTCAATATAAGAAAGTTCTGCACCTTCATCAACAATAATTATTGTTCTTTCAAATTGACCTAAAGAAGATGATTCTATTCTAAAATAACTTTGTAAAGGTCTATCAAGTTTAGTATAAGGAGGAATATATATAAAAGACCCTCCACTCCATAAAGCTCCATTTAAAGCTGTATATTTATTTTCATCATACTTAACAAGATTATTAAAATATTCTTTAAAAAGATCAGGATATTCTTTTAAAGCTTCATCTGTTGATAAAAATATTACACCTTTTTCTTGAATTTCGTCACGTCCATGATGATATATTACTTCACTTTCAAACTGATTTGAAACTCCACTTAAATGTTCTTTTTCAGCATCTATTACTCCTAAAGTTTTAAATTTATTTCTAATGTCACATCTAACATTATTCCAATCACTCGTTAAATTACCTTCTTTTTTATAATAATTTAATTTCGAGAAATCAAGTTCTATTTTAGGACCAAAATTTGGATTTTCAAGTTCTAAAAATTTTCTATATGAATTAAGTCTAAATTCAAGCATCCATTCGTCTTCACCTTTAGACTTACTTATTTTTTTTATTAATTCTTCACTTAACATTTCCATAAACATCACGAAGATATTATATAATAAAAGAGTACATTTTTAAAGTACTCTTTTTAATCAAGTTCAAGTTCATATAGAAGTTCATCTCCTATATTACCTTCAATATCTTTTCTATAATCTTTTATCGTATCAATGAGTTCAAATCCAGCCTTTTCAAACATCAACTTAGCGCCAATATTTCTGCCATCACATGTAGCATATAAACATTCCAAGTGACTCTTCTTCATTTCTCTTATAACACTTTTTAATACTTCTGTTCCATATCCTTTTCCCCAATGAGATTTTTCAATAAATATATTAACTGATTTACTTCTACTATCCTCTTGATAAAGAAATACATACCCAATAATCTTATTGGTTTCTTTTTCTTGAATAACCGATCTAATCAAATATTCATCTTTATAAGCCCTCATAATATAGTCAGTGAAATCATCTATTGAATGAATATCTTTCATTTCAGGAATGTACATTAAAACATCCAAATCATTTCCCCATGTTTCATACATAAGAGAAATATATTCAGGGATAAATTTTTTTATAATCAAACGTCTAGTTGTAAATTCCATAAACATTCCTTCTATTCTTACGTTTATTATACCATATCATAAATAAAAGTATACAAAAAAAATGTTGATGTGTAAAACTAATCATCAACATCTGTATTGATATATAAAACAATAAATCTTATCAAATCACTTATCATTTTCTTACTTTCTGAACTTAATTTTGTACTTTCTTTTAATATAGCTAATACATTTTTCAAATTTCTTCCTTTAAGTTCCAAAAGAGATGTAATATTTGCACGTTCAAATATAGAAAATAAATCTTTAACAAATTTCTCACGTGTTTCCAAGTCATATGTTTCTAACCATTCAGTTATACTTTTATCAACTCTTTTACTGAACATTGAAAGCTTAACTCTTTTAAAATAATCCTCATCAACCATCCAACTTGTTAACTCATGAGCCATTATTCCCTTATTTGTAGATTTTACAACAACATAATCATTTTTATGATGTAACAAAAGTCCAACAACACTAGAATCTGGAATTATTAATTCATATTTAGGTAAAATTCTCATGTATTCTTTAGAGTCAATTTCGTGTTTTAAAATACCTGGTCCATCATTGCTATAAACTTTTATAATTTTATTTCTTATTAAAGGATTTGCATACATTGCAGCAACAAGAGCAATATTACCACCCTTAGAATGTCCACCAATAATATATTTTCTTAAAGAAAAAGGAGAAATATGAGAGTTTATATATTTAATAGCAGCCCTTTGAGATGCAATTGGAAACTTATATGCAAGTTCAAAATCTTCTCTCCATCCACTTACTAAATCATCAGTTCCTTCAAAAGAAATATAAGTAAGATTTTTATCAATATCGATAAATAAACATGAGAATTGTAAATCACTGCTATATTGATAAGTATAATTATATAGCATCAAGTCTTTATATCTTTTTGTATCTTTAATACTTTCAAGAACTTCTACCGCATCTCTTGCCGCTAAAACAAAACCTTTTATTTCTTTTTTTGTATGATGTTCAAAATACTCAGTTGCACATGAATTAATACTTATTTTTTTATGTACCAAAATATCTTTATAATCAATATATGCAAGAGATGAAAATATTAAATTATCTACTTCATTAAAACCTTTTTCAGAAAAACTCTTATCTCCATAATTTTTTATATAATCAAATATATTTGCCATATAACCTCCACTTTAAAAAGAAAGAACTAATCTTTCTTCATCATCATTCTCTTTAACACTTCTAGTAAAACGATTATCAAAGCTCCAATTATAAAGAATAATATATTAAATGTTTTAAAAGTCATCATTTCCATTGGAACTTCTAAAGTAGTTGGTCCATTAATTATTGCATATAAAGAACCAACCATCATTCCTAAAATAAAATACACGGTTTTACTTCTATGGTTATTTAAGCAATTTTTTAATATTCTAACAAATGCTACAATACCAAATAAAACGCCTAAACCAAATATCATAAGCAAAGGAAATACTGAAAAATCAAAGCTAATAAATTTCTTTATTGCACCAATTATTGGAATATATAATCCAAATATCAATAATAATGTTGAACCACTTATACCAGGTAAAACCATAGCCGTAATTGCAATAGCTGCTGCAAAGAATATATATATAATGTTGAAAAGACTTAAGTTATTAACATCAACTCCTAAACTAGAGTGTGTTGTGAAATAACTTATTCCTGCTACTAGTATTGCTCCTAATATCAAGAATATAATATTTTTATAATGTCCTTTTACAGAATCCTTTTCTTCTTTAATAACTTGAGGAATTGAGAATATTATAAATCCTAAAAATAATGAACTCATTTCATATATCTTACTTGTAAACATATTTGAAAGCATGGTTGCAGCAAGTAAGAAACCAATTACCCAACCTAATCCTAATTTTATTAAGAACATAAATGCTTTTCTCTTTGAATCCATATTTCCTCTAAATAAATCGTCTAAAGAATTTATAAACTCATCATAAAATCCTAAAAGAAATGCAATTGTTCCACCAGACACTCCAGGAACTGAATCAGCAAGTGCCATACAAAAGCCATTAAACACATTTATTAGTAATAATTTTATTTTTTTCATAATTACCATCCAATCTAGAATAATTATACATTACATACAAATTTAAAACAAGAAAAAAACATTAAGCATATTTCTTAATGTTTTCACTTGCTCTTTTTACATCTTTTTCATATGGAATCATTACATATCTTTTCTTGCTAGGTGCTGTATAAGTATTCATTGATGCATCTGATCCAGATACACTTTGTCTTTCTATTTTATAAGCACTCATATCTTCAAGTTGATTCTTTACCATTAATGATATAAGACTACTTGGAATATTAGTTTTATACAATTTACTTAAAGATGACAACGTTTTATCATACTTTAAAAGAATTGATTTATCAGTTGTAATTTTAGAAATGACAGCTTCTAATACTTGTTGTTGATTCAAAATTCGATGTCTATCTCCTAAAGCATATGCATGTCTTTCACGAGCATAACTTAGTGCCTCACCACCACTAAAATGATTCATCCCTTTTTTTACATTTGTTTTTATAGCTCCACCATCACCACAATAAGTTGTAAAAGCTTTATCACTTTCAATATCAATTCCACCAAGTAAATCAACTACCTCTACAACTGATGAAAAACCAACTTTAATATAATAATCAATCTTAATATCAAACAAGTTTTCAACAGTTTTAACACTTGTATCTATACCATAAATACCTGCATGCGTAAGTTTATCTTTTAAACCAGTTTTACCATATACTGATACATAATAATCTCTTGGAATACTTGTTAAAAGTACTTTTTTATTTTTAGGATCTACACTTATAATCATATTTACATCACTTCTAGTTTTACTAGCAATATAATTACTACGTGCATCACTTCCCGATAAGAAAATATTAAATGGCTTAAGTTCATCCACTAAATTATCTTTTTTTACATTCTTTTTTATTTCAACATTAAAACTATATATTATATTAACTTTACTTTCATCAATTTCTTTTTCGTCAACAAGCATATTATAATAAGTTTTATCAAGTAGCATTGAATTTACTTTATTATCTAAAAAATCATGAGCCAAAGAATACATGTCATCATAAGCGTTTTCACTTGCATTTACTCGTTTTTTTAATTCTTTTAAAGTCTCATCTGAATTTTCTTCATTTAGATATCCAAAATTTTTAATTGAACTTAAATCATAATTACTATCTTTTAAAACATAAACACCATATTCACTTATTTCTACAGAATCATTATTAAAAGCATGACGCAGATAATCAATTGTTTCATTTCCATAATAATAACCAATTAAAGAAATAATAATTGTTATTATACTTATTACAAGACCAATTATATTAAGCCACTTTTTCTTTGTATATAAAAGTAAACTAATAAGATTAAATATAATTATAACACTTATAAATATAATAAAATATTTATTTGGTAACATATTTAGACCTTTAATTGTAACTATACAAACAATTGATAATATAATGGTTAAAATACTAAGAACAATTTTTAATATATTTTTCATAACATTCCCTCACATCGAGGCGTATTATAGCAAATTTTAAGTGCATTTGCAAGTTTCAACACATGCGAACAAACGTATTGATTGTTTGTTGTTTTATTGTTATAATTTATTTGGAACATCAGTTGTTGAGTGTCTGCCTCTAATCTTTATAGAGAGGAGGTTTGAGAGATTTGAAAAAACGCGAATACTATATAAAACTACTTCGTTACATATCACTCATTTTACTACTCTTAACCTTATTGGTTTTAGTAATAAAAAAATAGACACTTAATTCAAAAGAATTAAATGTCACCACTAAAATAACGGGTAGACATTCAACATACCAAAACTGAATGTTCCCTTTTTTTATTGTATGCAAATTTTCTTGCTAAATACATTTTACCATATTTTTAAATTGTTTTCTAGACTAATTTATAGTATTTATTATGTCATTTGCAACAGTTTCAATTTTATCACTATAGTTTAGAATATCTGGATAATTTAAACAATTATCAAAAAATGCTTTATATACCAGTTTTCCTTCTGCACTTTCAATAAATGATCCAAGTGATGTCAAAGCACCATCAGTTGAATATTCATTTCTAGATTTTGAACCTATAACTAAAACTACCATTTTTTTATCTTTTAATTTTTTCTCACTATAAAGAGGATTTAACCTATCAATAAATATTTTTAAGTCACCTGATAAAGTATTCCATCTCGTTGGTGTAATAAAAAGTAACACTTCTGCATTATTAACTTTATCAATATTTACTTTCATATCATCATTAAAATCACATACACCATTTTTATCACAATCCATACATCCAGTACACAAATATATTTTTTGATTTCCTGGCACTATAATATCACTTGATATTCTATTTTTATCAAAAATGGATTTTAAACTATTAGCTAAATGAATTGAATTACCTTCTCTTCTTGAACCAACTATCATTAATATTCTAGACATATTATCACCTAGAATTATTGTGTGATTAGTTCACATTTTTATACATCTATTTTTTCTCTCGAATTTAAATATTTTTTGTCCTTATAACTTATAATTCCTAAAAACGCAAGTCGTGTATAATAAAATGTTAATGGAATATAATTTTCTGAACAAAAATTAACTATTTCATTTTCACTCATAGTTTGCATTTTTTGAAAATCACTTTCTGATATCATACAATCTAACGCAAATCTATCTTGACTATCCTCGTTTTCCTTATCATCCACAACTATCTTATTTTTCAATTTATTAAAATCTGTTTTAATGTGACCAAGTTCATGATACAAAGTAAAATATAATGATGATTTTTCTTTAAACATTCTAGAAATGAATATACACGGATTATTCTTTTTAACCATTGAACAACCGCGAATCTTTGTTCCGGGTAAAGTGTCTTCGATAATTAAATAAATTCCATACTTTCTAAATAAATTTTTAAGTAAATCTTCATCAAATTTTTGGAATCTTATTTTTTTTAATTCTTGTAACAAATCACCAATTTTTGATGAATTATATTCACCAATTTCCATATTTTGTTCAAGAATATTTTCACATCTTCTAATCCATAAATATGTTTTTAAATTATTTGCATTCTCACGCTTTTTAAATAAAACTTTACTATTAATATAAGGTAACACTTTATCAAAAGAATCGACATGTAGAAATTGTAATAAATCATAAGCATTTTGAAGATATGAAGTTTTATCTCTTAATACAATCCACTTATTCTTATAAAGATCATTTATATAAAAACTATCCAAATATTTTTTTATTTCCTTATCACCTTTAAAGCGGTCATGTAAATATATATCCAGTTTTTTAGAGTTTTCACAAAAGAAAATTAAATTAACGTCAATGTCCGTTATTAGAGAAATTGCTATCATTAATTCTAAAGATATATACGACTTATCATTTAATATTTCATTTAAATGCTTTTTAGAAATTCCAAGTCTTAATGCAAAATCAGTTTGGTTTATCTTATAATAATCCAAATAATCTTTTAACATTGGACCAAATCCTTGTTGTACTTTTCTTTCCATATAATCACCTACCCATCATTATAATGATTTAAATTTATTTCACTTAATTCTACTTCTACAATATATACAAGATCTAAATTTTCATTTGCTGGTCTTATAAACAATCTTATTTTTTCATTTATTCTAGCTGTATAAAAAGATTTTAAATTACCACTTTTTTTCTCTATATGAAATATCTTGCTATAAGGATTATCAAGAAGCTCTCTCATATTACCTACAAGTTTTAAATACATTATAATTCTTTCAAGAGTTTCTATCTCTTTCTTCATATGCTTATTTAAAAGTTTTTTATAATCTCTTTTATATTTAGATGTATAATTTACTATCATGTGTTCTCCTTTTTATGTATTATAACCTCGAAAGTAAATATATGCAACAAAAAAAAAGAAACAATTTATGTTTCGTTTGATATAATTTTTTTCCAAGAGCTATTTAGTAATTTATTATTTATTAAGGATTCATCAAAATAACAAATTGAATTAACTACCTATTCAAGAGTTCTCTTTACACTGGACAAATTATTATGATCTATTTTCTCTTTTTTAATCCTTTCAACATATTTATAAAATATTTAAAGTTTTCATCTTTTGAAAACAATAATAACATAATTACATTTGGAACGATTAAAGCAATTAATACATTACTTATGAATTGAAGATAAACATTATCAAAACTTATTAATATAGCTAATGAATAAGTAAATCCTGCTATAAGAATAAATATTATAAAATAATAGATTGTCTCTTTAATATAATCAGAAATTTTTCTTCCGAAAAGTTTATTATAAACATATTTCGGATAGCTATAGCACCATAAAACTAATCCACTTGCAATTGTTCCCATAAACACTCCCATAAGTCCAAATTTTTTAACAAATATAATTGATAAAACTATATTTAATAAAGATTCAATTATAGGAACAAAACGATCCTCATAAAATATACCTGCTGCTTCTTTAAAAGCTCCATATGTTGAACGTGATGAAACAATAAAGAAGTTAATTACCAAAACTAATAATACTTTTGTAGGTAAAACAAATTTATAACCTATCCAAATAGTTATAAAACTATCCATTATCACAAATATACAAATCGATGAAAAACATGATATCCAGAAGTTAACAAAACGAATTTTATTAAAAATATCAAAGTGTTTTGTTTTTGATTCGGTTACAAGCAAATTACCAACACTAGCTCTTGTAGCTTGAATAATATGATTTATTACAGTTTGAACAGCATTAATAATCATATAATAATTAGAATATAAACCAACAGTTACTAATCCTAAGTACTTAGAGATGATAATATTATCCGTTCCTGATACAATAAAAGTTCCTATTTTGTGAAAAAACAAAGCTTTAATTTTTTGAAATATATCTTTTTCAGTTTTACTATCTAACTTTGTAACATTATTATCTAAAAGATAACTATATCTTCTATTAACATAAGAAGATATAACAATATTTTCAACTAAACGCATCATTACTTTTATTATTAAATATAAATAATAATCATGAGTAAAGTAAAGGAATGTAAGTTGCATTGTATTAACTAGTATTGTATATCCCATATGAATTATATTTGTTATATACTCTTTTTGATCTGCATATAACATACTTCTCTTATAAGATAAAATATACGAGCAAATAGTTTCAAGCAAGAAAAGAATATAAACTAAATATACATTAATACCTACTGTAACACTTTCGATATCAACAATATATTTAATGAAAGGTATAATCATAATGCCTATAATTGAAATTATTAATGTAATAATTCGATAACTTTTTTTATAAAATTGCATCAATGATTTAATTTTTTCATGGTTCTCCTCTGCAATTGGTTTATACATATTATAAATTATCGCTGAACCCATACCCAGTTCAACAATACCAAGCATGGATATTACATTAGAAAAAAGACCATTTAATCCTAAATATTCAGATCCTAATATTTTAATAAAAACCGCTTGAGCAACAAGTCCAACTATAATCGTTAAAACATTTGAACTAACTGCAGTAATCATATTCTTAAAAGAACTTTTTTTACGTTCACTTTTCATGCTTCACCTACTTTCAACTAAAAATGGACATATAAGGAACTGTCCTATCAGCCTTTAAAATACAATAATAATAAATCCAAAAACATAAAGCTAAAATTAAAAGTATAAACAAAAATATATTTTGATACTTCTTACCAACAAATATTTTAGGAAATTGTGGAATAGTAAATATTGAGAAATATAAATAATAATAAGAAAATCTTTGAGCATAATTAGATATTTTTCCTAAGTTATAAAGAATAAACCCCATATAAATAACAAATGGAATATCTTTTAACTTTGTTTTACTAATAACTTTACCACTAATAAAACATAATAAAGTTATCAAAATTACCATAACATGCTCAACACCAATAACATTTGATGAATTATCTTTTATATAGAATAAATATCTTTGACTTAGAATATTAGAATTAATTAAAAAACTAATTATTTCTTTATAAAAAATTACAAACATAACAACTAAAAACAATATAAAAATTTTTACTAAATTAGTGTATTTACCTTTAAATAGACTAATTATTTTATACATTATAAATAAAATAAATCCAATAATAGCTGTATTATGAAATAAAAATGCCAACAGTATTAAAAATAAAGATTTTTTATTATCAGTTTTATAAAAACAAAAAGAATATAAAATAATACTTATTGATATTGTTTGTCTGATCATGTTTAACGATCTATTATAAAAAAGTAATAAAAACAAAAGATAAGAAATCCATGGAGGACAATCTTTTTCATAATAAACACATGCCTTCAAAATAAAATATTGTATTATAAATTGAAGAATAAAATATACTATATTTACACTTGGAATAGTTTTAACAACTAACATATTAATTAGTATATATAAGTATTCTATGTCTGTATGATTGGCAATATAAGGCATTGTTTTTCCTCTTAAACACAAATCATAAACTATTCTAACATAATTATTAGTGTCTGTTCCAATACCTGCTTGCCTAAATCCTGCTAAAAGTGATGGAAACAATATAGCAAAAATAAGAAACATTTTCTTTTTTGCTGAAGATGTTGTTTTACCATATAAAAATAGGAATATAGTACTTAATAAAAACACAAATAAATATATAAACATGTTATCACCTTTTTATCTTATAATAGATTTTATTAATTATAAAATAAAATCTATATTTTTTTTGAATTAATAACTTAGTAAGAAACCTATCTTTAAATTCTAAACTCTTTAAAGAATTCAAGTTTACTTGTATCATTTTAATATCAGTTTTTTCATAAATATAACTCATAATTTCTAAAAACTCTTTATAGTTTATGTTAGTTGTTTTAATCAAATATTTTAACTTCATATTTAATCTTTTAAAAATAAAAGTTTTCATAAAATCTGTATCATTACAATATTTAGAAAGTGATTTAAATACATTAACATTATCTATGCATTCTTTTACTCTTACTTCAACATTACTTTTCTTGGTCATGCTATTATCATTATATAGATAATTATATCCAACATAATCAACATAACCATAACTGTTACCATTTGCAAAACACTCACATATAAACTTTATATCTTCAGCAAATTTTATACTTGTATCAAATCTTACATTTTTAATGATATCCTTTTTTAAAAAGATTCCGCCACCATAACCAAAAAATATATTTTTCATGATTAAATCCATTGAATCTTTTTTAAAGATAATATTTCCTAAAGGGTATTTTACTTCATTAATTACTTTTCCATCTAAAGAAACATTTCTATACCCGCATCTTACTATATCGCATTCAGTTTTAGTAGCATAATTGTGTACAACTTCAATAAAATCTTTATCGATGTAATCATCACTATCGACAAACATAATATAGTTCCCAGTTGATAAATCTATACCTAAGTTTCTAGCACTGCTGACTCCACCATTTTCCTTATAAACATATTTCAATCTCTTATCATTTACTTTTTCTATAATGTCTTTGGTATTATCAGTTGAACCATCATCTATAACTATTAATTCAATATTTTTAAACGTTTGATTTAATATTGAATCAATACATTTTTTTATATACTTTGATGTATTATATGTTGGAACAATTACAGTAACAAGATTCATTTACATCGTCTCCAATTCTTTAATTAACACTTTGCTAGACTTAATGGCATTTTTATAAACAAACAAATTTTTACTTCTTTTAGTCTTTTTAATCGAATTTGTAGCAGAATCTTCATTGTGAAATATAACAATTTTAGGATTATATACAGATTTAAGCCCACATTTTTTTAATTTAGCAGCCAATATCTTCTCCTCCATATACATAAAAGTTCTTGAATCCAATCCATTAAATTGTTCAAAATACTTTTTAGAAAATATTAAAAATGCTCCATGTAAAACAATATTCTCTTGTCTTTCATCAACACCATCCATATTATAATAACTCTTTACTGTTCTTTTTTTCAAAAATATTTTTTTTAAACCATCATAAATAAAACTAATATAAAACAAGTTACAATAATAATTAACATATAATCTAAATACTCGTTTTTTCAACTCTTTTAAGGAAATCAACTCTTTTTGAATTGGATTTACTTTATTATCAGGAAGAAGTATTTTAGGCCCCATTACTGCATAATGACTATTTTCATACTCATCTTTAACTAATTTATAAAAATTATCATCTAGTAAATAAGTATCATTATTGAGCATAACAACAAAATCAGCGTCAAAATTTTTATGAATATACTCAAATCCTAAATTATTACCATTCGCAAATCCCAAGTTTTTAGAAGAAAGTATAACCTCTATAGTTTTATCGTTTTCATACTCGGACTTTAAACTCACACCTGATTTATTCAGTGAATTATTATCTACAACAACAATTCTATAATTAGCATGAATATATTTTTTGATTGATTCAACACACTTTCTTGTATCGTCAATTGTGTTATAGTGAAGAATTAAAAAAACAATATCAACTTTCTCTTTCATAAATTAACCTCTTTTCCCGTTTTTTTATCTCTAAAAGGAATTCATTATCATCTTTGATATATGGTTTTAAAATATTATAGAATGATGAAGCATCGTCCCAATACTCATGATTTTTATACTTTTCTCCTAAAGTTTTTTCAACTCGTAAAGGAAACTTAAATGAATTATTATCCACTTTTATTGCACAACCATAATCAATAACCTTTATATTTTCTCGATTTATTATTATATTTTCTGGTCTAATATCTCTATGTACAATTTTATAACTATATAAATAGTCTAAATATTCAATTATTTGCTTTAATATTTTATCATTGACCATATTTTCCTTTAAATACTCATCAAAAGTTTGGCCATCAACATATTCTTCTATAAAATATTTTTTAGATACTTTTAATATTCCAGGGACGAAATTACTTTGATTTAAAATATTCAAGATATTTATTTCATTTTTATACAAATTAAAAATATCAAAACCTTTTATTATAACTTTCTCATTCAAGTACTTTCCAAAATAAACATTTGAACCACTAACATAATTATGTTTCTTTCCTAATTGAATTGCTTGATATTCATTTTTAATTTTTTTATAAATTGAAGTGTTAAATAAATCATTAATTAAAATTATAATTCTATAATATATAGCAACTAAATAATGTATCATTTTACCCTCCAGTATTCTACTATAAATATAATTCTATTTTTTATCATTTTAAACAAAGAATGATGTTTTAGCTCAGAAACATTGTTACTATGTCTTCTATATCTAATTAATTTGTCGTTAATAAATACAACTTTCCCATGTTTTTCACATTGAATTCCAATCCATTGATCATGCATTTCAATATTATTTGGTATAGGTAAAATATATTTTTTCATATCTTCTCTTATAGCCATACAGCAACCTATATAAGAATTTCTTATTATATTCCTAATAATTCCCCTTTTAGAATTTCTTAATTTAAAAAAAGAATCATACAAAATATTATTTGTACCACTTTCAAATACAACATTGTCGTGAATAACACATGAACAACCAGTTTTATCAAAAGTATTTAGAACTTTTTCAACTTTAGAGGGTTCCCAAATATCATCCTGATCACTTAAAAATATATATTTTCCATTAGAATGACTTATAGCATTAGCAAAATTTTGTTTTACTCCCATCTTAGGACCTTCAATGACTTTTATACGCTTATCGTTAAAGTTTTTGATTATTGATAAAGTATTATCCAAAGAACCATCATCAGAAATAATAACTTCATCATTTTCATTCAGTTGAACCAAAATTGATTCAAGCTGTTCCTTAATATATTTTTCCCCATTAAAAGAAGCTAAAGCAACTGAAATAAAATAATCACGCTTCATTACTTTTTCCCCGCTTTCATTCCTAAAAATCTTGCTCCCATATCAAATGGATATCTAATAATTAAATGCCATTTAAAATCAGTAATAATACGTTTTAATACATATTTGGCAAGTTTTGCTCCACTTCCTGTTGTTCCAAATCTATCTAAATAAGAGTTTTCCTTAAAAAATTTACCAGTTAATTTATATCTATCATATATTTCTTTTAACTTAAATTTATGAGAATGATTAACTACTGAATCAGCACAGTATTTTATTTTGAAACCATTCATAATTATTTTATATGCAATATACATGTCTTCATTTATTGGTAAATTTTTATTATCATATCCATTTAACTCAACAAAAACACTTCTTTTTATAGCAGATGCTGCATCAGAAAAGAAAAATGTTTTTAATCCTAATTCATCTATATTATCTTTTGAAACAATTCTCGATTTATTTGGATAATTAAATTCTCTAGTATATTTTTCAATATTATTATATTTGGATATTTGTCTTGAATAAGTAGCTACAACTTCATCATTAATATCTTTTGTTAAATTATAAAGCCACAACTCATCAGTAATAACAACATCTTGAGTTACAAATACAACTATGTCTGCATCACTTTCCATTGCTTCTTTTTCTCTAACTAAACTATGTGAAAATTCACTTCTTCTAATCAAAGTATATGAAATATTTGCATTATCCATTATCTCTTTAGTATTATCACTAGATTCAGTTAAGACATATCTTATTTTATTTAATAAAACATTCTTTTGCATTAAAAATGACTTATTTAAATCTATAATATATTTACTTGCATTATAAAGTGGGCAAATAATATCAATTTTCATACTTTCACCTCTATAAAAAAACTATATACATTTAATTGTATATAGCTTATCTTGCACCATCTCTTTTAATAACAGAAATAATTGTCTTAAAAATAATTTTTATATCTAAACCAATGGATTGATGATTAACATAATACATCTCTAATCTTATTCTATTAGCATAATTGGTTTGACTTCTACCATTACAAGCCCACCAACCTGTTAGACCAGGAGTAACACTTAAAAACTTACTTTTCATCTTTCCATATTTATCAATTTCACCATCAATTATAGGTCTAGGTCCAACAATAGACATATCACCATTCATGATGTTTATCAACTGAGGAAGTTCATCTAAAGATGTCTTTCTTAAGAAATTACCGACTTTAGTCACCCTTGGATCGTTATGCAATTTAAAGTTTTCACTCCACTCTTTTGCTACTTTTGGATCTTTAAGTAACTCTGCTAATCTTTCTTGAGAATCTGTATACATCGTTCTAAATTTTAAGACATAAATATACTTTCCGTTTTTTCCAATTCTTTTATGTTTATAAAATACTTTACCTTTTGATTCAATCTTTATAGCAACTGCTATAATTAAAAATACTGGTAAAAGCACAATAAACGCGAATAAACTAGCTATACAATCAAATGTTCTTTTAATTCCTAAATATAAATTTCTTCTTATATTTGGATTTGTAACAGACATACTTTCTGCTACTGCAATACTTCCTTCGTTCATAACCTTAACCCCTCTTTTATGTACCCCCTACGTCTTGAATTGATAACTATACTAACACAAAAGAAGAAAAAAAGCAAATTTTCAAACGAAACATTCAAGTATTCTATAGTTATTATAGCAAAAAGTAAGCATAATTCATTTAAAACAAACATTTTTAGGCACTTTATTTACAAAAAAAAGAGGAAAATTCCTCTTAATATGCATATATTGAACTAACAATAATAGCAAGTAGAATAAATAATACAAGAATGATGAAGAATGTATTACCATAACCTTGATTATTTATTGAGGGTTTAGTATTACAATTCATGTCTTAACACCTCCTTTTTAGATAAATGCTCCTACTATGATAATTAATAAAATAAATAGAACTAATATGAAAGCAGCACCAGAAATATTATTATTGCAACATTTATTCATTATTCTCCCTCCTTTTCATTACTCACTTTATTGTATGGTAAATCCATCACTTTTGTGCCTGTTTTAAAGAAATTAATATTATTTTTTTTATATACGTGATATAATACCTATTAGGGAGGATAGAGATGAAAAAGAAATTATTAGTTGTAGTAATGGCAAGTGTTATGCTTACTGGTTGTGGGAAAACAATTCCTAAGCTAAGTAATGGTGAAGAAGCAATCGTCAATTTTAAAAATGGTGATAAGATAAGTGTTAATGAAGTATGGAATGAAGTTAAAACTTCTTATGGACTTAATGTAATCCTTGAAAAAATCGACACTAAAATATTAGAAGATAAATTTAAAGACAAAAAAGCTGATATTGATGAATATATGAAAAACTATGAAACATCATTAAAAGCTAATTATGTTGATAAAAGTGGAAATTATGATGAAACTGCACTTTTAAGTGCATTAAGTCAATATGGATATTCTTCATTAGAACAATACTTAACTCAACGTAGACTTTCTTATATGGAAAATTTACAAACTGAAAGTTATGCAAAAAGCTTAATCACTGATAAAGATATTGAAAAATATTATAAAAACAAACAAAAAGGTGACATCAGTTGTGTTCATATTTTAGTAAAACCTACATCTTCAAGCGATTCAGATACTAAGGCTGCTGAAAATAAAGCAAAAGAAATTATAACTGCTATTGAAAATGATATAAAATCTGGTACAAGTGCTGCTGATGCTTTTGCAAAATACAAAGATAATTCAGAAGTAACATATCAAGATTTAGGATTCTTCAATCATGGAGATATGGTAGAAGCTTTTGAAACAGCTGCTTATAAATTAAAAAAAGGTGAATATACAAAAGCACCTGTAAAAACAACTTATGGATATCATGCAATATTAAAAGTTGATGAAAAAGAAAAAGACACTTTAGAAAATCTAAAGGATAAAATTAAAGAAACACTTGCAAAAGAAAAAATAAATGATGATTCTACTATTTCTATTAATTCAATGGTTGAATTAAGAAAAGAATATGGTGTAAACTTTGATGATTCAGAAATTGAAAGTGCATATAATAAATATATAAACTATTTAATTAATCAAAGTAAAAATTCATCTAATTAAAAACAAAAAATAGAGAGGTTAACTTAATAACTTCTCTATTTTTTTATATGTTTCATCTTCTAATTCTATTTCAAAATCATTATCAACTGTTGTATTAGTTCTTTTTCTTAACCTTTTAGCAATTTTTATCAATCTTGCATAAATTTTTTCATGAGTTTCCTCGTATTGTTGAACTAACCATGCAATATCAATGCCATGAGTTAAGTTATATGCATAATCCATAAAAACATCTTGTGGTAATTCTTGATACATTAAATGCAAGAAATCATATGCTCGGTGTCTATTAATTGAATAAACATAATCTGATAACAAAATCTCCATTTCTTCAGGATTATTATAATTAACATAAAAGTCATACATAAAACTGTTTATATAATCATTATCACCTGTATAGAAATAATATCTATTCAATCCATTTTCAAGATCAGTTTGTTCCTTAAAACAATCCATTAAAACTGAAGGAACAGCTTCGACATGTTCCATTCTTCTAAAAGCATTTTTACTAATAAACTTACCAGCATAGGCCTCAATTAAAACATTTATGTAAGAAATCAAGATATCACGCATACTTTTACTTTTTACATTTTTTTCTACATAATCTCTTGCTTCACCATATAATCCTCTATCTAAATACGATTTAATATTATTAACTATTTTATTTATATTTAATCTGATAAGACTAAAAATTATATAATCAGACTTTTCTGATAAACTGCCATAAATTATATGATCATGATACAAAATTGTTCTTACAGTAAAATAGTCATGTAGATAAATACTTTCACGAATAAAATCATCCATTTGCTTTCTATTTGAATTCTTTCTTACCTCTAAGTCACTGAATTTTATGGAAGAAGTATGTAAATCAATATCAAGGTAATCACTTAATAATATTAAATAAGTATAATAATCACTTTTATCAGAAATTACTTTTTCTAATTTTTCTAAATAAGTTAAAACTTTCCCAAATTCACCTTTTTTAATATAATTAAGTATCAAAATATTCAATACATATTCAGTACTGTGTTCTTTTTCATATTCTTCTAATAGTTCTATACCTCTTTCCCTATCTTCAATCAAAATTTTTTTTATTGTTTCTAATTTCATTTTTGGTTCTCCTTCATAAATTTATATATAAATATCTTTCAAATGAAAAACAAGCCCGAGCTTGTTAATCACGATCATTTAATTGCATTAAAAGATAAATCATTTCTAACATAGATGAAATTACAGCAGCTACATACGTAAATGCAGCACTATTTAAAACAGCATCTACTCCAGATTTCTCACTATCACTAATCATTCCATCACTAAGTACAATTGATTTTGCTCTTTTAGAAGCATCAAACTCAACTGGCAAAGTAACAAGTTCAAATAAAAGGCCTAAAAATGTAAAACCTATTGCTGCATATACATAATTTAAGTAACTTAAAAACAAACCGATAATCATCACTACATAAGCAATTTTTTGACCAATATTTATAATTGGAAATATCATACTTCTAATTTTAAACCAAGTATACCCCTCTTTATCTTGAATTGCATGTCCACATTCATGAGCCGCAATAGCAAGTGAAGAAATACTAGTTCCATGATATACATCCGTTGAAAGTCTAACAGTCTTTCTTCTAGGATCATAATGATCACTCATGGTACCCTTTGTTTCAACAACATAGATTTCCCCTAGATTGTTTTCATCAAGAATACGCCTTGCAACATCAAACCCTGTTAACTTTTTTTCATTATCTATTTTTACATACTTTTTATAACTTAAATTTACCTTAATTGATGCGTAAACTGGTATAATTAACATCAATAAAAATATAATCAATAATTCCATAACTAATCACCTATTATTTTATAAGTTGTACCTTCTCTTGTATCAATAAGTTCAATTCCACGATTATAAAGTTCATTTCTTATTGAATCAGCAAGTTCATAATCACGACTTTTCTTTGCTTCATTTCTTTTTTCTATAAGCTCTAATATTTCTGAATCATCTTTTAAAGAAGTTTCTTTAATTAAATTTACCGAAAATACTTTATCAAATTTCTTTATTAGTTCAAGTTTTGTATGTCCATTAACTTGTTCATCCTTTAAAAGCTCATACATAACTGATATAGCATTAGCTGTATTTAAATCATTAGATATTTCATTTATGAACATATTGTTATAATTACTGAACTCACCTTCATCCAAAATACCTTCATCTTTAATATTAGCAATTTTATTTCTAAGTTTTTTTAACGTAGCTTCAGCTTGATTTAAAGCATCATACGTAAAAACTAATTGTTTTCTATAATGACTATTTAAACACATAAATCTAAAACTTAATGGATCATAACCTTTTTCTTGAAGTAATGATACAGTTAAAAATTCACCCTTGCTTTTACTCATCTTACCTGTTGAATCTAAAAGATGTTCATTATGAAACCAGTAATTACACCATTTATGTCCAAGATATGCTTCACTTTGAGCAATTTCATTTGTATGATGTGGAAATATATTATCAACTCCACCACCATGAATATCCAAATACTCTCCTAAATATTTAATTGAAATACCACTACATTCGATATGCCAACCAGGATAACCTTTTCCAAATGGAGAATCCCAAAGCATTTCATGATTTTCAAACTTAGATGTTGTGAACCATAAAACAAAATCTGCTTGGTTACGTTTTTTTTCATCAACACTTACAGTTTCTCTTATTCCAACTTTATTACCATCAGCATTCATATTCGAAAGTTCATAATAGTTTTTGCAAGAAGAAACATCAAAATAGATATTACCACCACTCTTATAAGCGATATCTTTTTTAAGTAAATCCTCAATTATTTTAATATACATATCTATATTTTCTGTAGCTTTCGAAACTATTTCTGGCATTTTACAATTTAAACTCTCAAAATCTTTAAAGAAAGCCTTTGTATAAAAATCAGCAATTTCATAAGCTGTTTTTCCTTCTCTTTTACGAGCAACTTCCATTTTATCTTCACCAGTATCAGCATCACTTGTAAGATGACCAACATCAGTTATATTCATTGCTCTTTTAACATTATATCCTAAATATAAAAGAGTTTTTTCTAAAATATCGTGTCCAATGTAGTTACGCATATTACCAATATGTGCATAATGATATACCGTTGGTCCACATGTATACATATTAACAATATTTTCTTTATAAGGAACAAATTCCTCAATTTTTTTTGTTAATGTATTATAAAATTTCACATTTATCACCTACTAAAAATTATTATACTAATTTATGAAGTGCAAAGCAACTATTAACATAAATTGTTTGCCTTTACATACTCGCTTATCGAGCTTCCACTTATAAGCACAAGTTCATTCATCTCTTTATTTCCTTTATAACTAAGTTCATAATTACCAAGTACAAGTAAATCTTTACTATCCTTTGAATTACATAAAGGGGAACCCGTCGTATCACCAAAGTTACTTGAAAGAATAAGTTTTCCATCATAAATTCGTGATACCTCTAAATTAATTGAATCCGTATTAAAAGAAACTTTCTCTAAAGACATTCCACTTAATGAATTAACACCTGTTAAATTAACAATTATTTTACCATCTTCATTTATTCCAATTAAACGATTTTGTCTAGGTAAATTATTCTTTAAAAACAAAAACAATATATTATCAACTATAGAAACCCTAGGTTCTAGCCTATCACATTCTCCAATATTAACATTATTAACAAGAATTTGATTTTTTCCATTTCCAGAAACCACATTTATTTTGAACTTATTTAAACTATAAGAAAATTCAGTTGAGATATCATTTAAACTTATATCGATTACATTAAAATAATACTTATTTTTCTTTTCTGATGTAGTCTTTGTAGGAATATTTGCTATAACTTTTTTATTTGGTATATAAATATATACAATGAAAAATAGAAAAGCAGCAATAATTATAAGAATAATAGTTATAAATATAGCCGTTGATGGATCATGCTCTTCACGATGTTTTTCATGGGTGTTTTCACACATGAAATCACCACTCGGCTTCACATCATTACTATCTTGTTCATCAACTTTAATAACTTTTGCTACCCTGTTAATTTGGGGAATTTTATCATCATCCATCATATTTGAACCCTCTTTATAATTAAATTATACCATAAATATTTAATTATGCCTTTGTTTTTATCTTATCAGTGTCTAGTTCATTGTCTAATAAAGATTCATCATTTTTATTATAGCCAACACACACCTCTCTTTTCTTTTTATCAAAAATTAAAAGAGAACTATTAAAAACCACTTTATCACCCTTATTATCATATATATAACTTTTATCAATTATTGATTTAAATAAAGATATAACTTTCGGTGATGCTACTTCAATATTCTTTAAATAAATAAGCGTATATGGTTTATATTTTATCTTACTTATTATATTTGTATCATTATATCCGATATATCCTGGATCACTTCCAATAATTCTATTTATTGAAGTATCGGATATAAAATCTTTCATATCAAGTTCCAAGTAATTATATTTTAGTCTAGCAACTAAAAAATCAACCAATTCTTTTTTATTTTCTTTATTTTCTCCTAATAAAGTAAAGGTACTGGCCCTTCTAGCTTCACTTATATTCTTCAATACTTCTTCTAACCCACTAAATCCAAATCTTTCTTTTATTTCATGATTTATCTTCAATGCTTCATCTAAAGTAATAATTTTTATACCTGTCATACTTTCAACAGTTGTTTCAATGTCACTTAAATTCACACTTACTTTTTTCATAGTTTTTTTCTTAGTAAGATAAGCGTTTTTATAATCCTTATTTTTTAAATACAAATCTTCTTGACTACTTAAAAATTCATTTGAACAATTAATATTAACACGGGATAAAACCGTATCTAAAAGATCTAAAGACTTATCAGGATTATGATTTATATACATATATTTATTAGCAAGATGTACAATATTTTTAATATTATCATCACTTATTTTAACATTATGATATGCCTCATACGAATTTTTTACACCTAAAAGTATTTGAATAGTTTCACTTTCAGTTGGTTCACTTACCATAACACTTTGAAATCTTCTAGATAAAGCTTTATCCGGAGCAATAAACTTTTCATATTCCATAGTTGTTGTTGCACCAATTATTTTTATTTTATCATTAGCAAGATATGGTTTTAAAATGTTAGCAGCATCAATACTGCCTTCACCTCCACCAGTTTTAACGATAGTATGAATTTCATCAATAAATAATATTATATTTTTGCTTTTCTTAATCTCTTTAATAATATTATTAAGTCTTGTTTCAAACTCTCCACGATATTTTGTATTAGAAAGCATACTTGCCATATCAACAGAAATAATTTTTTTACCCCTCAATTTTTCTGGTACTAAAGACGCATCAATTCTTCTAGCAAGTTCTTCAACTATGGCAGACTTGCCTACACCAGCTTCACCGATTAAAATAGGATTATTCTTATTTTTTCTTAAAAGTATTTCAATAATTGAATTTATTTCCTTATCTCTTCCAATAAGTTTATTTGTTCCCACCAATTTTTCACCAATTTCATTTAATTCGCAATAATCATCACTTGTTAACTCTTTATATAAACCATCAATATCGATATCAAGACCTAAAAGAAGCCTTAAAGCAATTCCATCATCACTTGTTAATAATATTCCTAATATTTCTTTTTCACTTATCTTTTTTTCTCTTGTAGCATCATCTATAACTTGACGAAGTAAAGGTGTATACAAAATAACTTCGCTTTTCTTACTAGCTTTTCCAACTACATTAATAAGCTCATTTTTTAAAATCTCATACGTCAAATTATATTTTTTAGTAATTTCACTTACACTCGCACACTTAAGCAAGCTTAAAAGCAAATGTTCAGTTCCTACATAAGGATGATTTAAACTCATACACTCCTTTTCTGCATTTTTCAATATTTTTTTTACTTCATAACTAAAATTATTATTCATAAAAAAAATCCTCCTATTAATTATATGAGGAAATTTTTACATTATTATACATATCTATCTTCAAGTTTTAATCTATCTGCTAAAGTTACAATGAATTCTCCATTAGTAGGTTTTGACTTATCACAATCAACAGAATTTCCAAATAACTCCTCCATATAGTCATAATCACCTCTACTCCAAGATATTTCAATTGCATGTCTTATTGCTCTTTCAACTCTTGAAGACGTTGTTTCATAACTTCTAGCAAGTCTTGGATATAACTCTTTTGTTATTGCTCCCATCATCGATGTATCATTATACATCATTTCGATTCCATCTCTTATATAAGAATATCCTTTTAAATTAGAAGGTATTCCTAAATTATGTAACATATCTGTTATTTTTAATTTTATAGTATTATTACTTTTATTTTCTTTAAAATATATTGATGCAATAACTCTTTCAAGTTCACTGCAAGAATAAGGTTTCTTTAAGAAATAATTTGGTTGATATGAATTTATTTGCATCATCATATCTGGACTCACATATTCACTTGTAATAATAACTTTTCTATTTATACCTAGTTCTTTCATCTTTGAAAGAATTAAACTACATAAACATCCACTTAGTAATAGATTGATAACTAAAACATCATAATCTTCAGTTATTGAAGACATTGCTTCATCCCTATTACTGATTGCTTTTACCACATTGACACTACTAGAACTACTGAAATACTCCTCTACTGCATTTATATGATTAACATCTTCGTCAATCAACATTACACGTATCGCCATAATATCTCCTTTTTCTAATAATTATTCAACTGCTAGACTCATTATAGTATAAATAGATGTAAAGATAAAGAGTAAAATATGTCAATTTACGTCAACTATTGTCACATTATGTCGAACATAAAAAAATTGACACATTTTGTACTATTGTGTCAATATTTCTATTGCTTTTTGAAGTTGATTATCCGTATCATCACAAGGATTTTTAGCATACTTTTTATCAAGAGTAACATATACACCAGGAGTAATTCCTATCTCATCTATTGAATTACCTAAAGGAGTATACCATTTAGCTGTTGTATATTTAAGCATTGTATTTTTTGTCAACCTATAAGTATTTTGTACTTTACCTTTTCCATAGGAAGTTGTTCCAACAACTATTGCTCCATAACTTTCTTTTAAAGATGAAGCTAATATCTCTGAAGCTGAAGCTGTTTTTCTATCGATTAAAACAACTACATCTTTGTCATACTCTTCTTTAGTTGTATCATAATAAGTTTGCTTTTTATTCTTTTCTTCTAAAGAATAAAGAACATGTCCCTTTTTTAAAAACATATTTAATATATCAGTTACGCTGGTTAAATACCCACCAGTATTACTTCTTACATCAAATATAAGAGAATCAATTTTTTCATTATCCAATTCTTTTAAAGCCGTTTTAACTTGACTAGCTGAATTTTCTGTAAAACTTGATAAATAAATATATCCAATTTTTTTACCATTTTTAGTAAAAACTTTTCTAGTAACAACTGGTTTTTCAATTGTTTTTATAGCTACTTTAAAATTCTTTTCTTCGTCATCACGTTTTACACTTATGTTTATTTCTTTTTTATCTTTAACTAAACTTAATACAGTTTCAATTGATGATGATGCATCTATTTTAGTATCATCAATTTTAACAATTATATCTCCACTTTTTAAACCTGCTACACCTGCAGGTGTATTTTCATAAACATTAACGATTTTAATTTTCTCATCAATCTTGCTTATTTCAATTCCAATTCCCTCGTAACTTCCCTCAAGTTTACTATCAAGATTAGTTGTTTCATCTGCCTTAAGATAACTTGAATATTTTTCATTCAAATAACTCATCATTCCATCAATTGCAGCACTTTCTAGTTCATCTTTATTAAATGACTTATAATATTCATTTTTTATTTTATCATAAGTTGCTTCTACCTTTAAAAGACTAGTATTTCCAACTATTTTAAATACAACAAATCCAACAACCGAGCTAATTACTAAACTAACTACTAAAGTTACAATTAAAAGTTCTGAAAAACTATAACTAACATGTCTTTTTTTTATTTTAAATATCTTCTTGATCTTTCTCATTTTGCCTCCAAAAAAAGACTTAAAATTAAGCCTTACTAGATAATTCTTTTATGATTTCATCAATATTAGTTGTATAACTTACAATTTTTTTGCTTTTTACTTTTATTAAAGTCGGCTTAGTTAGCATTAAATCTTTAACATCTTTAACACTTACTTTTTCCTCACCAGCTACATTGTAATGATTTTTATTAACTGCTTCATCTAAGTTAACATAAAATATATCACTTTTAGTACTGCTTACTAAACTTGAATAAATTGAAGCTGACTTAGTATCCTCAGCATTATAAGCAAGAACATAATATTCATTCTTTTCACTTTTTAAAATATCATCAAGAGTAATAAGTTTAGTATTTATACTAACTGCATTTGTAGTGCTATCTTGAAATTCATCTTTTGTTACATATTTACCATTTATAAAGAAAAGCAATCCAATAAATAGGGCTACAATAAGTAATACAACTAAAAAGCTAATAACTTTCTTTACATCATCATTCATATATTTAGATTTTTTAATTTCTTTTGTTTCAAATCTTTTTGTTTCCTTTTTCATCCTAACCACCTACTAAATATTTTATCACAAAATATATGTTTTATATATAAAAATATTAAAAAAATGGCTTTATTCAGCCACTTTAATCTCCTCAATATCATTTTCTAAAATAAAAGTTAGTTCTTTCTGCATTTTTTTTATTGCTTCCTCGTTTTGTTTTATTTCTTCTTTTAAGATTTCATTTCTTGATTCAAATGCACTTAATAAAGCATTAATATCTTTTACTTTTTCGTCTTCCATAACTGCACCTCATTACAAGTGTTTATTATACTAAAATAGAATTCTTAATACAATCTTTTTATTTAATTATTTTAAATTTTTAACCAGAAAAAATGGCCAATAAGCCACTTTTATCATCATCTATTTTGTGCTTGCAACCAATGAAGTTCCATTTGTTATACTTTCAGCAATAGTCATCATTTCACTAGAATTTAATGTATTGCTAGTTAAATAGAAATCTACTCCACTTGCACTCCAGTAAACTGAGTTATCTCCTAGTGCCCCAATTGTATTACCTAATATTACTGGTTCTCCATTAACTGGAACAATTTCCATTTCATCATTAATTTTACTTGCTTCTTCTACTAATATAAATGGATCTACTCCAGCAAATGTCAAGATAACACGTTCACCATCATCAGTACTAACTTTATCCTTTGAATGAAGATATGTATCTGTTGGAACATATAAAGGATAAATTATATCATCAAGAACATTTCCAGTAGTTTCAGTTTTCTTACATTTATCTTTACATGTATCATCACTACAAGTGCTTATACAATCTTCTTCAGTTTTTTTATTTTCTTCTGTAGTTTTATTATCGGTTGTTTCAGTAGTTTTATTTGTATCTTTATCTGTAGTTTTATTATTCTTTGAACTATCAGTTTCTTTAACTAGTGTATCTAATTTAAAATAATTTGAATCAAATTTTGGAGAATAGTTAATACTATTAACTTTAACTTTTAATAAAGAAACTCCTTCAGAATTTTTAACATTAATTTCTTTAATATCAAATTTCTTATCAGTTATAATAGTTTCTCTTTCAAGCTTTTGATTATTAGGATAATTAACTGATGAATCTATTTCATATCCACCATTAATCTCTTTAATAGTCGCTTTAGCATCATTATTAACGTCATTAATTAAAGACTCTATTAAATATGCTTGACTTGAATTACTTGGCCACTCACTCATGAATTTAAAACTTTTATTTAAGTTAGGTGTAACAACGTAAACCCCCTCAGAATTTTTTAATATTACTTGTTCATGATTGTTGATTGTATTCACTAAGCTAACTTTATAATTAGTTTTATTATCAACGCCAACTTTTATATTATAAGTAAATTCATCTTCATTACTTACAATAACCATCTCTCCAGTTAATTCATAACTATTTTTCTTCCCATTATAATCCTTAAATGACTTCATCAAGTCTTTAGTATTGTTCATACATCCTGTTAAAAGGAAAACACTTAGGATTATAAATACTACCTTTTTTATATTAATCACCCTTTCCTAATTAATTACTATGTCAAAAAGATGTTTTTAATAACTAAAAAAGGAAAGTATTTTAACTTTCCATTAAATGACATTTCTAATTAAAATAATTTAAAACTAAATCAATATCAATATTATCTTTAGTTCCAAGTTGTATATCTTCTATCTCAATATTCTTACCATCAAATTTATTTCCTAAAACAATTAATTTTGGAGTTCCCAATAAAGAAACATCATTAATTCTATTACCTAATGAAAGATTTTCCCTATCATCAATTATAGCAGATATACCATGACTACTTAATACATCATATAAATTTTCAGCCACATTCTTATTATTTTCTGAATATATTATATGAACTTTATATGGAGCTATTTCATATGGTATTACAAAACCCTTTATCTTTCCATTTTTATATACCAAATTATTTTCTATGATAGTTGCCAATATTCTTCCTAATCCAATTCCGTAACATCCCATATAAAATGGCTTACTATTTCCACATTCATCTTGGTAGAATAATTTCATACTTTCTGAATACTTTGTGCCAAGTTCAAAATTATTTCCTAGTTCGACTGAGTTAACTTCAATCAAATCTTCCAACTTCAAATTGTCAAGCTGATTAATAAAGGTTTCTTTATCTTCAAATGACAAAACTTCTTTATTTATACCAATCTTTTTTTCCTTATCATATAAGATGATATCTTCACCTAATGAAGTAGGAGCTTGAAATTCTTCTGAGACTCTACCTCCCATTGTTCCACCATCACTTATAACTGATATAACATTTATTCCAAGTCTTTTAAAAATATTAATATAAACATCATGCATTTTATTAAAAGTTTTATGCATATCCTCTTCGTTTTTATCAAAAGAGTATGCATCCATCATTACAAAGGTCCTAGGTCTAAATAAATATCCTCTAGTTCTAATTTCTTTTCTAAACTTTTCTCCTATTTGATAATAGATAGTTGGAAGTTGTCTATATGATAATAATCTATTAGCCCCAAATATAGTTGCACATTCCTCTGCTGTAGGGGCAAGTCCATATTCTCCAAGGTTATTTTTAAAATTAAACATTATATCTTTTTCAACTGTATATTGATTCCATCTGTTTGATTTTTCCCAAATACTTTTTGGTTGTAATTTAGGCCATTCAACCTGAATACAATCAGCTTTATCTAATTCCTCAATTATGATATTTTCTACTATTTTCTCAAATTTGGTCCATATATTTCCGTAACCATAAATTCCACTTTCAAATTGATATAATTCACCTATTTTTAATAAAATATCTTGTGCTGAATAATTTTTATCAACATCTTCAAGATTTATTTTTTTTATATTTAATTTACTTAATCTCATAAAATTATCCTCTCTTTCTATAATTTATATTTCAATCAAACGGTCGTTTTATTCTCATTCCTATTTTCCTTTCAAAAAAAAAGAATGATACCTAAGGAGTGCAAAAAGCACGGTACCATCCTACTATTAACTTAATTTAAATAACGGTATTACCGAAAATGTTTACATTTCACTCAAAAGATAGGAACTAATTATCCATATAACTTGTTCACACTATACCAAGCTCACTTTTATATTTCTTAATTAGCATTTCTTTATCATCGATTTAATAATAATTTGATTTTTGAATATTTTATGTAAAGATACAAAGTATATCAATACTATCATAGGATCTTCCATCAAATAATATTCATTGAGTTGACGTTTATAATGCCGCTTCCTGCTTAATTATAAACTATTGATAATTTTTTTGCAAATTTAACAATATAACAAGATAAATACTTTTTAATATCTTATTTTTTACATATGCATAACATGTGATTACTATATCCTTGTAATTCCTCTCTTTCACATGTAGATAAATGATATCTTACCCATACTTCAAATTCTTCATCACTTAAAGAATCAATTTTTTCTTTAAAATGATGAGATAATCCATCAGTTGCGATATTTTTTACTAAAGTTACATTGTGTTTTGCCATAATATCTTTAAATTCCTTAATATAAAATGCTGAGAATATACCACCTGGGTAATTAATCATTTTAAAGTTTTTATCAAAGTCATTTGGATAACCATCAATTAAATGGTCTTTCTTTAATGCCCAATTAACAAATATTGAATCACTTGTTAAATAAGCGATAGCAACATATCCATCTTTCTTTGTAATTCTAATAGCTTCTTCTATTGCTTTATTAATATCAGTTTCATTATATAAGTGATAAAGTGGGCCAAGAACCAAAGTTACATCAAATGTGTTATCATTAAATCTTGATAAATCTAAAGCATCACCTTGTTCTGCATCGATATCCATGTTAGGTGTAATTTTGCTTTTTAAAATATCTACATTATGTTGAACAAATTCAATCGCGTTTACCTTGTACCCTTTATTAGCATAATATAATGAATACCTTCCAGTTCCTGCCCCTACTTCTAAAATTCTATCTCCATTTTTTAATAAATCATCAATATATTTTGTTGTTGTAATAAATTCTATACTACCATGTTTGCTTAATAATCTTTCTTCTTCATCACAATCTTCATTGTAAAATTTATTTAAGTTTACTGTTCTTTCGTCCATAATTTACCTACTTTCTTTTTAAATTGAAATATACATCATCAACTTGCATGCCATTTCTTTCAACGACATTTTTTTCTCGCTTATATTCTTCAAAGCCTAATTGAACCATGCAATTAAGTGATCTTTCATTATCAGAAAATACGATTGAATATATTTCATCTAGATTCAATACGTCAAATCCATAATTGATTAACCCTTTAATAATATCTTTCGCATAATGTTTCCCTTGCATTTTCTTTCTGATAGTTATTCCGATTTCTCCTCTATTATTATCTATTTCATTGAAAGAGCAATTACCAATATATTCTAAAGTCTCAGAATCATAAACAGAAAAAGTATTATCTTCTTGATGAGCATTTATCCATTCAATTTCACTTTCTTTTGTAATTACTCTCTTTTTAGTGGACAACATTGATTGTATGCTTTCATCATTCATCATTTCAACCATATCATCAACATTTTCTATATTTGGTCTTGCAAATATACATTTACCATATCTAAATATTTTTATCATTATTCTTCACCTCCATTAAATTGCCCCTACTATTTTAGATAATTATAACATATAGTCTTTTGCTTTTAAAATATAAAAAAGCACAATAATAATATTGCTTTATTGTGCTTCTGACTTAGTTAAATTGTCCCTTTCTTTGCCTTGAAAGTATTGGTCCCTTTTTCTTTGCCCATTTAAACGGACTTCCTACTCCATAATAATTTGGTTCACTGTCAAAACCTTGTTTATCCTCAAAGCCATATAAATATGCCATGTCATTACTGTATCTAATCATCCCATTTGCTTTTAAATATGCAAATAAATTTTCCTCAATATCATAATCTTCAATTAATTGACATTGTTCATTGTGACATGCAGCAACATCATACTCAGAATAATTTTCATCATCTCTTATTCCAAATCTTGGTTTTAAAGTGATGCTTATAAATGAATCAATCTCTAGTGTTGGACAACTCATTGTATTATCATCATACACAATAAATTCAATGACTATGCCATCAAATGATTTCGCATAAAATCTACCAATTTCTTGTCTTTCCATAAAATTTCACTTCCTTTCCTTTTTCGTGGAACAAAAAAAGCCACGAAAATATTTTTCGTGACTCCAATTAGATTGTGTAGGCTCTTTTACCATTAGCCCGAGATAGCTCACATTAATGCTTATATCTCCTCACTTGCCTAACAATTATACACTATTTTTTACTTTTGTCAAATTATTATTTAAATTACTAAAAAATTATTGATCAGCAAACTATTTATTGCCAATTATTACTTTACCATCTAAGTTACATATATAACAATCCGGTAATTTTGAATTAATATAACTTAATGCTTGTTTATCATTTTCAATTTTTTTACCAACTAAAACACCTTCAATTAGTCTTGGTGTAATTCCAAACATTATAGCAGCTTCTCTATCAGTCGTAGCAGCATTAAAATTTCCTTGAAGCATTTCAGGTAAAAAATAATTTGAGCAAAAATATTTCATAATGTCTTCTGTTCGATATTCAGGATTCCATACATCTTGCTTTGATACTTCTTCTGCATAATCACTCTCCATATTTAAAATAAACGCAATTTGGTTTTTATTTGAAAATAAACTTGGTACAAATCTTACTTCTTTTGTTTGTTCAGCACTCCATTGCCATACATCAGGTTCATTATTAAGCTCAACAAACCTTTTCTCTATTTTTCCACATGGAACCAATTCATAATAATCAGTTAAACCTCTTTTTCTATCTCCGACTCTATATCTAATAGTTACACCACTATATAAAGTAATATAATCTTTTAAATACATATCTTCTTTTATATTCCACATACCCACGCTATTTAAAATTTTCACTGTAGGTCTACCATTAAAGTCGCCACCGATAAAACCATTATCGCATACAAAATCAAAAATTTTAAAATTATTATATGAGTCTGATGATCCACCTAATCCGTGAATAAATGCACCTTTTTTTAAAAACACATCATCACCAACAATGTATTTATTTTTTTTGATTTCAACATTCTCTTGATAATACAATTCCACATTTCTTAATAATAATTCTTTTGCTCGACCATTAAATCTTTCCTTAATAAATTGCTCATATTCTTCCTTAGTTTTCATAATTTTTCCTCCTTATATTCATTTATAATTATACCTTTTTAGCTACCTTCTAACTTTATAAGTTTGGTGCAACCACTATTTTTTTCAAATTATAAGCAAATAAAATAACAAGTGATATTTAATATTATATACAAAACCCGGATTTTGTCAACATAAAATAACAAGTGATATTTTATAACAATAAAATTATATTTGAGACTCTTTCTAATTTTAAAATATTTCTATGTATAAAATCTTAAAAGCAATACAAAATAATACTAGAAATGAGGTGAAGGTATGAATACATTACAAAAAGTGTGTTTAGTAGTTACCATTATTGGTGCAATTAACTGGGGATTTATCGGTTTACTCGAAGTAAACTTGGTTGAATCATTGTTTGGAGTTGGAACTGTTGTTTCAAGAATAATCTACTCTTTAGTTGGTTTAACTGGACTAATAAATGTTGGTATTTTATTCACTCATTTGGATGAAGATTAAAAAAATAAGTACTTAAGAATTTAAACTTAAGTACTTATTTTTATTTTAAAGAATCTATTTTTTCTTGAAAATTATCACTCATACAAATATAAGAACCACTTACTAAAACATCAGCTGAATTCAAAAATACTCGACTTTCTAAATTAACTCCACCATCAATAGAAACAAGATAGTTATAGTTTTTTTCATGTTTCAATTTTTGTAAAATATCTAATTTTTCAATTGTTTCAGGAATCATCTTTTGTCCACCTAAACCAGGATTAACACTCATTACTAAAACATATTCAACATTATCAAGGCATTCAACATTCATAACTCTAGTTTTAGGATTTATTGCAATACCCGCACCAATATTATAAGAATGAATTAAATCAATATATTTTTTATAATCTGGAATTTCTGCATGAACAGAGATAAATCTAGGATTCAATTTTTTTAAAACCTCAATATAATTTGTAGGATTTTCAACCATTAAATGTATATCCAATGGTTTTTTTATACCTTTTAAACAATCTAAAAACTCATATTCATTCATTGTTTTTTCACTTGTAAATTTTCCATCCATTATATCAACATGAATAAAATCAGCAGTAGTTTCATCAAGTTTTTCTAATGTATCTCTTACATCAGTTTTGTTTTTTAAAAAGGAAACCGATATTTTCATTCCATCACCATCTTTTTATAATTTTCATATCTAGATTCAAGTATTACTTTGTTTTCTACATCTTCTAAGACTTTACAACCAATTTCATTTATATGTTTACAATCTCTAAATTTACATTCATCATTTTTAAATTCTTTAAAAGCAAATTTAATATTTTCCTTTGGTACATGAATATCTAAAGCTGAAAATCCTGGAGTATCAATAAAATAGATATCATTTATTTCAAAAAGTTCAACATGTCTAGTTGTATGTTTACCTCTACCTAAAGCTTCACTTATATCATCAGTTTTAAGATTTAAAGTTGGATCTAATTTGTTTATAAATGTTGATTTACCAGCACCAGTTTGACCAGTCAAAGTGACTGTTTTACCTTTTAAATATTCAAACAAGCATGAATATTCAGTATTTAAAATAGTTTTATAGCCAACACTTTTATAATAATTTATTATATTATCAAATTCTTTTCTTTCTTCTTCAGTTAACAAATCATATTTACTGAAAACTATAATTGGTTCAATATCTGATAAAATAATATTAGTAAGCATCTTATCCAAAAGAAGAGATGAAAAGTCGGGATGTTTTAAACTAGTAACTATTAAACAAACATCTACATTAGCAACCCTAGGTCTTAAGAGTTCATTTCTTCTACTATATATATCAATTATATATTTATTATCAAAATCAACTTTTACTCGATCACCAACTAAAGGAGTAAGCCCCATATTACGGAACTTACCCCTAGCTTGACAATCTACAAAAACATTATCACATTTTACAGTAAAAAGATTGCTTATAATTCTAACTATTATACCATCCATATAACTATTCAATGTCGTCTACTCCATTATCAACTACTTCTTCAGAAATTTTTATTGTTAAAGTTTGACCATTTACAACGGCATCATCAGCTTTTTGACTTTGTTCAAAAATTGTTCCAGCCGGATATTCATCAGTTTCTACATATGAAGTTGTAAGTTTAACTCCATATTTTGTACACCATTCTTCAATTTGTTTCAAAGAATATGTTCCTTTAGTAAAATCTGGATAAGTTGTTGACATATCAGAAATATAAAGAATAATTGTATCTCCTTCAACAAGCTTAGCACCAGCAGCAGGTTCAGTTTTTAATATTTCTTCACTAGTATGATTTCCTTTATCCTCAATTTTTTCAACTTTAACAAATAAATTATACATTTTTTCTAAGACAGCTTTTTCTTCAATATAATTTTTACCAGTTAAATCCTCCAATGTATATGCATTTTCACCACTTGAGATATAAATAGTAACTGATGCACCCTTTTTTCTAGTGCTTCCTTTTGATGGATATGTTTTAGTAACATTACCTTCTTTTATTGTAGAAGAAGATTCACTCTTTTGTTCATCCGATATCGTAAATCCGGCACTTATAAGTTTACTTTCGGCATCCTCTACACTTAAACCTGTAACATCAGGAACTTTAATATCTTTTACAGCTGTTATTCTAGGTATTAAAAATACTAAAGTAGTTACAATAAGTATTAATCCTGTAAATATAATTGCTAAGATAAGCAAAAATTTATTTTCCTTTTTTCTTAAATCTTTTTCAGTAATCTTTTTAGCTTTTATCTCGACATCTTCTTTCTTCTCTTCAATTTTTTCTTTATCTTTTTCAATTTCTTTTTTTGTTTGTTTCTTTTCTTGAGGCACTTCACTAGAAGGTACCTTCTTCTTTATTATATCCGCATCATCTTCAGGATATTCAAAAACATATTTTGGTTCATTTATTCTCGAATCATCCAAAGCCGTTTTTAAATCATCATGCATTTCTTTAGCATCTTGATAACGGTTTTTAACATTTTTAGCTGTTGCCTTCATAATGATGTTATCTATCGATTGAGGTGTATTTGGTAAAAGTTCTCTTACCGATGGAACACTTTCTTTGATGTGTTTTAATGCTATTTCAACTGCATTATCGCCTTTAAATGGTAGAGTTCCTGTTAAAAGTTCATACATCAAAATACCCATTGAATAAACATCACTTTGAATTGTTGCTCCCTTACCACTTGCTTGTTCTGGTGGTAAATAATGAACACTTCCCATAACGGAATTAGTTTGAGTAAGTTGAGTTGAATTAAGTGCCATTGCAATACCAAAGTCCGTAATCTTAATCAAACCATTTTCCAAAATCATAATATTTTGAGGTTTAATATCACGATGTATTATATAAGAATCGTGTGCAGCACTCATACCATCAGTAACTTGAAGCATGATATCAACAACTTCAGTTAAAGTCAAACTTCCTCGTTTTTTTAGAAGCTGTTTCAAATGTTTTCCATCAATATATTCCATGACAATATAATATGAACCATTATCTTCACCAACATCATAAACTTCGACAATATTTGGATGAGATAAACTGGATGCTGATAAAGCTTCTCTTTGAAATCTTCTAACAAACTTCTCATCTGTTGCTAAGTCTCCTCTTAAAACTTTAACTGCAACATTTCTATCAAGAATAGTATCATATGCAAGATAAACATTGGCCATACCACCTTCACCAATTGTTTTGATGATTTGGTATCGGTCGTTTATCTTTTGACCCTTCATTATCATACTACACATCCCCGCTTCTATCTTCTTTTACTAAATAAGCTATTGAAATGTTATCTTGTCCACCACGAACATTGCATTTTTTAACTAACTTAATAAGTTTATCTTCAACACTTATATCTTCTTCATTTAAAACTTTTTCAATTTGTTCTTGAGTTAACATATTTGTTAAGCCATCGCTTGAAAGCATTATAGCATCAACATCAGTTTCAACCTCAAATATATCGAACTCACATGTATCAGCAGCTCCCAAAGCACGCATTAAAACATTTCTCTTTGGATGATTTTTAGCTTCTCTTTCAGACAAATCACCAGTTTCAACTAAAAAATTAACTAGTGTATGATCATTCGTAATCTTTTTTAATTTACCATTTTTAAATACAAAACCACTTGAATCCCCTATATTAACAAACATCAAGAAATCCTTAGTTAAAAGAGCCATAACACATGTAGTTCCAAGTCCCATTGCTTCAGGATGTTCATCACTATATTTTAAAATACTAGCATTAACTTCATTTAAGTTTTCTCTTATCCAGTTAACAGCATCAATTTTTGTACCTATAGTTGACAAAGATTGAAAACGAGAACCGATTTGAGTTACCACCATACTTGATGCAATTTCACCAGCTCTGTGTCCTCCCATACCATCAGCAACAATCATCAAATGTTCACTTGAAGAATTCTTAACAATGGTAACTGAGTCTTCATTATGACTTCTAACTCTTCCTGAATCAGTTATATAAAATGATTTCATCTTTCCACCTCATTTGCTCTAAGTTGCCCACAGGCAGCATCTATATTTCCACCAAACTCTCGTCTAACCGTTACATTTATTCCACGACGTTTTAAAGTATCATAGAATTTCATAACTCGATCATTTGGAGATTTTTTATACTCTATATGACTAGTTTCATTATAAGGAATTAAATTAACATAAACGTTCATTCCTCTAAGTAAATCTGCAAGTTCATTTGCATTTTCTTCACTATCATTTACCATACTAAGCATAACATATTCTATAGTAACTCGTCTATTAGTTTTTTCAATATATTCATTTATAGCAGCAATTAATTCACTTATATTATAAGCTTTATTTACTTTCATAATTTTATTTCTAAGTTCATCATTAGGTGCATGTAAACTTATTGCTAAATTAGTTTGCAAATCTTCCTCTGCATATCTTTTTATCATTGGTACAAGTCCACTTGTTGAAACTGTAATATGTCTTGCTCCAATCGCGATTCCAAATGGTGAATTAATTATTCTTATGAAGTCCATTATATTATCATAATTATCAAAAGGTTCGCCTATTCCCATTACCACTACACTAGAAATACGCATGCCCACATCTTCTTCAATCATAAGAATTTGTCTTACAATTTCTCCAGGTAATAAATCTCTTACTTTTTTTAAACGTCCAGATTCACAAAAAGAACATCCCATATTGCATCCAATTTGACTTGATACACATACACTCAATCCATAATCATGTCTCATAAGAACACTTTCAATTAAATTACCATCATCTAATTCAAATAGATATTTATTAGTTTCTTTACTTGTTTGACGTCTTACAAGTTTTAACATTGAAATATCAAAATCTTTTTTCAATTGTTCTCTTAATTCAAGTTTTATATTACTCATTTTATCAAAATCAAAAACACGTTTTTTATATATCCAATCATAAATTTGTTTTGAAACAAATTTAGAATATCCATTATCTTCTAAATATGATGTTAAGTCTTCTAATTTAAAATCAAAAATACTTTTCACACATTCACCTCATATCCTATAGAAATTATATCAAAAAACAAATAAAAATAATAGAATTAACTATATCAGTTTTAAAATTTAAATATAAACGCCCTTATTTATAAAATTATAATTCTATATAAAAATAGAACTCATTTTCTATTGAGTTCTCATTTAATATTAACTTTGTAAAAAAAAGTATATATCAATAAATAAAAAAACAATTAGCTATTGCATATAAAACAAATGTTTGATATTTTATTTATAGGAACATTTAATAGTTGGGTGATTTGCCAAACTTCAAAAGAAGGGAGGCGATATTATGAGCAAGAAAGACTTTTTAATCTTATCTTTAATCATTATTATCTTCCTATTAGTATCTTTGTTATACATAGTACTAATATAGAAATAAAAAAAATCACCTAACTCAGCAATGATTTAGGTGATTGCTAAAATATTACTAGGCAACACTCAACATGCGAATATTAAATGTTCCTCTTTTTATTGTATGCAAGTCTTTCTTGCTAAATACATTTTACCATAAAAAAAGTATTCATACAAGTTCAACGAATACTCTTTTTTTTACTTTTAATCTTTTTGCTTTTTACTTGGTTTAACGATTTTATCAAGCGTATAAGCTTCTGTTTCTACTGGTAACTTTTTATTCTTAAGTCTTTGATTTACTAAATCAATTACAAGTTCATATATAATCGTAAAACATGGAACTGCGATTAATAAACCAACAAGGCCAAATAATCCTCCAAATAAAGTAATTGCAAATAATACCCAAAATGATGGAAGTCCAGTTGCTTGTCTTTGAATAGCAGGCGTTACAAAATTTCCATCAATTTGTTGCAGTACAACAATGAATAAAACAAAAGTGATTGCTTTAACTGGAGAAATCATACAAATAAGCAAAGCTGATGGTATAGTTCCAATATATGGTCCAAAATAAGGAATTAAATCAGTTAAACCCACTAAAGTAGCTATTAAAAGTGCATATGGATATTTACAAATAAGCAAGAATAAAAGTGTACAAGTAAATACAAATCCAAATGAGTCACATATCTTACCAATCATGAATTGACAGAATACATGATTAACATGTTTTACTTCATCAATAAAGGCATCAACATGTTTTATATCAAAGAAAGAATATAAAGTTTTTCTAATTCCTGCTCCAAAGTTTTTAGTATTAGCTAAGATATAAACAGCAAATACTCCACCAATTGCAAAGTTAAATATAAATGTTAAGAAGCCAAATACCCCACTTCTAACTTTATCTAAAGCCGATTGAGTTAATGGAGATATAACTGTATTTATTGCATTCATTAAAGATTTAGAAATTTCATTATACTTTTCTAAAATATCAGCAGACAATTCTTTATTATTTGAAAGCCATCCAGTTATTGCACTCTCTAAATCTTTTAAATAATCCGGAACATTAACTAAAAGAGATTGAATACTCGTTAATAATTGAGGAATAATGATACTTATTAAAGCAACTAATAAACCAATAATAATAACAAATGTACATAGAATACTTAAATTTCTCTTGGTCTTTTCTTTTTCAATTTTATTAAACACTTTATTTTCAAATAAATTAACTATTGGATGCATTATATAAGCAAGCACTAAACCATATATCAAAGGCATCATTATATTTAAAATATTTTTAATAAAGTCAAATATTACTCCAATATTATAAATTATAAAAGAAAATAATATTCCCGCAGCAATTACTAAAAAAGCAGTCACGCCAATTTGTACTACTTTATTATCAAATAGTTTTTTCACATTTATCACCTATAACAATTATAAAGAAAAATTACTTTTTTGTAAACAAAAGTTAGTTCTTTCCAAGATAATCTTTAATTGTTTTCTTTAATATATTAATATTTGTTTCTGATATATCAATAAGAGTAATTATATCACTTCTTAGTTCTTCATCGTTTTCTATCTGAGCCACCAAACCCGATAAGCCATAATTTTTTAGATTCAATAAAGCTTTGGGAAATATTTTTATGGAATTTAAAGATGCTTTTGCCGTTACTTTTATTTGACTTTTAATAACATATTCTAAAATGATTTCTTTCAACAATGCATCACAACTTACATAGTTTTGAGTAAATTTACCTACTCCATTTAAACAAACAAAAGCTTTTGCCATATCAAACAAGAATTCCGGTGGATCAAGTTCATACTTAGTAAATATCATAACCATATCCATAAAATAATTAGTTACTTCTCTACCACGTAAGTTATCACAGTAAGTTTTAACTTCATCTTTTAACCTTTTCTTTTGCTTTTCGCTTAACGTACCATAACGTGTTATTATAGAAAATATTTTTTCAAAATCACTTGTATAAGCTGCAAAGAAAAATTCTTTACAAAATTCAATTTCTTCTTTGCCTAAAGAAAACAACAATCCCATATCTAAAAAATAAATATTACCAAAACTATCAACACATAGATTTCCACTATGAGGATCTCCATGAAAAATTACATTATCATTTTCTAAAAGAGAATTAAAACTTAGTTTCAAATAACTATTTATAGCCGTTTTTATTAATTCTTTATTTTCTTTTGTTAAAGGAAGCTGATTGATAGTTTTATGAGGAATATAATCCATTACAATAACATCACTTGATGATAATTCTTCATATACCTTTGGTATACATATTTTAGTTGTGTTAGCTACACTTCCATTTACCTTTTCTGAAAATTCACCATATATTTTTATATTATTTATTTCATTATCAAAATTTGTCTCTTCGCTTATCCATTTTAAATATAAATTTAAGGCATGTTCTCCTCCAAAGAAATTTTTAAAATTGATAAACCTTCCAAATCTATGCATAAGTTTTTCTAATTTTTCAACATCTTTTACAATATTTTTTTCAACATCTTTTCTTTTAACCTTTATAGCAACATCTTTTCCGTTTTTAAGTTTAGCTTTATATACTTGAGAGATTGAAGCTGATCCAATCGGTGTTTCATCAATAGACAGAAATAAATCACGATAATTTTCCCCATAAGTACTTATCAAAGTATCTTCAACAATTTTAAATTCAACAGGTTCAATATCGTCACATATACTCGATAAAGCAACTCTATCACTTTCACTAAAATAATTTTGAAATTCATGTGTTGCTAACATTTGAGCAAGCTTTATATAAACAACACCCATATTAGTTGCAAAATCGCGAATCACTTCTCCATTTGATTTTCTTAACACTATTTTTTTCACTACAGCACGAAGTACTTCAAAATATAATTTCATAGAAAAAACTCCTTAAGAAAATATTATATATTATTTATTAACAAAAGAACATATATTTTTAACTTTTGGTTAAACTATTTAATGGTGATAATATGGACTATATAAAAAAGATAAATGAAGATTATAAAAACGTGACCGATTTAAATATCAAAAAAATAAAAAATATCTATATTATCTATCTTGAATCTATTATTGATCAAAACAAAATAAACGATTATATTTTAAAAATCATACCTAAAAGTCATATACCTAGAGATATAAAAGAATTAATTCCAAGTCCTAATATAAAAGATGTTCCTGACTATGATACTTTATCCCTTTATTTGGAATCCGGTTTTACTATTATTATAAATAGACATCAAATAATCGCGGTAGAAACAAGAGGAAACTTAGCACGTTCAATCGATACTCCAACTACTGAAAGTACAATATATGGTCCAAAAGAAGCTTTTGTTGAAAATTATCAAGTTAACTTAGGTTTAATCAAACGTCGAATAAAATCTAAACATTTAAAAAATAAAGATATCTTTATCGGAAGATATACAAAAAATACCGCAAGTGTTCTTTATATAGAAACAATTGCTGAAGAAAAGATATACAATGACGTTATTGAAAAATTAGAAGCCATTGATCGAGATGGAGTCAATGATGTAACTCAGTTAAAAAAATATTTAGGTGATAAAACAAAAAACGCCTTTCCCGCTTTTAAAGTAACTGAAAGACCTGATGTTGTTGCCGCATCTTTATTAGAAGGAAAAATAGTTGTTATTCTTGATAACTCTTCCAATGCTTTAATTTTGCCTTCATTTTTAGCCGATTTTATAAATCCAATTGCTGATCATTATGAAAAAGCCATAAATATTAACTTTTTAAAAATATTACGTTTTCTTTGTTTCTTTTTAGCTATCTTAACACCAGCTATATATGTCGCTATAACAACATACAATCAAGAAACTATACCAACAACCATACTTATCAATTTTCAAGAGCAACGCAGTAAGGTTCCATTTCCAGCTGTAATTGAATGTTTTATCACACTTATCATATGTGAAATTTTAAGAGAAAGTGATATTCGTTTTCCATCAAGTTATGGTTCTGCCACTTCTATTTTAGGAGCTCTTGTTTTAGGCGAAGCAGCTGTATCTGCAGGTATTGTTTCACCTATAATGATTATTATTGTTGCTATAACTTTTATTTCAAGTTTAATATTTACTGATCTTGAAATAATAAATTCTATAAGACATTGGAGATTTTTATTCTTATTTGTCGCAGCTATATATGGTCTTTTTGGAATAGGTATTTGTTTTATTGCATTAATTACTTCATTAACTAGTCAAGAAGTGTTTAATAAACCTTATTTTTATCCCCTATCACCATTTGATCTTACTTATATAAAACAAACCTTATTTAAAATGAAAACAAAGAAACGAAGCAAGTTATTAAGCAAAAATAGATATAAGGAGGCACCATGAAAAAACTAATTATTTTAATTCTAAGTATATTTTTTTTAACAGGATGTGCAAATTATCATGAACTAAATGATCTTGGAATTGTTTCCTCTATATTAGTAGACTATAAAGACAATCTTTTTTATACAACAATTGAAGTTATTGATGAAGAAGAATTTAAGACCTACTCTGGAATTGGAAATTCTTTAACAAATGCTTTAAATAACACTTTAATTGGTTCAAGCAAATATCTTTATTATGCTCATTTAAATGCTCTTATTTTAACAAACAATGTACCAATTGAAACTACATTAGATTATTTTTTAAGAAGTCCTGAAACCAACAATACATTCTATCTTTGTATTACTGAAAAAACAGATATATATGATCAAGATAAAAATATGGGAGAAACATTAAAAAACATTTTAGAAAGAGTTTATAAAGATAACTTCTTTGATACAATAAAAAAACTAAAAGATAAAAACACTGACTTTGTATTACCAATATTAGATGAAGACCTAAAAGTCAGTAAATTAAATCTATATAAAGGTAATAAAATGGTTACAACTCTAAATAATAATGAACTTAATACTTTAAAGTTGCTTTTTGGCTATGAAGAACTTTATATAAAAAATGGTAAAGATGATTACATTGAATTAAGTGTAAATAAAATTGATAAGAAAATTGATATAAAAGAAAAAATAAAAATAAGTTTAGATTTAGAAACAACAGTAAGGCAAATTACAACTGGCGAAGAAGCAAATAATATAAAAGACGTAAAAAAAATACAGAAAAGATATAATAAAGAAATAGAAAATAATATTTATGAATTAATAGATAAATTAAAAACCTATCAAGTAGATGTTTTAGGAATAAACAATATGTTATTAAACAAATTTCATAATATGGACAAACATTTCTATGATTATGATTTTGATATTGAAGTAAATACTCATATTAATAAGAAAGGACTTCTAATAAAATGAAAAAAGAATGGAACATTTTAAACTTTTTCAATATGCAAGGTTTATTTCTAGCAATAGGTTTTTCTAAGATACTGATTTCTTCCAAAGAAAAATTTCTATTTTCTATTTTAATAGGTTATATTTTAGGAATGATACTTTTATATTTTCTAGATATCAAGAAAAAAAACAATATTTTTAATATCATACTTTATTCAATAATATCCGTATATGCTTTAGTAATTCTAATTAATATGGCATCAACTATGTATTTAAATTTAATGAGTAAATCAATGATAAGCATCCCTCTTTTGCTTTTGATGCTCTATGTATTAAATAAAAAGGAAATCGTCTTATATCGTGTAAGTAATATCATGATAGTTGTAAATATATGCATTTATCTTTTTGCTTTATTTTGTTTACTTCCATATTTTGATATCACAAACTTTGTTTATACACATACTAAACCAATGAATATTTTAACGTCTGGTTTAAACTATACAATATTATCAACATCAATTGTACTTATGACTAAAGAAAATCAAAGAAAAGATGTAAGTATTTTAAAAACTTATACACTAGCAACAATATTTTTAATTATTGATTGTGTTATGATTTATGGAATATTTTCATATCCACTTGTAGAAGTAGTAAGATATCCCGAATATGTTTTATTAAAAAAAATATCAATCGGAGGTTTTATTCAAAACTTAGAAAACTTAATTTCATTCATATGGCTATTCAATATTATAATAAGCTTAGTATATTTAACAAATAGTATAAAAAATTGTTTACCTAATAAAAAAATAATAAATTTAATAGTACCTATTCTTTTCATATTTGCAAGTATAGTTAATAAATATTATGTAGCAATGCTTACGATGTATAAATACGAACCATTTATATTAGGTATAACATCATTAGTATTCATCATTTTTAATTATAATTTCAAGAAAAAAAACCACAAATAAGTGGTTTTTAATTGCTAAAATTTACTTAATAATTCAATTAATCTTGTATTCTTATATATACTTTCTCTTCCTACTTTTTCATATTCAAGAAGACCAGCATCTACTAATTGATTTAGATAAGTTGCAGCAGTTTGTCTTGTAACCCCACAACTTTGTTCAATATAATTTATTCTTGTATATACCTCAAAGAATAATGAATTCAATAATTCATCCGAATAAACCTTAGGCAATTTTTCTATAAATTCACTTTTAAAAGATTCCATTTCTTCTTGAATTTTTTTTATCAACTCTATCGTATTTTTTGATGTTTCTTCTACACCTTTTAAAATATAAACTATCCAATCCTCATAATTGTTTTCATTCCTAAATTCAGTAAATAGTCTATAATAGTCACCTTTATTTTTATTTATATAATTGCTTAAATAAAGAATCGGACTGTCTAATAAATTATTTAATACTAAATACAAAACATTTAATATTCTTCCAGTTCTTCCATTTCCATCATAGAAAGGATGAATGCTTTCAAATTGATAATGGATTAATGCCATTTTAATTAATGGATCGATGTCATCATCATAATTATTAATATAATCTTCCAAATTCTTTAACAAATCTCTGATTTCACTTTCAGATTGAGGTGGTGTATAAATAATTTCACCAGTGAGACTATTAACTAAATTAGTGCCCGGATTTTTTCTTATACCGCTCTTATTTGGTTCAATCATAGCTTGTAACTCAACTAATATATTTGTTGAAATAAATACTTTTTCTCTTATTATTTCATATCCATGCCAAACAGCACTTCGATAATCAACTACTTCTTTTGCAGCACCATCTTTAAATCCACTTTCAGTTAGAACTTTATAAATACTATCATGAGTTGTAACTATATTTTCAATCGCACTACTATCTTTTGCTTCATTTATAGTAATTGCATTTATAAGAATATGTTGATTTGGAATTGAATTAGCAAACCCTTTTAATTCGGCAAGAGATCTTGATGCATTATTTAAATATTCAAGAATTCTCGATGTCTTTAAATCATAGTCATTAAATGGTAATACCTTCATAAATTCATCACTCCTCATGTTAAATAATACACTATTTTTTTAACATAAACAATAAATATGTTAAAATTTTACATTTTTTTTAACGTATTAAAACAATGTGTTAAAAATTTTAAATAATTTGCATCTGAAAAAAACCACGAACAAGTAGTTTTTAATTATCTATAAAATTAACTTTCAAAAATACTTTTTTACCTTTTTGTAATACTAAAGCATTATCTTTTAAGTCAGCATCTGTTACTATAAAATTTATATCATTTATTTTTTCTTGATTTAAACTAATACCATTTTGTTCAATAAGTCTTCTTGCTTCAGATTTAGATGAAGCAATTTTTGCTTCAACTAGCAAATCAATTATATTTATATTTAGCATTTTTCTTGAAATATTAATTGATGGCATATTTTCAGATATTCCATTATTGTTAAATAGTTCTTCAGCTGTTTCTAGAGCTTGTTTTGCTTCAGCTTCTCCATGTACTAATTTTGTAACTTCAAACGCAAGTAGTTTTTTCGCTTTTCTTATGTCATTTTTACATAATTCTTTAATATCCGATATTTCCATTCTTGTAAAAAATGATAGACTTCTTTCAACATCTTCATCAAAAGAATTTATCCAAGCTTGAAAAAATTCAAATGGTGTTGTTTTATCTCTTGAAACCCAAAGTGTTCCACTAGCTGTTTTACCCATTTTCTCTCCATCAGCTTTTATAAGCAATGGACAAGTAAAACCATATAAAGGATCAATTTTTTTACCATTGTTATATCCTAGTTTTATAGAAAGATCAGCGCCTGCTAAAATATTTCCCCATTGATCAGAGCCACCAATCTGTAATCGACATCCAAACTTTTCATTTAAATGCACAAAGTCGAATGCTTGCATTAACATATATCCCATTTCTAAAAATGTTAATCCACCGTTTTCTAATCTTTTTTTGTAACAATCAGCAGCAAGCATGTTGTTTACATTAAAATGAACTCCTATGTCTCTCATAAAATCAACATATGTCTTATCACAAATCCAGTCAGCATTATCTACTATAATAGCTGGATTCTCTCCATCTGTTTTAACAAATCTTTTTACTAATTCTTTAACTTCTGCTTTATTATGAGCAACCTCTTCTTTTGAAAGCATTTTTCTCATATCACTTTTACCTGTGGGATCTCCGATTAGAGCAGTTGCTCCTCCAATCAAGATTATTCCATGATGTCCAAAGTCTTGAAGCCACCTAAATAATGTTAGAGCAAAAAAATGACCTATGTGCAAACTATCAGCAGTTGGATCAATACCTAAGTAAAAAGTCATAGATTCTCCATTAATTAATTCTATTATCTCATCTCTGTGAGTTAAATCTTTTACATATCCTCGTTCTTCAAGAATATCAAACAAATTCTTTTCCATATTTTTTTATTTCTCCTTTTCTGTTTATATAGCTAATTAAAATTAATTCATTAAAGTAATAATAATAACTATCCATACAAACCACCTCCTTGAAATAAAAAAGAGCAATAAGTCCAAAAAGGACGAATTGCTCGCGGTACCACCTTTATTCGTAATAATAGTTTATTACCTCTTCTTGATAACGGAAAAATCCGATTAAAATCATCATCTGTAATTCATTATTATAAAATTACTTGTTTACACCACCCACAAGCTCTCTATTTAACTCTTAAAATAACTACTTTAAATGAATCGCTTTTTAATTAACCATTAAAAATATACTATAATATATGAAAAAAGTCAAAACTTACCCTATTAATTTATCAAAACTTTTCGGCTAAATGACGATTTTTATTCGGTTAATCGCTGATTTTGGATTAAAAAAACTACCTAAAAAGGTAGTTTCATATTTCCATTACTCATTTGTTTCATCATTGTTTTCATGTTTTCAAATTGTTTTAAAAGTCTATTGATTTCTTCAACACTTCTTCCACATCCTTTTGAAATACGTAGTTTTCTAGAATTTTTTATAACTTCTGGATGTTTTCTTTCATAAGGAGTCATTGAAAGAATTATTGCTTCTACATGAGCCATATCTTTTGGATCAATATTTATATTATTAAGTCCCATTTTTCTAGCTCCTGGCATCATTTTAAGTAAATTTTCTAAAGGGCCTAGTTTTCTGATTTGTTTCATGTTTGTTAAAAAATCTTCTAAAGTGTAATCACCTTTTTTCATCTTTTTAGCTAAATCATTTGCTTCATCTTCTGAAACAACGTTTTCAACTTTTTCAGCTATTGAAAGAATATCACCCATATCTAGAATTCTTTCAGCCATTCTCTCTGGATAAAATTCACTTAATCCATCAAGTTTTTCAGAATCTCCTATAAACTTAATTGGAATATTTGTTAAATGTCTTACAGATAAGGCAACTCCACCTTTTGTATTTCCATCCATTTTAGTTAAAATTGCACCAGTTAAATTAAGTTTATCATTAAATCCATTAATAACATTTATTGCATCTTGTCCCATCATTGCATCTATTACTAAAAGGATTTCATCTGGTTTAAATTCATTTTCAACAGTTTTAAGTTCATCCATTAAAGATTCATCTATATGAAGTCTACCAGCTGTATCAATAATTATAAAATCATGATTATTTTCTTTAGCATAAAGAAGGGCATCACTTACTATTTCTTTTACTGGTTTTGTTCCCTCTTCAAAAACTGGAATATTTAATTGTTTACCAATTTCTTTTAATTGATCAATTGCTGCTGGTCTATAAATATCACACGCAACTAATAAAGGATTCTTTTTATTTTTCTTTCTAACTAAAGCTGCAATTTTACCTGAAGTTGTAGTTTTACCACTACCTTGAAGACCAACCATCATTACAATAGTTGGTTTTTTATTAACTTCAAGAGGAACATAATCTCCACCAAGTAAAGAAACAAGTTCATCTTTAACAACCTTAATAAACACTTCTTCTGGTTTTAAAGATTTAGAAACCTCCATACCCAAAGCTTTATCTTTAACACTTTTAGTAAATTCTTTAACAACTTCATAGTTAACATCTGCTTCTAAAAGAGCTGTTCTTATTTCTCTTATTGCATCTCCTATATTTGCTTCAGTAATTTTCCCCATGCCTTTAATATTTTTTATGGCATTGCTTAATCTATCTCCCATATATTCAAACATAAACTCATCTCCTTGTAGTTAAATAATATAATTTATTTTATCATATCTTATTCATAAATAATAAGAAAGTAATACTTGTTATCAACTTTATATATATTGATACCAACATAATTTAAATATTTATTTGTACCAACATCGGTATTCTTTAATGTTTCATTCGCGATAACTTTATAACCATTATTGCTGCTCAAAATATTACTTTGATATCCATAATAGTTATAACCATATAAATAACTTTTTAAACCTTCATCATGAATACTTTCCCATTTAATAGAAGCATCAATCGCTAAATCTCTTATATCCTTTTTCAAACTTAGGGTATTCAAACCATTTCTTTTTCTTGTATCATTAATAATATTAAAGATATTTAAACACCATTCATCAAGTTCACTTGGATTAACTATACTTACGATTTTCTCAGTTGTAGTTGTTATTCCTTTAGTTGTTATTTTTTTTGTTGCTGTTGTAGTAACTTTTGTTGAACTTGTTTTCGTCGTAGTTATCTCCGTAACTGCTTCTGTAACTATTTTTGTTGTTGTTTCAGTTGTTGATTCTTTTGTCGTTGTACTTTCTTGTATTGTTGTTTTATCATGTTTTGGTACTTTATTTTCTTCTTTAATATTAAAGTAAGTTATAACTGTAAAAGAAAGAAGTAATACAACTATAAAGATAATTAAAGTTACTAACATTATTATTTTTTCTTTATCTCTCACATTCTCACCTAAACCTTATTATACTAAATTTTACTTATATTAGATACAACTATTTGATATTTATCCATTCTTTTTTCGACTCTTCCACGCACTTTAACTAAAGATCCAACTGAAACATCTTTTAATCCTGGAAAAGCTTCTTTAAATATCGTAAATTCTGAAGTACCTGTTTCGTCACTTGCTTCTAAAAATGCCATATCATCACCATTTTTAGTTTTAATCTTTTTGATTTTTTCAACCAAAACTACAGTATCAACAACTTTATCAAAGTTTTCTTTAATATTTGCTTGTTTAAATGAATTTACATATTTACTCGCTGGATGATTAGTAACATAAAAACCATAAAGAGAAAGTTCCATATTCATAAGTTCTCCATCATCAAATTCATCTACTTCATTCATAACAGGCTCACTTACTAAAGAAGAATCTAAATCGCGTATTAATTCAGCATAAGTTATACTGGAATTTAAATTGGTTATTAAAGTCTTTCTATTAATACCTAAATCATCAAAAACACCAGCTTTTATCAAAATTTCAACTATATTTTGATTTACTATTTTTTTATAACATCTTGCAAGAAAATCATTAAAACTCTTAAACTCACCATTTTCTCTTTCTTTAATTATTCCATCTGTTACTTGAGAAGAAATTCCTTTTATACTTCTAAATGGAAGTAATATGGCATTATTTTCACATTCATATAGATATCCTGATTTATTGATACTAGGTTTAATTATTTTTATATCATTTCCTTTAGCTTCCGTAATATACTCTTTTGTTTTTTCTTCTCCACCAATATTAGTATTAAGTAAACTTGCATAGAATTCACATTTATAATTTACTTTTAAATAAGCCATTTCATATGCTAAAAGTGCATAAGCAACCGAATGTGATTTATTAAAACCAAATGATGCAAATTTTTCAATAAACTTAAATACTTCTTCTGCACATTCTTTAGAATATCCATTTTTTATTGATTCTTCAATGAATATTTTTCTTTCACTTTCCATTACTTCTACTTTTTTCTTGCTTATGGCTCTTCTAACAATATCAGCATGAGCATAACTATAATTTCCCATCGTCCTTAAAATTTCCATTATTTGCTCTTGATATACAATTATTCCATAAGTTTCATCCAAAATACTCTTTAAAGACTCATCAAAAGTAGAATATTTAAAATGTTTGTTCTTACGATCACACAAAACATCAATATTTTCCATTGGGCCTGGTCTATATACTGCTAAAGCTAAAACCAAATCTTCAAATTTATCAGGTTTAAATTTTTTTAAAAAACTTTTCATTCCAAATGACTCAAATTGAAATATACCTAGAGTATGTGCCTCTTTAAAAAGATTATATACTTTTTCATCATTTAAGGGTATTGCCATTAAATTAAAATTATCATCAATTTTTTTAATTGTATTTTTAATAATAGTTAAATTTTTAAGAGCTAAAAAGTCCATTTTTAAAAGGCCAAGACTTTCAAGTTCATTCATTGTATACCCTGTTAAAGTTATATCACTTTTCTTAATTATTGGAATAACATCAGTTAATTTCACACTAGAAATAACTACTCCAGCAGCATGCATACTTTCATTTTTCTTTAATCCTTCAATAACACATGCTTCTTTATAAACTTTCTTTAGTAATGAATTTCTATTTATTACTTCTAAAACATTTTTATTTAAATTGCCCTTTAAAGGCTTTTTACTATCAATAAATTGCAACAACGATTGAATTAAATTTTCTTTAACATTGTTGATTTTACCAACTGTTCTAATTGCTTCACGTGCTTGAAAAGTTCCGTATGTTATTATTCTTGCAACATACTCACTTCCATACTTTTCTTTTACATAGTTAAATACTTCATCTACTCTCTCATATTCAAAATCGATATCAATATCGGGCATAGTTATTCTTTCTGGATTTAAAAATCTTTCAAATAATAAATTATATTTTAAAGGATCAATTTCTGTTATACCAAGAGAATATGAAACTAAGGAAGAAACTGCACTTCCTCTTCCGGGACCAATTAGAATACCATTTTTCTTAGCATATCTAACATAATCAAAAACGATTAAAAAATAATTTGAAAACCCCATCTTATTGATTATATCTAATTCATATAAAAGTCTTTCTTTATATTTTAAAGGTACATCATTACTAAGTCTTCTATTTAATCCTTTAATTGCTAAATTCTTTAAATATTCTTGGCTATTTTCAACATATACCGGAATATATGAAGTAGCATTAGGAAATTCAATATCAATTAAATCTGTTAACCTAGAGGTATCATATTCTTTTATCTCTAAAATAGATTCTCTATAGTCTTTTAATGAAAATTCACCTAAAGTAATATTTTTATTTATCATATCTAAATAATTGATATATTTTGAAGCCTCTTCAGTTAAGGATAAAGTTTCATTTATATATATAACATCTTCACTTATAGATAATTCATCTACTCTTTCTTCATCTGTTTTAAATGATAAAAATACTTTAGAAAAAATCTTCTTCATATTTTCATATATTTCTAAACTTTCATAGTTTATTACACATATAATATCTTCAGAATAATTTTTAAGAGTTTTAAAACTTTTTTCCTCTAAACTAGAAAATTTAAATAGATTAGTAAGTCCATGATAATTAACTGGATATAAATATACCTCTTTATCTTCAATTATAATATCTAAGCCTATTACTGGTTTTATATTATTTTTTTTACACATTTCATAAAATATATGTGAAGAATTTAAATTATCATCAAGAATTCCGATTACATTTAATCCATTATTTTTAGCATACAAAATATAGTCTTCAATTTTAATAAGACTTTTTAATATACTAAAATCAGTTTTAACACCTAACGGATAAAACATATCATCACCTATATCCATTATACACCATTACTTATCTAAACAAAATTAAAAACGTAAAAATTATTGACTTATCTAAATTATCTTGATATAATCTTAAAGAATTCTTTAAAGGAGGGAAAACTATGGCAAAGAAATTAACTGGTAGAAAACCTTTATTTGGAAATACTAGATCACATGCATTAAATCATTCTAGAAGAAAACAAAAATTAAATACACAAACAAAGAAAATTGATGGTGTTAAAGTTACTTTATCAACTCGTGAATGGAAAACATTAAATAAGGATGCAGCTTAATCGCTGTTTTTTTATTTCTTTATAAGGAGAAAATATGGAAAATTATAAGGCTGATGTACACATACATTCTAGTTATTCATTTGATTCGGATCTTCCAATCAAAACCATTATTGAAAGAGAAAAAGAACTTGGAAATGATGTTATAGCAATAACTGATCACGTTGAATTCGCTCAAAAAAATATTTTGCAAACTATCAATAGCTTAACAAAACGTGAAAAAGAAATAAGAAAATATGAACAAGGAAAAGATATATTAGTCATCAGAGGTATTGAGATATCAGAACCACATTTATATAAGGAATATGTTGAGTTTTTAAGAAATATGTATGGTATTGAATACATCATTGGAAGTATTCACCATCTAAATGGTAAATCATTTAGATATAATAAAGATGCAGTTGATGATTATTTAAGATTAATGTTGGATATGGTTACCTATGGAGATATGGATACTCTTGCTCATATGGATTACATCAAAAAATATGGAACAAAAAAAAACCTCGATAAAGGCTTAATTGACGAGATTTTAACTACAATTATTGCAAGAGGTATAACTCTTGAAATAAACTCAAGTGGTTATCGAAGATGTGGGAGTCCATTTCCTAGTGTAGAAATTCTTGAAAGATATATTGATCTTGGTGGAAGCAATGTTGTTATTGGAAGTGATGCACACAAAAAAAGCGAGCTTTATGACGGCGTAAAACAAGCATGTGAAGATATAAAAGAACTAAAATTAAATAAAGGTGTTATTATTAATAAGCAATTTAAAAGTATATAGCTAAAAACTATATACTTTTTTCGTATCATAAAGTTCTTCATTAATAGAAACAAAAACACGATATCTATCACTAGGAATATCAATATTAAATACATTATTAATATTCTTATCATCTTCATTTTTATAAACAAAAGAATATACTTTACCTCTTCTATTTAAGAAATAAAACTTAACTTCATCATTTTCATTTATTTTATAATTTGTTGAAAAAGTATGCTTTGTAAACTCAAATGTATTTATCCATTCCATAGAAGAATCAACATCTATTTCATTTATTGATAAAACATCTAAATCAGATTTTTCCACGGTATCAATGATATTAAATTGTTCCAAATCAACATTTTTAGTTTCTTCATCATAAAGATTATGTTTAAATGCACGATACTTACCTTCTTCAGTAGTAGCTTTAAATACTACTTTATCATTTTCATCCAACTCAATTATTAAACTATATATATCATCAACGTTTTTTTCAACTTCTACTAAACTATTATCACTTTTATCTCTAAAATCATCTTTTAAAATATAGCCACAATCCATAAACTTATGATTATTTTCTAAAACATTAAATATTCCATATTTTATAGAAAAATACTTTTTATCAAAATCACTTTTCCAAACAAGATTAGCCACATTATTTTTTATATCATAGATTTCCATAGCTGTATAAGCTGAATTATAATCCCCAACTTTATTGGATTTATTTTCAAATGCTACTCCATAACGGTCATATCCGTTATTAAACAAAGCTAAATAACCATCTTTAGTAATTGTTGGAGTATGTTGCCCTAGTGGATATCTTCCCGACTTTACTTTAACTAAATATTTTTTCCATACGTCAGAAGAGAATAAAGAATCAGCTCCTGTAAATACATAATTAAGTTTTTTGTTTTTATAATCAAAATTAAACACTGTATTTATTTCTCTAAATGATACAACTAGATTTCCATTTTCTTCATCATAATAAAATCCGTTACGTATGGCTTTTGGTCCTAGATATTCTTCAGGAAAATCAGAATCTATTTCTTTTATTACTTCATATATATCAAGACCATCTATAACTTTTCCATCACTAGGATTCATTTCATAAATATATTGATGATTAAAATAAATTGCTTTATCTCCACCTGCTAACATATAGTTACCATTTTTTAAAATTTGCATTTCAAATCCATAACCATGTTCCAAATTATAATAATTATATATTTTTCCTAAATAATCCATTTCGACTAGACCAACAAAATTTTCACGAACCTGACCTTCAGAAGTACCAATTAAAAAATGTCCATTTGGAAGCCACTCAACATCCATACGATTATCAACAGTTAAATAAAATCTTAATTTTCCATCTTTATCCCAGCCAGTAAAATAGGTTTTATATGAAGCAACCGTAAAGATTATTCCGTTTTTATCGTTGATAACTTCATTTTTTTCAACATTTAAAGGATATTCAACATTTGCTTTTTCACATTTTATATAATATGTATATTCATACCCATCCGTTTTCAAAGTGACTTTATTATTAAAGTCATCATATAAACCATATATTGGAATTACATGTTCTTGAGATTTTTCCATTTTAGTAAAGTATTCATCATTAATATACACATCTATTGAATTTTTCTCTTTAGTTTGAAATATAATAATAGCTGATAATGGACTTATACCATAAGGATTTAATTCAACATATGCATTTTCAACGGTATATTTTTTACTTTTTCTAACCTTATCTAAACGATTATTTACCTTTTCTTGAATACTTACTTGTTCAATTGTTGAAGATAAAGTACTTCCTTTAAAGTAACTACTTAATCTTCTAGTTTCATTAAAACAATAAACTAAAACTACACCTAAAGTAACTATGATTAATATAATAAGATTAATTAATTTTTTCATATCTACCTCCAAATATCAAATGATACTTCATTAAAATATCTGTATAATGGATTTAATATTGGATCAACCTCTTTATTTTTTTCTATATCGGCATTTTCATAAACTCCTGTTATCTCTAGAGAATTATAAATTGCATGAGTTGTTAATGCACTTAAATAAAAACCTTCATCTGTAAGTTCTAAAAATAATGATGTGTCATTTATTAAAATATTATATTGATAATAATTAATAACATTCATCTTTAATTTATCATTGATATTTAAAGAATATCCTTTATTACCAAATGTTAAAGTTATATTATTTTTACCATTAACTTCAATTTTTTTATCATTAATATTTATTACATAATCGTCCAATCTTAAAGAATAACTTGAAACTTGTTTAATAAATCCATTTGTTTTAACATCAATTGTTATAGTTTTAAAATCGGTACTATATATCTGATTTATAATATCTTTATCCAACTCATAAACTATAATATTATTTTTAGTTGTCTTATTAACTATTAGTTCTGGTTCTAAAGTTTTTAAACTTGCAAATGTATCAATTATCTTAGTTAAAATAGACATATCAAACTCTAAAAAACCATCCTCATTTTCAACAATATATATACCATTATCTAAAGAAAAATTATAATTAAACTCACTGGGATTGCTTTCTCCATGAGCACCCTTATATAGAGCATTAAGTTTTATTTTTCCAGTTTTATTAAAACTTATATTTATATTTCTTGCATAATCTCCAACTTTAATTATTTTTTCATTTAAATCATTAATAACGTAATCTCTTAACTTAAAATCATCATTATATATTGTATGAATACATACAACACTTATAAAAAGAGCAACTATTATAAATAAAGTATTTTTTATTTTTTTCATATTATCACCTATTGTATTAATATTATAACAACTAATAAATAAAAAAAAAAGTGCAACAAAGGTTACACTGGTGTATTTTGTAAAGTAACACAGTTAGAAAATCCACTAAAAGAACAAACTGTAGACATATCCTTGCTTGCCAAATTAAATGCACTTTCATTATATGCCCTTATAGTGGATGATGTTAGCTTGATTTCACCTAATTTAGTTAAATTATATCCAGAAATCATAAATATATTATTTGTTAAATAAAGATATATTTCATGTTTTTGTTTGACATTATTGATTAATACATATCCTCTAATATCACTTTTTTTCAAATCATTTACTACATCTAAAATATAAACATTTTCCTGTAAAGTTATATTGTTTAAGGAATTTATTACATCATTTACTTTACTATGAAAATTTTCTTTTCCACCATCTTTATCATACGAAAGATCATTTAAATTGCTACAGCCTTTCTTACTATATGAACGACATATATCTGCAACAGTTTTAGTTGAAATTTTCTCATCTTTTTTCATTATTTTTGATTTTTTAAATTCATCAACATATTTATAGTTAACATACATATACATATCATTATAAACTGTATAAACATATTTTATCTCACTTATATCTTGAGCATCCACAATAATATATCCCGAAAACTCATCTTGATTAACTTCGTAATAATATATACCACTTGTATTAATCCCATTAATACTTTTTATTTTTTCAATTAATTTTGATTGAACATCATTTAAACCCGAGATAAATATATCTTTTGAACTTAAATTATCTTGAACTTTAAACTCGCCAGCTAAATTAATTTTATCTTCTAAATAAGATTTTATAACAATCTTTATTGACATATTTGTCTTTTTATAAGCAATTAAATTATATATCAACTTATCAGTTAAAATACTTTCATCCTTAAGCAATTGATAATTATCTTCACTTATTTTATAGTAGATTGAATATTTAACTAGTTCATTTGAAACATTTAAATCATTAATGTTTATTGAAAGAGTTACATCCTTGTCTGTTTCATTTTTTATATCAATATATTTCTCATAAACATTTCCATATGTAATATCTGTATTAAACAAATTTCCAGCTTTATATGTTACTCCTATATCAACATTATCAACTAGTATTTTGCTTATATAATCGTTTTCATAATCTCCTTTAGAATCTTTTCTTTTAAACAAAAAAGAGATGCTTATTCCCAAAATAAAAACGATTATAATTATAATAAATGGTAACTTATTTTTCATATCATCACCCTATTTTAATTATAATCGGCTTTTAAATTCATTTCAACTACTTTAGTTTTTAACTTTAAAAATTAATGTTACAATAGCTGCACATAAAATAGAAGATACTATACCTGTAGAAACATTTCCAAGCATATTTAAAATACCTAATTTTAATGCGCCATTATAAAGAGTATTACCAAAAGACATAATCACTACACTTGCTCCTCCTCCAAAGAACTTTACAAGTTTATCATAAATTCCCAAAAATCCGAGTAAAGCTCCAATAGAAACAAACAAACTAGTGATATGTCCACTTGTAAGTTTAGTATTATCTTTAATAATTTGTGCAATAACACAAACAATTCCTGTAAATATAAATGATTTAATTATCATAATACCTCCAATTCTACCACGTGAGCAATTGCTGGGATTGATTTTTTTTGATTAACAAGTGTAGGATTATGCAATGCACCAGTTCCAACAATAAGTATTTTCTTATTTCTTTTACTTAGTAAAACCTTATTGAATAGATAAAGTGGCAACACAACTGGACCACTTGCTCCACTTAATTTGTTTTGATTACTTTTATATAAACTAGCACCCGCATCAATTATATTAGATGCACTCATTCCATATTCTTCTTTTAAAATCATCAGTAAAAGTTCATTTCCTAAAGAGCCAAGATCACCTGTTAAAACAACATCATAATCATTTACTTTTTTATGCATATTCTTTAAATGTTCAACGATAGCCTTAGAAGCAGCTGGAGCCATAACTGCTCCCATATTTGCAACATCTTTAATATCATAATCAACTACGCTTCCAATTGTCGATGAAATAATTTTACATTTAGTTGTTTCATTAGATATTACACACCCAACACTTCCAGTTGCCGTAACAGTTGTATATTTTGCCTTTAATGAACCATATTCTATGGGGAATCTAAACTGTCTTTCACTCGTAAGTTCATGTGAACTTGTCAATAAACAAACTTTGTTTATTTGTTTTGAGGATATAAAATTAGCACCAATGATCATTGATTCTACAAAACTTGCACAAGCACCATAAACTCCTAAAAATGACATATTATTATTTTTTAATGTATAGTTCATACATCCAAGTTGATTTGATAGATCTCCTCCAATTACCAAATTGAAATCATGTACACTGGATAAATTATTGATAACTGTCTTTTGCATCTTTATTTCTGCATCCTCTAAAGTCTTTTCTCCATAATATTTATCCTTTAAAACCATATTAACATTTTTAATGTTACCATTTGCTTCATCACTTCCACATATTGTAAACCAATTATTCACATAAACATTATTGTATTTTATAGTAACCATATTAATCCTTTCACTAAAGCAAGTACACTTGCAGATAATATTCCATATAGAATAACACTTCCAGCCAGTTTAAAATAGTTGCTTCCAATTCCAGTAATAAGTCCTTCATTTTTATATTCTAAAGAGGATGAGGTAACTGAATGAGAAAATCCTGTAATTGGAATAATTACCCCCATTTTAAACTTATCAACAATATCATCAAAAACTCCAAGTCCAGTTAAAAAAGACGCGAGAACAATCCATATAACAAGCATGTATTCAACCGAGAAACATTTTACTAAAATTTCTGAAATTGCTCCAATGGTTCCTCCAGATAAAAAAGCAATAAGCATATTTTTTAATCTATTCTCTTTTGGAGTTAAAGATTCAACTAACTTTTTATAATTCATATAAAAACCTCCATTTATATTATGGAGATTTTTTAGGAAATATATTCAAGCAATTCTTGTTTTCCTTTACTTTCCAATCTTGACACTTTTACCTGAGATATTCCCAAGACTTTAGCAACTTCACTTTGAGTCATATCCTCTTTATATCTATACTTAAGTACTAAAGATGATAAAGGATCTAAAGATTCAATTGACTCCATCAAAATCATCTCATCTTCATTTATGGAATTAACACCTATTTGAATATTTTCATATTCATCATCTAAACTGAACATCTCTTCACAAAGCATCGATACATATTCGATTTCTTCCAGAGGAAATTCAATATAATCACTTATTTCTTTAAATGATGGTTCCTTATTTAAAACCTGTGCCAAATATGATCTTGCTTTAATTACAAGTTTATATAAATTGAGATAATACTTATTGAGTTTAATGTTACGACTTTTAACTGATAGTTCATACATCTCCCCAAAAATGTATTTATAAGCATAATTTAAAAAAGGTCCAAACTCCTCTTTATAGTTTTTTTGTGCTTTAATAAGCCCCAAATACCCAGCTTGGTAAAGATCTTCCTTTTCTACATTATAAAATTTCTTTGCTACTCTACGTATTAAAAATTCTTCTTCAGAAATTATTTTTTCCACTAAATTTTTAAAAGATCTAAAGCAACCAATTCATCAGTTATTTTATCAAATCTCAAACAAGTATTTACTTTATTATTTATTAATAATACACGACCATCATTTTCTTTAACACTTTTTCCACCACTTAAAAGAGCATTTTCACCAACTGAATCAATAGATGAAAGTCCCTCTAAATTATAAACCATGTATTTTATTCCATAATCTTCAATAATAGGTAATGTATATTCCATGAATTTTGGTGCAGTATTTTTATTTAAATTGCCCTTAAGTCTTACAAACAATATTCCCTTCCGATACTCTAAATTAATCTTCAACATTTTTATCACCCACATTCGTTATAACTTAAATTAAATACGTATAAAAGAGATTCGACAAAATGATATTTTATCTTACTTTTTTCTATGTAAAGTAAATATGATTATCTGTAAAGTAATAATAAGAAGAATAACGATTACTATAAATTTAATATTACTTGTTTTTTCTTTTGGAACTATTTCATTAAATAAAGGTTCAGCTTGTAAAATCTCATTTTCTTCTAAATCTAAACCATTATTCTCATCACCGACTAATTTAGTTGTTGTAGTAGAAACTTTTTTTGGTTTAACCATTCTTGTAGTTGTTTTTGTAACCTTACTAGTTTTATCAATTGAAACGTCATCACTTATTTCTTCTTTTATTCTCGTATAGTAATTATATTTAGTTATATAATCGTCATAAATTAAATTTTCTCCTTCAGTTACATAATCATTTAAAATAACTTTTTCTTCTCCATAACAATGATATTTCTTTATTTCTTTTTTGTAATATGGATTTAAAGATTCAAAAGTCTGACCATTTCCATTAGTAAAGCCATAATTTATAGACCCATATTTATTTTTAAGTTCATTAAAGTTAAGATCGTCAACAAAATATATATGGTTTGCTAAATTTTTAACAACTATTGTAGGTCCATTCTGAAAAAGATACATTGCTTTTGAATGAATTTCATCACCTATGATATTTATTATAATATCTTTTGCCAAATAACGACTTTGAATAAAAACCCCTATTTTATTACCATAAGATAAAGTGTAATAAGTACTTCTATCTCCATCATTTAAATTTTTATAAATCTCTTTATTAGAATCCATAAATACATAATCGACCTTTTTATCACCACTAAAAACTTCAATTTCATATATTTTTACAGGTTCATCAAAATCATAAAAAGAGAAAGCTGTAAGAATAGAACTTGATGAAATTCCAACTGGTTGATATTTAATTCCTCCTGGTATTTCTTCCTTTGATTCTACAGTTTCTAAAATATAGTCTGATGTATCACAGTTAATACACTCTTCTTTGTAACCCAAATCAACTTTCTTTATTTCATAAGTATTATAAAGTTTAACCTCCTCTCTTTTTAAAGTATCAGTTTCTTCCATATATTTATCAGTATTCATAATGAATTCTTGATATTCACCATAAACAACATTTGCATATACAAAAGACGGACTTATAATCAAAAGTATAATTATAAGTATCAATATTTTTTTCTTCATATATCCTCCCTTCTACTTATATATTTCGCGATAAAAATCAATTTTTCTTCTTTTTTACACCTTTTTTTAATATGAAATAGACAATTAAGCAAAATTATAGTATAATCATAAGTACCTGGAATCTTTATTATAAACTTAATTTAGGAGGAAATTTATGAAAGAAACAGAGTCCACTACGTCTGTTTTTGCTTTAGGTGGCTTAGGCGAAGTTGGAAAAAATATGTATGTTATTGAACATGAAAATGAAATAGTTATTATCGATGCTGGAGTTATGTTTCCAGAGGACGACTTACTTGGAATAGATTATGTTATCCAAGATGTAACATATTTAAAACAAAATGAAAAGAAAATAAAGGCATTAGTTATTACCCATGGACATGAAGATCATATAGGAGGAATTACATTCTTACTTCAAAATGTAAATATTCCAGTTATTTATGCATCTCAAATTGCAAGTGACTTAATCAAGAAAAAATTAGATGACAAAAATATGAAATATGAAAATATAATAGTTTATAATAAAGATACCGTCATCAAATTTAAAAAATTAAGTGTAGAATTTATTACAACAACACACTCAATCCCAGATTCATTTGCAATCGTTATTCATACACCAAACGGCGATATTATTCATACAGGTGACTTCAAATTTGATTTAACTCCAATTGGTCCAATGGCGGATATTCATAAAATGGCTGCATTAGGAACTAATGGAGTAAAATTACTTTTATCAGAAAGTACAAACGCTTTATCTCCAGGTTTTTCTGCAAGTGAAGCAATCGTTGATGAAGCTTTAGGTGATATTTTTGCTAAATCAAGTACAAATAGAATTATTCTAGCAACGTTTGCATCAAATATCTATAGAATCAAGCACATAGTTGAAACTTGTCGCGAAAACAATCGTAAGATTATAACTTTTGGTAGAAGTATGGAATCTGCTAAAGAAATTGCATTAAAAAATGGTCTTATCAAAGATCCAACAATTTTTATAGATACGAATCAAGCTAAAGATTTAAAGAAAAATGAAATATGTATTTTATGTACAGGTTCTCAAGGTGAACCACTTGCTGCTTTATCAAGAATAGCAAATGGAACTCATAAGCAAGTTCAATTAATGCCAGATGATATAATCGTGTTCTCATCTAATCCAATACCAGGAAATTCACAAAGCATTAATAGAATTATTAATAAACTTTACTTAAAAGGGGTTAAAGTTTATACAAATTCAGATGTTTCAGATATTCATACTTCTGGACATGCTAAAGCTGAGGAATTAAAATGGATGTTAAGACTTATTAAACCTGAGTATTTAATGCCAATTCATGGAGAATATCATATGTTAAAAGCTCATAAAGATTTAGCTGTTTCCTGTGATATTCCAGAAAAGAATGTTTTCATTTGTAAAAATGGTGATGTTGTTTTAATGGATAAAAATGGATGTCGAAGAGGAAAAAGAGTTCAAGCCGGAGATGTTTATGTTGATGGATCTCGAATTGGAGACATTGGTTCAGTTGTCATAAAAGATAGAAAACTTATGAGTAAAGATGGTGTTTTAATAGCTATATTAAACATTGATTATTCTAAACATACTTTAATGATTAAACCAAATATCACAACAAGAGGATTCGTTCTTGTAAATGAAAATGCATCATTAATAAGAGAAATAGAATACAAAGTTACAGAAATAGTTAACAAAGCTTTAAATGGACGCTACAACGTAACAGACATTAAAAATCAAGTAATACTTGAATTAAATATGTTTATAAATGAAAAAACTGGAAGAAGACCTATGATTCTACCAGTTATCATGGAAGTGAAGAAATAATACCTTCACTTCTTTTTTATTAAATAAATTAAAAATATAATCACACCAATTGGAACTCTAAAAATAAAAAATGCAACTATTCCCACACCAACAATATCAACTGTTGTATACTTTTTAACTTTTAAAGTATATTCTTTAGTATTACTATATGCATCAGTTAATAACACTTTATATGCTACATCATATTGAAGATTATCATCTAAATTTAATACTTTATCATCATGATATAAAGTTAAAAATGCTTCTGTATTATCTAGCTGATAAACAATATCTTTTACTTTAGGATAAGAAAAGACATTAACTTCTATTAAACTACCATTTATATTTGCAGTATTACCATCAACAACAAATTTTTTGATAACATAATCCGATTCTTTTATTTTTCTCTGAATATTAAGAGTATAAAGTTTTTCACTTTCATCCTCAGCAATTACTTTTATAACAAATTCACGATTCTCATCAACATTAAAATTATCTTTATCACCAATAATATCCACTTTTGATTTTGAATCATTTAAAACAACATCAATATCAACTTTATTTTTATAAATAATATAATTATTGTTTTCGGAAACATTTAAATAATCTTCACCATTGATAGTTATTTTATTTATTGTTGTATCACTGCTTTTTATAGGAATAGTTGTAACATTAATCTTTGGGATTTTAGTAGATGTTACAGTCGTCCGCTTTTTAGTTGTTACCTTTCTTGTTGTCTTTTTTACAGCATTACCACTCTTTGGACAAGGGTCGTTTGCTATTGCATTTCCATCAGGGTAATATTGTTTACCATTGTATGTTGCTTTATGGTAATGAAGAGTACCTTCACCTTTATGTGAACCATATGTTATACCATCTGGACACGTTTTAATTGAACTTTTTCTCAATGCTCCACTTGAAGCATAAACATTCATACTTGTAAACAAAATAATTACAAGTAATATTTTCTTTAACATATAAACTCCTTTATATATTGGGCACTAAAGATATAATAACACACAATTAGCAAAACTACATACAATATCTTGAGGAGATATGATATGATTAATTTTTTTGAAAGTTTTTCACCACTTACCCAAGCAATTATTGCATCCACATTAACTTTTTTACTAACTACTTTTGGTTCTTCATTTGTTTTTTTATTTAAAAAAGTTAATAATAAAGTAATGAATTATTTGCTTGGTGCGTCAGCTGGGATTATGTTAGCAGCGGCAATATTTTCACTTTTATTGCCTTCAATTGAACAGGCAAACAACTTAAATATGAATACAAGCATAGTCGTTTCGCTTGGACTCTTATTAGGTTCTGTTTTACTTATTGTTGGAGATAAGGTATCTTCAAAATTTACAGGAAACGAAGAAAACAACTTTAGAAGGATACTACTTCTGGTAACATCAATTGTACTTCATAATATTCCTGAAGGTTTAGCTATTGGAGTTGCTTTTGGATCAATAATTTATAATATTGAAGGAGCCACATTAATAGCAGCTATATCCCTAGCTATTGGTATTGGTCTACAAAATATACCAGAAGGAGCTGCAATATCTATTCCTTTAAGAAAAGAAGGACTATCTAGAAAGAGAGCTTTTTGGATTGGAACTTTATCTGGAATAGTTGAACCAATATCAGCCATTATTGGAGTAATACTAGTTTTAAAAATAAAAATCATTTTACCAATACTACTTTCATTTGCTGCTGGTGCAATGCTATTTGTTATCATTGAAGAACTAGTTCCAGAATGTATGAATGATGAAAACAAAAATGCAATTGGCGTTGTCACTCTTATCGGATTTATACTCATGATGATCATGGAAATTATTTAGACACTTATGTGTCTTTTTTCATAAAAAAGAAGTATATTTCTATACTTCAAATTGACTGTTATAAAGTTTTGCATAATAACCATTTTTCTTTAACAATTCGTTATGGTTACCCATCTCAACTACTTCACCATCATTTATAACTAAAATGACATCAGCATTTTTAATAGTTGACAATCTATGTGCAATAACAAAACTTGTTCTACCTTCCATTAATTTATCCATTGCATCTTGGATAAGTTCTTCAGTTCTTGTATCAACAGAAGATGTTGCTTCATCCAAAATCAATATCTTAGAATTAGCAAGAATAGCACGAGCAATTGTAAGAAGTTGTTTTTGACCTTGACTTATATTCGCATTTTCTTCATCAATTTGCATGTTATAGCCATCAGGTAGAGTTCTTATAAAATGATCTACATTAGCAACCTTGCATGCTTCATATACTTCTTCATCAGTTGCATCTAGTTTTCCATACTTTAAGTTTTCCATAATAGTTCCACTATAAAGCCATGTATCTTGTAAAACCATACCAAAGTTTTTGCGCATACTATATACATCATAATCTTTGATATTCATACCGTCAACTATAATATTCCCTTTATTTAGCTTATAAAAGTTCATTAACAGTTTTACTAATGTTGTTTTACCAGCTCCTGTTGGACCAACAATAGCAACTTTCTCTCCAGGTTTTACAACTAAATTAAAGTTTTTAATTATCATTTTATCTTCGTTATAGCCAAAAGTTACATTTTTAAATTCAACATTACCAACAACTTCATGATCAAGCGTCTTTGTTCCAAAAGTTTCTTCTTCACCCTCTAAGAATTCAAATATTCTTTCAGATGATGCAATCATTGATTGAATTTGGTTTAACACTTGAGCAAGACTAGTTATAGGTTGAGTAAAGTTTTTAGTATATGAAATAAATGATTGAATATTACCAACATTTATTTTGCCTTTAATACACAAATATCCACCCATGATAGCAACTCCAACATAACCTAAATTACCGATAAATTGCATAATTGGATGCATAAGTCCAGATAAGAATTGACTCTTCCATCCGGCTTCATAAAGATTTTTATTGTTGTTTTTAAATATATTCATATATTTTTCTTCTGCATTAAAAGCTACTACTACATCATGTCCAGAAAACATTTCTTCAATATTTCCATTAACATGACCTAAATACTCCTGATTAGCTTTAAAGTATTTTTGAGACTTCTTTATTGTTCCAGCCATAAAGACTAAACTTAATGGAATAAGAAGTAAAACTAGAAAAGTCATTGGTACATTGATACTTAACATCATAACAAGTATACCAACAATAGTAGTAATAGATGTTATAGCTTGAGTTATAGCTTGATTAAAGCTTACTTGTAATGTATCTACATCATTGGTAATAATACTCAATACTTCACCATTAGTTTTATTATCAAAATATTTAAATGGTAATTTATGAATTTTTTTATCAAGTTCACCTCTTAGTTTATAAGTATACTTTTGAGTAATCGTTGACATTATAAATGATTGAATATAATTACATATTGCACTTATTATATAAAGTGTTAAACATGTTAATAAAATCTTGTTTAGTGTTGGAAAGTTAATACCATTTCCACCACTTATTTTAGATACAATACCGTTAAATATTTCATTCGTTGCATTTCCTAAAATCTTAGGTCCAATTATTGAAAAAACAGTTGATGCAATTGCAAAAACAAATACAATAATTATTGGAATCTTGTAAGCATCCAATGATTTAAATAATTTTTTTAAAGTTCCTTTAAAATCTTTAGCGCGTTCAAAATTTTGATTTGGACCATGTCTACGTTCTTTCATGAAAGTTCCTCCTCACTAAGTTGAGATAAGGCAATTTCTTTATAAACCTTACAATTTTTATATAAATATTCATGTGTTCCCAATCCAGCAACTTTACCCTCATCTAACACAAGAATTTGATCAGCATTCATTACAGTTGCAACTCTTTGAGCAACAATTATCTTAGTTGCAGACTCACAATACTTATTTAAATTCTTTCTAACACTGGCATCTGTTTTATAATCAAGTGCTGAAAAAGAATCATCAAAAACATATATATCAGGATTCATTGCAACAGCGCGAGCTATACATAATCTTTGTCTTTGTCCACCAGAAACATTAGTTCCACCTTGATTAATTGGATATTGAAGCCCTTCATTTTTTTCCATTACAAAGTCATATGCACAAGCAACCTTCAAAGATTTTTCCATATCTTCTTCACTTAATGAATCATTACCAAATTTTAAATTGCTTTCAATTGTTCCACTAAATAACATCCCTTTTTGAGGAACCATACCTATCTCATGTCTTAATGTTTCAAAACTTAAATCTTTAACATCAACTCCATTAACAAGTATACTTCCTTCAGTTACATCAAAGAATCTATCAATTAGTTTAACAATTGTACTTTTACCACTTCCTGTTGATCCAATAATTGCTAAAGTTGAACCTTTCGGAACTTTAAAATTAAGATTTTCAAGTACATATTCATCACCATCTGGATATTTAAATGAAACATTTTTAAATTCAAGTTCTCCAATCTTATCATTATCAAATGGTAAATTTTTAGTTTCTTTAATAGTGTTTTCCTTATTTAATACTTCTTTAATACGATTGATTGAAATTATTGCACGAGGAGCCATAATTGATAACATGCTTAACATCAAGAAAGACATAATTACTTGCATTGTATAGCTTATAAGTGCCGTTAAAGTACCAACTTGCATTGTACCAGCATCAATATGTTTTGCTCCAACAAAATAAATAAGAATAATAGTTTCATTCATTATAAGCATCATTAATGGAGACATTAAAGACATAAGTCTTTGAGTAAACAAATTCAATTTCTTTAAATCAGTATTAGCCTTATCAAATTTATTTATTTCCTCTTTTTCACGAGCAAATGCGCGAATAACAGGTAAACCATTTAAAGTTTCTCTTACAATTAAGTTTAATCGATCAATAAGTTTTTGAACAATCTTAAACTTAGGTAAAGCAAATAACATCAATATAATTATTAAAACTAAGATAGCTCCAATTGCTAAACCTAGTACCCAAACCATATTGATATTTATGATTTTAACTAAAGCGCCTATACCTATTATTGGAGCATAAAGGACCATTCTAAGCACCATTGTTAACATATTTTGAATTTGAGTAATATCGTTAGTTGATCTAGTAATTAAACTACTTGTTTCAAATTCATTAAATTCACTTTTAGAAAAACTCATAACTTTTCTTACTACTTTTTCTCTTAGGTCATAAGCTACCATGCCTGCAAGACGTCCAGATATATATGTTGTTGCAATAATAACCACCATAATAAATAATGAAAGAACAATCATTTTAGTTCCCGATTTAAACAAATAATTCATTTGTAAATCTTTTAAATTAATTCCTAATCTTTCATATTCACTTGATATAAATGAAATAGCATATTGTTTTTTCATAGATTCATCCAAGTTATTAAAACTAGTTAAATATTCATCAAAATTATTTGTATCACTTTTAGTATAATACTCAATTGTTGTAGGATTAATATCTATTCCCATTTGTTTAATCGCATCATTATTTAATAAAAATGAATATATTATCGTAGAATCAAGAATAGATTTTTTATCGTCCTCAGATAATTCTCCTTTTAAAACATAAACATCTCCATCCTTAAGATAAGAATATTTTTTTATGTTAGCATCAGTCTTAGAAACTTTTTCATAATACTTACTTAAATCAACAGACGTTAACGAATTTATATTAGCATAAGTTTTATCAGTCATCTTATCAATTATTTCTGATTCTACACCTTTTTGTTGAATTCCAACATTTATAATTTTTGATGTATAATCAGGAAGAGCTAAATCACAGTAAGCTTGTACAAACAAAAGAGCAACAACTGCAAAAAAACTTAAACCATATTTTTTTAAAATGTTTTTCATATAAACTTCCTTTCTTTATTTAATTTAACCAAATTTTATTTTATCAAACATTTATGAATTTAATAAGAAAAAGAACCTATAAAAGAGATTCTTTTTCAAGTAAAGTATGATTTTTTATGAAATAATGTTTATTACATATATTATTTAAAATTGGTCTATCTGAAATAATAATAAATGTTTTATCTTTAAAGTATTTTTTTAACATAGCAACAACTTTCTTTTCACCATCAAGATTCATTCCTAAAGTTATTTCATCAAAGAAATACACATTCTTATCAAGAACAATTGCTCTTATAATATTAATACTACGAAGAACTACATCACTTACATTAGTAATAATCGTATCCAATCCATTATCCAAAGACAAATACCAATCATTAAGTCCAATCTCTTCAATATATTCTAATATTTTTTCATCACTTACTTTTTTACCTAAACTGATATTATCTCTTAAAGAAAGATCTAAAAGATTAACATCCTTTGATAAATAAACAACATCCATGACGTTTTTAGTTTCTTTTTCATCAACTAAAAGACACCCTTTATCCATTGGCAAATAACCGCTTAAAACATTTAAAACAGTTGATTTACCTTGACCGGATTTTCCAAGTATTCCAACACTTTCGCCTTTTAAAAGTTCAAATGAAGGAATATGTATTATAACGTCACTTGACTTATAATCAACCTCTGCATCTTTAATCTCAACACTTTTAAAATTGGAAATATATTTCATATTTAATTTTTTAGCATATTTTTTATCAAGATTATCTTTATTTTTATTTATATATAAATAATTTTTAATTGTATAAGGTAAATCATATAATAAGTTTTGAAGTTTTAACATTATCACAATGAAAAAGAAAAATAAACCAACTCTAGTAACATTATTTTTTATATTAAAGAAAATCATCAGTAAAATAATTAACATGTATAAAATCATACCATTAGAAAATTTTATATCATTTTCATCATTTGATTTATTTAAAATAAGCATATCATTATCCTTATTTTCATCTAGTTTCTTTAAACAAAAATCAAATATTCTAAGTTTTCTTATCGTATTAAAGTTATTAATGAAATTATTTAATAAATCATTATAATTATGAATATTTATAACATCTATTCTTTTATAACGAACTATTACTAAAAAAATAAGATAAATTATACTTAAAATAGATATAATAACATTTATTTGAAATAATCTATGATATAGAATTATTAAGCCTAAAATTAAAGGAATAACTACTTCTCCAATATCAAATAAAGTTTTAGTTGCCCTATAGGAAAAATCAAGAATCATTTTCCCAACATTTTTAAGTTCTATATCATTAAAATAAATATTTGATTTTTCTATTTTAGAGAAATAATTAAGTTCTATTGAATGTTTAAAATTTTGATAATTATTAGAAGCATCCTTATTATGTAAATATTTAAATATGTTTCTAAATAGATATATTACACAAATAAATATAAGACAAATAAATATCTTAGTATCCGATAAATAATCATATATAAATATAGAGAAAACTACCGCAAAAAGATACCAACAAAAGTAAATTACACTTTTAAGGATAATCGTTAATAAACAATTTTTAACATTCTTATTTTTTAATAAATCTATCATATACATCACCAAGTATCATTATTATACACTATGAACTATTTAACATCAATAGAACGACATATACATTTTTCATAAGAAGTAACTTTATATGGTTTAATTATATGTCCCCTAGCACCTAAACTTTTAACACATTTACTTGAATTAGTTAAAGCTCTAATAATTGATTTACTGATCATTTTATCATCAACTTTCTTTTCCTCTATATACGTTCTAATAAACTCAGAAATAAACGCATCTCCTGCTCCCGATTCGGAAACTTCACGTGTTGGTTCTTCAATAGTTTTCTTCAAAAATTTATCATTATAGATAACATCACATCCTCTTTTACCTCGTGTTATAATCAAAATTTTAGGAGAAAAATTGTCATATAAATCATATGAATCAACTAAAAATTTATCCTTTAAATAATAATATACTCTTTCATTTAAACTTATAATAGAAAAACGTTCCTTTAGTAAGTCAGTAAGTTCCTCATATCCATAATCTAAAATATCATGATTACTTCCTAAATCTAAAAAAGCTTCATTATCATACTTTTTTAATACATCAAGAGTAAACTTTCTTAAGTTATCAACAACAATATAATCATCTTTATCAATTTTAATATCTGAAAATTCCATTTTAGTTCCACTATAACCATATCTTTTCTTACAATAAGGACATATCTTAGAAGTAACTCCATCATTTATAAAAAATGTTTTTGTTTCATCTTGAACCTCTCTAATATGAGTTTCTATTCCAACATCTTTTAAGCTAGAAACAGCTATATTTCCTTCAGGATCATTTCCACATACTCCAAAATAAGCACACTTGAAATAACGGCTTAAATTAACAAGAATATTAGCATCACTTTTTCCACCACTTACATATATATCTTTGCCATTTTTTATATAATAGTCACAGTAGAGATCACCAAAACTAATAATACGCATCTTAAACACTTCCTTTAAAATTAAATAACCTTTTAGCTGCTATTTTATCATATTTTATTTCACTTAAATCGACATTCATCGATAAAGCTATATTTCTAAGTAAATAAACCGCTTGTATAGTTAAGTAAAAATCATTTATAATGTCATCTTCAAATTCGCTTTTTAAAACTATATATTCTTTCATTTGATATTTGAAATTTTCAATCAAAACATTCTCTAAATCACTTCCATTATAACCTATTAATATCGCTTTTTTATCATGATTTCTATTGAAAGTATGTCTTCCATGACAGTAACTATATAGCTTATGCATTAAAGGTGCAACAATATTTGCTTCTACCAAAGTTGATTCCATAAATGTTGATGTTGCTATTGCTTTATCAGAATAAAATATATTTACAATACTTTCACCATTTAAATCAATAAATACATCTTTATCCACTTTTGAAAATATTTCATTCAAGATAGATAAAAATTCATCTCCTAAATAATATTTAAGAAGAATAGCCATCGGAACACACGTCGAATTAAGAGATATAAAAGAATGCTCATACTCCATTTCATAAGGTATAACTAAAGCATTTTTAAGTTCCCTATTACTCGTTAAGACATAATGGATTAAATTATTATTTAAAGAGTATTCGACACCATAATTAGTTCCACTATAGGAAGAAATAAATATTGCATCGTATAACTTTTTATCAGTTTCATCTATATCACTAATGTCTACTCTTTTTGTAATACATCCGTTTTTCTTTTCAATGACTTTGCTTGAAAAATCAGATACAACCTTACTTCCTCCAGTTCCAACACATAAAATATTTCCTTTAATTTTTTTTAAAACCTTAATAGCATCTTCGCAACTATCAGTTGATTTAATAATATTTTCATATAATTTTTCTATAAATTCATTCATTTTTTCACTTCCTAAGTATAGTATATATCCTATATAGGAAGTATATCGTCTAGTTAAAATATTCAGACATAATTTCTATAGAACTTATACGTTTAAGTTCAAAATGACGCAAATCACCTCTTAATTCACAATAAGCAGCAACTGCCCAAGAAGATGAGGTATAAAATAAATCAAGAGGATGGATTATCCTTTCACTTTCACCCTTACCACTAGTATAATACTTTATTTTTACCTTTTTAGATTCCTTAATTGCTCGAGAAAGTTTATTATACGTATCCTTTTCTCCAGCAAATATATCCTTTTTTTCTATCTTTGCAGCAATATAAATATCTCTTATTTTATTGGCAATTTCCTGTACTCTTTCTCTATCATCATCTTTTAAATCAAGATTTAATAGAAATTTATAATCACTTGAAGAAAATCTTCTCTCTGGTAGTTTAACAGTTTGATTTAAAACATATCCACCAGTTGGTCCATATATTGTATCTATATATATACCAGCTTTTTCAAAATCTTCCTTGTATAAGCGTATCATTCTTTCACTTACTTCTAAAATACTTGCAAGTTCTGAAACACTGTATTTTTTTCCAGTACTAAGTAAATTAAGCATACTTATTGCGTTTCCAAGTTTACTCATAATATCACCACCTATATAATATCAAAATAAATACTAAAACTAGTATTTTTTTCTCATAATTCTAAGTGTATTTAAAATAGTTAAAAGAGTAACACCAGTATCTGCAAATACTGCCATCCACATATTAGCAAATCCAAAAACACTTAATAACAATATTAGAAGTTTTACAAGACAAGCAAATATTAAATTTTGTTTAATAATTTTCTTAGTATATTTAGAAATTTCAAACACCGTTACTAACTTAGTTAGATCATCACTCATCAAAACTATATCACTTGCTTCAATAGCTGAATCAGAACCGACTGTTCCAAGAGAAATACCAACATTTGCTCTCTTTAAAACTGGAGCATCATTTATGCCATCACCTATAAAAATAGTCATACCTGTCTTTTCAACATTTTCATATTCTAAAAACTTATCAGTTGGAAGCATCTCTGATTTGATTGTTTTAATACCAACACGCTTTCCAATAAATAAAGACATTTCTCTTCTATCTCCAGTAAACATATAAGTATTAATACCCAATTTATTAAAATACCTTACTACATCCGCGGATTCATCTTTGATTCCATCGTCAATCATTATAGATGCAACATGTTTTCCATCAATGCTTAAATGTATTGTTGATGAATATTCACAATCACATAATTTTTTATTACCAATATTAATATGTTTACCCTTGTAGTCAAAGCTTATTCCCGAACCACTTATTTCTTTAAAGTTGGTAATTTTACCATTATGTTCATTTGAAAGTTTCATAAAAGATTTAGCTATTGGATGATTTGAATTTGCTTCTCCTGAAACTAATATATCCACAATTTCTTCATAAGTATAATCATTATCAAGGATTTTTATGTCTTTCACTTCAAAAGTACCATCAGTAATTGTTCCCGTTTTATCAAATATAATATTTCTAGCATTACTTACATTATCTAAATAACTACTTCCTTTAATCAAAATACCATTTTTACTGCTGATACCTATTCCTGTAAAATATGAAAGTGGAACTGATATAGCAATTGCACATGGACAAGATATTACTAAGAATGTAAGTCCTCTATACAAAGCATCAGAAAAACTTACATGAGCAAGCGGTAAAAGTACAATTATTAAAATAGCTAAAAGCAAGATTATTGGTGTATATATTTTACTAACACGAGCTACAATTGTTTCAGTTTTAGTTTTTTTATCAGTTGCACTTTCTAATAATTCTAGAATTTTATAAACTGTCGAATCGGAATAAGCTTTTGTAGCTTTCACTTTTATCACGTCCCCCATATTAATGGAACCTGATAATACTTCATCATTTACTTTAACACTTGAAAATTCTGATTCACCAGTTAAAGATGATGTATCGACTTTTGTTTTACCATCAATAATAATTCCATCAACCGGGATTTTTTCGCCACTTTTAACAATCATGATATCATCAATTTTAACATCTTCTACAGCTACTTCTTTTACTTCATCATCTATTAAAACATTGGCATAACTTTGTTTTATATCGATTAAATCCTTAATTGATTTTCGAGAATTATTGATTGCCTTTTCTTCTAAAATTTTACCAATTGTATAAAGAGAAACAACCATTATTCCTTCCATAATATCTCCAATAAAGAAAGCACCTAAACATGATATAGTTATTAAAGCATATTCATTTAAAGAGTGATTTTTTATTAGCATCTTTATTGCAGAAAAAGCTATTTTATATAAAAGCAAAGCATAACTGATTATATATAAACTATAACTTAACCATTTAGGAGTTTTAAAAATATAAGCCACTAAACTAAGTAATATTGCAACTATTAAAACACTTAAATGATATTCCTTAGAATTTTCTTCATTCAAAGTTAAATATGCTTCATCCTCTACCGAGGAAACTATTTTATTTAGTTCATCTAAAGAAAAACACTTATCACTTTCAAAGATAACTCTTGATGTATTAAAGTTAACAACAACATTATTAAATTCATCTAAAGAGTTCATATATTCTTCAATTTCACGAGCACAGTTGGCACAATCAAGATTATTTATAACATATTTATACTTTTTCATAACATACTCCTTTTATGTTCAATATGAGATATAACCACCTCAAACACCTCTTTTACATGTTCATCATCTAAAGAATAATAAACTTCTTTACCACTCTTTCTCGATTTAACAATATTTAAATCTTTCAAATAACTTAATTGATGAGATATTGATGACTTTGTCATATTTAAAACATTTGCTATATCACAAACACACATTTCATTATGATCAAGAGCAAAAAGAATTTTAACTCTAGTATTATCACCTAATATTTTAAAAAATGTTGATATCTCAGTAATAAATTCGTTATCAAGCATTTTAGATTTAACATCTTCGACTACATTTTCATGTATTACATTACAATCACACACTTCTGCTGTTTTCATAATTACCTCCATAGTTGAGTGTCTATTCAACTAATATCATTATAGTTGAATAATTATTCAACTGTCAATAGTATATGCTTTTCAAATAAAAATTTGACAAAAAAAATATGCTGATGCATATTTTTACCATGAACCTGTCCATGTAGTCTTTGTTACAGGTATTGAATCGTAATAACTAGAGATAGAATTATAGAGTTTGATTCCAGAGTCAACATCTACCGAGTGCTTCAAAGCATTATTAATATTAATTTTGCTTGTAGCATGAGAATAGTCACCTGATATCGTTTGAGAAATTATCTTTTCTGTTATTTTTTTTACTACAGTAAAAGAAAATATTTGATTCAAGTATGTCAAACTAGAAGTAGGTAAACTAAATGTTGCTGAGCTTCCAGTTGAAAAAGTTCTTAGTGAGTAACTATTATTAGATTTGCATCCATCACTTGTACAAAAATTTTGAATAAATGAATAGTTTCCATTAGCTTTAATATTTTTATTATCAAAACCAATAGCAATGATATCATTACTTCTTACTTTCGGGATTTTTTTCCATTCCAAATTAACTTCATATTTAAAATCATTTCCGGATTTATAGATACTTATAGTTATTTTCTTATAACTAGTTTGATTTGAATTAGACTCCATAACTTTAACATCATCATACACATCATTATACTCTTGTTCACTAATTTCAATGGTCTTATCAACTACATTCGACAATACAGAAACATCTGAATCACTTTCATAAATAGTTTTATAATATTTTGTTTCGCTAGACACTAATACATCATTTTTCATAGCAAATGACGGACTAGGAATTAAAACTAGACAAAATAAAATGTATAAGTAGAATTTTTTCAATGCTATACTCCTTTCTAAAATAAATATTAAAACATTGAAAAAAAAATAACAGGAAACATACGTAGAGTTACTCTAATAATCGTAGATTTTAATAATACTATTTATTTTCTCATTTTCTCTTGTACCATACTCAATAAGTAAGGTTAAAGTTTGGTAATTATGATCAAATATATTATTTGATTTTAAACGTTTATCAAAAGTTAAATTTTCAGATGACAATAAAGTATTTAAAGATTGCACAGTATCGCTTTTTCTTTCTCCTTTAAGCAATAGATTTCCCATTTCATCATAGACGTATATATTACAAAAATTTGTTTTTATCTCCATATTAGTGCCAATATTTTCATCATAGTAACGCAAAGAATTGATTACTATCTTACTATTAATCGGACTATCTAAATACGTTCCAGCAATCGTTAAATATTCATTATCAGAAATTAAATCAAAAACTTCAGGTTTATAATATAATTTTAAACAATAATAAATACCAGTATAAATCAACGCAATACATAAAGTAACAAATATCATCTTTTTCTTAATAGTTTTAGTATATTTTTTCATTCTAAGTTTTAATTCGGATTCAATAGAATTTTCCTTGGATAAACATAAATCTAAGAAATCATGAAAGGACATTTTAAAATATTTTGCAATAGAGTCTAGCATAACAATATCAGGTATTGATGTCCCAGTTTCCCATTTACTTATTGTTTTACTTGACACATTAAGTTTCTCAGCTAATTCTTCCTGAGTCATATTTTTCTCTTTTCGCATTTTAGCTAAAATCTTACCAAAGTTTTGAAAATTCATAAAATCACCACTTCTATTCTATCAACAAAATCTACAAATATAAAGTTTCAATAATATTTGTAGTTTAATAAAAAATAAATTTCAATAAAAATTACTAATATAAGTATAACCATAAAATATGTCATAGAAATTATATAATCATACAAAGATATATTAAGCAAATAAATTCCAATTGAAAAAAACAATAATAGAGCTATTAGTAACATAAAGATTAAATATAATATGTTAAAAAATATCATAGTTACAACGCTAACTTTTTTATAACCTAGAATTTTAAATATCCTAATATTCTTTTTTTGTTCATTTATAAAAGAATATACTAAAATAATTATAATAATAGTAAATAATAATTTAGTAAAAGTATAACTATACTTTAAAATTAAAAGTAAGTTCAAATATGTATTGTATTTACTCATATCCATATTAAAATTAAAATCAATATTATTTTTATTTAAATAGTTACTTATTTTATCAATATCTTTATAGTCCTTAATAAAAATTGTATATTCAATTTTTTCCCCAGCATGCAACTTGCTAAACATAAACTCTGAAAATCTTTGATTAATTAATATAAAATTTTCATCCAAAGAATTATCATAAATGACATCAAATTCACTTAAATTAATCTTATAATTTCTAAATATATCTAACTTTGTTTTCTCACTAATTTTAACTGTTCTATTTGTTTCATCAAAAGTGCTACTAACAATATAAAACGTTCTATTATCAAAGTTTTTTTCTATATTGAAGTTATATTCTATACTTTTATAATCAAAATTAATATCAACTTTAGTAAAAACAAATAATTCTTTATTGCTATCATCATTTATAAAATTATTAACTTTATTATTAAAATATTGAAGTATAAATGACACACATAAAAGCAAAAATAATAAAATTGATATAATTAAAATAAAATTTTTATTCTTATTACTATGTTTTAAAGATTTTTTAAATATTCGATATTTTTTATACATTTACTAACTCCTTTATATCAAAATTATCAATCTTTTTTAATGAAATACCAGTAAAAGCCATTGTGAATATAACAACTAACATGAAAGATATAAAATAACCGATCCATGAATTTTTAAATGTTATTAAACATAAATCAGCATTTTTAGATAAAAGCAATTGAGCCAAATTACTTTCTATAGCTATAGAAATGGCAATCGAAATTAGATAAGCCAAAATTGACAAAATTAAGTTTAACAAATAAATTTGTTTTTTTATTGTTTTATTAGGATAACCAACGATTTTTAGTATACCAATATTCTTATAATTATTCATAATCGTTCTATTAGTAAATAAATAACAAAGAACACACGATACAACCAATATCACAGACATGATTAAAGCTACCACATATATTGTTTCTTCTAAGATACTTGTTTTCAATGTAGTCACTGGTTGATAGAATGAAATATTTGAAAAGTTTTCTAGAATACTAATATTATCTATATTATCCAACAATATAACAAAATGAGAATCGGCATCATTACTAGAAACACTGATAGATTTATTTTTCATAATATCGTAATAAGTTTTGTAATTAATATAGCAAGTATTTGGTCTTGTAAAATATTGAGTTCTATCAAAAGTACCAACTAATTTAACTTTAACATCAAATTCATTAAAGTATTTAATATTTAAGTATCTTCCAATATATTTATCCAAATTAAAATTTTTTTTCATATCAAAACTATCATTTAATGTATAATTACTTGGAAAAAAATTAGATGGACAAATCATTCCATCAGTATCAACAGAACTTTTTCCTGAAATAATATTAAAATTAACATTTTTTATTGGAAAAATTTCAATATCGCCATCATATAAGTTATTGGTGAATTCTTTAACAATTCCATAGTTATTAATTTCCGTGCTTTCATACACATTTATAATATGAAGATTATCTTCAAGGCTCTTTTTTAATGATATAGCATTTTTTACGTCATCAATTCCTACATACACTAAACGACCATCTATACTGTTCAAAGCATATTCAGAAAAATACTTACTTACTCCAAAAACATATGACAGCCCAACAAAAGAAAAAGTTCCTAAAGTGATTAAAACAAAAAAGAATATTAAATTTTTAATTTTTAAAATACTATTTTTTAGTTTCATATAAATCACCATCTTTTAATTTCAAAGATACATCAGAATATTTTTCTATTTCTTTATTATGACTTACAACAATGACACATTTTCCTTTAACAGATTCTTGTTTTAGCATCTCAAAAATAGCCTTCTCATTATCCTTATCAAGATTTCCAGTAGGCTCATCCGCTAAAATAATATCTGGATTGTTTATTAACGCACGTGCAATTGCAACTCGTTGCATCTCACCACCTGACAATTCACTTGGATAATGATTCATTCGCATCACCAAACCAACTTTAGTTAAAGCTGATTTAACCAATAAATCATTAGAATTTGTATTGCCTTTTTCAACAAGTAAAGGTAATAAAACATTGTCATATGCAGTTAAATCATCATTTAATAAAAATGTTTGATAAATAAGTCCAATTTTTTTATTTCTTAGATAATCATAATCAACTTTTTTATTAATAAATTTATCAAAATACTTTATGGTTCCATTATCAAATTTAAGTAACCCACATATTATATTCATCAACGTTGATTTTCCATTTCCACTCGCTCCCATAATAGAATAAAACTTTTTATCAAAAAACTTATAAGAAACATTGTCTAAGACTTTAATATCAACACCATTCTTTTTATATTTTTTTGTAACATTTTGAAGCTCTATAACCACTTTACTCATATTTTAAAATCCATACTCCTCATTAAATTCATCTATTTTTTGCAAGTACAAATAGTATTTTACTCTATAATTATCATTTATTTTCTTCACTATTAAATAGTTGTTTTTATCGAATTCATATGCATCAATTCCTATTAAAGAATCACTTACATCTTCAACGTTATACAAACTATCTTGTGCATTTACTAAACGATATATAATATAATCAGATGGATATTCATCACCTACAGAAGCTATATTTTTTAATTCTAAACCTTTTGTATAAATTTCATCTTCATATAAAGATGTATAAACTTTTTTAAAATTATCTGTTTTTTTATTTATAGAGATTTCGATTGGGAGTTCATCGGTAATTATTCTCTTTTCTATAAATACACTAAATTGCTTTTCAATATAATCTAGAGTAACTGAAATATTTGAATCTTTTAAATATAAAGCATCAAACAAATTAACTACATTATAAGTTTCATTTTCAACTGAAAAAGTTTTCTTGTTTTCTTCTATTTTTGTTTTTGCTTTTGTAATGATATCATTAGATATATTTTTATTATTCTATGATTTAATAACATATAATTCATCAATATTATAACTTTTTAAAAAATAAAGATATCCATCACTATATCCAAGATATTTATTCCCAGTAGAATTCAAATTTTCTAAAGGAAATATAACGATAGAATTATTATTAAATTTATGATTATCTTTAAAGAACAAAAAAGCAGAAATTATGATAAAAATAATAATTATAATAATCAAACAAAAATTTTTTTTATTCATATAAACCTCCAAAGCAATATAAAATAAAGAAAAAATGCAATTGCAAAAAATAGAATATACATCATAAAAAATAGAAATAATACTTGAAAACTTATCTTTAATATAATAATGCTTATTAATGAAAGAAAGAAAATAATTAAAAATAAAATGGAATACAACAATATAAAAGATAAATAGTTGAGTATAAATAATTTATTTTTTGAATAACCAATAACATGATAAATTTGATTTGTTTTCTGATCATCTTTAACAAAAGAAATTACTGTTATAAAGATAATCACAATATTTATTATTAAACATACAACTATAAAAAATTTTAGTATATTTATAAAAACCTCATTAGAATTGTTTTCTATACCATTATATTCTAAATCATATTTATCTTCATTTTCTTTAACAAAATTTTCCAAATCCTTTCTTTCTTTAAAAATCAATACATTATCTTTACAATAAAAATTATCTTTTTTTAATTCATCACAAGTAGCATTGGTTACAAGACTTCTGTTTTCTAAAGTATTTATTCTTTGATATTCCTTTTCTTGAAAATAACTTAATAAAATTATTAAAGAAAAATTTAAAAATAAAGATACAAAAAAAACTAATACATATTTCCAAAAATTTTCTTTTCTAATCACATTTTTTAATATCATTAATATCACATCTCACTAAAGTTTTATTTTCTAAACGATATATAATATCTGCATTCTTTAAATTATTCATATCATGTGTGACCATGATAATGCACTTTCCATCATCAGCTAAACCTTTTAATATTTTAATTATATTAGCAGCATTATCTGGATCAAGAGAACCAGTCGGTTCATCACATAATATGTAATCAGGATTATTTATAAGCGAACGTGCTATACAAACACGTTGACATTCTCCACCAGAAAGTTCAGCTGGAAAATGGTTTTCTCTATTCTCTAATCCTACTTTTTTTAAATAAGATTCCACCTTTTCTTTTCTATCCAACTTTGACAAACTCTTATCTAGCATAGTTGAAACTAAAACATTTTCAAAAGCAGTTAATCTAGGATTTAAATAGTAATCTTGAAAAATTATACCTATATTTTCATAACGTATTTTAGAAAGTTCTTTATCATTCAAATGAGATACATCTTTTGTTGCAACTAAAACACTTCCATCAAAGTTTGAATCCAATAATCCAATTATTTTTATAAGCGATGTTTTCCCACTCCCACTAGGTCCAATAATCATATAAAATTTTCCGAGTTCAAATTCAACATTCAAATCTTTAAAAATTTCTATTTCTTCATTTTTCTTTATATATTTCTTACTTAAATTTTTAATTATCATATATAGCACCTTTAACAACCTTTCTTATTTTATTCAAAGAGAATAAAACTATCAAAATGAATCCAATTGGTATAATTATTAACATTGAATAGATATTCATTTTATAATTAAGCAATTCAAAGTATTCAGTTCTTATTAATATATTTGAAATTGCAAATGTTTCCAATAAATTAATTAAATAAGCAAATAATATTGAGAAAACAAAAACTATTAAATATTCATACCCATAAATTCTAAAAATGTTTTTATTTGTAAAGCCAATACTTTTATATAATAAAATTTCTTTTTTCTTGCTTTCTACATTTCGTTTTAAATGCAAACTGATTGCTATATAAACCATAATCAACATAAAACATAATACAACAATAAATGTTATTTCTAAATTATTTAGTCCATCATAATCTATTTCAACTTTATCATAACTATCAAAACCCATTTTCTTTAATTCTTCTTTTACATAATCTATATTTTTTATGTTATCAACTATAATATTTATAGTTGAGAGAGCATAATTTACATCTTGATTATAATCTGCGTATCTTATTAAACGTTCCAAGTTTTCTAAACTCGTAAAACATGTTATACCATCTATCATAATTTTTTTTGAATCATAGTTTGCTGAAATATAAAAAGTTTCGTCTCTCTCATCTAAAATTTCATCTACTCCAGCTGAATCATAATGTATTCTTTTAAAATTTCTTGAAAAAGTTGAACCAACTGTCTTAAATTTTTTAGGACAAATTAGATTATTTCCTTGAACATTTTTATTTCCATTAACTATCTCTAAATTATTTAACTCATTCTCATTAAGAGCATATAATGTTATATTTTGACTTTTATCAATAAAAAATCCATAAATAAAAAAATTTATATCCGTTACTTGAGTAACATGATCAATTCTTTTAAATTTCTCAATATTATTTAAATCATCTGTATCAACTAATACGCTTCTCCAATCAATATTCTTTTCTTTGACATTTTTTAAATATTCATTTATAGAAAAATCAAAATTGAAAAGAATCAATATTAAAGAAAGTAAGAAACCAACTAAAATCATAAATAATATTGAATTTTTACTTCTAAATGTTACTTTATTAATTAAATTATTCATATAGCCTCCAACGTTAAATATAATACTATTAGTAAAAAATTTATAAACTCTTTTTAAAGAGAATTTATCTATTTTAAAGAGAAATTAAAAAGGCACATGTGTACCTAGTCTATATTTATAAGCTCGTATTCACGATTACCGAATCCAAGTTCAATAGCAGCTTCAATTGTATGAATTCCATGTCTTGAATTAATTCTCTCAAGCAAATGATCTCTACCTTGATCATTTGAATTTATAACTAAATCAATACATGCTTGATCAATTGCAATTGGATCTAGAGAAGCAAGAATACCGATATCTTTCATACAAGGATCTTCATCTTTAGCACAACAGTCACAGTCAACACTCATATTAACCATCATATTGATATAAGCAATATTACCTTTAAAATGATTGTGAACAGAACTTGCAGCATCAGCCATACTCTCTAAGAATAAATCTTGTTCAGGAATATTATCCCACAAAACATTTTGATCCATAACTTTTCCAGCAGAATGAATAAATGCTTTACCTTCACTAGAAGCAACTCCTATTGAAAGTTGTTTTAAAGCTCCACCATATCCACCCATTGGATGTCCTTTGAAGTGAGATAATACTAGCATTGAATCATAATTATTAATAGATGCTCCAACATAGTTTTCTTTTATAATCTTACCATTTGGTACATCAAGTTTAATGTATCCATTACTATCCATAATATCAACATTGAAATATTTATTCCATCCATGTTTTTCTATTAATTTTTTATGCTTTTCTGTTTCATTTCTAGCACCACTATACGCTGTATTACATTCAACAACAGTACCACCAACATAATTAATAATATCTTTTAAAAATTCTGGTTTTACATAATTTTGATTTCCATCTTCACCAGAATGAAGTTTAACTGCTACATTTCCTTTAAGGTCAATTCCTAAATGTTTATAGATATTAACTAAAGATTCTGGTGTAAGTTTATTAGTAAAATATACTTTTGATTTTTCCATAAATGCACCTTCCTATTTACATATTTAGTATAGCATAGATGGAAAAGTATATAATTATTTTTTTGTATCTATATACATTTCTATATAATCTTTTAATGCTTTTTCTTCTTGATATTTTATTGAATCTTCATCTTTATTTGGATCTAAATAAGTTTCAATTTTTCCTTTATTTATTAAAATTATTGATGGAGCATATTTTATAGTATTATATAATTTAGTGCTTTTAAACTCTTCAAAAGGAATTTTAAAAATAGTTATATTATTATTTTTAGAAAAATTTTCTACAACGTTTTCACATGATACCTTAAAATTGCAATAAGGATTAAAAGTAAACAATATAAAAGAATCATTCGATTTAAGTATGTTCGTCAATTCTTTACTATCTATATCAACTAATTTTCCGGCATTATAATATTCATCATTTAAATAGAATTTACTGTTTTCCTTAGTACAGCCAGTCATAGATAATATAACCAAAACAAGTAAAATAATTCTTTTCACTACTGAACCTCTTTTAATGAAGAAAAATCTATATTATGGTAAGTTGCTTTCCAAAAATCATAAACACTTTTGCCGTTTTCTTCTCTTTTAACAGAAACCTTATTTGCTCCATCATAAAACCAATAACCACCAACATCATAGATTTTAGATTCATCCCATCCAAGAGATACAAGAAGTTTCTTTGTTTGGCCAGCATATCCACCGCCTCCACACATCAAGAATATGTATTTATCCTTTGGAAAAAAATATTCTAAGATGTTTAATGATTCTTCATAATTTGCAACATATTTTCCAGAAACATTTTTAAACAAAGATTTTCCTTGATATCCTTTACCAACAATGCTTTCTAGTTCAGTACTTATACTATCATCAACTAAATATGGATAAGGTAATACCTCAAAACCACTTACAAATCCAGAAAGATACGAATCCCCATTGATTTTTTCCCAGTTAGCAGCATCCTTAAGCATTCTTACATCTATATAAACTGAATCACTTCTATTTAAATACTTATCTATTGTTTGTTCATTAATATTTTTATCAATTCCAAGACTACCTCTTTCTCCACCAGTAAGTTCAGGCTTAGGCAATTTACTTAATCCTTTATCTTTAAAGACGATAAAACCTAAAACTCCCCCAAAAATAAATGCTACAATTATACTTAGTATAATTAAAATTTTCTTTTTCATAAATTTCTCCTTTCACCATCAACTTTAAGATAAATAATAAAAAAAAGAAATAACTATTTAGTTGAATTAACTCAACTTATGGTTTAGTCATTTCATTTTTTATCCAAGTCATAATAACTTTAACAACATAATCAATTTCTTTTTCACTTAACTCATGATTTTTTCTTATATGATGCCACTTATATAAACATTCCCTACAACATGTTGCAGTAGCGTGTTCTGAAACAAAAACTGGGTGTCCATGGGTAGGTGTTTGTTTTCCATCATTTAAAGGATTTTCTGGTGCCAGTCTTGTTCTTATAAAATCATAAGCATGACTTTCAATAGTTTTTAATCCCTTCTTTTCTATATAATCTAAATCTTTCTGTTTTAAATGAAAACTACTTCTAAATTTTGATTTTGATAGCTTAAATAAAATATCATCAATATTCATAAATACCTCCACAAATATATGCTATAATATATAATATCATAAGTATAAAGGAGAAGCCAAAATGTTAAAAAAGAATTGGAATGAATATACCGAAAATGAAAAAAGAAGTATACTTTTTCATGCATATATTTATTATGGAAAAACAAATGATATTTTAACAGAATTAAACGAATATAGATTATTAATTGCCAGTAATCCAGATGAGGTATTAAAAGTATATATAATTGCAAAATATTTAAATTTTAATCCTCAAGCTGCTATAGCAAAAGCTTTAAGAGAAAATAAATTACAAGCTTTATTCGATTTAACAAGACCAATAGATTTTTCTAAACCTGATATTAATGAAAAATTAAACGAATTTTTAGAGAATACCATTTACACTTATAATTTTGAGGCTACTATAAAATCTAAACAAGGAAGAAGCCGATAAAAATTTGACTTATATAAAATTTTAGTTATAATATACAACCAGAAAAGGAAGTTTTATATGGAAGTAAAAAAATGGAGTGAATACTCAGAATCAGAAAAGCAAACTCTTTTAAATCATTTATTTACCTATTATGGTAAATTGATATTTAATCTTGAGGAACTTGAAATGTTTTCTTATCTAACAAGCAAAATACCAGATACTTTGTTTAAAATATTTGTTAGTTCTTATTTAGTAGGAGAAAATGGTCAAACTATAATATTGGAAGTTTTAAGAAATGAAAAAGAAAAACAAATTGCAGCATTAAAAAAGAAAATAGATAATTATAATGCTGAAGAGTTAAAGGAATATGAAAACGAATTTTTAGCCGAAATTGTTAAAACTTACAATACTCCAGAAGCTCCAATTCCTTTAAGTGAAGAGGAAATAAAAAGACAATTAACAAAAATGTTTGGAATTTAAACCAAACATTTTTTTATTTTACCTTTTTTCTATTTATCATGAACTTCAACAAAAATATGAGTATTGTTATTAAAAGTACACTGACTAATATAACAACTAAAATATAACGTTTATCGTTTTTCTTTTTTACTATTTTTATTTCTTCATTTTCTTTTTTATTAATATGAATAACATACTCACGAGTTTCATTACTTTCTGATGTCACACTTATTTTAAACTCATTTATTCCTACTACTAAAGGAAATTCACCTATTCCAGTAACTACTGAAGAATTATCTTCAGGTAAGGCTTCTATCTTAATTGAATCAATATCATTTTCAACATCTAATGTATATTCAAAAACATTTTTATCAAAATTTAATGTTCCAATATCTATACTTAAACTGCTTAAATAATTATTATTAGATTTAACTTTTGTAGTTGAAGTTGTTGTCGTTGTAACTGTAGTTTTTTTAACTGTTGTCGTTTTAGGTACACTATCTAAATATATATAGCCAATAACATCTTCGTTTGCATCAAACTTACAAGAAGTTAGTTTAGCATTTTTTTTACAAGCTTTATCTGTTTCTTCTGCAACTGATGCTTCCATGCACGCAATATAGTCTTTATCACTTTCATCTATACAACTAGAATCCGAATCCCAAACGTAAATATCATTTCCATTTACTCGTTCTACATAACCTACATGTCCATATGAAGTAATATTCCATACAACAACAGAATTTTTCTTTGGAGTTTTACCTACTGAGTATCCTGCTTTTTCAGCCGATGTATACCAAGTTTTCGCATTTCCCCAAGCAGGTAAAAATATACCTGTTTTTTCATTTACTTTTTTCCATGTATACCAAGTACAATTTACTCCATAAGGGCCTTTTGAACTATATGGATTACTTGCTGCATAAACATTCATACCTAAACAAAAAAACAAACTACAAAGTAATAACATCACTTTTCTATTCATAATAAATCACTTACTCATTTCTACATTATATAGTTTATCATAATATTCACTTATTGTACTTAAAATATTATTTCCTATTTTTCTTATTTCATCATTATTAAACATAAGACTAAAAACATAAGATTCTCCATATACATCAACTAAATATTTGATTGCTAAAACTGATGCCGCATACCCTTCAAAAACACCTGTTCTTTTAAAAATATTTTCATCTGCTACTTCGTTAGTTCCATTAATTTTTTCATTAATATTACCAAAATAATGACTATTGCTTTTATAAAATTTAAAAAGAGAACACCAGTCTTCATCATTATAATGTTCAAACTCTCCAGAAAAATATTGAGCTAAACCTTCATCAAACCAAGTTATACGATCATCCCCATAATAATAGTGACGATAAAAATTATGAAAACATTCATGAGCAACACAACCTATTCTTTGATAAAATAACTTTGTTTCAAACAAAGGAATTTTATCTATGCAAAGAAAACTAGCATTTTCACTTTTTTTAAACCATCCTCTAGAATATTCAGGTATTGATTCAATTTTTCTTTGTTTACATGCATCTTTTCTAAACTCATCTAAATCACCAAATATAACAACTTTTGATTTAATCAATTTATCTTGTTTAAATATACGTCTAAATAATTCAAATTTTTCCAATGTATTTTCAATTATCGCATTAGAAAGAATCTCAATTGATTCATCCATATAAAGTTCAAATTCATCACTTTCATAAACTTTTTTCATACGTCTTCTCCAAACCTTAATTAGTAATGTGTTCTAATCTCATAAATAATTATATTTTCATTATAAATTCCAACAGTTTTACTAAATAATGAAAATTCAACAATAATATCATATAATTCATTTCTAGATATGTAATCATATACATCATCAATATAAGGAATATCATTAAGAGTTTTATCAAAAATATTTGTTTTTAAATTAAAATCAGGATTTTTACATGCATCTCTTACAGAATATTTTTGATTAGTAGAAACACAACAATAAACATCACCATTTCTAAAAAACTCAACTTCACCAACTAGCAGCTGATTTTCTTCATAATTAGCTGAACTAACATTTATAGTAAATAAATCATAATTGCTTATTTCCTCAATAACTTTATCACGTGGCACTTTCAATTTAAAATTTCCGCAAGATTTAGATTTATCTCTAATAGCATAAAACTCCGCGGGATAAATTTTAATAAAATCTAATATTTCATTTACATCGCCTTTTTTAAAAAGCTTTTCGGGAAATT
>FR884179.1:91972-134034 GCA_000435515.1 Firmicutes bacterium CAG:582
TTTTAAAAAGCTTTTCGGGAAATTTATTTAAATTTAACTTTATAATTTTTTCCAAACTCTCTATTTTATTGTTTATAATCATACAATATTCCTCATTCTTTTTTACACTTTTAATCTATAATCACAATTCTATTTTGACTTCTACTCCAGTTACTTCTTTACCAAATTTTTTCCATGTTAATTCATTTACAATTTTAAAACCAACAGACTCAAAAATTTTTAAAGTATTTCCTCTATTAACCTCAAAAGAGTCATATAATTCCTTTATACCATTTTTTCTTGCTTCTTCACATAGTAAGGTTAGCACTTCTTTTGAATATCCATTACCTCTATATTTAGCATCTATCAATAAACCACATTCGTATTTATTATCTTTTTCATTATATTGATAATTACAATATCCAATAAATTCATTGATTTCTAAATCTATTACATAAGCAAAATACACATTTCTATTTTGTCTTTTACCAAATTTTTCCTTCCATTTATCTTTTGGAAAATCAATACATCCCGTATCATAATGATAACCATAATACACAACTTCATAACCAGCATTATAACTCATCGTATTTGGATCTTTTAAAATTTTTTCTTCATACCAATAATCTTCCAATTTAGGCACATATAATTTTAACATAACCATCACCATTCTTTTATTACATATTTAAATTTTTTGATATGTATAATATTATAAACTATTGACTATATTTCATATAATATCTATTTTCCGTTTCACTTAATATTTCAAAGTTCATTTTTTTATATAATGATATTGCATTGATATTCTTTTTATATACCCATAAATATACAGTCGAATTAGTTTTCAAAATATCTTTTATAATTGATGTACCAATACCTTTATTTCTATATTCTTCCTCTAAATATATTTCATCTAAAAAAGTATCGTCATCCTTTTTAGTAACTAATAAACATCCTATTTTTTTATTATCACTTTTTACTATTTTATAATCAAAAATTTCAATAGGTATATTATTTTCCACATATACATTAATTTTTAACACTTCTTCTTTTGGTAAATTATCAGCATAATTAAATATGCTATAAAGTTTAGCCTTTTTTACATATTCAATATCTTCTTTTGTTGCATTTACCAACTCATATTTCATTCAATTCTCTCCTTTATATTTTATTGTATATAAGAAAATATTCCTTTTCATTTCACAAATTTTTAGCAAAAATCTACTCTTTAACAAGCAAATTTAATCAATTATTATTAATCTCTAATATTTCTACTTATTATTTTCTAATACAAAATCAGTAATATTCCAATCTTTTATTACGAATTTGTACAACTCATCTATTTTATCTATAGAAATTGTATCAATACATTCAAGTACCAATCTTTTAAACTCTTCTGAAGGTTCATTTTTTAAATTATACTTTCTAGCATATTCCTTATTTCTTAAAATTTGTTCAAGTTTAGATATTGGAACACTTGCAACATTATTACTATAATAATAACAATCAATCAAATTTTGCAATAACACAAAATAATTTAAATTATATGATTCATTATTTTTAACTTTATCTTTTAATTCATCATAAGCATCCCAACAAGCATATTTTTGACATTTAACTTTTGTTTCATTTGGAGTTGGAAATTCCTTGTTGTAATATGATAAAGCTTCTTTTTGTAAATCTTCCATTATATTATTTTTGGAAAAAATTATCTTACCATTACCTATTAAATTTGACGTGGATAATCTATGCCTATTATTATAATCGTCTTCCATATATTTTTTTAATTCAGAAATAGGATTTATAAAGTATTCAATCATAATATCATCAATAATAACATTACCCCTTTTTTTATAATTATCATTAGTTGTAATAATACTAATATCAATATCAGAGTTTTCTGTATAATTACCAGTTGCATAACTTCCACCTAAAATAGCTCCTAGGATTGAATCATCATCAACGTATTCTTTCAAAAATTAATTTAAAACTTTTTCCCATTTTTCCATATTCTACCATCTTCCTAACATATATACATTATACCTAAAATGTCATTGAATTTTTTATAATTAACGTAATTAAATAATATTTTTTTAATCATTACCAATTTGTTTAATATTTTTATTGTTATAACTACTTACTATTTTTCTACCAGTTTCTTTTTCTATTTGTTCTTTAGCGGTTTTTGCAACACTGCCGCCTTTTACTATAGAATCTTTAACACTATTGTATCCCAAATCATTTGAACTTTTAGATATTTCCGTAGATGAAACTTCAGCTAACATATTAAGAACCAATTCCATATTAGTCATATTATCTCTTAAATTTTCTTTCTTTAAATTTTTTAGTTCTTTATATTCTTTTACAGAATATCCACTCCATATTTTAGTTAAGATATTAGTTAATGCTGCAAAATCCCTACTATTTTCTATACCTTTATTTTTTAATTCATCAGTGAATTCTTTTCTAGCATCTATAGATTTTAATCTTTGATTTATCCATTCATCAGAATATCCTTTTTTTCTATAGTTTTCAAGAGCACGATTAATAGTAATTTCAGGATCATATTCCTCATCAATTCTTTCTTTACCAAGTCGTGCAAGCCAAAGTTTTATTGGTTCAGCTTTTTTTGATGGAATAGATTCAATAAGTCTAAACATTCCCTCAATATCTACTACATCAGTCATACGATTTTTTCCATCTTTAGCTATTAATTTCAACTGTCTAGTAATACTAGACGTTTCAAACTGTTCTTCTTTTAATAATTTATTTTTTAACCAATTCCAATATTTTCTAGGTTCATTACTATCTGTTAGAATCTCAATCATATCAACAACACTAATATAAAATTTTTCTTCATCACCATTCCAGATAGTTCTTATTTGTTTATTTTCAAAAAATTTTTCTACAACTTTTAATTCATTACTCACCCAATTCCCTCTTTTCTACTTTTATTGTATATAGCACCTTAGGTTTAGAATATTCTTCTTCATCCCTAGTCATTTGTGATTCCTTTGCTTCCACATCACCTATGATACTAAAATACTTGTTTACATCTTCTAAATCAAAAAATCTTTTAGTGTAAGCGCCTTCAAAATAACAATTATTTTCTTGCTTTTCACCTTGACCTGCACCAAAATTAAAATCATTTACTGAAGCAACTCTTGCTAACAAAACACCACCATCTTTTAAAATTCGTTTGATTTCTTTCATTATATGTATAGTTGTTTCATTATTAAAATAATGTAATGATAAGTCAGCAATTATTAATGAATACTTTTTATCATCAATAGGAAACTTCTTCATCATGTCCAAATAGAATGTTTTACTATTAGGAATATTATTTTCAATACTCTTTAATGCTTCAACTGAAAAATCACAGGATAAAACATTATAACCTCTTTCCAATAAATATAAAGTATCCGCTCCTATTCCACAACCTAAATCCAATATTTCATTATCTTTATTTTCATCTAAAATATTCTTATATTCATCTAACCATAAATCATAAACAGGCACACTACTACGTCTTTTAGACCAATTATCCCACATTTTTACAAATCCATCATTCATTTAGTTACCCTCTTTCTTTAATAAAATTTTCACTTATTTATCATTAATGCGACTCTCACTATTTTGCATGCTAATTTATAAACGATTATTTTGGTAAAATGATAAGTCCAATAAAAGCTAAAGCAATAAAGAATAATCCTATAAAAAATAGAACTTTTATTGCTGGATTTTTTACAAATCTTGCTACATAACTTTTTGCTGGATTCTCTGGATTATAAAAAACATCTAATTCTGTTCCAATAGGAAAATGCTCTTTTAAAACATTGGTAGAAATATAGGCATTGCTATTAATTACCAAGTTTTCTCCGAAAATATCATTTACTACTTTAGTCTTTACTCCATTAAAAGATGATGACTTATTTATAATCCAACCATATTTAAGCCTTTGATTATATTTAGTATCTTTAACCACATACTCTACTATAGGAAAATGTATTCCATTATTATTCCATAATGTATACTTTATAACTTTTCCTTTTGTTGATAAAGTGCATTTTCCAAAAATTTTTTTATCTTTATTTTTAAATACTAATGACAAAATCAATAATACTAAGCCTATCAATAGAAATACTGCAAAAAATATCATATTCATTTTCTAACCTCACTTTTAAATTACTATTTGTCTAACACGTAACTAAGAGTTGACTATTTATAAAATCTCAATACTTGATATTGATAATAATCATTGTTATCTAAATAACCAACAGAAATACCTTTTCCATTGTATGCTGTTTTACCAGTTGTTGATTTATTTTTTGCTTCCTCTAATAATGTATCAATTTCAGTTTCTGTTGCTTCATTATAATTTGCTTTGATTAAATGTTTAGCATATACAACTGCATCATCTTTATGCTTACTAGTTTTATCTACATAAATAAGCATATAATCTACGATATCAATCGTTTTATCTCCAGTATAGTTTTCTGGGACAACTACTAAATAAATACCCTCAATTAATCCATACCAATATTGATTATTATCTTCAGTTAAATAATCAGCTGATGCGGAATTTAATGAACTATTATCCAGTACTTCAGTATTAAATTTTGCCACTAAAACATCAATAGTTTCTTTTTCAACAAAGCCATATTTTTCTTGACTTTCTTGCAAATCTTTTTTAGCATTTTCTACACTAGACTTACCACATCCTGATAAACATAAAGCTATTACTCCACATAATAAAATAACAAAAACCGTTTTTTTCATAATCAATCCTCCTAACAAGCAAATTACTATTTTTTGTTTTCTTTCTATATACATTATAACATATCATTAATTCTTTTTATAATTCATGAGCAAATATTTATTTTTGGTTTTTATTACTTGATTCATAGTTTTTCCTCCTTTACAAACAAAAAAGAGATATACCAAATGTATATCTCCGCATTCATGCATATAAGATTAGTTGCTTTATCTTATAAACTCTAGTCGATCAAATTGTCATATTAATACTTAGCAACCTAATTAATACACATAAATCATATCAAAATAATTTTTATATAACAAGATATATTTAATAAACACTAACTAATTTTACATTAATTATAAGTTAGTTAAATTTCTTATTAAGATACGTTCAACATGTCTAAATGCCAATAAACATATAACTTTACTGAACATTTATCAAAAAAAAACATATCAAATTATTTAGTTATTTATTTTTGCAGCACTGCCATTTTTCGCAAGTTTATCAACATAATCATCTATTTGATTATTATAAATTAAATAATTATCATATGATTTTTTAATTTCTTCAATTATATATTCGTTTCTATTTCTTATTTTTTCTTTATCTATATCTTTAGATTTTTCTTCGATAATTTCTTTTCTTTTGCCAGGAACATATAATTCACTAAATAAACCTTTATATGTTTTGTTTATATAATCAAATGCTTTAATCGCATTATCATTTAGTATTCTTTTAATTAACATACTATTTCCACTAATTACTGATTTTTTTATCAAATCTTCTAAAAGAATAAATATTTGATAGATTAAATTACCATTTAATTTATCAAGATCAACATACCAACTTCCAAAATCGTTTTTTATAAATTTATAGTCAGACACAAGTTTTGAACCTATATTGTCTATAATTCTTTTTGAAATATATTCATTAATTATCTCATTAAACATTTTCTCATTTCTGTTTTCATATATTCCAGAAATATTATAAAAATTACCATTTTCATCATAACAAAGGCCTTCTTTCATTATTAAATGATTTATTTCGTGTATTAATCCATGTAAATTGATCGTTCCATCGTTTCCGACCTCAATATATATAATTGGTTCAACAGAATTTTGAATAGATGCCCCATTAGATGTTAGATTTTTTTCTATCCACTCGTCATATTCGCAATATCCATTACAATTGTCACTATGAGCAATAATTATTTTTTTATTTTCATCATTTTTCTTTTTTTGACTTAAAATATTATAGAACCCAAGTTTAAGTAAACTAAAATAATCTAAATTGTCAGTATCATTATTTTCTATATAAATATTATTCATTCGAGTATATATTGTATTTTTTTCAAAGTTTTCAGAAATAAATATGATTTTTATTTTCGAAAAAATATTGTTTATTTTAAATTAATATTCTTTTCCATAATAATCAATAAAAGACTTTTTTATTAAATCATTTAAAAGCAAACCTATTCGATCATATTCATTTATAAAAAAGTTTTTAGCATTTTCATTTAGTCTTACTAACATCAGTTAACAACCTTCTTTCGAAATACAAATTGATTCTACATTCCTTGTAGCCGAACAACGAAGTCATAATTTTCCTTGTTTACATAAAAAAGAACATTTATTTTTTTTATGTTAACTTAATTTAAACATGAGTATACTATACCATATTTTTAGAATTTTTTTCAAAATAAATAAAATTTTTAAGATTTGCAATTTTACAAATTTCTTATTACATATAATTTCATTCTTTCAACTCCCCATATCCTTCATATATTGTTCCATTATCTATTAAAAAATTTTTTATACTTTTTTGTAATACGGTTGTTTCTGGTAATTCATTATAATTATCACATTTTTTTAAATTAAACACAAAATTTAAAACATCATCTATTCCGTTTTTAGAACTTTGTATTTCAAAAAGTTTTTGAAATTTTTTAATATTAGAATTTTCATCTAACATTTTTGATATTTCTTTACTTAATAACCATGATTCACAAATATATTTTGGATTTTCTATATTATAATATTTTTTAAGTAACTCCCTCGAATTTTGTATTGATTTTTTCACTTCATTTATATCTAGATTTTTTCCTGCTGGTATATGTATTTTAATTTTATTATTTATTGTTGGTTCAAATTGCAGTCTTCCACATTCTATTAATCTTGCATTTATAAAATATGTTCCCCATAACATTTGTGAAATTCTGATTCCATCGTAATGTTTATTTACAATGTCATTTAACAAACATTCTCTTATTCTTTGTTTTTGAATTTTGATTTGTTCATTATCAAAATTGTATTTTTTTATATTTTCTTTATGATATTCAAGTCCAAGCAATAATAATATATTTGTTATAAATGGGTTTATTTTTTCTTCAAATAAAGATTCTATATCTTTTACTTCCCATAGTTCTCTAAGCTTTTCTGTTTTGTCAATATATAAGATATCATATATTTCTTTTGTTTTATTTTGTATCCTTTTATTATTTTTTATTTCGTCAATGCACTTGTTACATTTTTCTTGATATTTTGTATCTTTTATATCATAATACTCTAGCGCTTCTTTTATTTTTTCCTTATTTAACATCTTTTTCCTCTTATTTTATATAATATTCCATAATTAATTTTTCTTTTTCAAATCCATACTTTTTATAAATAGAAATCGCTTCTGGATTATCACTAGAAAGTTTCAAAATTTCTAGATTTTGTTCTTGTGCAAATTTTATGCATTCACCTATTAGTTTTGTCTGTATTCCTTTTCTTCTATATTCACGCAAAGTAAATACATCGCAAATATAGCCTTCTTTTCCACATTTCACACACTGTGGCATATAATTTATAATTTGTAATCCACATGTGGCAATAATATGTTTTCCCTGTTCTTCTATAAAAAAGATTATGTCCTCATTTAAATGCTTAATTAAATATTTTTTTGTTATTTCATAAAATTTTTTATCTTCTCCTTTTGGATATTCTTCTTTCCAGTCTTCTTTTTGTTGTATGACTCGTAATTTTGAAAGTTCCTCTATATCTTCTTTTCTTGCAATTCTCATAATTTCTCCATATTCTTTATTTATTAAAATAATTTCTACTATTTATTTTATTTAGTCACCCATATCACCTAATATAATATGAGTAAATATATTCTTCTCAAACACCCTCCATAAAGTTTTTAAAAAACAGGTGTTTTTTTATCAAAAATACGCTTTTTTTTATAGGCACTGAACAGTTGATTTTCGCCCAAATATAAGGCTTTATTTTAGTTTTAACAAGCAAACACATTCTACATGATAGGTATTTGGAAACATATCAAGTGCATTGATTTTTTCAACATTATAAAATTCATTAAAATAAGTTAAATCACGAGCTAAAGTAAAAGGATCACAAGAAACATAACAAATATTTTCAGGTTTTAATTTAATAATTAGATTCCTTGTTTCCTCATTTAATCCACTTCTAGGAGGATCAACTATAATAGTATCAAAATAAACATCAATTTTTTTTAAAACTTCATACGTATCTCCAGCAAAAAAGTGAGCGTTATGGCAGTCATTTATCAAAGCATTTTCTTTGGCATCTAAAATTGCATTTTCAATTTTTTCAACACCATAAATGTTTTCAAAATTATTCTTTAAACTCAATCCTAAAGTTCCAACTCCACAATATAAATCAAGCAAATTTTTACCCTTTAAATTGCTTTTTAAAATCATAAATATGTTGCTTGCCATATAATTATTAACTTGAAAAAACGAGTTATAACTTACTTTAAACTTAAAATCCCCAATATAATCATAAAAATAAGGTTCACCATAAACGCATTTATCATTTATAACAACCCCAGCTATGTTGCAATTATCTAAATCATTAAAAGAAACATCATCTTCACTGTTTACTGAAACTAATATTTTTCCTTCATAATTTACTCTTATGACAATTTCACCATTATTAACATTTATTAAATTCTTTTTAATAAATTCATTTATTTCATTGTTGACAATTAAGCAGTTATTAACATTAACGAATTGATGAGTTTCATCATTATAGTATCCAACTTCGCCATTATGTACATGCAAAGTAATTTTATTACGATAAAAAAGTTCTTTATTGTTTTTTACAAATTTAACATTATCTGTAATATGAGCATACTTTTTTAAAATATCTTTTACTTTTTCGTACTTATATTCCTCTTGATAATCAATACCAACATGCATTAAATTACATCCACCACAAACATCATAATAAGGACACTTCGGAGTATTTCTTAGATCACTTGTTTTTATAAATCTTTCTACTTCAGCTGTAAAATATTTTTTATATTCGTGAGTATTTTTTAATACCACTTCTTCTCCAGGTAAAGTATTTTTTACAAAAATAATTTTGTTATGATAATATCCGATGCCTCTTCCTTTATTATCAAGTTTATTTATTGTTACTTGTTCCATATTCATATAACCTTTTTACTTCTTTTATAGTTAAGCTTCGATATTCTCCACTTTTCATTGTTCCTAAAGACATACCAGCATAACTCGTTCTCGTTAATTTATCAACTAAATAACCTAGTTCCATAAATAATCTTTTTATAATATGATTTCTTCCCTCAACAATTGTAACTTCTACATAAGCATAATTTTTAATTTTATTGTTTTCTTTTAATCTAACTTTGGTTGGTTTACACATTCTTCCATCAATCATTACACCATTCTTTAATTTCATAAAATCACTTGGTTCTAAAAATTTATTAAGCTTAGCGACATAAGTCTTTTCAACATTAAAATTTGGATGTGTTAATATATTTGAAAGTTCACCATCATTTGTCAAAAGTAAAAGCCCCGTTGTATCATAGTCAAGTCTACCAATTGGATAAATTCTTTTATCAGTATCAATTAAATCTACAACTGTTTTACGATTTAGTTCATCCTTAGCAGAAGATATAATACCTCTTGGTTTATTAAGCATGAAATATACTTTATCTTCTTCAGTTATACTCTTTCCATTAACACATATTAAATCATTTCCATTAACTTTTGTTCCAAGTTCTGTTACTTTTTCTCCATTAACGCTTACGCATCCCTTTAATATTAATTCTTCAGCTTTTCTTCTTGATGCAACACCTGAAGCAGCTATAACTTTTTGTAATCTTTCCATAAAATCACCACTCATAAGTATTGTACCAAAAAAAAAGATAAATTAATATCTTTACTTAAAAATTGAAAGTATTTTACTCTTTAATTTATAGAAAAATGAATCCTCTTTCTTATCGTATAAATATATATCCTCTTTATAATAAACTACATCATTTAAAGATACATTTACATAACCTACACGATTAGTTACATCATCCGTATAAACAACATCAACCTCAACTTTTTCAATTTCATCATCACTTAAAAGCATATCAATATCTTTATTAACTTTTAAACCTTCACTTTTTAAAAATGTTGAAGCGTCTACTACTTTTACTTTTTTATATTTTTTAAATGTTGTTTCATATAGATATTTATGTTTATCAAAATCATTTGCTTCATCTAAGGTTACAACAACTAGATTTTTATTATCTTTACTTGCACTGGTAACTAAAGTTCTATAAGCTTTTTTAGTAAAACCTGTTTTTCCACCAGTTGTATATTTATACATACTCAAAAGTTTATTTTTGTTGTACCAATCATAAGTCTTATAATTAGTTTTCACTATATGATGTTTTGTTGAAGTAATTCGTTTAAATATTTCATTTTGCATAGCGTAACTCATAAGTATTGCCATATCTTTTGCTGTTGAAGTATTTCCATCACCTTTTTCATTTTCAAGTCCACTTGCATTAATAAAATTGGAATTGGTCATACCAATAGAAGACGCCAAACTATTCATCAATATCGAAAATCCTTCCATTGATCCACCAACATAACATGCAAGTGCAATAGCAGCATCATTTCCACTTCTTAAAAGAAGTCCATAAAGTAAATCTTCAACACTTATCTTTTCACCAATCTCAATATAAATACCTGATCCGAAGCTTTTTAAAACATTTTCATCTACTGTAACTATATTCTTTATATCCGTATTATTGATTACTACCATAGCAGTTAATATTTTTGTAGTTGATGCAATTAGCTTTGTTTCATTTTCTGCACTACCAGACAAAACTCTTTTAGAATCCATATCCATAACAACACTAGTGGCATTTACAGAAAATGGAATAAATAAACAACTTAAAAAAATTAAAATATACTTTTTCATACTAAATAATATAAAAAAAAGAAAAAATATATAACTACTTTTTCTTTGATTTCAAATATTTTGTTAAAGTCATTCTTGTTATATCATTTATCTTAACCATAAATATTAAACAGAATAACAAAAGTAAACAATCCAATATCTTATTAACTAAGCTTAAATGAAGTGAAAAATCTACTATCATCATTATAACTGCATATATAATACCAATTATACAAAGTATTTTAATTCTATTAATTTTTTTATACATCTTTTTATTTTCTTCAGTACTATTTTTATACTCATTCTTTAAGTCACGTTTTTCTTCTTTACTTAAAATATCATATTTATATTTCATTACTTCTGAATCCTTTCCTATATAACTTTTCTCTTACCTTATATTCTAACACATCTCCAGAATACTTTTTCTCTAAACTTTTTCTTATCTTTTCATATTCACGTTTTTTTGCTTCATCATCATTTATTGATTTAGAATTAAGAACTTCAACTATATCACTCTTTTCATATCCTAAATTTAATAAATCAGTCATTATTTTATTTTTAAGCATATATATTGAACTATTTTTATTGGTACTTATTTTTTTATCAACATACTTATTTATTTTTGCTATAAATATTTCATTATCTATAGTATCTAAATAAGTGCTAGCTGAATCTTTATCTATACCTAGTTTTACTAAACCTTTAAGTATTTTATTTTTTCCATTATTGGTTAAATTTATTTGATCATTAACATATGCTTTAATAAATAGTTCTTCATTTAAAAAATGATTATCTTCCAATCTTTTTATTGTTTCATCAATTACCTTTTCATTTACCATTTTTTTTCTTAAAAACTCAATTATTTCCAATTTAGAACGCATCTTTTTAGTAATATATTTAATTGAATCATAATAACTTGAAAGTTTATCGTTTTCTTCTACAATTGTTTTTAGTTCTTTTTCACTTATTTCATCTTTTAAAAGAAGTGAATATTTAACTATAACATCATCAAATAATATATAATTAGTATCATCAATTAATACTTTATATTTATTGCCTTTATCTTTAGTATATTTTTTTATTTTCATAATGTCTCCTTAAAGGAAATTATACCACAACAATTACTTTATGTGATAAAATTTAATCAGGTGATTTTATGAAATTAAAGAAAAACATTTTAGCATTTTTACTAATACTAATTCTTATATTCTTATCGTTGATATATATTACAACAGGTAAGATAAAGAAAAATGAAACTAAGGTTGATAAGCCAAAAGAAACGATTACTATTGTTGTTGAAAATAAGAATAAAGAACTAAATTTAACTGTTGTAGGTGACCTACTATTTGAAAGTCCTTATGAAAAAGCAGTAGAAAATGGCGAAAGTAAGGAATTATATTTTAATCGAGTTAAAAAATATTTTGAAAATGATGATATATCTATTGGAAATATGGAAGTTGTTATTGGAAATGATAAAATGAAAACTAGTGGAGATGGATATAACTTCTGTGCTCCAAGTTGGGTTGGTTCACTTGTTGCATCTCTTGACTTTCAAATATTATCGACAGCTAATAACCATTCATATGATCGAGGCTTGGATGGAATAAATTCTACTATAGACTTCTTTAAAAATAATACTAAAATTGAAACTATTGGAACAGAAAAAAACTCAAGTAGCCAAAAGATAAGAATACTTGAAAAAAACGGAATAAAAGTTGGATTTGCATCATTTACTTTAGGAACAAATATAAGACCAACAAAAGAAAATGTTGACTTAATAAACTATTATAAAAACCCATATACTAAAGAAATACTAAAAGGCAAAATAAAAGAACAAGTTGATTATTTAAAGAAAAATTCTAATGTTGTTATTGTTCTAATGCATTGGGGAACCGAGTTTACTTTCGTACCCAACAATGAACAAAAAGAATTAGCAAAATATTTAAGTGACTTAGGAGTAAATATTGTTGTAGGAAGTCACTCACATTCTATTCAACCAATTGAAATGATTGGTAATACATTAGTTTATTATTCACTTGGAAACTTTGTATCAGCAGATGATGATATTGCTAGAACTCCTAAAGGACAAGAAACATTTGATAATGCATATCAATTTGGATTACTTTCAAAAATAAAACTTGAACTTGATAATGATAACAATATAACATTTAAAGATATAAAAGCTGAACCAATAATAAATTACTTTGATTCCTCAATGAAAAATTTTGAACTAGTTCCTTTCAGTGATTATACAACTAAATATGAACAAAATCATTATAGATATAGTTTAGGATTAACTCATGATTTTATAAACAAAACTTTCAATGATGTTATTGAAGAAAAATATAGATAATTCTATATTTTTTTTTGAAAAAAGAAGCTATTTAGCTTCTATAATAAGTTTAATTGCGGTTTTTTCTTCGCCTTCAATTGTTATATCTGAAAATGCTGGAATAACTACTAAATTTTTACCACTTGGTGCTACAAATCCTCGTGCAATACATACAGCCTTGATTGCTTGATTTAAACTGCCTGCTCCAATAGTTTGTATTTCCACTGAGCCAGTATTTCTAAATACATTTGCAATCGCACCTGCAACCTTACTAGGATTTGATTTACTTGATACTTTTAATGTTTCCATAATTGTTCTTTCCTTTCTAATTAATAATATGAAAACAAATAAAAAAAATGCCGATGTTTTACCATCCACATTTTTTACTACAGAAATCAGTAGTAGATTCAAATCCATTTTCTGTATATGAAACATCCTTTGTTGTGTACAGAATACCAGATACTCTATTAACAATATTTACTGTATTGTCTTCCTCAGCATCTCCAAATGTAGAAGTATTACTATTAGTAACCACTTCTACACTAGCAGCTGGAGGTTCTTCATAGATTTGATAAAAATTCAATTTATATGTTTTATTGATATTTACAACTTCTGAAAAACGTCTTACAAAGTTTTCAGTAAACTTTTCAGCATTCATCTTTAATCTTCCTGTATCACGATAGAAAGTATAATCAACAGATTCATTCATAGAAGCTTCGAGAACTTCCTTAATTAAGTAGTAGTCTTGTTCACTAGTAGTAGTATAGTTATGCAAAACAACCATAACTCCTACTATTGATATTCCTAAAACTACTATCCAATATCCCCATAAACTTTCCTTCATTATTTATTCACCGCCCATATAACATTTCCTGATTTTCTAACTTCAGCTATTGATTTATCGCTTCTGTTCCATCCACCAATTAGAGTTTGATCTTTTAATATCTTACCGCTTGCTAAATTATCCAAGAAACTACTTGTACATTTAGTACAACTCTTTCCATTATCCTTATTTCCATCACCTTGAACTTCACTACAATCACAAGTTAAATCGGAATCGGTATATCCACCATAACTATTCAAAATAGAATTATATTTTTTAATTTGCTTCATATCACTTGGAGTTAAAACAAATGAATAACTTAACGTTTTTGGACTATATGTACTTAAATCCTTTCCTAATTCTTCAATTGCTTCTCGAGCAGTATTTCCCAATGTTGTCTTCCAGTTATCTGCATAACCATCAGTATCAGCTGGGAACATCTTAGCTGGATCAACTATCTTAAATTCATATTTTACGGCTTTATCATCATAAGGATCACATGTAACCGTGCTATATGTAGTATCATTTCCATCTCCACAACAACATCCATAGAATGAACCACCATGGAATGAACTTAAACTACAGGTTAATAATGAAGTATCGCCAGGATTTTGATTTGCACATGTTCCCGCACCATCTTCAAAGTATTTATCAAACTTACTATTTTCACCTAAACCTTTAAGATCCCAGTAAGTTTCAAATTTACCATCATACGATGACGAATATGAGAAAACAAATTCATGTTCAGAATAATTAACCAAAGACGACTTATAATTATATACCTCACCTCTAGGAACTAAACGATAAGCGCTATCATCAGTGGATGGATTAGTTGTAACAACCTTACCATCCGTACCAACAGTATACTTATCAACATCAGTTCTATTCCAGTCACATGTTGCAATATATCTTCCATCATGCCAGAACATTTTGTCTGCCGCATAAGTTTCATCAGTTACAAAGTTAGTAAAGAATGAAGAAGATGTAGTATTAGAATAATATAAATTTTTACCTAATACTTTCATACTAGCAAATCCTGCACCATATGTAGTTGAATAATTACCACCCGTTCCACTCACTGCAAAAGTATCTGGAGTACTAACATCAGTCTCCCTTCTATATTGACACGATCCTTCAAAACCAACTGTTACTTGAGTTTGTTTAGGATTACCATAATCATCTTGATATATTTGAGTATATTTGAAACTTGATAAACTAGTTGGTAAATTATACATTTGCTCAGCCGAATTTGTTGTAGATACTGAATCATCTGTAAAGTATTTATCACATCTCGTTAATGTTTTTTGTAAAGTTTCAATTTGACCCAACGCTGCTGTATAAGCAGAATTATTACCATCTGCTGCACTTTTATAATTGTTGGCATCAGCTGTTACATCATCAAAATACAAACCATGATTTTCAGCATTTCCAGCAGCATTATACATATCACTTGAAACGCTACAAGAAGCGTCTGAATGGTCGCGTATGAAATTACCAACAGCATCTTGTACAGAACGATAATCAAGTATTCTATAAGTCTTAGATATATTAGTTGAGAAATTACCAACGTGTCTTATGTTTTCTGCTGAAAGAGAACTATTTCTAGCAATTCTTTCATAATTATGAGAAATAAAATTATGTTCATAATAATGAAGGTCAAATGAATCTGAAGCAGTATATCCTCTAATCGTTTTACCAGGTTTACATACCTGTGTACCAGGTATGTATTCTGAGCAAGAATCTTCTTTTACACATCTTACAGTCACTGTTTCAGTTTTCTTATTTTCTTCTGTTTCTTCACTAGCAGCTTTTCTATATGACGCTTCATAAGCTTTATTTTTTTGATATTCATTATATGCATCAACTGATGCATCAACTTGTCTTCTATAATCAGTTAACCATTTATCATATTCAACTCTTATTCTACATCTCTTTGTAGATTGAGTATGAGGAGCATAAGTTCCTGATACTGAGTTTTGAGCTAATTTGAAATACTTTCCATTCGTTGCTGTTAAGGCACCTGGAATATCAACTTGAGTTCTTTCAGTACAATACATTTGACAATAATTAGAATCTAAATCAGTATTTGTTTGAAGATATTCATTAATTCCTGATTTTAATTTATAATAATCTACCTTTAAATCATCATCTCTACAAAATAAATCATTTAATATAGGTTCACTTACCTTTGAAGTAGTGCTATCTTCACAACAATTATTAACTTCAACCTCATCAGCAGGAATTGTACCACATCCTGTTGGTCCACATACACCTTCATAATATGGTCCTTCATTTATTGAATCGTCAATTTTTTGAGTTGGAGCACCGCTAGTATTGATTGCACCGGAGGTGCTTCCAGCTCCTACAAATATTTCAATTTGTTGAGTACCAGATCCCGAAGTTGTACAAGTATAGGCACCAGATCCTGGATAATAAGCATTGATTGAGAAATTACAATCATTTTCAGTATCTTCTACAATCAATGTTCCTTCTGTACCATTCCAAGTATCTTGAATATTATTTTTTATATTACATCCAGTACATGTAAAAGCAAGCTGACTTTTATCTATTGGATTACTTGCCTTAACTGTATAAGTAACCTCTTTTCCATTAACTCTTTTATTTGTTAATGTTAAACTATTTGATGGAGTTTCAAGAGAATTAACATCCCCAGTATTATCTATAGCTTCTGTTGACTTCTCATAAGCTTGATTCAAAAGGGTTTCATTTCCAGTAAGACTTGTAGATGGAGGCCATTGAGCATGTAACGCTGGATCTGGATTCATTCTAAGTGTCAACCAAACTAGGACATTTTGAGATTTTCCATGACCATCATATCTTTGGGATTTATCTAGACGTATAGCAATAAAACGCATTGTTAGAGCATCAACCAAATTATCTCCCGTACGATGTTCATATGCATAAGCTAAAGCAGATGCAGCACGACTTGTATCTGGATTACATGTATATGACATTGTTGACGATGCACGATATGCATAGTCTAGACAATATCCAAAATATGTTCCGCCATTAAAATTAACGTCAAAAACATTTAATGGCATCTCATCAGTTGTTGATGTTCCAATAAATATTCCTGTATGATCAAGTTCTCTTCTAATTTTTACCGTTGCCGATGATTTTCTTTCAATTCTATCTGCTTTAACTGAATATGTTCCACAGCTTAAAATAATCAATAAAATAAAGAGCAATGTTTTTTTATTTTTCATAGTTTACTACCTCTTCTCTTTTTTATCTTCACACAAACAGTAGCAACCCCAATTATCACAATTACTATTCCACCAATAATAAATAAATACTTATTCTCTTTTACAAAAGTTGGAACATTTTTCTTATTACTATCATCAGACTTTTGATTATCCTCTTTCTTAGCATTAACTTCAGTAGCAAATTCTTTAGCAGATATTTTTTCATTTACGAACATCTTACAAACTTTGCTTTTAGGATTATCACTACAGAATTGATATCTATGATAATAATTATATATTGGTGTAGTTAATGATATTTTTCTATAATCTTCGTCTTTACAGTTTGCATTCTCACTTTTAACCTCAAATGTAAAATTTATTGCTTCTTCTGTTGCAATACTTTCAAAAGTTTTTACACCATTTTCAGTATCAGCATAGTGATAAGTAAACACATCATCAGAATAATCATTTTTTACTACTACATAAACATCTTCAGTTATATTTTTTATAGCAATCTCAAAACCATAATCGTATTCTTCTACTTCAGGCATATCAGGTTGATCAATATCTATAGATGTACCAACAAACATTTTTTTTATAGTATAGCTAACCTCAACTCCTTGAGCTGCATCTTTTACCTTTTTTGATTCTTCATTATTACATTTAGTTCCTGAAGTATCAACTTTCAAATCTTCAGAACTTTTTATTTCTTCGTCAATTTTTATATCAAAATCTTCTTTTTTATCTAAAATAACAAATACAAGACCTGTAATAAGACCTATCAAAACAATTACAGCTATAATAACCGGAATATATTCCCTTTTAAAAGGCTTACGTTCTTTATGCTTTTTCATATGCTATACCTCCTAATTCTTATTATCATAAATATAATAGCGCTAGTATCTAATAAAATACCACACGATAATATAGTTATTAACATCATTTTTCTCTTTTTATATTCGTCTTTGGCCTTTTCTAGTGCTTGTTCTTTTTCACATTCAATGCACCTTGTTGTCGTAGATTTTTTTAAACTCTCTCTTTTGGCTTTAATTCTTTTTTCGATATCTTCATTAGTTCCTTCAAGATCCCTAGTAATCCATTTTTGACAATAATAATAATCTTCCAATTCCTCATATTTGCATATATCTAAATCACTAAAAGAATTCTTTTTTGGTTTAACCAAAGTCAAAGTTCTAATGTCATTAGTGCAACCAAACTTTATACTTCTTACAACAAAAGTATAAGTGATAATGTTACTTGTATCCTTAACATTAAATGTATAAGTTCCATCCGTTGCCATACTTGCAAACACTTTTGTGTCAATTCCATCATTTGCCCTATAGGAAACATAGATATCATCTACAATATTATATATAGAAATATCAAATGAAACTGAATTATCTTCTTCATATTTTAAATCATAAGAAACTTTAACATTGCTCGCAAGCTTATTTAAATATGCACGAGAATTATAATTACATGTAGTATCTTCTTCAGCTAAAACAAATGTAGAAAATAGAAAAAAACTTAAAAGAGAAAAAATATACTTTATATATTTATTACTCATATTTTAACCCAATCCTATTCTATATAAAGTATATCAAAAACGCATTTTATATGCAATATCATAAATCACAAAAAAAACATATAGCTGACAACTATACGTTTCCTAGTTTGAAGATCAAATTTCAACTGTAAATGTCAGTTCACGATCAAAATTTGCTTATCTAATAAATGAGTTTTCTTTCTCAATGTACGTACACACTTAGCATAGATAAAATCCCTATTGACATCCTGGGTAAAAAAGATTTAAATTACTAAAACATCCCGTCCTAATAACCAATCTTAACTAAGTGAAAATCGTGTAGTGTCTTACGATCTTTTACGAATAGATTTTATAAATCTCATTCAACGTAAAACATACAACTAAAAGAATAATATGTAATTACTGTTTGGATTAATAATTACAAACATCTAAAACTTAGTTCACTACCCTACTAAGTAATTTAAGTATAAAGTAAGAGCATACTTTTGTCAATATAAAAATTCATAATAAAATAAAAAATATTTACAAAAGATATTTGCTTTGATATAATTCAAAGTGAGAATAGAGAGGTAATATAATGGATAATTTAGTGAGTGAAACTAATTTAAGATTACAAGAAGTAATTGATAATTTAGCAACAATAAAGAAAGAATATGAAAAAAAATTAAAAGCAAACGATAAACAAATAAACTCTGAGTTAGCAAAAGTAAAAAAATATAAAAAAGATTTCTTTGAAGCTAAAGAAAAAGTAGAAAAGATGAATGCTGATATAGTTGGTTTTTCAGAGGATTATAAGAAATTAGTAGAACGTTTTAAAGATGATGAACTTGCTAATATCCTAATTGCAGCCAACAAAGAAATATCTTTAAAGATAGAAGAGAGAAAAAGAAAAATAATTAAAGATAAAGCATCTATGAATGAATTAGTAGAAAAGGCTGAAAAAGTTAAAGAATCCCTAGTTGTATTAACTCAAGAAAAAAATGCTTTAGAAAGTTGCTATGTAAAAATATGTGATGCTGAAGAATACTATCGTAGATCTTTAAATGAAATAATTGATTATTCAAATGAAAATAAAGATAATTTATGTGCTTATTTTGATGATGCTAATGCCATAATTGAAAGTGCTAAAGAAGAAGAACCTTTAGTAAACTTAGATGACATGAACATTGAAGAAAATGAAACAGAAGAAGATACAAACTTAAATGAAGAATCAAATTCAGGCGAATTAACACCAGAAGAAGATCTAGATGAAGAAACTACACCAGTAGAAGATGAAGCAAATAAAGATACTGATGATAAAAAACAAGAATTCGATGATGAAGAATTTATTCTTTCAGAACATGATGATGACATTGATTCAAAAGACGAACAAAAAGAAGGAAATGAAGAATTTACTTTTGAAGAAGTTCCAAGTGATTTAGACGATATTGATTCCACTTTAGAAGGAATATTTAATACCAATGATTCATTAACTGATGATACTTCAATATATAATAAAGACGAAGAAAATTAATTCTCCGTCTTTTCTTTTTCCCATCTAGCATAAATTCCACAAGGTAAAACAAGTTCACTATTGGTCATATTTATACCAACTTCATCAATATCAATAAATCCCTTAACTTTCTTATTAACAGTTAAATTAAGAACATCCTTTAAAACACTCATTGAAAGACCAGTTGTATATGAATTTATTAAAAACATTATAGGATCATCACTTAAAAGTTCCGTACAACTACTAACTAAATCAAAAAGATCCGTTTCAATATTCCAAACTTCTTTATTAGCTCCTCTTCCAAATGAAGGAGGATCCATTATTATAATATCATATTTATGACCTCTTCTTATTTCCCTTTCAACAAACTTTTTAACATCATCAACAATAAATCTGATTGGTTTATCTTCTAAACCTGAAGACTTAACATTCTCTTTTGCCCAATCAACCATTCCTCTAGAAGAATCAACATGAACTACACTTGCTCCAGCACTTAAAGCAGCCACACTTGCTCCACCAGTATAAGCAAATAAATTAAGAACATTCACTTCTCTTTTAGAATTATTTATCTTATCCCTTAAAATATTCCAATTATATGCTTGTTCAGGAAATAAACCAGTATGCTTAAATCCCATTAATTTTAAATTGAATGTCATATCTTTATATGAAATTTGCCAAGAAGTTGGAATACTTTTATTATATATATGCCACATTCCTCCTCCAGTATTACTTCTATCATATTTAGCATCAATATTACTCCATTTAGATTTATCAGCATCACTTTTCCATATTATTTGAGGATCAGGTCTTGATAATATAACATTACCCCAACGTTCAAGTTTTTGTCCATCCTTCATATCCAAAATTTCATAATCAAAAAAATCATTAACTACTTTCATTTCATCACCTTTATATATTAATTTTTTAATAAATATTCCCAACTATAATCAATAAAATCTATTGTTCCAATTAAACTAACAAAGAAACCTAACATTATAGTTTGTAACACAAAATCATTTAACATATTAAACGCTAGTATTATACCAAAAAAATCTAAAATAACAAATAAAATAACTTCCATATAATAGTTATGTTTGATTTCTTTTAAAGAAAATATATCAATCATTTTAATTGATGAAATAAAAAACAATAATACCATTAAGCTTACCGGTGTTACTAAAAATGAATGAATACTTCTAGTTAAAATAAAAGCAACAAGACCTGAAAGAGAAGTAAATACACTTATCTTCAAATTATATCTTTCATGATTAATAAAAAAAATTGTTAAATTAAGTAAAGAATATATAATTATAAAACTTAAAAAAAGATTTCCCGTTTCTATTTCACTCATAGCCTCAAGTCCATAATATGTAGGAAATGATAAATAAATGCCTCCTAAAATAAATATGATAAAACTACAAATAAAGTTATAAATAGATACTTTTTTCACGTATATCATCCTCCAATTACATATTAAAATACTAAAAATTAAAAGTCAATGTTTGTTGTATTTTTGACACATAAGTTATACAATTAAGTTAGGAGGAGTTTTATGGAATTATTTATTATTTTAATCGTTTTTATTGGCATTATTTTATTATGTTCAATCAAGCAAATCAACGAATATGAAAGAGGTATATTATTTACCTGTGGTAAATTTAAAAAAATACTTAAACCTGGTTGGAATATTGTTTTACCTATTGTAAATTCAATAAGTAAAGTTGATATTAGAACAAAAGCTGTTGATGTTCCTGAACAAGATGCAATTACTAAAGATAATGTTTCAATTAGAATTAATGCAGTAATTTATTACAAAGTGTTTGATGCTGCTAAAGCAATCATAGCTGTTGAAAGATTTCAATATGCCGTATCTCAACTTGCTCAAACAACTATGCGTAATGTAGTTGGTGCCGTTTCGTTAGATGAACTTCTAGTTGAAAGAGATAAAATATCTGAAGAAATATGCAATATTATTGATGAAGCTACTGATCCTTGGGGAATCAAAGTTGAAAATGTTGAACTTAAAGATGTTAAACTTCCAGAAGAAATGCAAAGAGTAATCGCTAAAGTTGCTGAAGCTGAAAGAGAAAAACAAGCTGTTATAACTAAATCAATCGGTGAAAAAGAAGCTGCTGAAAACTTAGCTGAAGCAGCAAAGGTCATGGCTTCAAGTCCTGGAGCACTTCATTTAAGAACACTTGCAACTATAAATGATGTTTCATCTGACCAATCAAATACAATAATTTTTGCAATACCAATTGAAGTATTAAACGCTTTTGGTAAAGATAATCTTGTTGAAACAGTTAATAAAATAAAAAAAAGCCAACAAAAATAAGAGCAAAAGCTCTTATTTTTTTGGGTCAATTAATATTTTAATAGAAGAGCTTACACCGCTAGTAAGTTCTTCAAATGCATCTTGAACATCATCTAAAGATACTATCTTATCAACAAATTTCAAAACATCAATTCGCTTATTAGCAATCAAAGCTAAACATGTTTTAAACTCTTCTTCAGTATAAGCAATCGCGCCCTTTATAGTTTGTTCATGTAATACACTTAAAACTGTTGGAATAGTAATAGGTTTTGTTGAAACACCAACTAAGACAATAGTTCCACCAGCTCGTGTAACCATAATTGCACTTGTAACTGCAGGATCATTTCCACAGCAATCAATAACTATATCAAAACCATCACCAGTTTTGCTAAAACATTTATTTACAAAGTCATCAGTTGCATCCAAGTATTCATCAGCAACTTTTAAATCAACGGCTTTTTTTCCTCGTTCTTTATTAGTTTCAGAAATCACAACATAGCTTGCACCTTCCATTTTAGCAAACATGGCACTTACTAAGCCGATTATTCCACCACCAATTACAAGAACTTTGTCCCCTACTTTAATGTCAGCTAAATGAATAGCATGTAGTCCAACTGCTGTAGGTTCAACCATTGCCCCTTCTTCAAAAGATACACTCTCAGGCATTTTTAAAACTAAAGATGCATCAACACTGATTCTTTCGGAATAAGCACCTGGATTAGTAAGGGCAAGTCCTAAAGCATCCTCCCAAGTATGCGCACAATATTGAGGATTACCAGACTTACACGCAAAGCATTTTCTACATGGAGATATTGGTAAAGCCGTAACATGATCTCCTACTTTTAAATCATCCCTAGATCCTGGATCAACAACAACTCCAGCAAATTCATGTCCCATAACTAAACCAACTGGTTCACCTGATTCAAAGTTATGAATATCAGATCCACAAATTCCTGCCTTTACAACATCTATAATAACTCTTTTATCTTTTTTTTCTGGGTATTCCATTTCAGCTCTTTCAAGCTTTCTTGGACCAACTATCTTAACACATTTCATGACGTTTCCTCCTATAATAAATTATAGCACAACATTATTAAATTAAACGTTTTAAAAAAGTACTTTACATAAAAAAGTCGTTAAACACGGCTTTTTCTATCTTGAATTTTATAAGTTATTTTAAGAAGTATTTTTCTTGGAGCAAGTCTTGTAAGGAAAACTGCTGCTTTCATTTTAAATGATGGAATAATATACAATTTATTTTTAAACATTTCTTTAACGGCATACTTAGCAACATATTCGCTTGATAAAGATGATGTATGAAACTCCCCATGAGCAACTTTATTGAATTCTGTATCAACAGGTCCTGGACATAAACAAGATATTTTTACATTACTTTTATCAACCTTTAATTCTTCATATATAGCCTCAGTAAGTCTTAAAACATAATTTTTAGTTGCATAATATGTGCTTAACTTTGGACCAGCCATAAACCCTGCAGAAGATGCAACATTTAAAATATAACCTGAATCTTTTTCTTTAAACTTAATTAAAAATTTCTTAGTTAAATAGTGCACTGCTTTAATATTAACATCTATCATTTTAAATTCAGTATTCAAATCCGTTTTATCAAATTCACCAAATAAACCAAATCCCGCATTGTTGACTAAAATATCGATATCTTCATCTTTAACAGCATTCCATAATGTTTCAAGATTATCCTCTTCTGATAAATCTAAAGGAATAACCAAAACATTAGTTTTAACTTCCTTTTTTAATTCATTTAAAATATTTTTTCTTCTAGCAACAACTATCAAATCATATCCAAGATTGCTTAATATACAAGCAATATCTTTACCTATTCCACTAGAAGCTCCCGTTATAAGTGCTTTCATACAAACTTTTTCCTTTCAAATAAATGAATAATCAAAAATAAAACAATAAAACCTAAAAGATATCCCCCAACAACATCAGTTAAATAATGTACACCCAAATATATTCTTGATATTCCAACTAATAATACAAATGTTGATAAACTAAAAGTTATTAACTTTTTATATTTTAAATTATATTTATTTACTAAATAAATAATACTTCCAAAAAACAAAACTGATATCATAGCATGTCCAGAAGGAAAAGAATATGACTTTTCCATAACCATTCTTAAATAATCAGGTCTTTCTCTTCTAACAATTATTTTGACCAAATTATTAATTATTACACTTGAAATACTTGATAGAACAATAATTAATAATTTATATTTTTTCTTTAAAATTATAAAAATAAACAATAAAACATTTAAAACAATCATAAATTTTGGACTACAAATAAACGATATAATTTTAAAAGTATTTGTAAAAGTCACATTATTATGTACTGAAAAAAATAACGATATAGCATTATCAAAGTTGCTACTAAATCCAGTCATAACCATAATAAGATCAACAAAGAAAAGTAAAACAAATAGATAAAAAAACTTTTTCATATTATTTTAACCTCAAAAAATGTTTTACTTTTCCAACACCAAAAATAATACTATCGGCATTTTTAATAGAAATACTTTTAAATATTGCTTTTCCACCAACAGTTAAAGATGAGATAAATGCTGAAACTAAAACTGAAACAATGACATTATTAAGACCAGTATTAGTAGATAAAGATATAGCTATTACTGCACCTAAACCACCAGAAATAATTCCACAAACATCTCCAACAATATCATTACATATACTAGATATTTTATTCTTATTTTTAAGCATATTAATAGCTTCTCTTGCACCACTTATCTTTTTGCTTGCAATTGCATGAAAAGATGCTTCATTCGCACTCATTGTTGAAGTACCAATTATATCAAATAAAATACCAATTCCAATTACTAACAATAAAATAATTATTAAAAACACATCATTTAACGAAGATGTTAATACATTAGTAATTGAACTAAAACAGACAGATAAAACAAATGTTAAAATAAAAACTTTAATAATCCATTTCTTTTCCATGTTATCACCTATCCTAATTATATCAAAAAAATTGCAAAAAAAAACTTTAATCCGGTTTTCCCCAAAAATTAAAGTATAGTTGTATGGTATATCATAGATCAATTTTACGGCTTTGGTCGAGTTGAATTTCTCTACTTTCATACTTTCGGTTACCCTAAAGCACTTTCGTTTTAAATGAAGCAGCTAGGCGTTGCCGGTCTAACTACTCGATTACCACTTAGTCCGCACTTTAATACCTACGATATATACACGCTAGAGGTTTTCCCTAACATAAGTGACTATCCTTATATGCTTTTGCAATTACTATTTCAAATAATATCCCTAGTAATCACTCACATCATGTACGTTAATCATTATTTGTATAAGTGAGGCAATAAAAGGAATGTTTTCATATGCCATTATGAAGTTTCCTTAGATTTTAAATCATATACTCACCCCAACTTGGGCAGAAGAAGCAAATACACGAAGTCTCATTTGTACAATTGGTAGATTTTTAGCCCTACCTTCAAATAGTGTAATGACTAGCATAATGCACCACACGATTAAGATTATAGCAAAAATACAGAAAAAATGCAAATCTGCTACACTATCATTATATTAATAACAATTAAAAATAGTACATATATTTACGTAATTTTACAAAGTAGGAGCATCTTTCATCTTTTCTAAATCACTTACAATTTCATACATTTTTTTTGTTCCATTATTTATATTTTCAAGAAGAGACTTATTGTTATCAAATTTAATTGTTATACCATCTATTATTTCATCATATAATTCATTTTTCTCAATAACATGTTCATATTCTTCATTTGTATAGAAGATATTCATTTGTCTTAAAGAACACCTTGCTATTAAACCTAAAGGCATCTTTTTGTTTAATTGTTCACTTATGTAATTAAGATATTCACTTAAAGGCTGAGAAATCAAACTTATTTGACCAATATTTGTAGATAATAAATCATTTAACTCATAAGCTTCATCTAATTCTTCCATCATTTGATTGTATTCATTTTGTTTTATTTCATTTTGTATTAAAGTTTTTTCATAAGTGTCCTTTATTCCAATTGCTTCTTGAAAATCTACATCATTAACCTCTATCGTACTAACCGGTGAATTATCATGTATATATCGTTTTTTCACTTCTTCTTCACTCAAAACTGAGAATGTTCCATCTCCATTAGCAACAATTCCACTGCCATAAATAAAAGTAAGTAAAGGATCTTCCACAATTTTACCAGTTTGTGTGAAACATTTTTTAATACGGCGAAGATGATTTTCTTTTAATATATTAATAACTTGGACAAGTTCATCTAAAGTTATAGTTATTTTAGATGAACCATCAAAAGTATGATTAATAACGTAATTAAGACACATATCTCTATAATTTAAATTTTCTTCCATAGATGAATTAATTGAAAGACTATGAATTGGATCATTTGCATCAGTATAAGCTAATTTTTGATTACCCAACACTAATAAATTTTGAACTGCTTGCCTAAAATCTCCTGTGTATAACACAACGTTATAATTTTGCTTTTGTTTTTCAGTCAATTTATCATAAGCATCTTTTTCTACCATTAAAATAGCTTTATCACTTAGTTTTACACTTCCATTTGTAAATGTATCAGAAAAACTTTCACTTACAATTTGATCCTTATGAAAAGAAGCAGGTTCGAATACAATATACTTCATGTTTTCCCAAGTATTACCATCACCAGTATTTCCTACAACTCCATTTGCAACAAAATGAGCTGTATGTCTATGATGTCGAAAAGTAACTTCATTTTCTTCACCATTTACCTCCAAAGGAACTGTATATTCTTTCTTACCATCATATAAAGTTTTAATTACTCCATCATTAGGAAAATAATTGGTGCAATGAACTAAGATACAATCTTCTTCAGGAATTTCGTGGCTAGTGTAATCATTATCATAAAAAGCATATCCTCGACCAAGACTTGTTCCATCAAAAACTTTTATATCTCCAGAAACAACAATTTTTCCATCTTCTATACTTACAATTTTGGTTAAATTATCTACAATTTCCTTATAATTAGATTCAGAATTTCTTCCATAGTTAAATTTCCCAATTAAATCTTTATAGGATTCCAATATTTTTTCTCTATCATATGAACCTAAATTTCGTGTTTGTTCTTTATATTTAATTATTTCTTTAATTTTTGCTTCTAATTCCTGAACACTTTGCATAATTATCACCTTTACATACTTCTTACCATTATAATAGCATAAAATATTTCATAAACTGTACTTTTTAAAAATGTTGACACTGCTTCTTTACTGATATTTATACAAAAAAGTTAATTTAAAATAGTTCATTTATATTGATTAATATCTATGATTCTATCACTTATTTCCATTATTTCTTTTTTATGAGTAATTATTATAAAAGTCTTATTTTTATTTTTTTTGATAAGATTTATAACATTTTTTGTCATTTCTTTATCTAAAGATGAAGTCGCTTCATCCAACAAAATTATTTCATTATTTGATAAAAAAATTTTTGCAAGTTGTATTAATTTTTTTTGACCTCCAGAAAATGTGGAACCATTATTTTTTAAAAGAATATCATACTTTTTAGGTAATTTCATTATAAAATCATGTATATTCAACTCTTTACATATTTGTTTTTGTTTGTTTATATTACTATCAGATAAAGATAAATAATCTCTTATAGATATATCTATTAAAAATGCATCTTGGTTTAAAATAGCAACATTTTGACATAACTTTTCTTTAGAAAGTCCTAAAGTATTTATTCCATTAATAAAAATTGAACCTTTATCTGGTTTTACCAAATTAAACACCAAATTAAACATTGTAGTTTTACCAGCTCCGTTATCACCAATAATGGAAATTACCTCATTCTTTTTTACTGAAAAATTTAGGTTATTTAATATAGTTTTTCCATTATATGAAAATGTTACATCATCAAACTCTAAAACATTGTCAGATAGTTTATATGGTAAACTTAAAACAATTTCATTATTTTCATAATTGAAAAGAAAATCATACATACGATTTAAAGATATATAAAATTCTTGTAAATCAGAACTTTTTTCAACAATAGTTTCAGCATTGATAAATATTTCATCATAATATTTTACTAATAATACAATTAAACCAATTGATATAGTTTTCATAGAAAAACTAAAATATAATAAAATATACAAAATTATTTTAGTGATAAAAATAACATATTTTAGATTAATTGTATAATTCAGAAAATGCTTGCGCCCCTTCATATATTCGTAAGCCCATTCATCACGTTTTACTTCATATTCGTTATTCAAAAACAAATCAATATTGGATGTTTTTATTTCTTTTAGACCATGCATAGTTTGCTCAAGCAAAAGATTAAGATTATCATGCATCTTTCTTCTTAAAGAAAAATGTTTATTAGCTATTTTTAATTCTCTGTTAGCTAAAAACATATAAAATATTAAACTTATTAATACAAACAAAGCCACAGCTACATTAGTTTTTATAAAAATAATCATTACAACAAGTATATACAGCCAACAATAAATTATATCTGTAACATAATCAGGAATCTCTCCAATATTAAAAGCATCTATATTAATAATTGTACTTATTTTTCCAAAAGAATATTTTGTTAAATCACTGTAATTCAAATTATATAGCCTATTTATTGATTTTTTATGAACCAAAATAAAACTATCCTTAAAATATTTTGAATATATATTTGACATTATAAAATTCAAAAAATTATATATCAAATAAAGAAGCAAAAGAACTATAACATTTTTAAAATATAAATTTTTTAAAACAAATTCATCCAATATCTTAGAAGATAAAAAAGGAATTGAAAGATCTAATAAAAAATATATAAATAGTAAAACTATAAAAAAAATTAATCTTTTCCATAAATTATCAATAACTTTAAAATATTTTTTCATAATATACCACCAAATACAATATATCAGTTAAAAACAAATAAAAAAAAACTTATTTAATATCAAATAAGTTTACATTATTGGTAAGAATACATAACAATTATTTTGAACATATTTTTCCAAAATAGGATATATTTTTAAATCACTTGAAAACCAAGATTCATTAAATACTTTTTCAGCAAATTCAATGACATGATTTATAGATTTTTGCTTTAAATTACCAACTTCAAAAACAACATAATCATTTTTAGGAATAACTAATTTAAATAATTTTTCATTTTTTTCTGGGCTACCAACAAAATAATAATAAACACCATTACTAAAATAAGTGTAGCCATATCTTTGATTTGCATTAAATTGTTCATATAAACCAGAATTTTTAATATCTTCATATAGAACTCGTATTTTATAATCTAAATCTTCTTCAGTTAAAGCTGAAATTTGTAATCCATATAACTCAACTTTGTCAAAACTATCAATTTTATATTCAATAATTTCATTTGAGTAACTTTTTTCACCAAAGATAGCTTTTGGATAGATCTTATATTTTTGAGGTTGTTCTTTTCTAATATCACTTGGAGAAATTCCAAAAGTTTTTTTAAAGGCTCTTGAAAACGCGATAGAGGATTCATAACCACAATCAAAAGCAATATCAATAATTCTTTTATCCGTGTTTAATATTTCTTCATATGCTTTTGAAAGACGACGTTCTCTAACATAGTCGCTTAAAGTTATTCCCATAATTACACTGAAAACCCTCTGCATAATGAATTCATTCATCCCAAACTTACTAGCTATCTTTTTATAATCTAAATCTTCTTGAATATTACTTTCAATATAATTTATTATATCGTTTAACAACTTATAGTTCATAAAGCCTCCAAATAAGCTATATCTTTAGTTTAAATTATAAATGTTCTACAACATCCATTATACAAGGTACCATTTGTTTCTTTCTTGAAACAACATTTTTAACTAAAGTTCCTTGAGTTAATTCTTCAATATTATATGCTTGTTCAAGTATACGTTTAGAGTTATCTGAGTATAAAATATTTGAATCATTAGTTAAGAAGTTAGTTACAAAAAGTGCACAAAGTACTAAATCTTGATTTGCAGCTACTCTATTTAATTCTTCAATTAATTCACTTTCACGATCTTTAAATAATTTATAATCAGTTGTAAATACTTGACCAATGGCAATAGAATTATCATTTATTTTATAATTTTTCATATCTTTGAAAACAATTTCATTTGCAGTTAAGTCTTTTATATCTACTCCACTTTCCAACATATCAAGTCCATATTTATTCAAATCAACTTTAGCTATAGATGCCAAAGTTTTAGCAACACTTTTATCAAGTTCAGTAGTTGTTGGACTTTGTAAAAGAAGTGTATCTGATATTATTCCACTTAACATAAGTCCAGCCATGCTAGAAGGAATCTTAACATTATTTTCAACATACATTAAATAAATTATAGTATTAACGGATCCAACTGCCATATTTCTAAAATTAATTGGTGTAGCCGTATTAATATCACCAATATTATGATGATCAATTATTTCAAGTATTTCAGATTCATAAAGACCATCTACTGATTGACTAGTCATATTATGATCAACCAAAATAACCTTTTTTCTCTTTACCTCATGAGCTTCAATTGCTCTAAGCATTCCAAGACATACACCTCTATTATTTACAATTGGATAGTTAGTATGTTTTAATTTATTAGTTTCATCTTTAAAATAACTTAAATAATCAAGTTCATTAAAATATACTGTCTTTTGACCTCTTTTTATAGTTTTAATAGGATTAGCTAAACATAAAACACGAGCTATTTTAAACGAACTCTTTGAACTACAAATGATATTAGTCTTATTTTCAATTGCCAATTTTTTTAATTTATCAGGAATATTTTTAGTTTTAACTAAAATTATTAATTTAACACCTTTTTCAATTGCATATTTAATTATTCTTTCTCTATCTCCAACTATCAAAATAGATTCTGTATCTAATTCTATATTATTTATAAATGTTTCATCATCAAATGTAGCTGCATGAGCATAACCAGTTATATGTTCATCAAATTCTAAATATTCATTAGAATCAAGTACACTTATTAAATTACTAAAATCTGTATCAACTAACAAGTTTTCATTATAAATCATATCAGCAGCTACTTCTTTTAAAGAAACATAACCTTTGAACTTTTTATTATCATCAACTAAAGGAATACCAGTTATAGCATTAACATTCATTACATTAAAAGCATCTATTATAGGTTTATTTTCATTTAACATGAAGTTCTTATGATAATTAACATCTTTAAGTTGGATTTTAACATCATTTAAATAAGCAGGTCTTTCAACACCAAAGTAATTAAGAACATACTCAGTTTCTTTATTAAGTGAACCTAAAACCTTAGGTATAGCTTTAAAATTTAATTTATTTTTTAAATATGCATAAGCAATTGCCCCACATACAGAATCTGTGTCTGGATTTTTATGACCAAAAACATAAATTTGTTCCATTTTTACTACCTCTATTCTACATTAAAAACTACTACTTAGTTTTTGTAGCAGTTTTCTTATTTTTATTATAGTATCTTCTCTTTTTTGGTTTATCTTCTTTTTCATCAGTTTTTTCTTTTTTTACTTTTCCGGGTTTAATTTGTTCTTTCAAAGTTTCAATTCTTTTATCAGTTTCATCAGCTTTTAAGTTAGATAGTTCCAAACTTTTCTTTTCTAATTGAACCTTTAAATCATATCCACTTTCTATCAACATTTTTAAAATCATTGATACAAACAAGAATATAAAACCAAATAAACTTATATTTGTGAAATCTAACATTCCAACAGAAATTACTACAAAGAATTTTACAATAGGCAACACGATTGCCAATAATAAAGAAAGTGGAATAACTTGATCCATAAGTTCTAAATTATCTTTAGTATATAAATTTCCTGCTGTAAATGAATTAAATAAAGTTTTTAATCTTGTTGAAATCATATAAATAAATGAATTATTCAAAGAAACTGCTGTTCCTAAGAAAAGTGTTCCAATTAAAGCATTTGTTTTACCAATTCTACTTATTAACACTGAAGCATCACTGAAGGAATAACCTGTTACAGCTGACACCATTGACACAAAGAAATTACTAATTTCATTTGAATGTTCAATTAAATTCATAATGGCAAAACCAATCGTAAGTGCTGTATAAATTACACAAGCACATAAAGATATCCATTTAAGAATAAATAATACAAAATCAATAAAGCTTAAAATAACCTTATTTTCATAACTCACATTTTTCATAATACCAATCCCTTTTCCATTTAAATAATACCATAAAATTTCAAAGAAAAAAAGATTTATTGGCTTTTAAGTTCAAATAATATATCTCTAAGTTCCATTGCTCGTTCGAAATCTAAATTTTTAGCTGCCTCTTTCATCTCACGTTCAATATTTTCAGCAATTAATTCTTTATCTTTTTTACTCATCTTTTTATTTTCAACTATCTTTTCTTCATCGGTATTACTGATTACTTCTTTTATTTCTTTTACAATTGTTTTAGGAATTATTCCATGAACACGATTATACTCTTCTTGAATACTTCGTCTTCTTTCAGTTTCTTTTATAGCTTTATCCATCGATTCACTTATGGTATCAGCATACATAATAACATGCCCATTGGCATTACGTGCGCATCTTCCAATTATTTGGATAAGTGATCTATCACTTCTTAAAAAACCTTGTTTATCAGCATCCATTATGGCAATTAAGGAAACTTCAGGTAAATCAATACCTTCTCTTAAAAGATTGATACCAACTAAACAATCATATTTTCCCATACGAAGTTCTCTTATGATTTTAAGTCGTTCAAGAGTATGTACTTCACTATGAAGATACTGAACTTTTATTCCTACACTTTTTAAATAAGATGTTAATTCTTCTGCCATTCTTATTGTAAGCGTAGTAACAAGAACTCTCTCATTTTTTTCCATCCTAGTTTTTATTTCACTTATTAAGTCATCTATTTGACCTTCAGTTTTTTTAACTTCAATAGTTGGATCCAAAAGACCTGTTGGTCTAATGATTTGTTCAGCACATTTTCCATCTACAAGTTCAAGTTCATAATCACCTGGAGTAGCTGAAACATAAATGACTTGATTAACCTTTTTATTAAATTCATCAAATTTAAGTGGTCTATTATCCATTGCACTAGGTAAACGGAAACCATAATCAACTAATGTTTGTTTACGCATTCTGTCTCCATTATACATCCCTCTTATTTGTGGAACTGTTACGTGAGATTCATCTATTACAAGTAAAAAGTTTTTAGGAAAAAAATCTATCAATGTTGATGGAGTTTCTCCTTCTTCTCTTAAAGCAAGATGTCTTGAATAGTTTTCTATACCATGACAAAATCCTGTTTCACGAAGCATCTCTACATCATATTCACATCTTTCTCTAAGTCGTTGCTCCTCCAAAAGTTTATTGTTATCAATCAATTCTTTTTCACGTTTATGTAGTTCATCTTCAATTCTATTACATGCCTCTTCAAGTTTATCTTTATTAGTAACAAAATGAGTTGCTGGAAATAAAGTAACACTTTTTTTAGATTTTATAAGTGTACCCGTTAAAATATCAAATTCACTTATTCTATCAACTTCATCTCCAAAAAGTTCAATACGTATTCCATTTTTCTTTTCAGCTATTGGAACTATATCAATTGTATCCCCATTAGCTCTAAAGGTACCTCTATGAAAATCAACTTGATTTCTTTCATAATTCATATCAATTAAACGATTTAAAAGATCATTTCTAGAAATTGTATCTCCTTTAGTGAGTATTAACATATGATTCTTATAATCATCAGGATCTCCTATTCCATATATACATGAAACACTTGATACTACAATAACATCATCATAAGTTAGAAGAGCGCTTGTTGCTGAATGTCTTAATTCATCTATTTCATCATTAATACTTGCATCTTTTTCAATATAAGTATCACTTGAAGGTACATATGCTTCAGGTTGATAATAATCATAATAAGATACAAAGTATTCAACATGATTTTCAGGAAATAATTCTTTTAATTCTGAATAAAGTTGTCCTGCTAAAGTTTTATTGTGAGCTAAAACCAAAGTTGGACGATTCGTTTTTGCAATTACATTAGCAATTGTAAATGTTTTACCTGTTCCTGTTGCCCCCAAAAGAACTTGATCACGTACACCAGCATTTACACCATCTACAAGTTCTTTAATAGCTTCAGGTTGATCTCCATTTGGTTCATACTTAGAAACTAATTTAAACATAAATACCTCCTTTTTAATTATTTGTATTTTATCATTTTATATACAGTAAAACAAGAAAACATTGGATTATAATACTCTTGTATTTGTATAATTATTCATTATTTAAATATTCTTTTAAGAATTCAATAACTCCATCATCATCATGATCATATTTTGTAACATAATCAGCTAAGTCTTTTACCTCAGGTAAGGCATTTTTTAAAGCAACTCCAACACCACAATTTTTTATCATATCTAAATCATTTAAACCATCACCAAAAGCAATAATATTTTCATTATCAATATTTAAGATATCAGCTAATTTAGAAATTGCACCATATTTAGAAACACCTTTTTTAGATATTTCAATCCACTGCTTATTAGAATAAGAATCTTGCATAATAAAGATATTTAAATCTAAAAATTGTTTATTTAACTTATCATAAAGGTCATTAACGTATTCATTTGCGTTCATCGCGATTGAAATATGATTTATATCACTGCATTTTTCAAAAATAGAATTCCAATCAGGTTCAATTTCTATATAATAATCAGTAGGTTTTCTCTTATTTTTTGTATACGTATAAACTTTTTCTTTAGTACAAATATCTATATAATCGCACCTTTCAGAATAATATTGTTCTAATTTCTTAGTTATTTCAAAATCTATTGGATTTGCAAAAACGATTTTAGAATCTCTTGCATCATAACACGTTGCACCAGCATCAGTAATAATATAATCAACAAACTCAAAATCTTTAACAACATCTTTCATAGATTCATACATTCTTCCAGTTGCAATAACAGTTACATATCCTTGTTCTTTCAAATCTTTTAAATAAATTCTACTTCTATCACTTATAGTTTTATTACTTCTTAATAAAGTACCATCTAAATCAAAAACTATCATTTTCATACTACATATCACTCCTATATTAATCGTGTCTTCAAACATTATATCATAAAACAAAAAGACTGAATAATCAGTCTTAACCAATTTTAGACAAATCCTTATTATAAAGATTTTTATAAATATCACATCTTTTTAATAATTCTTTATGTGTACCATTATCTATAATCTTTCCATGAGAAACAACAAATATTCGATCGGAATCTATAACTGTTGAAAGTCTATGAGCTACGATTAATATAGTATATTCACCCTTTAGATTATTTATTGCTTCTTGAATTTGACTTTGAGTTTCATTATCTAATGCACTTGTTGCTTCATCAAATAAAATTATTTCAGTTTTCATTAATAAAGCTCTGGCAATCGCGATTCTTTGCTTCTGTCCACCACTTAATATAACTCCATTTTCTCCAACTTTTGTTTCATACTTTTCAGGTAAGGACATAATAAAATCATCAATGCATGCAAGCTTACAAGCTTTCCTAATTTCTTTCATGCTTGCATTTTCTTTCGCTAACAAAAGATTATCCTTTATTGAGAAATTAAAAATATAAGGATTTTGAGTTATAATTGACATATTATTTCTAATAGTTGAACAAGTTAACTCGTTTATGTCATTTCCATCCAATAATATATGGCCACCCTCTGAAGTATATAATTTTGTTATCAAGTTAAATATAGTAGTTTTTCCAGCTCCACTCTTTCCAACAAAAGCAACTCTTTCATTTGGTTTTACTTCAAAACTCATATTTTTAAGGACCTTGGTTTTATCATAACTAAATGTAACATCAACAAATTTAATATCACCATCTAATCTCTTAATTTCAATATTACCAAATTTTTCTTTTTTAAACTTTTCATCCTCAATTACTTCAAAAACTCTAGTAGCTGCAACATTGAATTTTCTATTATATTCTGTAATTTGAGCTATACCATTAAATAAATTTTTTACTCTAGATTGATAATTGAATAATATTACAAAAGTAGCAGCTTGAAGCATATTTTTACTATATAAGAAACATCCTAAAAAGATAAATCCCAAATCAAAAATATTTCTTACATTATTTTCAATATACCCATAAAGATTTCTTATATTCATTATATGAAGTTGTTCTTTAGTAACCTCTTCTATTTTTTCAGTAGTTTGTTTTAAAATCATATCATTTGCATTTAAAACTTTAACATCCCTTATTCCTCTTACAAGTTCACTTGTAAATCCAGTTTTGCTTTCTTGCAACACTTTTAATTCTTTCTGAACTTCATATTGTTTAGATAAACGCCTTCTATCAATTAAATATACAACTATTGCTGTGATAAGACCATATACAAACATATACCTATTAAGAATAAATAAAGTAACTAGTATACCAACATTAGTTAAAATATATGATAGCCAATAAGTATATTCCATAAATAAACCAGCTATATCAGTTGTATCTTTATTAAGTCTATCTATAAATAATCCTGAAGTGTTCTTATCTATTTCTTGAACCTCCAAATTAAGTATTTCCCTAGCAATAGATTTTTGAATACCGACTAAAGTTTTTTGATATATTCTTTGATAAAAGAAGCCTTTAAAAAAGTATGCCACATATAATATTAAATTAATACAAAATACCGCCAAAGAAGCATATATTAGCTGCTTAATTGCTCCATTTGTTATATTTAAAATTACTTTTGCTAATAAAAGTGGCAATATAGCACTTACTATTGCTTCAAAAACACTTACTAATCCATATCCAAATAGATTCCATTTTGCCTGTTTTATATATTTCCAAGTATTTTTAACATTTAATTTAAAGTTATTATTACTATCTTTATGCATTTTTCACCTTCCATTTTTTATTTTAACTCTAAAAGTCTTTGAGGTTCTTCATCTTCAATTTGTCTTAAATAACCTGATTGACTTTCAAGAGTTGCAGAATATAAAACTGCTCCTTCTAATCTATTTAATTCATAACAGATATTTTTAGCAAACTTTTTTAATTCTAAATCAGTATTGTTTTTTTCACAAGATATAACAAAATCTCTTAAACTTTTTCCATTAAAATGCATCAAAGTATTTATCATATTTCCATTCATTACAAAATATACTAAATCTTCTTTACGAACACCATATTTTTGTTCAAACATATTACATAATTCAGTGTTGCATTTAAAGGCATTATCATATTCTTTAGATAAACGTTCTCCACACATTATACTTGAAGGAGTTTTAAAAGATGTTAAGTCACTTGATGAAATATCACATGGTAAAATGTCTGCATAGGCACTTAATTTATCTAAAGCATTAAGAGATATACTTGCATTAATATTAAACATTACAGTTTCAAGTTCAACATCATTTGAAGAGATAATTGCTTTCATAAGTTTCTTCTTGAAGTTTGGAATAGTTACTACTAACTCATTATATACTTCTTTTGCTTTTTTATAACTGTATTGATATCTATTCATAATAGAAGATATTAAAATAGTATCATCTATATTATTAGTGGACAATTTGATATCAACAATATCTTCATCATCTTTATCTTTGTCTTCTATTTGTTCCACCATTTCATCCATGAAAACAAAATCTTCATCTAATGTAGGAACAAAATTATCTATTTCAGCAATAATAAATGGAACTTTTTCTTTAGCTATTTCATATAAACGTTTACCAAATACATATAACTCTTGAATACTTGCATATTTTGTTTTAATAAGTTTAATAATTAAATCTTTTAATTCCATAGCGTCAACACTAAAGACAAGATTAGTTAAACTACCACATGGAAGTATATTTTTTGCATCATTTATAGAAATTCCATTTGTAGATAAGTAAAGAAACCTATTATTTAAAGCATCTACATGTTTAACATATTGTTCTTTTAGTTCATCATTATTAGGTAAAAGTTTTCCATCCTTATCATGAAAGTTTGGAATATAAAAACTACCTTGTATGTTATTCGAAGAAATAACTCCAACTTTTTCTTGTTGTAAAACATTTTTTACTAAGTTAGAAACACCCGACACTTCAAAGACATAATTATCAGGGAATACTAGAGTTTTTTCACCATCTTTCAAAATATGTTCAACAATTTTTGTATTAGTTTCTAATCCGTTTGCACTAAATTCAGAAACTATATCCTCAATATTTTTAGCATTCATTTGAAATTTATATAATGATAAACCAATATTAGTTCTTTGACTTAATTCTATTTCTTTTATATCCTTTATTGTAGAATTTCTTAAAGCTATAAGACGTGCATTATCTTCTTGAATTTGTTTTTTTAAACTATTAACTTTTTCACCCAAATTTTCCTTTGAATTTCTAAATGAATACAATAATTCTTTTATAAACTTAGTAATTTTTCTACTAATGTATGTATCTTCTTCTGATGTCTTAACAATATTAAATACCATCTCATTCATAGAATCTTCACTTAAACCAACAATTACTAATTGATCTAAACTTTTAATAAATTGTCTATTACTATTTATAGCGTCTTCTATATATTTATCTATTCTCTTTTCTAATTTATCATAATCTAATTTTTCTACTAATTGTACTCTCACCAAAACTACCTTCCTTCATAAGCATTAATATTATAACATAAGGATTCACCATTTGTTAATTTTTTTACTTAATATCTAAATGTATAGAATTACCCATAGTCGAAACTTTTTTCTTGCGCTTAACACCATTTAAATTACTATAATTATTGCAATACCCATAACGGCTATTAGGAATGTAATTTATCCAAAAATCTATTACTTTTTTTCTATATGAAAGTTTCTTAGTTTTATTATTATAGAAATCTATTGCCTTGGTTCCTTTTTCTTTATTAAAATGACGACTAGTCTTAGCTCCTCCTACTCTTTTATTATGTTTTTCACAACGACATCCACTAGAAATATATATTGGTTGATTAAAATGATATCTTAAAGCATAAAGATTATAAAGATGTTGTTTTTTTATTGTTTTATAGCCACATCGATCATTACAAGCTATTTCATCTGCTTTAAAATAATCAGTTTTAATAAAATCTTCTTCAGTTGCATTACCAGTCATAAACTTTTTATATACTTGATTTAGTTTTCTTTCTGTCTTAGGCCCATAAATTGAATCCTCTTTTAAACCATTATCTTTTTGAAATTCTAAAGTTGCTTTTTTGCTTTTCTTACCCCAAATACCATCAAATTTTCCATCATAATACCCAAGTTGAAAAAACATTATTTGACGAGTTTTTTTACTTCTCATGATTTTCATCCTTCCTAAAGTTATGACAGAATGATTCAATCATTAGTTTTATTTCTTCATCATCCATTTTTATATTTTTACTTTTAAGCATGGTTTTAATATTATTAAAAGCCAAATTGTACTTTTCTTCAGAATCATTTCCTTTATATAATTGTTCACAAGCATTTACGCATATTTCTGTAACGCTTTTCTTCATTTCATCAGTTACGTATTTATTATATAAGTTTTTTATTTTTATAGTTAAGTAAGATACAAATGTTGTTAATACTAAATATAATAATTGAAGTCCATTATTTATTAAAAATTCAATAAATTCTTCCATAAAAAATACCTCCTACTATTTAATATGTAAGAAGTATTTTTTGGTATTTACTATTTAACTATCTAAATAATCTCGAAAGAATACCAGTTTTTTCTTTAACAATTTTTGCACCGTAAGCTGACATTATTGAATCTAAATCATTATCAGTTTTATTTAATGCATAAGGAATTACACATTCTCTGATAAATTCTTCCCCTGACTTTTTGCCATTTTCTGTTGATATAGTAGCATCAACTGGAATTTTATTTAGTACATCAATTTTATCAAGATAATCTAATAAACTGATTTCTTCACCATTATAAATTAACTTAGTGTTTAAAAAATTTGATTCACTGACAATAGATTGATATTTTTTAGCTCTCTCATTAAACTCACGTTTTTGTTGTTCAATTTCAGCAGCATTATCCAAAATAGCGTCTAGTTCTTCATTTGTTAAACTACTAGGTTCACTTTCAGGAGCAATTGTAGAATCAGCTTGAGAAGTTACCGAAGAACTATCATTTTCAATAGATTTATTATTTTCTTGTTTTAATTCAGCATCATTAGGCATCATAGAGTTTAAGAAATCATCAATAGCTTTATCAGTAGAATCCATTTCTTTATTCTCGTTTTCAACAGCATTTGTTGAATCTTGAGGTTCTTGAACTAAAGCATCAGCATTTGTTTCGTTAAAAGCCACTTTAGGAATTTCAGTTTCATTCGTTAATACACTAGAATCAACCTCAGGAATTTCAACAGTCGATTCAACTGAATCAACATTCTTTGTTTCTTCAAATGCTACTGTTGGTTTTGGAACTCTTATCACTGTTTCATCCATTTGAACTACTGGTTCACTTTTTTTGAAACTACCATAATGTTCTAAGTCTAATTTAGAATTTATTAAGTTTTGCTTTAAATTTTCGATTAACATTGCCTTAGCATCATTTAATGAGAAAGCATCCAATTTTTTATAACGGTCTAAATCATTTTCAGGAACTTGTCCATATGTTGCTAAAGTGTCATCTATTGCTTTAATAAGTGCATTATAAACTTCAGTGTATACACTTAAATTTTCATGCGATACTTCCCTAAAACCAACAACATTTCCAATATTTTTTACGAATTTCATAGGTTTTAATAATATATCAGCATTTTTCAAAACGAATTCATCTAACACTTCTAAAGTTTGTTCCAAATTATCTTTTGAGCATCCAATAATAATAGAATCATTAAAACTAACAGAAAAATCAGAATTAATAGATATATAATAAGGAATATTTGCTTTTTTAGCCATATCATAAAACTTTTCAAAAGCAACTATTTCATCATAATTAAAAGTATTTAACACAAACTCATAATCAATATTATCCTTAGTAACATCATCACTCTTAACTATTACTTGAGTCTTATCATCACTTAATATTGAAGAAGATATTTTTTCGCTAATATCAACTTGCAAATTTCTTTTTTCTTCGTCAGACATGGCAAATATATTTATATTATGTTTTTGTAAATAATCTACAACAAGAATTTGATTGAAAAAAGTAGAAAAATCATTTTCATCTATTTTAGTGTGATCTTCTTTTTTTCTTGCGGCATACTTAAATCCATTAACACCGGTTAATTCCGTTTTTCTAAGTCCTGAGTATGTTGAAAGAGCATCAGTAATATATGTATTTAATGCATCACTCTTTCCA
>FR884179.1:134057-145503 GCA_000435515.1 Firmicutes bacterium CAG:582
ACTCTTTCCAAATAATTCTTCTTTTGTAATTTTTTGCTCCATAGTATTTCCTCCAACTACACTTGCCTACTATAATTAGTATAGCAAAAAAAAATAAGAAAGTATACATAAATTAATACATTTTCTTATTTAAATCTAACCCAATTAATTGTAATTTAATTGAGACATACTTTATATCTTTATCTTTTAACCCATAGTTTTTTAAATCTTTTTTAGTTTTTAACCACAAATCATTTACCGTTCTTATTTCATTTTTAGTAAGTAAACAAGCTATGTTATCATCAAGCCCCAATATTGAGATATCTTTATAAATATATTTATTCATTTTTTTCATTTTTTCAACCTCAATGACAATTATGGCATTTTAAAAATTATTTAGTAAGTATAAACTAAGAAACTCTCATCACACGATCAGCATCATTTTCTACTTTTGCTGCTTCCTCATTTATTTGATGTATATCATTTGATAGTCTTTCCTCCATTTTAGTCGTGATTTCTTGAAGTTCTTTTGAATAAGGGTAAACATCACGTAATTCATTAATATCAATTTTTTTAGAAGAACACAATAAATCTAAAACATAAAAGGCTACCATTTTCGACATATCATCATCAGAACTAAATAAATCCACTATCTTTTTAGTATCATCATGATAATGTAAAATTAATCTTCTAGCAAGAGGATATTTCATCTCCAAAGAAGTATCTAATTTACGACTCATCTTATCTATTTGAATTTCTGTCATAGAAATTCTATTTTCAAAACTTTTTAAAAACGACTCAATATCTAAAGTATCAGAATTCACTTTTGATTTAATATATATAGCAAATTTTTCATATACATCATTTGCTAGCAAAATCTTAGTCTGAAAAGCATCAAGAATATCACCAAAGCCAGCATTTTTCAACTTTTGTTCAGCCGTTTCTAGTTCTTTCCTTTGCAAATTTATTTTTCTTAATTGCTCTTCTTTTTCATATATGCTTCTCTCTAATTTTCTCAATGGAGCCTTATACAAAGCTTTAGAATAAACTTGATTCATCATTTCTTCTCTTTCAGCATAATCATCACCCAAAGAACTCTTTAACTCTTTTTCTGTTTCTTCAAAGTCTTCCAATTTAGCTGAAATAACAACAAATCTTTTAAAGAACGTAGCATAATTTACACTTTTTTTTAAAGTTTCATAACATTTTTTATCTTTTTCATTAGTAGCCTTCATTTGCTCAATTTTATTTTCTTCATCGATATAGTCTTTCAATTCATCAAATAATTTCTTATTCTTTATAATTGAATATATGATTGTCATTAAATTTTCATCAACAACGTCATCCTTAATTAATTTAGCCGAAAAATAACTATCATATCCATCAGTTAATACACGTTTAATAATAGAAATTAATTGTTTTGTACTAGATACTCTCTTATTCATCGCGATAACATAAGAATTAAAGTTTCTATTTTTAACAGTTTCATTTAAAAGATTTAATCTTTCCAAACTATTATTAAGAGCTCTTAACTTAATTTTTACACGAATATTCATTTCTGTACTACCTGATTTAGTATGTTCATCGAGCAACAAACTTTTATAAAGTGATACTTTATCTATCATATTTTTAAGCAATTCTTCGGTTTCTTTTAAAGAAGAACTTTCCGTCACTAACTTTTGCATAAGATCAAACTCAAGTTGGTAACGCAAAGTTGATGAAAGATCTTGAATTGCCCTTTTTGTTTCAGCATCAAGTTCAGGGTCTTCCTTATATCTAACTAAATCGGCAATTAGTTTTTTAAAATCTTCTAGTTCCATATTCACTTGATTATCCGTTTTTTCCATACTAATCATCATCCTCTTCGTTGTTTTCTTCCATAGTTGCAATGAGTTCATCCAACTCTTCTAAAAGCTCAATTTCTTCCTTTATTTCGTCCATGTTATCGACCTCCACTATAATTTTAGCATAAAAAGCCAAATATTATAATAAAAATACAATTATTTTACATTGAATAATAAGAAAATAGTTGTTATAATTACTTTAGGATAGGTGAGATTATGGAAATACCAAAAATATATTTTGATACAAATATGTTAATGGACACAATTATGAAAAAAGCATGGGAATCATACCGTGGTGGAATAGCTGGATGCAAAATATCCCTTGAAAATCTAAGATTAGAAATTGATGATTTAAAAAGAGAAATAGAGAAATTAGACGAAACAAAAAGAGAAGACCGCGAAAAATATGTAGAATGTTGCAATATCATTCAAAAAACATACGATAAGTTACTTGATGGAAATAAATATAGTTTGCGTTCATTCATTGACAAACTTAACTGTGAAAGACTTGGAATTGATTCAGCTGAATTAAAACAAATTGATGGGGATAAACCAATTTTTAGTTTAGAAGATAACTCAATGACAAATGATGAAACTCAAGCTTTGTTAGATGACCTTCAAGAAGAAAAACGTGAAACAGTTTATCCAACTCAAGATGTAGATCAACTTTTTGAACCATTTGAATTTCCAAATATTACTTCAGAAAATCCAATTCAACCAAGAGATTTAGAAACCCATAATAATTTACCAAGATAAAAAAATAGTTCGTGCGAACTATTTTTTATTTCTAATAAACATAAGCTCATACATTTGCTTATCTTTTTTCACAATTATTTGTAAAATTACTCCAGCAATCCATAAAAGAAGTGATAAAGTAATTAAAAAACAAGCAAATATTAAACTAGGGAATTTTAACACCAAACCTGTTTTAAAATATTCAATAAATACTGGAACGGCTAAAATAACTCCAACTATAAAAAATAATATTGCAAATATATTAAAAAACAAAGCTGGACGATACTCTTTAAACAATGTTCCAATAGTTTTAAGTACTTTAAATCCATCAGAATAAGTATTTAGCTTAGATACACTTCCTTCTGGTCTATCACGATATTGAACAGGTATTTCAACTAATTTAAAGTTTTTATCTACAGCATGAATCGTCATTTCCGTTTCTATTTCAAAACCTTTAGATAAAACTGGAAAGTTTTTGACAAAGTCATAAGAAAATGCACGATATCCAGTCATAACATCTTTAACATTGTTTTTAAATATTTTATTGATTAAAAATCTTACGATTCTATTTCCAAAGTTATGAAATGGTCTTTTGTTTTCTTCAAAGTATGTACTTGAAAGTCTATCACCTATAACCATATCAGCTCGTCCACTTAAAACCAAGTCACACATCTCACAAGCATTTTCGGCAGGATATGTATCATCTCCATCAATCATCAAATAACAATCAGCATCAATATCTCTAAACATACTCCTAATAACATTACCTTTACCTTGTCGATATTCATAAACAACCTCAGCCCCAGCATTTCTTGCAACTTCATCAGTTCCATCGCTGGAGTTATTATCATAAACATATATAGTTGATTCTGGTAAAACTTTCTTATAATCTTTTACAACTTTTTCAATCGTTTTTGCCTCATTATAGCATGGTATTAAAACAGCTATTCTCTTTTCTTCATTTTTTTTCATTTTTCTTCACTCCTATACTCTTGAATATTTAAAATTACTAATGTTGGTAGTATAAACATATATGGCATAGCATATCTAAAATATGTATTTGCTGGCGATATAAAACAAATAAGAATTGATAGATATAATGGAATATAAGCAATTAAATATTTTTTCTTTTTTACATAAACACTTAAAATAAGAACTATCCAAGTTGAAAATCCAATTGAACTAATAAGTCCGATTCCCGGTAAATACGGAAATACACTTTCATAGAAAACAAGGGCATATCTTAAAAACTTAGTAGATTTATTAAAGTGATAATCAACAACATTTGCTTTCACTACTCTTTTATCATAAGTATCATATACATACCAATAATGTTGATTTGGATAAATATAACCATACGTATTATCTATAGTTGCATTAATATAAGTCACTGGATATTTAATAAAATACTTAAACCAAACTCCAAAATACTCCTTTAATTCTTCCTTTGTTGTATATTTATTGAATTCATTTTTTACATCATCTGCAAGTCTAGGATTATATCTGTTTGCTAAAGTATCATATTTTAAAACTTTATCAATAATTTTTTTATCTTCATCACTTATCGCTTCATCATGATATTTTGCAAGTCTAGCAGTTTGTTGAAATGGAACAGATAAAGTTTCTCTTATACTTGCATCAGCTATACCTAAGTATGGAATAAGTACTTTATTGAAACCGATAACTATTCCTGTAAATAATAATAATGATAAGAATAACTTAGAAACATTTTTCCTACTATAAATCATTAAAGCAACAAAAGAAATAACAGCAATATATAATCCATTATGTCTCATCAAACTCATCATAATAACCATTAGAGTAATAAATAAAATATATTTAAAACCAATAATTTTATCTTTATAGTTTCTCACTACATCAATCATAAACAAAATAAGCCAAATCATAAATGCTGTGTACAATGTATCCTTAACAGCAGAGACTGTATAAAAGGCATAATGAGGCACTACAGAATATATAATTAAAAGAATAAATCTCAGTTTCAAAGACACACCATTATTTTTTAAAAACTTAATTGTATATGCAAGTGTAGATACATAAATAAGAGTTTGAATCATCGTATAAATAAATAATCCAAAATTATCATTCAAAATCATTCTACCAAAGTCAATACACCAACCTATTAAAAATGTTTGCATTACAGGATGATGATTAGTCATAAAAATATTTTCATTTCTAAGTATTGCCCAATCAGCATATTTAGTTCTAACATTATAATATTGAAGTATTTGATTCGATGGATCTGGAGATAATACAATCGGATAAAAAGCTATAATATATACACTAAAAAACAAAAGAATTACAATGAAAGAAGAAAGAAAAGGTTTTTCATCAAAGAACTCAAAGAACTTTCTGAATTTAGAATTCTTGACTTTCATTTCTTTATTTTTAAAACCATTTAAAAATAAATCTAAATAATAAAAACATATTTTAAAAATCGTATAATAACCTACTGCCTTTAATATAGTTATAGCAATTGTTGCTGCATTATTAAACATAAGCATAATATTACCTGCACTTGACGCGCATTCTCCGATAATCATAAAACTTGAAAACAGAAAACTCAAAACTTTCTTAGAATTACATATATTGACTTTATCTTTCGATAAAGCCCTTATAACTAAAACAAATATAATCATCATTCCAAAAACATTGGTTTTATAAAGTTGACTTAACTTGTTTAAATCTAAACTTTTAAATGAGGCAATACTAATAAATAAAGCAAATGCTGCACATATTGAAAAACCAATGTTTTTTAAATTCTTTTTCATGTTTTCACCCAATTCATAAATTTAGTATACTATCTTTTAAGTATCTAAGCAAATAAAAAGAGTTAAAAAACTCTTAATCATCATTTTTACTAATACTAGCAAATGTTCTGTTTCGTAAATCACGATATAAAGCACATTTTTCATATACATCATCATTTTTACCTTTACAAATAATTTTACCTTTATCTAGAACAATTACCTTATCAGCAAGTTCCATCATTTCTGGTTTGTGAGTAATCATAAGAATAGTATGATCAACTTTTAAATCTCTTAATACAAGACCTATTTCACTTGTATATGATTGATCAATATTGCTTGTTACCTCATCAAACAGCAATATTTCTGCTTTAGTTAATAAAGCACGAGCAATTGCTAAAAGTTGTATTTGACCGTCAGTAAACAAATGATTTTCCTCATTAATAACTGTATTATATCCTTTAGGTAATTTAGAAATGTAATCATGGATACCTACTCTTTTACAAGCATCAATTTGATGTTCTAAATTATTATCCACTAAACCTAAATTTTCACGAATACTCATGTTAAAAACGAATGATTTTTGAAACACTCCTGACACATTAGAAACATAAACTTTCTTTGTATAACTATATATATTTTCATTATCAATATAAATTGAACCTTTATTAGTTCTTACAAGTCTATACAATAGATTAATAATTGTTGTTTTTCCGCTTCCAGAATGCCCAACAATTGTAGTAATCTCATTTGGATAAGCTTTAAATGAAATTTTATTTAAAATTTGTTTACCTTTAATGTCATAAGAAACATTTTCAAATGTAACAAGACCGTTTATATAATCATTATCGATATCGCCAAATTCAGCTTCAATTCCATCTTTATAGTTAAGAATAGTTTTTATTCTATTAACTCTTACTTCATAATTGCTAAGTTCTAGAAGATAAGAAAGAAGTTTATCTGTACATGTAACAATTAATTCAAAGTATCCAATCAATAAAACAAGTTTATCTATACTCATTACTCCATTTACAACTAAATAAGCAAGTACAATATAAAGAGCTATTTTAACAATATATACAAGATATGGAATTACACATGATCTAATATATAAGTGTTTTCTCTTATTATAATATTCATCACGCCATTTTTTTCTTGGTTTATCCAAGTTTTTATTAATATTTGGCATAATATTTAATGATTTTATTTGCTTAATACTTACTAACATTTGATTTAATGTATCAATTATTTTATCCTCATATTTTCTTGTACCTTCATAATATTTAGAAACTCTTTTAGAATTATCATTCATTAATTTAATATAGATTAAATCTATAAATACAACAAATAAACCAATATAAATATTGTAATACATAAATATAATACAGATAATCACGATTTGTATTATACGCATTAAAGCTTCACTTGCTGCATTAACAATATCAACTAAATATCTAATATCATCACTACAAGTATCTACTATTTTACCTTTTGAAATTTTAGAAAAAATGGAATCATTATTAGAAATATGATCAAATAATTGTTTTTGTACTTCCATATGATAGTAATCAGCAAGTTTAGTATAGGTTACTGAATTCCATCTCAAAAATGAAAAATACATTACATAGAAAACTATATACATTAAAACATAAACCCAAATTCCTTTAAAATTGCCGTCAGATATGACAGCAATAATTCCTGATGTAGCTATTGGAGGTAAAAGAGTACAAAGGTTATAAAGTCCACAACTTACAAACATTTGTATAACAACAAGTCTTTTACCTTTAGCTATTTCAAATAGTTTTTTTACAGAATTAATATATCTTCTCATTATTTATCATCAAAATTGATGTTTTTATCAAGTTCAACATCATTAACTTTATATCTTCTATTATTTTGAATAAATTTTAGGAATTTGTTTAAAGAAAGAACTATTAAAGCTAATATAAAGAAGTAGGCTATACCAAATACCGTAAACTCAGGTTGACTCTTTGTAAGCAATCCAATTACGGATGCACCAGCACTCATACTTGTTACCAACGTTAAACTGTTAATAGATTTATTGCTAACATCACTTTTTAAACCATTGAATAACTTTTGAGCAGATGAAACATAGTTTTTAGTCATACTCCATAAATATTTAATATAATCTAACGTATCTTTTAAAGTTTCATATCTATAACCTGAAATATTTAAAAATTCAACAAGTTCTTTATCGCTTTTAGCAATCTTTTCACGAGTTGGTAAATATGTACTCATTTGATTAATACGACCTTCAATCAAAGTTATTGTCTTTGCATATGATTCAAGTTTAGTATTAAATGAAACTATATCAGCACCCTTAACACTTGCACGGTCTTTAACATTATCAATTTTTTCCCAAATAATTCTATGAAGATTTAAATATCTATGCAATTGACCTTTAAATTCTCTTATGAATATTTGCTCTTCAATATATCTTTCAATATTTTCAGTTTCAGCTTTCTTATTATTAATAAAATAATAAACGTCTCCTCTGATAACATCATACTTCTCATTATCAAATTCAAAATATTTTTGTTTATCAGTTCTTGTTAACAACGTATTCATTTCCTCTTTTGTAGCTTTATCAGTTACAACAAAGTATGGATAAACTGTTTCAATATGAGCAAGTTCCTTTGGAACTGGTGCTCCTAAACTGAATAAATAGCTGAAAGCTGGAGACAGTTTAGTTTCATAATAATCTGTTAATGCATCAATATCGGCAAATAAAGTATCTTCACTTACATTATGATTGTTCAAAATGATTAACCCATCTTCAAATATTTTTACTTTAATATTTAATGCCGTGGTAAATTCAATATATTCTTCACCTTGAACACCATAATCAATTCTACCGATTTGTAAGTTTTTACGATATTCGATTAACTTGTCTTGATCAAGAGCAAGTTTAGTTGTTGCCTCTCTTAAAAAATCATAAATTTCAGATAGTTGTAACATTGTTCTTTGAAACCAACCACCTATATAAACGTTATTTATCTTCATAAAACACCTCTAAATACTTTTTGAAAAGAATTTTGCATCAATAACTTCAAAGCCATAATTTTTATAACAAGCATGAGCTGCTTCTCTAAAGTTTTTGCTCCATAACTCTAAAGCAATACAATTTCTACTTTTAGCTATTTGAGTAACAAAGTCTAACATATGTGTTGCAATATTATGTCTACGATATTCTGGTTTAACACAAACATGATTTAATATTGCATATGTTTCCATTCCTTCATACATTGTTGGTATAATTGTTACTTTTACATGAGCAACAAGTAAACCATCCATATAACCATTGATATATATTTGATTCTCATCAAATAAAGTTTTTCTAAAACTTGTTTTTGCAAATTCATATGACGTGTTTTCATTAAAACATTCATTACATAAATCCACTATTTCTTCAACATCATTTAATGTCGCGATTTTAAAATCTACATTCATACTATCCCTACCCTAACTATTCTCAGTCTATAATACCCCTCCAATTTTGTCAACATCTTCACACATAGTTTACAAATAATCGACATCAAAAAAAGAGTAAGCACTTTACTCTAATTCTAAATCTAATGCATTCTTAATTACATCATCCATATCATAATATCTATAATCTCCAAGTCTTCCACCAAAAATAACTTTGTCTTCAATAGAAGCAAGATTTCGATACTCTAATGCAAGATTATTATTCTTTTCATCATTAACTGTATAAAAAGGTTCCATACCTTCCAACATATCACTTGGATATTCATATGTAACAACTGTCTTAGCTGAATTATTAAACTCGAAATGTTTATGTTCAATAACTCTTGTATAAGGAACTTCTCTACCAGTATAGTTAACTACAGCATTTCCCTGAAAATTATCAACATCCAATATTTTAGTTTCAAACTTTAAAGATCTATATTCCAAACGTCCTAAAGAATAATTATAAAATTCATCAAGGCGACCAGTATAGATAACTTTTTTTGCCATATTCATATACTCTTCTTTTTTATCAAAAAAATCTGTATTAAGTCTAACTTCTACACATCCAAGCATACGTTCTACCAAAAGAGTATAACCTCCTATTGGAATACCTTGAAAACGATCATTAAAATAATTATTATCATAAACAAATCTTACTGGAAGTCTTTTAATAATCGAAGGAGGCAAAAGTTTACAATCACGATTCCATTGTTTTTCCGTATAACCTTTTACTAACTTTTCATAAATTGTTCTACCTACTAAAGAAATAGCTTGTTCTTCAAGATTAGTAATCTCACATCCATCCATTTCTTTTCTTTCTTCTTCAATATGTTTTATTGCATCCATTGGAGTAAATACATCATCCCATATTTTAGCAAACGTATTCATATTAAATGGCATATTATAAACCTCATCTTTATATCTAGCTATTGGAGAATTTGTATATCTATTAAACTCTACAAAAGAATTTACAAAATCCCATACATCTTTATAATCTGTATGAAAGATATGTGCTCCATATTTATGAACATTAATTCCTTCAATATTTTCCGTATATACATTTCCAGCTATATGATCTCTTTTATCAATAACTAATACCTTTTTACCCATTTTATTAAGCCTATAAGCAACAGTTGCTCCAAAAAGACCTGCACCAACAATTAAATAATCATATTTCACATTTATCACCTAATAAGATTATAATTTATTTTTTATAAATTCACAATAAACATTACTCTTTTCAATACAGATTGACTCTTGATTTAACACGATTAAAATTTTATCAACAATGTTTTTTAAAACAATTTCATCTATATCAAGAAGTATATAAATTAAAGTATGTTCTAAAGATGTACTCATGCCACTTGCAATAAAATAAGTATATTTATAATCTTTAAAATATTTATTAATGATACTAATTGATTTATTTATATCTAAAGAAACTTCCGTATCTCGATCATTTAATCCAATATACAAAGTGTATTTAATCATTTTTCACCTCTTATAAATTTAGCATCATTTATAACTATTGAAGCAGATTTATCTATTATATATATGTTATTAACAAGCTCTTTATAATTCTTTTTATCAACCTCTAAAAATAATATATTCTTATCCTCTCCTTTTAAACTTACAACATCTAAACAAATTGAACTTAATTTTTTTATCTTTTTTTCATTAACACCTTTTAAACTTACTTTTAAAGAATAAATTCCACTTATAAACTTTTCGTTGATAAGCGTTCCAATAAAAGTACCTGTTGCATATCCAAGAGCATAAGATACAATAATACAAAGAGAAGTGCTATTGGAAACAAGTGCTTCTTTAGCTGCATAAAACCAAATGAATATTTCTACAAATGCAATAAGAGATGCCATAATTTTATTACATTTAACAACAAACATCGTTCTAACACTTGAAAGACTAACATCTAAAATTCTTGATAAAAATATTTTAAAACATAAAATAAGCATATTATCACCTATTTTATTATGAGTAAATATTACCTTTTTATTAGTTTTGCATATTATATCTTGGAGGTTTAATTATGTTATTTGAATTTAATACAAACATCTATGATAATAAGTCAGATGAAACATTTGAAATCGATGAAGGTTTTGTAAAAGGTAATTTATTTAAAGATGAATATATCGGATATAAAGACTATAAACCGGCAAAGATAACAGTGAAAAATGAAAGAGAAGCTCTTCTTATAAAAATAATGATGTTAGATTTTGCTATAAATGATCTAAATCTATACCTTGCACTTAATCCCGATTGCAAAGAAAAATATGAAATGTTTACAAAATATTCTTTGATGTATCAAAAATGCTTAGAAGAATATGAAAAGAAATATCAAGTTTTAGAAGTATGTCATGATACTTTTGGTAAATATACATACAACTCTAATCCTTGGCCATGGGAGGGTGAAAATGTTTAAGTATGATAAAAAATTGCCATATCCAATCAATATTAAGAAAAAAGATTTAAAAATGGCAAAATATATTGTTACTCAATTTGGTGGTGCAAATGGTGAACTTGGAGCTGCATTAAGATATTTTTCTCAAAAATTTTCTATGCCAACTGAAGAAGGTAAGAATTTACTAAATACAATTGCAACAGAAGAAT
>FR884180.1:0-48045 GCA_000435515.1 Firmicutes bacterium CAG:582
TATTTAGCCTCTAGTTGGAAGTGATAAGCATCTTCTTCTGCTTCTCGATTGGTTATTATATATGCTTAAATTTGCTTGTCAATAAACTCGACAAATGTCGACAAAATTAGAACCTAAAAAATATATCTTTTCAACAAAAAAAAAACAAATTTTAAAATTTGTTTTTTTATTCACTTAATTTTATAAGTTCATTATAATGCTTATCAAAAGATTCTAAGAACTCAGTTATCTCACTTGGCATTGTATATGGTGAAATACTTATTCTTATTGTTGTTTCACTTCGTTTATCATCATGAGTCATTTGATAAACAGATTCACTCTTTTTTCCCTTAGAACAAGCTGTATTACTAGAAACATAAACTTCATCTTTTTCTAAAGCATGTATAAATGTTTCTGGTTTTATATCCATTAAACTAATATTTAAAATATGAGGAATACAATATTTACTTGAATTAATAACAATTCTTGGATAATTTCCCATATGTTCAACAATCTTATCATAATATTTTTTTACTGTTTCTTCTTTTTTATTTATATCTTTTAAAGCAAGTCTTAATGCTTTAGCAAACGACACAATTAAAGGAAGCGGAGGTGTACCCGGAACTAAGTAATCATCATGTCCATATAAAAGTGGAGTTAAAACAAGACCTCTGGTTTTATATAAAAGTCCAATACCTTTTGGTCCATATATCTTATGACTACTGATGGTAGCTAAATCAACATCGTTAACGTTAATATTAACTTTACCTATCGCTTGAGTCATATCACTATGGAGAATACAATTCTCATTATTTTTTCTTATAACTTGTCTAACGGTTTTTAATGGTTGTCTTGCTCCAACTTCAGAATTAACTGCACAAATACTTACTAAAATAGTGTCTTTAGTAACTTTATTTTTTAAATCATCAAAATCTATTACACCTTCATTAGTAACATTAACATAATCAATTATAAATCCAAGTTTTTCTAAATGTTTACATATTCCATAAATACTTGGATGTTCCATTGTTGAAACAAGTATTCTATTTCCATATCTTTTATAAGTTAAAGCCGCTCCAATAATAGCTAAATTATTTGATTCGGTTGCACCACTAGTATAAAAGAACTCATCTTCTTTAATATTTAAAAGTTCACTTACTTGTTTATTTGCACTTTCTAAAAGCTCATGAGCTTTAACCCCTAAACTATGTAAACTATTTGGATTTCCAAAATATTCTTCTGTAACCTTATTGTAACTATCAAGTACTTCTGGAAGCACTGGAGTTGTTGCTGAATAATCTAAATAAACCATTTCCTACTTCACCATATCTCTTTCTTTTTTATAAGCATCTAATAAACGTTTATGAATTCCTGGCTCAACCACATTTATAGAATTAATCGCATATTCTAAACTTTCTTTAAAATTACCTTTATTAAATTCTCTTTCAGCCTTTGTTAAACCATTATTGATATTTGAATTTATTGCACGATATCTATTTCCATAAACAATTGCATTTTCTGCCATTGATGCCGTTTTAACAATCTCTAAAGAAGTATTATACACCTTTAAAACTAAATCTCTAGCTGTATCTACTCTTGTATTTAAAGTTTTTATTGAAATTGGTTGGTTTTCTAGTTCTAAAACCATATCTCGAACAGCTTCATTAGCCTCATCAAGTTCTACATAATAATTTTTTGGAACAACTGGAAGCTTAAATGAATTGATGTGACTTTTAGTTTGTTTTAAAATAACTTTTATTTCATCAAGTTGCTCATGAGCACGTATTTCATCTTCTTTTAAAGATCCTAAACTTCTCAAAGTATAGTCAAGCTTATCTTCAGCTTTTAAAAGTTTAGCATTAATATTTTCCATTTCTTTTGTAAGTCTTGAATAAGCTGTATTCTTTTCTCTAAACTTATTAACAAGATTATCATACATTGTTTCACATTCTATTATTTCTGATTTTATTTCACTTATAATATGAACATCATCATCAGTTAAATCATAGCTATATTTAATATCATCAATTTTACTAGAAAGGTTATTAACAATTTTCTTTAATTTTTTACACTTAATTAATACACTTCTAATATAATCATCAAACATCTTTTTAGCAACACGTTCTTTATCAAAATCAGAATAAAGTCTATCAAAATAATCCATTATAGTTTTAAGTTCAAATATAGAATCCTCTAGATTTAAAACATTTAATCTATCAAAAATATCAGCAATTTTCTTTTCTGACTCATTTATATTATATTCTATCTTTAAATAATCAAGATTATAACCTTCACTTTTCATCTTTTCATTGATTTTACTAACTTCTTCTATTTTTTTAGGAATCAAATTTTTACCTAAAAGAATAATCGATGGAGCCTCTTCAATAACAATTTTTAAGTTACCAATAGTGTCATCTAAAGCTTTAACAATTTTACCAACTTCTGAATAAACATTATTTTCCATAGCAAGTTCAAAAGCTGAAAAAAGTTTATCAACATTTTCAAACTGAAGTTCTAAAGGAACTTGTATTAAAGAATAATCATCTTTATTATTACCATTATTATAATGTAAAAATATATTACGATATTCACTTTTTAATTTAGTAACAATTTCCCTATTTTTCTTTTCTGATAAAGTTATCTCTTGAATATCATCTAAAAGTTTACTTGCTTTACTTTTAGCAATATAAATATCAAACTCAACATTACTTAAATATTCATTTGCTTCCCTATATTTCTTTTTATTAATTTTTTCTTCAGCTTGTAAGAGTTCATCACTTATCTTTATAACATCTTTATCTTTTAGTTCTTTAAAAACACTTTTCCAATAATTAAACTTAACTTCAAGATCTTTATTATTTATTAAAGATTCAACTTTATTAAGTTCACTTAAAATAGAACCACTTATAATTAAGTTTTTACTTCTTTCCAAGTTATCAAGAGTATTATTGAATTGATTTTTTATATTTCTAATAATTATAATAATTACACTTATAACTACGCCTAAAGTAATAATCGCATAACCAATTGTTAGTAACGTATTAAAATCACCAGACATACACTCATACTCCTATTCTTAATTAATTATAACATAAAGAAATAATATATTCTATAATTTTAGAATAAAAAGGATTTATATAATTAAAAAAAGCTCTCATGTATTGCTAGTAATTTTTAATTGAATTATTTATTATATTCCAAAACAATTCATAATCAATTTCATAAGAATCACAGTTGTTCTGCAAGCATTTTTTATCAGATACCCTATAACTATAATTTGAAGTTTTATTTGAAACATTAAATGTTTCATATTCAATATTATATTCATACATTACGCCATCTTTTAAATTATATAAAACAACCTCTCTTGTATCTTTATCATAAAATAAATTATATGATATTTGATTATATTTTACGTCCATCGCACAATTGTTGTTTTCACAAATCTTTTCAAACATATTGTTTTGATAATCAAAGTGAGAAGTAGTTACATCTAATTCTATTTCATCAGTAGATTTTTTATTTTTAAATAAAAATAATTTTGAATTAGAATATTCTTGTTTAAAATTGATTTTTAAAACGTAATCTTTTTTATCTTCAGAGACTTTAAGATACATATTATTTAAAATATAAGTTATTCTCTTAAAATCAAAATATTCAGAATAGCCATAGTAATCTACTATAGTAAAGTTATTATTATAATTACTATTTATAATTATCTTCTCTTTATTTTTATCTAAATAATAAATTTTAATTTTATCAATATTCAAATCATTATTAACAAAGTTAATATTAAGATATGCTTTTTCTCTAGCTTTTATAAAATAACTATCAGCAAGTTCAATAGAATCAGATTTTAAACTAACTTTATAAATTTTTATTGAATTATAAGTAGTTAAAAAATAATAGAAAAAAAATAATAAAGATATAATTATCAAGAAAAGTATTACAATTGCTAATTTTTTCCTTAATTTATGTTTTTCATGTAATAATTCAGCTGGATATTTTTTTATTTTTTCATCGTTTTCATTATTCTTCAGACTTCCATAAACAAGCTCATCTATTGAAATATTAAAATAGTTACTAATCATTAATAGCATATCAACGCTTGGAATTGTTTTTCCATTTTCCCATTTGGTTACTGCAGTTCTATCAACAAAAAGTGCTTCAGCCAATTTATACTGGCTTAAACCTTTCTGTTCTCTTAATTTTTTGATTAAATTACCTATTATCTTTGCATCCATATAGTCACCACCTAATAATTAAATTAATTTAATATTATTATACATGATTTACTGCAATATTGATTATAAAAGCACCTTTCTTTTTAATACTATCCTCCTTCCCACTATCCAAAACATTGCTATTATAATCGATAAAATTAAGATAGCTATATTTGTAAGCATCATTGAATAATCAAAAAGCTTTAAAAAATAACCTAAAGTTAATTGAAACAACAAATTTATCAAAACTAACAATAGCATAAATACAAATATTTTTATAACTGTCATAAAATTAATCAAATGATAGTTATATCCTACCATATATAAAATTCTACAAAATTCTTTTTCATCAATTAAGATATTGATAATACTAATAACAAAAACTAATAAACATATAAAACATATAATAAACAAAACATAAATGAAATATTGATAATAATTTTCAAAATTCAACTCATTTTTCTTTACTATATAGAAATCATAATCAATCCCATTTTTAATCAACAAATCGCAAAAATCATTATAATCTATCCATTTTTTTAATGTAATGATATATTTATTATCAAACTTATATTTTGCAAATTCTAATTTATTAATTCGTTTTACATTTTTAGGAAAATATTTACTAGATTCATCTTCAACAATAATCTCATTTTCATTAAAAATACATTTCTGATAAACATCAATATTACTATAATTTTTTATAAGATTTATTTTATTTTTTGTATTAAGTTCTAACAAGAAGTACGAATTATTATAATTATCATTTAGAATCTTTCCACTATATTTATAAAACATAAATGAAACATCAATAATTACAAAAAGAGAAAATATAATAAAAAAATAATTTACAGTAGATTTTTTATTAAAAGTCTCTTTAAAGAATACTAAATATTTCATAAAAGAATTTCCTCTACACTTTTATTTAATTTAAGACGTAATACTCTTTTGTTTACCAAAAGAATTATAATAATTTCTAAAATAAATGAAAGAATAATTGGAACGATAGAAAAAGGTATAAAAGTTCCATCATAAATATATTCCGCAAGCAAAACGTTTTTTATATAAAAGAATAAAATTAAGTATAAAATAATTGAAATCAAAAATGAAATAAAAAATAATATAATGTTTTCTAAAATATTTATATTTTCAATTTTTTTATTTTCAAATCCAATAGACTTTAAAATTGCATTACACTTTGATCTATATTTTACTTTTTTTGACAAAAATGATTCTAAAACTATCATAAATAAAAGAGAGATTATTATTGAAGCAAATATAGGAAAATAAGTAAGAATTTTGATATATTCTTCATTAAGTTCTGATACAACATAATAAGAAATATTTGCTTTTTCTAGGCTTTTTAAAACTTTTTCTACATTTTCATATTTATCAACTAATAGCATAGAACCACTTTCATTACTATTTGAAATAGATTGATTTAAGTCACTTTCATCTTGAATAATTTTTTCAAAATCATCTTTTAATATATAACAAGAATTCAAAGCATTCATCGTTTTTTTAGTATCAAAAGTACCAACTATATCATATGTCGCTATTTTTTCATCATTTTCATATATACTAAAACTCTTATTTAATATCGATTTACCACTTATGATTCTACTTTTATTAAAAATAGTTTTTCCGTTTCTTACCTCTATTTCATATGGAAAAAAAGTATCTGAACATATAGCTTCATTAGCATTTTTTATCATTCTTCCTCTTTTTATTTTTAAATCTTCTTTAGATATCAAAGCATTAATTAAAACTTCTCCTTTTAAATCTGAATCGAAGTCTTTAGAAGAAAAAGTTAGAGGATTTCTATACTTTGCATCTTCTACAGCAAGTACATGATCCATTTTTTTCAAATTATTAATATCAATAGAATCAACAATGATAGTTCTAAACCCACTATATTTATAAAAATATGATTGTTTTAACAAAGTAAAAGTATATCCAACACTTATTGATAATAAAATAGCTAAATTAGTAAATAAAAAGATTAAAAATAAGATAAAATTTTTCCAATTTAATATATGTTTTCTTACATAACCGAAATACATCCTAAAGTTCTCCTTCCAAATCAATTATTTCATCAACATATTTTTCTATATCTTTAGAGTGACTGACAACAATAACACATTTTCCATTTCTAGCAATTTTTTTTAGATTATTTAAAACAAGAATTTCATTTTTTCCATCCAAATTTCCAGTTGGTTCATCTGCCAATATAATATCAGGATCATTTATTATAGCTCTAATAAGAGCAACGCGTGCTTGTTCTCCTCCAGAAAGTTCTTTTGGAAAATGTTTTAATCTATTTTCAATTCCATATGTTTTAGCCAATTCAATAATATTACTTTTATTATTTTTTCTATTTAACAATGTTGGAAGTAAAATATTATCATAAACATTTAAATAATCATCTAATAAATAATCTTGGAATACAAAACCAATTTTTTCGTTTCTTAATTTTGCTTGATCATTTAAACTTGTTTTACTTATATCCTTATTATTAATAAAAATATTTCCAGAATCATAGTTTTCTAATAACCCAATAATTTTTATTAAAGTTGACTTTCCACAACCAGAATGACCTATAATCCCATACATCTTTCCATAATAAAAATTTAAGTTTAGGTTTTTAAATACTTTAATTATATTTTTATGAACATAATAATTTTTGTTTAAGTTAACCACTTTAACTGCACTTTTCATACTTTACCTCCAACAACATATTTTTTTTACAGTTAAAACATATCATACATTTTATCTCTTTTAGTAGTGATTTATATTCACATCAAAAGACAATAAAAAAGATAACCGAAGTTATCTAAAAAATCATTAATCTACTACATATGGATTAGTACTTGTTCCATCTCCATTAGAATTTATAAGGGTGCCGTTTGCAAGAGAAACTACAGAACGAACTCCTAAATCACTATTTGCATAAGAATCGCTTATATGACCATCACTAGTTAACCATACCTATTCCTGTATAGAAATTATTTGAAAAGTCAACAAGAATAGGTGAGATTGCTGCAAATTCAATGGACATTATTAAAATTGCAACTATTATCGCACTCTTCTTTTTCATAAATTACACACACATTACACACACCATTCTTTTATTGCACACTTATTATACTTAAATTATGCAATTTATCTGCTGTATAGTAAATATTCTGTTTTTAGTATGTGTAAAATTTTTCTTTATATTATTTAAATATTAAATAAAAAAAAGAGAAGCATTACACTTCTGCAATATATTCCAGTAACTTTAAGAACAAATTAATATATCTTTGATTTAATTTATATTTTCTTAATTTTCTGATTCTAATTCTCTTTTGTTTAACATCAAGATTGCTAAATAATATTTCTCCAAGCATATCCTTTGTTTTAGTTTCTATTGGTAAATCACTTAAGATAGAATCAATATCATCATTAATAAGTCTTAAAGCATCTATTTCAATATCTTTACCATTACAATTAATTGTTATTTGTTTAAGAGTTGAAAGTGGTGGTAACTCAATTACGTAATCTGAGTCATCAATATATGAATTATATGTACTTATTGATTCTTCTCCACAATGAATAGAAACTTCTTCAGGTTCTTTCGTATTTCTAAAACGTATTTTATAAGAACGCATATCAGTTATTATTCCACTCTTACCAGCAACTGGTCTAATAATAACTGTAAAATTATTTGCTTGATACGTATAATCTATACTAGTCAAAAGATAAAAACCTTGTTCATATAATGATGAAAGCCCATCATCTTCATACATCTCATAGTTGCTTGATGCTCCAGGAAATATTTGAATTTCCATATTCTTTGGTGGATTAGTATCATTTAAATCATTTCTATCTAAAATAGCTAGAGGAATAATTGTTCCCGCTTTAGCAAAAACAGGATAATCCTCTTCCTTATAGAATGTTGTATAACGTTTTCCACCAACATATCTTTTACCATTTATAAAGTCATACCAAACACCATCTGGTAAAAACAATTTTAAAACTGTACGATCCATTAAAGTATCTTTTTTACTTGTTATAGGGGCAACAAATAAATTAGATCCAAAATAATATTCATTTTTATATAATGGTTCATCATATATTTCTGGATATCTATAATATATTGGTTGAATAAGTGGTAGCCCTACTCTTGAATATCTATAAGCTTCACTATAAAGATATGGAATTAAAGCATGTCTTAATCTTAAATATTCAGAAACAACTGATTGAGTTTTAATATCCCAAACCCAAGGTTCTCTTTTAAAATATTTTCCTTGATCACATGATATACGTAATATCGGAGAAAAACATCCAAATTGAACAAATCTTGTATAAAGTTCTCCATCCTCTGTTCCCCCAGTATATCCACCAATATCATTTGAAATCCATGATAATCCAACATTAGCAGCTGTACTATTAAAAGATGGAAGCATTTCTAAATTCTTCCAAGAAACTAGAGTTTCTCCTGTATAATGAATTGGATATCTATGAGAAGCAACTAAAGCATTTCTTGCTAAAACTATTCCCCTACGATTTACAAGTTGTTTAAAATCATCAAAATGATAATGAGTTAAAGTCCTTAAAGTCGTTAAATCCTTTATGTTATTATAATCTATACAAAAGAAATCAACTCCATAATTCATAAGTGGATGAATTAGATTATCAAGATATGAACTCAATTCATCTTTATTAAATACATTAAAAGGAACTACGCCAGTGCCCTCTACTCCCGCACCTTTAATATAAGCTGGAAAATAATCTTCTTTGTCACTTATACCTTCAACCGGATTCACTTTTACAGCCAATCTAACATTTTTACTATGTAAATAATCTGCCATTCTCTTTGGTCTTTTGAAAAGTTTTTCATCAAAGGTAAATCCTGATTTCATTTTATCATTTTGTCTATGCCATTTATCAGAAAGCATAATTATTGAAAGAGGAATTTCATGTTTATTAAAATTAAACACTAACTTTTCCAAGTCTTTAGAATTATAGTCAGTATTTCTATTCCACCAAACACCTAAAGAATATCTTGGAATCAAAGGTGGATATCCAGTTAGAGTAAAATAATCTTTTAAACATGCACCAAAATCACGTTTATACATAAAAAGATAAATATCAACACGTTTATCAGTTCTTTTACCTAAAGAACCATCTTCATTAAATATCAAACTATCTGAATCATTAATAGATACAAAACCATCCGTTGAATACAAACCTTTAGTTAATTTTGCTTGTCCATCACTTCCATCTAAAGAATAAGCAGTACCTAAAAAATTTCTAACCTCTGGATGAAGTGGATACCAATATTTATCTGTATCATTTAAATTAACTCTTAAATATTGATCAGGACTGACTTTTGATCCAAAAAAAGGCATTTCTTTTTGATATGTTAAAGTAAAATATTTAGTTTTAATTGTTAAATATTTATTATCCTCATGTTTTTCAAACTTAATTGGATTAAACTTTCTATTAATAACAAGTTCAGTTGGACGATCTTCAAAAGTACCAGTTTCTGAATATTCAAGACGAACAAGAATTTCAGAAAGCACAGTAATACGGTACTTATTTCCTTGTACTACACTTGATATATTTGGAAGTATATTATAATCCATTTTAAAATGTTCTTTTAGTTCACTCACTCAGCATCATCCTATCCATACCCTATTCTATAATCAATTTTAACATAATTGATACTTAAAAAAAAGTAGTATTTAATTGACTTTTGCATATATTTAGTGTATATTACTAATGCGTAGTGATTGGCAGTCATTTAACAAAGTTTAGTAATGTGTTTAAGAATAATAATCTAGTAACTTAAACTGCCTAAGGGAAAGAAAGTTAAACTCCCTACTAAATAAGTTAAATAGTCCTTTACTATAGTAAATATAAGAAAGGAGAAAAATTATGGCAAGATATACTGGTCCAGCATACAAAAAATCTAGAAGATATGGTTTTTCTACATTAGAAAATGGAAAAGATTTAGCTAAAAGACCTTATGCTCCAGGACAACATGGTGCAGGAAGAAGAAAAAAGATTAGTGAATATGGTATCCAATTACAAGAAAAACAAAAAATCAGATTTATGTATGGTTTAAATGAAAAACAATTTAGAAGATTATTTGATAGAGCTTCTAAATTAAAAGGTGTTCATGGTGAAAACTTCTTAAAATTACTAGAATCTAGATTAGATAACCTAGTATATAGAATGGGTCTTTCAACTACTAGACGTGGTGCAAGACAACTTGTAAATCATGGACATATCCTAGTTAATGGTTCAAAAGTTGATATTCCTTCATATTCATGTAAACCTGGTGATGTTATAAGTGTTAAAGAAAATTCACTTGAACATCCAGCAATCAAAGCTTCTTTAGAAGCTGGTGTAAAAACACCTGCATATGTTGAATTTGATAATAAAAAACTTACAGGAACTTATCTTAGATATCCTGAAAGAACTGAATTATCAGCTGATATCAATGAATCATTAGTAGTTGAATTCTATAACAGATAGAAAAGACAAAAACTTGGTTAAAAAACCAAGTTTTTATTTTGCTCTCTTAAACGAATTTCTTTAGTAATCATGTTTATTACCTTTTTTGTAGCTCCTTTAGCAGTTTTTTTACTATTTGAGTAATTATAAGTTAAATATTTTTTCAAACTAGCAAGTTCTTCAACTGTCAAAGATTTAAAATAAGCATAATATTCATTTCTTTTTAACGATTCTAGAAACATCTTATAAATATCTGAATTATATATTTTATTTAAATCACTGTTAACTAAATAACTAACATACGATCTTACAGAATTAATTCTAACAACTGCACTTACTCCTCCAAGTTCTGAATATGACTTATCTAAAAATATTTCAAATTCCTCTGGAGTTAATATCGAAAGTAACTTAGCAAGAGATTCATCATTAAAAGATCTTAAACCATTTTCTTTAATCGCACTTATCACTTGTTTTATCTTTTCTTCACTTACCACGATTATTACCTCCTATCCAATATATTTTATATATTCTTTTAAACTTTGATCAATTCGTTTTTCATACATAGGGAAACTAGACATTACTACTTTTATGAAAGCATTAAAATGTTTTTTATTAAAAACATCATATATTCTTCTATAGACTTCATCTACAGCAACTATTCTAGCTTTTAAACCATCAGTTGATGCAAATTCTTTTGTTTTTCTAACTAAAGAATTATATTGTTCAACTATTCTTTTTAAGTCAATATCTCTTTTATATACTGACATTAATTTTTCTTTATTATAAGTACTAGCTGAAAAAACAACAGTTGTAAGAAGTTGAGTTGCATCAAGACTCCTATATTCTTTTAGATTGCTTATAATATATAAATTCATAAAATAAAAACCTAATACTAAAAAATTATTAAATTGATAAGGATCACTTATATATTTTTCTTTTTTATCAATTCTTTCTTTATCTAGAGTCGTAATAACTGAGTAGACCCAATTAAGATTATCTTGATACAAAATATTAACTAAATCATCATACTTCATAATTACCCTCTATTCTATTATTATTATAGCATTATTTATACATGAAAAAAAGAGTTATTCACTCTTTTCTATTGAAACAAGCACATCATGGCCATTGATATCAACAACTTCTCCACTTTCTTTTTCTTCGTAAACTACTGCTAGTGTTTCTTCTTTAACATAGTCTTTAAACATTATTAAAGCATCGTTTACTTCATTATCACCATGGAAATAAAGTTTAATTCTATCTTCGATATTCAAGCCACTTGTTTTTCTCATATTTTGAACTTTAGATACAAATTCACGAGCAAGACCTTCAAGTAAAAGATCACGAGTAAGTTCAGTATTTAGAATAATAAACTTATTATTTTCCATACCAACATTGAATCCTTCTTTGGCATCAATTCTAACATCAACCATTTCAGGTGTTATATCAAGTCTCTCACCATCAAAGTCTACTGTAATAGTTTCTTCTTTTAATAAAGATTCTTCATCGTCTAAACTTAAATTTTTTAGAGTTTCACTATAAAGTCCCATTTTAGATCCAAACATAGCTCCACATACTTTAAAGTTTGGTTTAATTGTGAAATTCATATATTTTGATAAATCATCAACAAAGGTTACTTTTTTAACATTTAATTCTTCATTGATTAAAGTTACTAAGTTTCCTAAAATACTTTCATATTTTCCATCAATTAAAGCTTCACTTAATGGTTGACGTACTTTTATCTTAGTTTCTTCACGAACATATCTTCCTGTAGAAATTAAATCTCTTACTAAATCCATTTTAACTTCGATTTCTTCGTTGATCAAACTTTTATCATATTTAGGGAAATCGCTTAAATGAACAGATTTTTCGCCAGTTAAATTCTTATATATTTCTTCAGTTGTATAAGGTATAACTGGAGCACATAATCTACATAAACCAGTTAAAACTTCATAAGTAGTTATATAAACTGATTTTTTAGAGTTGTCTAACTCACTACTCCAGAATCTATTTCTATTTCTTCTTATATACCAATTTGATAAATCTTCCGAAACAAATGAAGTTATTTGTTTAACTACTTGATTTAAATCATATGCTTCATAAGCATCAGTAACATTCTTAACAAGTTTATTATATTTAGACAAAAGCCATTTATCTATTTCTTCACGATTTTCATAAGAAACATAACACTTCTCTGTATCTATTCCATCAATATTAGCATATGTTTGGAAGAACGTATAAGTATTTTTAAATGGATTAAAGAATTTTGAATGAACTTCTCTACAACCTTTTGAATCATATTTTAAAGGTGTCCATACAGGAGACACTGAAAGCATATACCATCTAACTATATCTGCGCCATATTCATCTAATTCTTTTATAGGATCAACTATATTACCCGTTGATTTACTCATCTTTTTACCAAATCCATCTAAAACCATATCGTTTACAACAACATTTTTAAAACTAGATTTACCAGATATTATTGTTGAAATTACAAGTAAAACATAGAACCATCCACGAGTTTGATCAAGTCCTTCAGCTATAAAATCAGCTGGAAATTGACTTTCAAATAATTCTTTATTTTCAAATGGATAATGATATTGAGCATATGGCATAGCACCGGAATCAAACCAAACATCTAACACATCTTTTACTCTATCCATAGATTTTCCACATTTATCACATTTAATATGAAGTTCATCAACATAAGGGCGATGTAATTCCATCTTTTTAACATCAACATCTTCAATTACTAGATTTTGTAATTCATCAATTGATCCTACAACACATTTATTACCACATTCACAAGTCCAAACTGGTAAAGGACATCCCCAATATCTATTTCTAGAAATTCCCCAGTCAATCATATTATCAAGCCAGTTAGCAAAACGTTTATTTCCAACATAGTCAGGATACCAATTTATCTTCTTATTTTCTTCAATAATCTTATCTTTATAAGCAGTCGTTTTAATATACCAAGCTGGTTTTGGATAACTTATAAGTGGTGAATGGCATCTCCAACAATGAGGATAATCATGAGTTATTTTTATTTTTTTAAATAATTTATCATTTTCCTTTAACCACTTAATGATTTCTATTTCAAGATCTGGATCAGTTACTAAAGTTCCTTTCCATGGTCCTTCAGTATAACATCCATCTAATCCAACTGGATTTACAAAACCAATGCCATTTTCGCGACATACACGATTATCATCTTCACCATAAGCAGGTGCAATATGAACTATTCCTGTACCATCTTCAGCAGTTACATAACCATCTGCTATTACTTCATGACATTTTCCTTCAACGTGAACAAAAGGCATCAATTGTTCATATTTTATTCCTACTAAATCAGAACCTTTAAAAGTTTCAAGAACTTCATAATCCTCACCTAAAACTTTTGCAGCTAAAGCAGAAGCTAGAATAAATTTGTATCCTTGAGATAAAACTTTTATATAAGTAAGTTCTGGATTAACACATATAGCAACGTTTGCCATCAATGTCCAAGGAGTTGTAGTCCAAGCAAGAAAATATTCATCTGAATCAACTCTTTTTAAAGGAACAATTACAGTATTAACACTTGTTTCTTCATAACCTTGTGAAACTTCATTTTGAGAAAGTTCTGTTCCACATCTAGGACAATACCATAAAACTTTATTTCCATGGTATAAAAGTCCTTTCTTATCCATCTCCTTTATAATCCACCATTCAGATTCAATATATTCATTTGAACAAGTTACATAAGGATGTTCACAATCAATAAATTGACCCATTTTATCCGTAACTGCATTTATATCGTCAATATTTAAAGCAGTTGCTTTATTACATTCATGGCAGAAATTTTCTACACCAAAGGCTTCTATATCAGCTTTTGTTTTAAATCCAAGTTTCTTTTCAACATTAACTTCAATTGGAAGTCCATGAGTATCAAGTCCAATTTTTCTTAAAACTCTTTCACCTTTCATCGTATGATATTTACAAAATGAATCTTTAATCGTTTTAGCAAGAACATGATGAATTCCGGGTTTTGCATTTGCATATATTGGTCCATCATAAAATACCCAATTTTTTCCATTTTTTCTATTTTCAATTGTCTCATTTAAAATATCTTCTTTTTTCCAATTTTCTAAGATACTTTTTTCAACCTCACTTGCTTTTCTTTTATCAAGTTCTTTAAAATTTTTCATAAACATTTCCTTTCCAATAAAAAAACATCCATAACATAGGAACGAACATATCCGTGGTACCATCCTATTTTATGAATGTAATCATACTCTCTTAACTTTAACGCAGTTAACGTACTTAGCTTATCCCTAAGTCACATTAGAAGTGATTCTTAAATAACTATTTTTAACTGTTTGCACCACCCACAGCTTCTCTATAAAAAATCATTATTTAACGTCTTCATCAATTGCTTTACAAACTAAATTATAAATTTTATTTTCTTGTTTGTCAATTCTAAATATCTTTATTATAGAAGGTTTTATCAATTTCTCCTTCTTCAAAGAAATTATCATCTACAGGTTTCTTTTTATTTTTACTAGGCAAATTAACAAATATCATAAGTAAAATTATTAAAACAACACAAGTAGTTAAAATAATATACATATTATCAATAAAGAAATATTGAGTTTTTGTTGAAGAATCTATTGATTTCATCGTATAAACCATTAAATCATCTTCTTTATTTAAAGATAATATATTACCTTTATTTCTAAATTTAGAGTTGATATTAACACCATCTATGTTATAGAAGAATAAATCTGAATATTTTGTATTATTCACCTTAAGTTCAAGTATTAAATACTCTTTTGAATAAGCATCAGCATCAGCTTCTACACTCAAATCAACAATCGTATACTTTCCTTTTTTAGATATTTCCTTTTTTGTTATTTGATAACCATTTAAGGCCTCTATATTAGTAAGTTCGATTGAACCTGTTTTAAAAGCAATAGTTTCATTGATAGATTCAATCATATCGCCTTCAAAACTTACCATTAAATACGATAAATTATCTTTTATTTCTGTATCCATTTCATAAGTTGGTTCAAAGTTAGTCGAAGCAGCAAATGAAACAATTGGGGAAAGTAATAAAATTATTATTAGGTAATACAACTTTTTCATTTTAGAAGTTCTCCTAAAGTTCTAATCATTTGACACGTATAACCAAGTTCATTATCATACCAAGCAACTACTTTTACAAGTTCTTCTCCATCACATTCAAGAACATCAGTTAAAAGTCCATCAACAAGAGAACCAGCATGAGTTCCAATTACATCACTTGAAACAATTGGATCCATTGTAAATTTAATAACATCACTTTGATTACTTTTAAACATTTCATTTATTTCTTCTTTAGTTACAGATTTTCCTAATTTAACTGTTAAATCGACTACTGAACCATCGATTGTCGGAACCCTAAAAGCACTTCCCTTAAGTTTTCCGTTTAGATTTGGTAAAACTTTACCTATTGCACTAGCAGCACCAGTAGATGCTGGAATAATATTTTCTAAAGCGCTTCTTCCACGTCTTGAAAAAGCTCCTTTTTTATGAGCAACATCTAAAGTTGTTTGATCATTTGTTGTTGCATGAATGGTTGTCATATACCCATATTCTACTCCATAAGCTTTATCCAATAAATTTAATACTGGAGCAAGACAATTTGTTGTACAACTTGCGGCTGATATTACTTTTTCACTTCCATCAAGGCTTCTTGAATTAACTCCAAAGACGATTGTTTTCATATCTCCTTTAGCAGGTGCTGAAATAATAACATGTTTAGCTCCAGCTATAATATGCGCATTTGCTTTTTCTAAGTCAGTGTAATGGCCAGAACATTCCAAAACTGCATCAATTTCAAGTTCACTCCAAGGTAAATTTGTTGCATCCATCTCTTTATAAACGCGTACATGTTTACCAGCTACTATCAATGATTCATCATCAAAAGACAATATACTTGCATCAAACATTCTAAAATTTGAATCATATTTCAATAAATAATATAAATCCTCTACACTTGTTAAATCATTAACAGCTACCACTTCATACTCTTGAGACTTTAAAAGTTCTCTAAAAGCAAGTCTACCAATTCTTCCAAATCCATTAATTGCAATCTTTTTCATATTTTCCTCTCCTATTCAAAGCTAGATCCACCAATAAACTCTCTTAACAAATTATCCTCTCTTACATATTCACTAGGAATTGGATAAAAAGTTTTTAAGTGATCTATTATTCTTCTAGCTTCATTATAATATTTACTATTTATATCAATACTATAAAGTATTGGTTCAACATATACTTTTAAAACACCAATTTCATAAGTATATGCCGTATTAATTATAGCATCTGCACTATCAGTATATGGGAATATGTAAGCCTCTTCCCCACGTCTTACACTTTCCCATGATGCAAGTGAATCTTCTCCACTTTTTCCCCTAGTTCTAAAATCTCTAATTATCCTTCTAAGAAGTCTATTTTCTGTTGTTGAAACATAGTTATGTCTATCAACATTTAAAGGTGTTAAAGGGCTTATATAGATTTTATATATTAAATCTTGATATTCATCACTTATTAAATTTGGATTAAGTCCATGTAAACCTTCAATTACTAAACAATCATTTTCATTTAAAACTATTGGAGTTGTACTCATCTCTTTTTCTCCAGTAATAAAATTATAAGTTGGCAAATTAGTTTTATTTCCATTCATCAAATCAGTTAATACTTTATTAAATAATTTTAAATCTAAGGCATTTATTGATTCATAATCTTTATTACCATATTCATCAACTGGAGTTTCATTTCTATTTAAGAAAAAATCATCAAGAGATATCGGAATTGCATTTACACCTAAAGAAGAAAGATATAAACTCAACTTCTTACTAGTTGTAGTTTTTCCACTGCTAGATGGTCCAGCAAGTAAAACAATTCTTTTATTTTTAGAAACTATATCTTCGGCTATTCCCTCAAGATTTCTTTCAATCATAATATCATTTTTACGAATAAAATCTTTAATTTTCCCACCAGCAATAAGTTTATTTAAATCCATTACATAATTTATATCTACTCTTTTTAACCATGAATCATATTCTCTAAAGGATTCATATATCTTATTTCTAAAATTAAATATAATTTCATCATTAGTCGGTAAAATTAATATAAACTTATTATCTTCAACAAAATATAGATCAAATAATTTTAATTCTCCAGTTGATTTAACCATATTATGAGTATAAAAATAATTATATTTGCCATTCAATTCAAATAAAGAAACTGTTACATTGCTTATATTTAAAACATTAGTCATTTTTTCTAATGCGCACTTTTCTTTATAATATTTATAAGCATCTTCTTTTTTTACAATTCTTTTAACTATTGGTATATCTTTATCAACAAGTTCCTTCATATAGTTTTTTATATTTAGAAGTTTTTCTTTATCTATTATTTCTTTACATTCAATAGTTGTATATATTCCTTTATCTAAAGAATGATGAAAAAACACTTCTCCATCAAATAAATCTTTAACAGCAACATATAATAAAAATTTTAACCCCGCTGCATATTCTTTGTTACTCATGTATATCACCTATTTTAAATTATATCATGAAATTTATTCATTATTATAAAATTCGTGTTTATTTGTCATTTTATTTAAGAATATTTTTAAGCGTTTTATTTATAATATTATTAGGTGATAATATTGATAATTCCAACAATAGTAGAAAAAAATTATGAAGGGCATCAAATTTATGATATTTATTCAAGATTATTAAAGGATAGAATCATATTTATAAGTGGAGAAATTAATGATGATACAGCATCTTTAGTAATATCTGAACTTTTATATTTAGATTCAATTAATCATAATGATATATCAATCTATATAAATTCTCCAGGTGGTTCAGTTACTGCTGGTCTTGCCATATATGACACAATGAAAATTATAAAAAGTGATGTTGAAACTATCGGAGTTGGTATGAGTGCTTCAATGGGTGCTTTTTTGCTTTCTAGTGGAACTAAAGGAAAAAGATGTATTTTAGAAAATGCTGAAGTCATGATTCATGAAATACTAGGTGGAGCTCAAGGTCAAGCAACAGAAATTCAAATTCAAGCTGATAGAATTTTACATTTAAGAGAAAAATTAAATAAACTTCTTGCAAAAAACACAAATCAAACTTTAAAAAAGATAAATAATGACACCAAAAGAGACCATTATATGGATGCAGAAGAAGCAATGAATTATGGTATAGTTGATAAAATTTTAAAATAAAATACGAAGAACATTCTTCGCATTTTTTATTTAATTAAGTTTTTATCTTTTACAAGAACTTGTCTAACTCCGTAATATTTATTGTTATTATACCTATTTTCTGTTGCTAGATAATCATAATTAAGTTCACCAATAGATTTCATATACCAAACACTATAATTTGAAGAAGTATAACTAGTCATAGTCCAATAACTTGTATTATAAATCCACTCGTTTCCAGTTAAATTACTCACATTTTTTATAAGAAATCCTGGCGATATATAATTTCCATTATTAATAAGCCTTTTCTGTTCTTTTTTTCAATTAACTTTGCAGTTATATTTAAAATATCCAAATTAAACAAAGATAGTTTTTGAAGATATTCTTCAACATAACTTTTTACTAGACTTGTTGAATAAACATTATCTTTCGTAGAAAAAGCTGTTGTTCCAATAGCAGGATACATTTATTATTAATGTTGTTGAAATGCTAGCAAAATCTATAAACATTAAAATAATTGCATTTATTATTGCACTTTTCTTTTTCATAAATTACACACACCACTCTTTTATTGCTCCCCTATTATATTTAAATTATACAGTTTATCTGTTGTATAATAAACATTCTATTTTTACTATGTGTAAAGTTTTTCTTTTATCTTATCATTGTAATTTATTTTAAAAAATGTTATATTTTATTTAGTGAGAAGCAAAAGTCATCTTTGTAATTTAGTGAGAAGCAAAAGTTTTCTTTTGAGGCTGATGCTTACCACCATTGTAGCATGCATCCTTATTCAGTAGAATAAAGATGCTTTTTTGTTACTATAATAATTTTAAAATTATTGCTAGCAATATAAAAACGATTAAGTAAAGTGTTCTTTATGATTATCTTTTTTCATTCGTTATACTTCCTCTCGTACTTCTTAAACCAAAACCCTGAATATTTAGCCTCTAGTTTGGAAGTGATAAGCACCTTACCCTGCTTCTCGAGTTTGTATTATATATACTTAATTTCTCTTGTCAATAAATTCGACAAATGTCGACAAAATTAGAACCTAGAAAGCAAAAAAATAGGTATTACCCTATTTCTTGTTTGTAAATAAATCATCAAAAATCACTTCATAATTATTAACACATATAATTTCGATTCCATCTTTTATATAATCTGGAAGATATTCAATTTCGCGTTTGTTTTGTTCTGGAATATAAACAATCTTAAATCCTTGATTATAAGCTCCAATTAATTTTTCTTTTATTCCTCCAACTTTATATATATCACCATGTAAAGTAATTTCTCCGGTAAAACATATATTACGATCAATACTTTTATCTAAAAGCAAAGATATTATTGATGTTGTAAAAGCGACCCCTCCACTTGTTCCATCTTTTTTTATACTTGTTAAAGCATTAATATTTATATCATTTGCATTTAATACTTTTTTATCTATTCCAAAAGTTTTTAAATTAGATACAATATACATATAAGCAATATTTACACTTTCTAAAGTTGTTTCAGCAATATTCCCAGTTAAATTTAAATGTCCTGATCCTGGTGTTAAAACAGCTTCGATTGGAATAACTTTTCCCCCTAAAGGAGTTACTCCTAAAGTATTTACTGAACCTGGATAATTCGCGATAGCTTGTTCTTTCATATCATATTTTACTGGTCCTAAAACATTTGTTACAAGCGATTTAGTTATAGAAACTATATCACTTTCATTAATGATTATGTGTCTTACTATTTTTCTTAGTATTCTTTCTAAATTACGAGCCCCAGCTTCTTTAGTATAATAATTTATAATATATGATAATACTTCATCACTTATTTTATATTTCTTAGTATTATATTCTTTAAAGATAATTGGCAATAAATACTTTTTAGAGATATCAATTTTCTCTTTTTCAGTGTAACTATTAATATTTATTATCTCAAGACGATCTTTTAAAGCTGCTGGAATATCTTTAATATCATTAGCTGTAAGAATAAATATTATTTTGGATAAATCAAATGGTTCTTCAATGTAGTTGTCAATGAAGGTATGGTTTTGGTTTTGATCCAAAATATCTAAAAGAATTGAAGCAGGATCACCTTTATAATCGCATACCATTTTATCAATTTCATCAATTAAGATAACTGGATTTTGAGTTCCACATTTTTTTATTCCTTGAATTATCTTTCCAGGAGATGAACCAAGATATGTTCTTTTATGTCCAACAAGTTCACTTGCATCATTTAATCCACCAACACTTATCTTATAAAACTTACGATTTAAAGCTTCACTTAAAGACATTCCAAAAGTTGTTTTACCTACTCCTGGTGGACCTACTAAACATATAATTGGAGCATTAATATCAGGATTATTCTTTTTAATTGCTAAAAATTCTAGAATACGAGTTTTTACTTCTTCTAAGCCAAAATGTTTTAAATCCATATGTTTCTTTACTTTTTTTAAGTCGGTTTCATCTTCACTTAAAACTCCCCAAGGAAGTGATACAACAGTTTGTAAATAATTTCTTATTACAGAAGAATCTGGATTGGCATCATTTGTGTATGAATATCTTTTTAATTCATCTAGAAGTTTATTTTTGCTTGTTTCATTTATCGGTAAAGTTTGGATTTTTTCTTCAAATTCACTTACTTCTTTATTTTTGTCTACACTTATACCTAATTCAGCATTCAATTTTTCTATTTTTTGTTTAATTAAAAACTCTCGTTGTTCTTTTTCATATTTTGCTCTTAATTCATCATCTATTTTAGTTTCAATATTAGTTATTTCTAGTTCTAAACTTATGTCTTTTATCAAAGATTTTGCTCTTTCCATTGTATCAAAAGTATTGATATAAGATATTTTCTTTTTTTGATCAAAAGGCATAAAGTTAGTTACTATATCTACAAGCATATCCAAATCTGAGATATTGTTTATTGTACTGGCAATACTATTTGATGTATGAGGATTAATCTCGATATATTTAGATACTAATTTTTTTATTCTACGACTTAAAGCTAAAGATTTTTTCTCATCAAAGGATATTTTTTCTGACTTTTTTATATTAGCTAACAAAATATTGGTATAAACTTCATGGTTTTTATAACCATCTACTTGAACACGATTTAAACCAACTAATATTATACGATAGTTACCGTTTGGAAGTTCCATTTTAGCCTTAATTTTAGTTAAAACTCCAATATCGGGTAAATCTTTAAAAGATGGCGATGAATCTAATGCGTCTTTAGGACAAATAACTAATAATTTAGATTCATAACTTTCTTCAGATAGATCAACAATTTTTTTACTAAGCTCAATATTAAGTTCAATTCGAACTTCTTGATAAGGAAGAATTATGAGTTTTTTTATCATCAAGACTGGTAAATTTTGGTTCATAATTGTACCTCCTTAAACATGCTTTTTATTATAGTTTTTTTTTGTTTTTTTGTAAAGAAAAAAAGAATAAAAATGCGCATATATTTAAAGAATGTATAATAATCTTTAAAAACTCATATTTAAATATAATAATTTTGTATACATATTCTTGTGTATAGTACGTTTGTTTGCTATAATATTCTTAGGGACATTTAATAAGTTGGGTGATTTGCCAAACTTCAAAAAAGAAGGGAGGCGATATAATGAGTAAGAAAGATTTTTTAATCTTATCTTTAATCATTTTGATTTTCCTCTTAGTATTATTACTATTTATAGTGTTAATCTAAAAAAAATCACCTAACTCAGCGATGATTTAGGTGATTGCCAAAAATTATGAAAGGCAACACTCAACATGCTATTATTGAATGCTCCTTTTTTATTGTATGCAAGTTTCCTTGACATATTCATTATATCATAAAAGGTGGCTTTTAACAAGTGGCTTTTATTTAATAAAAAAGAAATAGCTGAGAAGCTATTTTTTTTAATTGTTTTGTTTGTTATTTTTTTTCTTTAATATAAATATTAATATCAAGAATAAAATAACTATAATTATAATAAAACTTACATTTTTAAATTTGGTATTACTTTTCTTAGAAGTTTCTTCTTTCGCTGTTGTTTCTGGAGTTTTAGTTGTATTATTTGTTGTCTTAGCTGTAGTTTTACTTGTCGTAGTTGTTGTTGTAACTATAGTAGTTTGAGTGTTGTTTGCTGTTGCCGTTGATGTGCTCTTACTTATCCAATCTACTATGGCAGTTATACTTCCGTGGTTTCCAGCTTCATCGATATATTCAAAAGTAAATTCACCATTTTTAGTAAATGTGTAAGAAGTCTTACCATTATTGTTTAAAACTCTAACGTTAGTTTTATTAAATTTAATTTGAACAGTTACATCTTTGTTAGTTTTTCCTGTAATATTATAATATAAAGTTGCTTTGGGTGATGTTTTGTCAATCCATGTAACTTTGGCAGTTGATGTTCCTTTATTTCCGGCTTTATCAACAAATTCAAATGTGTATTCTCCGTTTTCCACAAATTCATACTTGAAGTCATCTGCATTTGTGCTAAGTTTCCCATTTTTTACTATGCTAATCTCTTCGTTAACTTTTAATGTTGCTATTACAGTTTTATTAGTTTTATTGGATATATTATAAGAAATTGTTCCAATTGGAGCAGTTTTATCAATCCAATCAACTTTAGCAATTATTGAAGATTTATTTCCAGTAAAAGTATCCATGATGATAAATTCATGTTCTCCATTTTGAGTAAACGTGTATGTATTTAATCCACCTCCAAGAATACGTACATTGTCTTCGTCATAGTCTACAAGCGTTGCAACAACATTCCCATTAGTTGCCTCAGTTGTACTATAATTTATTCCAGCACTGGGACTTGCACTAAGAGTTGCATCTTGATAAAAATTAAACATTCTTGCTGTGAACCAGTTTCCATTAGAAGCTTTAGTTGCTGTTATTTTTACAAACTTCACTTCTTTTGTTGGATCGGTTTCAATTAGTTTAGTATTAAGTTTTCCATGATCATAAGCATTTACATTACCAACATAAGTTAAGTTTTTAACTTCAGCTAGATTAAACCAATTTACTCCATCAATACTTCCTTCAATAATACCATCAATTATTTTACCATTTCCTCCACCAGCAGGAACATATTCTACTTGAGATAAATGAATGGCTTTACTTAGTTCAATGGTAATAAATCTTTCTTCGTCTGTTCCATTCCAAGCTGAATGCCATCTTGTATTATAATTTCCATCGATTGCATTTTTAGCACTTCCTTGATTTGCTGTAGCTTCTGTTGAAACATCATATACACTTAAATAAGATATTGGAACATATTGTTTTTTACGATTAACTTCGTTTTCTGTGAAAGCAAAAGATATAGTATCACTTGCTAAGCCGTTTTTACTAGCTCCAGCACGTACTTGAACAGTTTTATTACCAGTTAAATCAGGTATAATTTTATAAGATGTCCATGAATCATTAGCTGAAAAACGCCATTCTAAATCGTCAGTTACACCCATAATTTTGTTTTCTAAGTCATTATTGTATAGATCACTTGGTACTTTTCTTTTTACAATATCAATTGTATAAGTTGGAGTATTTACATCTAGACCATCAATATAGATTTGAATATTATCACTTTCATTTATGAGATTTACTTCAGCTTTAGTTAATTCATATTTTTTAGCTGTTATGGATTTAGATTTTGTAACTCCTCCATCTAAACTGTAATGCCAAGCCAAATCATAGTTTTTATATTTATCATTGAAAACAATTTTATTTTTATATTCCCCATCAAATGAGAATGTAGCAACCACTCCATCATCAGCATTAAGTAATGTTTTAGCTATTTCTTGAGCAGCAGTGTTATGAGATACTTCAGCATGTGTAGCATTTGTTGCTTTCTTTAATGCTGTAGTTTCAGATACAGCAATATCAATACCTAATTCATTTTCTAAATATGGTTTAATAACTGCTAACATATCATCCATCGCCATTGGATAGTAAGTAAAGTTATCAATTATTTTTAAAGCTAAAGCATACCAATCGCTTTCGGAAGCACCGATTTCTTTGTAAGTTTTTATCAAATAATCATAGCTATCTAGATTGATATTCATGACGCTTATTGCTTTATTATATGTTTCTATTTTTTTACTAGTACTGCTATATGAATTAGCAATCAAATTAATATAGAAAGATTTTTTGAATTTATCATAATTGTTTAAATTATCTTGAGCTAAGTAAACATAACCAGCACTGTTGCCTGCACTATTGCTATTAATCATTTGATGAGTAAATGATTTATTAGCCCAATCAAATATTGTTCGATAACGATTACCACCATACCAAGTTGTACCAGTACTACCCCAACTAAATATTTTATTAGCTATATTCCATTTTCCAGTACCATCTGGATTAGCAAGATAATAATATACAGCTTCATGTCCAGGTTGATAAACTCCTATAGTAGGACTTCCGATACTATTAAATAAAGATTGGAACACTCGTGATTGGTTCCAACATATTCCACCTTTATCAATAACCATCCAATATCTTTGAATGTTATCGCCAAATGGAACTCCATATTCACTTAACTTATATTTTTCATCTTGAAGCTCTTTATAGGCTACATTATGAAACTTATCATCATTATAACCAACACCAGTACCTGTATGGTTAACATAAGCATATACACTTTGATTGTTATCATTTTTTCTTGTGTAGTAATTTAACCATTTAATTTCGTCATTACGTGCTCCATCACTCATAAGCATACGCATTAATTCTACATGATAATTCTTAAAGTATGGTGCATAAATAGTCATCTTACCTGTATCATATAGATCTTTATAAATATTAAATCTTTCTAAGTAATTATAATCAGCATTTTTATGAGAAAATTGTAAAGCAGAAGCTACTTTGTCTGTCGAATAAGCAGCTGCTAGTCCTATCATCATTCTTTGATAAGTATCCGCATTTTCTCCAGTTAAAATATTCTTGTTATTCTCGTATAAATCAGTTAAAGTTTGAATAAAAGGAACAGAGTTAACTTCACCAACTTCAATAACCTCTTCCATTCTAGTTGTATCACTCAATAGAAAGTCAAAAAATTCTTTATAAACTTCAGAATAATTTACTAAAGCTTGAACTTTCTCATAGCCAAACTTTCTAACAAGTTCTCTTTTTAAGATAAGTTCATAATTATTTTCTAGATTATAATCTACATCATAAGCGTTTAGGATATCATCATAATACGATAGTTCTTTTAGATTAGTATAATCGATTTCTTCATCAACATAGTCATCTTTTACAAACTTTGCTGAAGCTATAACTCCATGATCTGCTGCATTACCATTTATTGATTTGTCGACAAATACTCTAAAATACTTGTAGTCTTTAATATTTATACTTATCTTAACCGATTCATTGTTGCCTTTTAAAATATCAGTGGTTTGCAAACTGTCCCAGTTTGTTCCATCATTGGATACAAGAAAATTAAACTTTACACTTCCATTTGATTCTCTTGATGCATCAACACCAACACAGGCGACAAATTTTGAGTATGTTGCTGAAAATTCACTCACATCGTAGGTTACTTGTCCATTGGCATGAACTCCCATTCCTTTAAGGAATATTTTCTTTTTACCATCAACAATTAAACTAATGGTATTCCCTTCTGGATTTTTATCCTTTTGGATATCATGTCCACTCCATCCGTTATATGACCAATTATTATCAGTTATATAATCGAGATCAGACATATAAATAATTGATTCATTTCCTAAAGTAGCAAAGGAATAATATCCTTTATTATCTGTATTTTGTACATTAACTTTTTTGTCCGATAAAAAAATGACTGTTAAACTTAAAAGTAAAACTAAAAAAGAAAACGATATATAAAACTTTTTATTTAAATACTTCTTCACAATAATCCCCTCACGGCATATTCTAACTTAATATTTGCATATATTCAACAAGTTTATGAATATTTTTTTATTTTTGACACTTATTTTTAAATGGGCATATGTCACAGGTCGGATTTTTGCTTTTGCAGATGTTTCTACCAAACATTAAAAGTTCAAGATGTAGTTTTCTAAAATCATAACCAGAAAAGAATTCCATTAGTTTATTTTCAACTGATAATATATCATCAGTTTCTGAGGCAATACCTAAACGTTTGGCAACTCGTGCTACATGAGTATCAACAGCTAAAGCTTGTTCTCCAAATAATTCTGATAAAACAACATTTGCAGTTTTGTGTCCAACACCTGGTAAGCTTTCTAAAAATTCACGATCATTAGGAACTTTACCTCCAGTTTGTTCTACCAAAGTTTTAGCTATTCCAATCGCGTTTTTCGCTTTTACTTTCATTCCACAAGGACTTACAATTTTTAATACATCAAATTCATTTGCCTCCGCTAAACTATGTAAATCATATTTTTCAAATAATTTTGCCGTTACTTTATTAACAGTAACATCAGTTGTTTGAGCAGAAAGCATTACAGCAATCAATAACTCATAATCTTTATTATAATTTAATGGACATTTCACATCACCAACAAGACTTTTAATCTCTCTAATTATATTTTTATTCATCTTCTAACCAATTGTATGAGAAAAGCTCAGGTGTGCTCTCATCTTCCTTTTTTAATGATGATCTAACATCACTTGCACTTTTGTAGCCTTTTTCTTTCCAAGATAACAATATTTTATCAATATATCTTATACTCTTAACTCCATTAAGTATGGCTTCTTTTAAGGCTTCACTTATAAGTTCTTCGCTTATTCCACTACGAATCCACTCATTAATTATTTCATATTCCATTGGACTTAATGGACGAACAAACTCTTTTTCAAATAAAGAAAATAAATTAGTTTTTTCATTTTTTTTGTGTTCTCTAGTTATATCACTTGTTACACTTTTAATAATGTTATCTAGATTTATCACCTCATGTACTAAACCATTACCATCTTTTTTCATAGTTATTTCTATTAAATTAATCGCGATTAGCTTAGTATATGATTCCATAATTGCTTCTTCAGTTAAATAAGTATATTTTTTTATGTTATCAATATTTAAAGTTGGTTCTTCTTGATTAGTAAAATAAATAAGTAATATAAAATCATTTAAATTTAAATTTAAAGATACTGATACTTTTAAAAGATAACTTTTTACAATAAAGTCTTTTTCTTTTAAAGTATTAAATACTAAATCATTCATAGTTACCTCCAATTCTTTATAACATATTGTTTTATTTCTTCATATTCGTTTTTTATTTCATTACTTAATACGTTTATTTCAATGTCCTTAATAATATCTTTTACCTTCTTGCTTGGTTTTAATTTTAATACATTCATTACATCAATTCCAGAAAATTTTAAATCTTTACATGAATAGATTGGCAAATTTTTATACATATCGCTTATATTGCTTTTAGAAATACCAAGGACTTCTCCAGCAATAATACAAGGATACAAGCCACATTCGTATAAAGTTATGTTATCAATAGTTCCATATTTTAGTATTCTATTTACACATTCAATAATCTTTCTTTCACTTTTAGGAAATGGATAGTTCTTATTATATTCTATTTGAGCCCATATTCCAGCTTTGTTTGAGCAAGACTTTACTTTATCATAATTTATTTCTAAAACATCTAAGATACCCAGTTCTTTTAAAAGAGTTAAACCAACCTCATAATTATTACTACTGAATATCAAATCAAGCTCACTTTTTCTTCGCTCATAACTTAAAGATGAAATTAGTTGCTTATTTTGCTTTATATATCTATAAAGACTTTCTTCTAGTTCAAAATCCAGTTTTGAAGCAAAACGAATAGCCCTTAGCATTCTTAAAGGGTCTTCTACCATTTTCTCATTCATATTTCCAATGACCCTTATTATTTTTTTATTTATATCTTCTATGCCACCTACAAGATCAATTATTTTTCCTGTAGAATCCATATATAAACCATTAATTGTAAAATCTCTTCTTAAAACATCTTCTTCTTTTGATTCAATGAAATCATAGGCAACTGGTTTTCTTCCAACATACTTGATATCGCGTCTAAATGTTGTTATATCATAATTGTATAAACTGTCTTTAAAACTAATACTTCCATAAGTATCTACACTTCCACTTGTTAAATCAAAAATTTCTTTTATTTCTTTTGGTTTTGCTGAAGTAGAAATATCAACATCAAAAGTTTCGTTTCCAAGTACATAGTCTCTTACATATCCACCAACTATATATGCATCATACCCATTCTCTTCAAGTGTTGATAGAATTTTTTTTATACGCATATTTATCATATTTCATCACTGATACAATTATATCAATGCTAATATAAAAAGTCCATGTCATTTGACATGTTCTTACATTTCACTTTTGTATAAATTCTTGTAATAATCACATGATGTTAAGAGTTGATTATGAGTTCCTGAAGCGATTACTCTACCTTTATCAATTACATAGATAACATCAGCATCTATTATAGTTGATAGTCTATGAGCAACAATTACAACGGTGTGATTCTTAACTAAATTATCAATTGATTTTTTGATAAACTCTTGGGAGTTATTATCAAGGGCACTTGTTGCTTCATCGAATAAAATTATCTTGGAATTTTTAGCAAGAGTTCTAGCGATTGCAAGTCTTTGTTTTTGGCCGCCGCTTAAATTAACTCCACCCTCTCCTAATAATGTGTCATACTTTTTAGGCAAGGATTCAATATATTCATCTAAATAAGCTTCTTTAACATATTTTTTAACGTCTTTTAATTTAATGTTTTCATCAATTATTTTAAAGTTTTCAAGAATAGTTCTATTAAATATAAATGGCTCTTGTCTAATTATGGAAACATTTTTTCTAAGACATTCTTCACTTATATCTAAAATATTTACATCATCAATTGAAATGGTACCAGCGTTGGCATCAAATAATCTAGTAATCAAGTTAAATAATGTTGATTTACCTTGGCCACTTGCTCCAACTATAGCAATTTTTTTATTTGGTTCAATGATTAAATTAAAATCATCTAGTACTTTTTCTTCATTTGGATAAGAAAATGATACATCTTTAAATTTAATTATTCCTTTCATATTATTAATATTAGTATTTCCAAAAACTACATCATTAAACTTTTGGTTTTCTAGTATTTCATTTACTCTATCTAAAGAAACACTTACCTTTTGATAGGTTTCAGTAAAATCATTTAAGCATTCAATAAACCACATATATCTATATATGTAATAGGTCATTGCAATAAAGAAAGTTAAAGTTATTTGTTTATAGTAAAGTAATATTATGCATATTATAAACACGCCCACTTCTAATACTTCTTTTAAAAGGCTTATAACAATATTAAAACGAGTTTCAAGATCAATCTCTTTTTTAGATACTTTAAATATGTTATCTATACTCTTTTTGGCATTGATAATTAACTGTTCTTTTATACCTAAAGTTTTTATTTCTCTTATACCTCTAATAGACTCATTCGCTAAAGAAGTAAATGAATCTTGAGTTGTTTTTCTCTCTTTATGAGCATCCTTTAGTAATGGAGTATATTTCTTTATGATAAAATACAATATAATTAAAAATATGATTAGTATTAGACCAACTATCCACGAATTGAAAAACACATAAACTAAAATTACTAAAGCGGTTACAATGGAAGAAATCATATTAATCATTTTACCAAAAGTAAAAGACAATGAATCGGCGTCATTTGTAATGCGGTTAATTATTTCTCCACTTGACATTTCTTCAAAAGCAATAGCCGGTAAATTAAGAGCTTTTTTATATGTATTAAATCCAAGTGTTCTTGTAAGTTTACTTTCTATTTTTAAAAGCATCGAATTTGCAAGACCTGAAAGTATTGTACCAATTAAAACTCCTATAAAGAAATACATTATTAAATACATAATAGCAAGGTTAATATTGGAATTGGTTATTGCTTCAACTGCGGCTCCATTTAAATAACCTGTAAAAATACCTGTTAGTCCACATAAAAATATAAGTATCCCTGATACAATTAATTTCCACTTATCCTCTTTAATAAGTTTAATTATCGGAATCCATTTTTTTAATAGTTTCATAAATTGCCTCCTTATATAATAATATCCTGGAAATTCATTTAAAGTATATAGATAAATATTTATAAAGTCAAATTTTTTTATAAATTTCATATAATATTCATGGTATTTTCATTTTAGAATAGTATCATCTTAGTTAGAAAAGGAAGTGATATATGAAGATAACGATATTAGGTAAAAATAAGTTAATTAAAAAAGAAATAAATAATATTATTAACGATTTAAAACTTACCGACGTTGAGGTTATAAACAACGAAAATAATAAATATAATATAAAATATACCTCTGCTATTATCATAGATAACGTTTTAATTGATGACGCAAACGAGCTTTCTTATACTGAAATGAAAAACGTTATTTATCAATTTATAGAAACATAAAATTCGACTTACGTACTTAAAAAGGAACTTTTACCCAAGTTCCTTTTTTAATTGCATTTTTTCTTTGATGTAGCATATCTTAAAGCGCTTCCCATTGTTCTCCCTAAATCTAATAAGGTTGAAACAAGTTTTACAAACGAATTTATCATTTGAGTTGTAATAGAACCTCCAACAATACTAATCAATTCTTCCTTTTTTAGTTTCATTTGTTGCACTTAAGCGGTCTAAAATATCCATCAATCATTCCAGTGATCAGAGTAACCAAACCTCCTATTAGGATTCCCCAGGTAAATCTGTTAGCACCACCACCAATAATGTTTATTAAATTATCTTTTTTTAGTACCATACTTATTCCTTTCTAACATTAAAGACTTCTTTAAAGATATTACTTTTTTTATGTGATATATAGATAATAGTTGATTTTATGTTTCTATCAATATTCTTTAAAACTTCGATTTCCTTTTCATAGTTTAGTTCACTTAAGACTTCATCTAGGATATAAATATCTTTATGTTCAATTAAAGTTCTTGCAAGTATTACTAGATTCTTTTCGCCTCCAGATAAAGGATTTATTTGACTACTTATATACGTATCGAATCCTAAAGGGTATTTTTTAATTACTTTGTCTAAAAGACAAATATTTATAATTTTATTAAAATCTTCATCTGGTATTTTTCTTTCAAAAAGAATGTTTTCTTTAATTGTTCCATTTATAAATTTCTCATTTTGTGATGAATAGATAATATGTTCAGCATAATCATGTTTTTTTATATTTCTAATTTCTTTGCTACCAATCATTATTTTTCCTGAGTAATCATCATATTCGCGATTTAATAGTCGCATCAATGTAGACTTACCACTTCCACTTACTCCATTTAATGTAACATGACTACCCTTTTCTATTTCAAAAGTAATTTTTTCAATTGTATTTTCATAATTATTGTAAGAAAAAGTCACATTACTAAATTTTATATCACCATTTTCGAAATTATCTCCACCATTATTTTCTACATTGATATTATAAAACTCATTGACCTTTCTTACTATCTTACTTTCTAAAATAAATGTTGGTAAAACACCTAACATACTATTAAATGAAGTTAGTAAAAAATTAAGTAGAAGCTGAATAATCAAAATATCTTGAATAAAATAATTTCCTTTACTTATTCCAAACAACATTACGCTTATAACCAAGAATTCCATAATTCCTAGCATAATATTTTTCATTAAGTCTATTTTACTTAAAGTTATATTAGCAATTTTATAGCTAGTTATAAACTCATTGTAAGCATCACTTAGTTTTTCTGAATAAGATTGTTCTTGATTCATATGCTTTATACTTGAAATACTTGAAATCGTATCTTGAAGCAGCACATTATATTTAGTTGATTCATAAATGTAGTTATTAAAAGTAAACTTCAATTTTTTGTACTTTTTTATACAAAATATAATAACTAATAGACAAAAAACAAATATTATAAAACAAAGTTTCAAATTTATGATTGATATTGCAATTAACATATTAAATATATATAAACTTGATAAAACTGCTTGTATAAAGGTATTTGAAATCATTGATTTCACTTCATCCAGTTCACATACTCTTTTTATTATCTCTCCTGAATTCTTTAAATGTAGTATTCTTAAAGGCAGACTAAATATGTAATCAAAAAAGTTTGAAGTTATGCTCTTACCAACTTTAGCATCCAGTTTTAAAGTTATCTTAGCAATTTCATATTCAATTAGTTTTAGGATTATAATAATTATAATAAATAATATGACGGATTTAGGATTAGTAATGTTTAATAACTGTATATAATTACTATATACAATTGATAGAAGTACAAAGATAAGGTTTAAAATTATTATTAAAATTAAACTCCACTTTGATTTTTTTAATTCTTTGAATATATTTTGCCATAGAATATTTTTTATTTTTTTCTTCATAAGTTTTTCTTTAGGATATAAACTTATTACTACTCCGGTAAATTTGGACTCAAATATGCTTTTTCCCTCCTTGATGAGTCCAACTGCTGGATCCATTATAATTACTGATGAAGCATTACGATCGTATATAACCACGAAATGAGAAAGAGTGTTATTTATTTTTAAATGTGCAATGCAAGGAAGATTTAACTTATCTATATTTTTTTCTTTTATTCCAATACAGTCAAAACCATATTGTTTTGCACATTCTATAAGGTTATATGCACTTACACCTTCATCTGTAGTAAGCGAAGAAATTCGTAAATTTTCAAGTGATTCATCCCCTCCATAATATTTAATTATAGATAATAGACATGAAACACCACAGTCACTTTTTTCTTCTTGAATTACTTCAACATTTTTTCTTACCATTTTGCCTCCCTTCACTAATATCTTTAACAAATTTGATTTAAATTTCTTCTTTTTTGAAGAAAGTTTTTAAATTTTTTTTAATTTTGAAAAAAGAAGTAAATTGAAAAATAGCCACAATATATATGTGTAGAGGAAGAGTTAGAAAGGATATAAAATATGTTTTGGAAAATTTGCAGAGCAATAATTAAAGTATTATCAATATTCTGCTAAGATGTCATAATTTATTCTCTTTTACATAAGATATAACAGTACGGAGGGAAATTCATGATAAATAAAAAAAATTTATGGTTTTTAACATTAACTAGTATTATTTTAGTATTAGCTATCTATTATGTTACAATGCCTTTAGGAAATGATAATATGGTTTTAAACAGTAATAACAATAATAATACTGAAAAAGAAGTTATGGTTAATATCGAAGAAAGTGAAGCTTTAACTGCTGCTAGAATTGAAAAGCAGGAACAAGATTTAAATGAAGTAAAAAAACTTCAAGAAATTCTTTTAAGTGAAGATAAAACTATTGACGAAAAAAATGATGCTTATGAACAAATTAAATACCTTAATGCTTCTAAATCAATTGAAGAAAAACTTGAAAAGGATATTAATAGTGGTTTTGAACTAACCAGTTTTGTTTCAATAAAGAATAATACAATTAAAGTAACTGTTGCAAATAAAGAAGATTCATTAGATCTTGCTAATAAAATAATAACGCTTGTAAATAAAGAAACTAATAATGACTACTACGTTACAGTAAAATTTGAATAACCCACACGAAATACCACACCTATCATAAAATATATTGGTTAAATATAAATATGAAAGTGAGGTATATTGATGAAATTAGGCATATTAACAACAAGAGAAAAGGAAATTTTTGAACTTTTAATCTTAAATAAAACAACTAAAGATGTTGCCAATATTTTAAATATAAGTGAAAAAACAGTTAGAAATCACATCTCTAATGTGATGCAAAAATTGGAAGTTAAGACACGTTATCAGGCTGTTATTGAACTCTTAAAAATTGGAGAATTAAAGTTAAATTAGTCGCATATTTGCGACTTTTTTTTTATTTCTTTCATAAAATTAATTAGAGGTGTCTTATGTTAAAATCAAAAATTGTAAAGAAAGTAAGTATTATTTGTTCAGCTATTTTAGTAATTTTGATTGTTACGATTTTTCCAAAAGAGAATCAGTCTATACTTGTTCATAAAAAAACTAATCAAAGCGGTATAATTTATCTTTTGGATAATAATGACTATGTTGCTAGACTTAATATTGTATTTGACTCATTTGAAACAAATGAACTTATTGAGGAAATTATTTCTACTCTTACAATAAATAATGTCAATTCAAAAAAAATCCGAAATGGTTTTAAAGCAGTCATTCCGGAAAATACTAAACTTATCAATTATGAAATTAAAGATGAAAATGTTCTTTTAAACTTCTCTAGAGAATTTTTAAATATCAGTTCATCTCTCGAAGAAAAGATGATTGAAGCAATCGTTTATAGTTTAACAAGTTTAAAAGATATTTCAAGTGTGACTATCAAGGTTGAAAATGTTCTTTTAGAAAAACTTCCTAATTCTAATAAAATATTACCATCCATATTAGATCGAACAATGAAAATCAATAAAGAGTATGATATTGAAACAATTGACGATATTAAATCAACTACTATCTACCATTTAGCAAAATATAATGATTTTGTATATTACGTTCCTGTTACTAAAATAAACAATGACAAGAAAGAAAAAATAGAAATAATAATAGAAGAACTACAAAGTTCTTCTAGCTATAACACCAATCTAGTAAATTATCTTAATCAAGAAACTAAACTGAGCAATTATGAAATCCTCGACAATTCTATTATTCTTAATTTAAGCAATCAAATGTTTAACGATTTTAATTCAAACACATTAACTGAAGAAGTAACCTATGCCATAAATTTATCAGTAAAGGATAACTATAATATCGATGATGTAATTTATTATGTAGATGATAAACCTATTAATTTTTAGGCTCATTTTCACTTCTTGGATGACTATGTAAATAGGCATCTTTTATTTTATCATTTGATAAATGAGTATAAATGCTAGTTGTACTTAGGTTAACATGTCCAAGCAGTTCTTGAACGCATTTTAAATCGCACCCCTCATTTAATAACATAGTTGCAAAAGTATGTCTAAAGGTATGTGGTGTTATCTTTGATGAAAGTGCACAGTTTTTTATAACACGATCAATTATATCTCTTACTCCCCTAGTTGTTAAAACACCACCTACATGATTAATAAATAAATAATCACTTATTTTATTTTTTAGTAACACTGGTCTACTATTTTTTAGATAATTTTGTAATGACTCTTTAGCATGATGATTAAAATAAACTATTCTTTCCTTATTACCTTTACCTCTAACTTTAATTTCCATTCTATCAAAATCAAGGTCATTTACTTTTATTGAAACAAGTTCACTTACACGTACTCCAGTTGCAAAAAGAAGTTCTAAAAGAGCTTTATTTCTAATGCCTAATGTATCATTTCCCAAAGAATCAATCATTTCAATGAATTCATTATATTTCATATAATTAGGTAACTTTGCTTCTTTTTTTTGGCTATTAACAATTTTAAATGGATTATTTTTAACAATAGTTTTTACTAACAAATAATTATAGAAACTTCTTAGAGTTGAAAGATGTCTATTGATACTTGAAGCATTTAATTTCATATCTTCTTTTAAGTATTTAATGTAGGGTACTAAATTTTTATATTCTACATTCTTAAAGTTTAATCTATGTTTAAATAGATAGTCTTTATAGTTTTCTAAATCTATTAAGTAATTAGTTTCAGTATAATCAGAATATTTTCTTTCAGACCTTAAATAAGCAATAAAGTCATCTATATATTCTTCCATATTATATTCTCCCGTATTTTAAGTAATCTTCATCAGTCAAAAATTCTTCTTTTTCCTCTCGATGCTCTTCGATTAAATCTTCTTCAGGGGGATTTTCTACTGTCTTGGTTTTTATGCTTAATTTTATATTATAGTCTCTAACAAATGTTCCTAAATCGTATAAAGCTCGAGACTTTAAAACGAATTTATCATCTATCATTATAAAGCCTTTTTGTCTTTTTCCATTTTTAATAATATATTTACCTGCTGAATCTTTTAAATAACCATATTTACAAGCAATTACTCTGAATAAATTATCAATATTTTCACTTAGAGATAATTGTGAATAATAATCCCTCACTGATAAATTATAATAATAAGCAGACATTAATTTAAATAATTCTGTAAGGATTGGATTTTCTTTGTTTATAGTTCCATTATAAATATATTTTCTTATATGAGTGTAATAAGTTAACAATTCACTTGAATTTGAACATATGCTTTCAATTATTAAGTCAATATCACCAACAAAGTCACTTACATAAAAAGCATTATTTTCTTCAATAGAATAAACTATTTCTTTAATTATTTCTTTAATACTTTCTCTAGTAGTAACATTTTTTAAAATGAAATTCAATTCTTCACGTACTTTAAATGGATTATCTAAATCAAAAAATAAATCTTCAAGATAATTCTTAATTTTATTATCGACTCCTAAAGCATGTAGATAATAAACTGTCATTTCTTCAAAGAAATCTATTGAGTCTGCATATTCTGTAATGGAAAGTTTTAATGTTTGTGGTTCATAGTATTCCCTATCAGAAGAAAGTTTTATCTCTGGATTAGAAATCTTTTTAATGGTCGTTGGATCATCTGCTTTTCTTTGAGAACAATAATAAACTGAAAAATATTCATGAGGGAGCAATCCTTTTGAATACAACTCTTTTTTTAAATTTCTTAAAGAATCAAATTTCATAGTAAAATCTACTATATCAAATAAGTCAGTTGAAGCATCTACTATTCCATTATTATCAATCTTAGCAATCTTCCTATCAGTTGTTTCATAACCTAAAAAATATTTCATATATTCACCTATTTTCTAAACCATTACTCTTAATCGTATTATATCATGAAATATTATTATTTTAAATAAAAAAATCTTAACAAAAAAACTAACTCATCTCTGAATTAGTTTAATTTCTCCTGGTAGCGACGGAGGGGATCGAACCCCCGACCTATCGGGTATGAACCGATCGCTCTAGCCAGCTGAGCTACATCGCCATAAGTAAGCAAATTAATAATATCATAATTTGCTCTTTAAAGTCAATTACTTTTTGGTGCTTTTTTTAATAAGTTTAATTGTTCTTTTATTTTGTAGACAAGTTCTTCGGGTAAATAATCTGGTATTATAAGAGCAGCATACATCAAAATCTCGTATTCAGCTAATAGTTTCCATAATCCTTTAAGTTCTTCTTTTTTAAAACTTTTATCTACTAGTTTAATATATTCATCAAATACATTATTTAGTGGATTTGTTTTATTGACTGTCCAAGGCTTAACCTTACTGAATCCATATAAATGATAAATTATGGGATTTTCAATATCGCTAGTAATGTCTTTATAAGCCATTACCCTTTTTCCCTCTTTAAAATAAAATTTTGTTGTTTTTCCTAAAAAGGCATAAGGGTTGATATTATATCTAAATGGAAGTTTGGTTATATACTCTGTTAAGCCATAATTTAATACATCTTGATCAGGTAATCTAAATCTACTTATATCATGTAAAAAACAGAAATCTGCAATTTGTTTTTCTAAATCTTCACTTACCCATTTTTGAATATCAAACAATAATACGCCACTGTTAAAATACTGTGATAATCCATTTTTTTCTAATCTTCTTTTTAAGCTTATATCTAAAGAAGCATTTAAAATTCCATTATAATTTATTAAATCTGTTAAATCCCCAGCCACAATTGTATCAGCATCTAAATAAAGGAGTTTATCTATTCCAGATAAATCAATATATTCCTGAAAGAACAATCTAGCGTTAGCTATTTGACTTTCTCTCCAATCAGGTATTCCATACTTTCTAATATCAAAACTTTCTAACTGATAGAATTTCCATGTAACGTTTTTATAATCCTTTAAAACATTTTCACAAAAGTCATAATCAAATTTTGTAAAATCGGAAACAATTATATGTATATTAAATGCTTTATCAGAATTATTAATAAGCATAGATATACATGAAGCCAACATAAGATTTTTATATTTACCATTAATTGTATATAATACATTTATTGTCATATTTTCACCTTTCTTAATATATTAACATAATTTTTATGCTAAAAAAAGCAATGATGTTATCATTACTTCGTTAAATATCGGTACTCTCCATTTGAAAGTTTTACTCTTATGGCGCACCCAATAACATAATTATATTTATTATAGACATAAACTATTTCAGTAGATGTAATTGAATAAATTTTATCCTCTTCAGATAAATATTCATGAAAATCAGTTGCTGTCATATCTTGAAACGCATTTCCAAATTCACCATTTTCTACTTCATCAGAATTAACTGCATGAGTAAATCTTAAGAATATATTTTTATTAAAGTCACTGTAATCATCATCAACGTGATCGTATGTCATGTCATTTTCTTTTAAACTTTCATAGCTATAATTTTCTAGTACACTTAATTTAACAGGTGTTGTAACACAGTTATTATAACTATCACAGACCTTTATATCAAATTTATATTCTCCTTTGTTTTTTTGGAGTTCTGCTGAGCTATCATTAGCATAATAAACGGCACAAGGTCTTGATAAATCCTCACATTTTGTAACAAAATCGCCTATATCATAATCTTCATTAACGCCAACTTTTAAGTCTTGTACAGCAACTTCTGGTTTTGTTGTATCTACTACACTTATTTTTTTTGATTTATATTTATTGTTATGTTTTATTCTAATCGTGAATTTTCCAACCTCACTTAGTTTTCCATCAACAATAGGAAGATTCGAAAAATCAATGTCATAATCATCAGTATTCTTTACTTCCTTTTTTAAATAAAAATTAATATCTTTGTTTATTTCGCTTCCAAGTTCTAATTTAATATTATTTCTTACAAGAACTTTGTTTTTATAACGATGGAAATAAAACAAGCCAATTAAAATTCCAATTATTAAAAGAAAAATAATAATTGAGAGCATAGCTTTTTTGGGGTTACTATCCTCTATATAAAAATTCTCATCCATTATATCCACCTTGAAAAATATATATTTCTAGTATAACCAATTTCATAATTATCAAATACTTTGATAATCCAATCAATTATAGCTTCTAATATATCTTGTCCCTTTCTTATTCTAATTCTACTCATTTCTGCTTTTAATTCTTTTCTAAAAAAGTAGTCATCTATATATTTATTAATAATAAAATCAATTTGTTCTAGTTTAGTAATACTTTTCTTATTATTAATATCTACTTTAAAAACAAAATCATGATAAACATTTATTATTTTTTCTGATAAAACATCATCTTCGTAATATTCAAAATCCATTATTTTGTAAAAGTTAGGACAATGTTTTAAAACCTGTTTGTTTTTATTCATAATCATACCTTCCTTTTAAATTATAGCAAATTTGAGTAATAAAAAAAAGACTTAAAAAGTCTTTAAATTACTATTCTTCGTTTTCAGTTTCGATTACTTTTTTTCCTTTGTAATTTCCACATTTTGGACATGCTCTATGTGCTTTAATAGGAGCACCACATTTTGGACAAGCAATTACACCTGGTAATTCTCTCTTTAAATGAGTACGACGCATTCTCTTTTTAGTTATACTAGTTCTTCTAAATGGAACTGCCATAATTTCCACTCCTTCCTTCGACTATTAATCGCTTATAACTTCCCAACCTTCGCCTTTTAGTTGAACATCCTTATGTTCTTCTTTTACAACACGTATAGGGACTTCCGATACAATATTTTCCCATATAAATGGCAAAATATCAAGTGTATTTTTGTTTTTATTATAAAAATCTTCAAATTTTCCCATATTTTCTTCGATTTTTACATTAATTGGATAAGAAACATCTTCTAAGCTGATTGCACATGGAAGTATAAATTCACCTATTACATCGATATCGCTTATTAAACAATCATCATAATCTATTTTAATTGTTCCAGATATATGCAAATTGTTTATTTTTCTTATTCCTGCATTAATATAGTATGATTCATCAAATGAAATATCACTGTCGAGTGTTACTTCGCCTAAATTATTTAGTTTAAATAAATCTATTTTCATAATTATTTAACTCTATTCATTTGTTGCATTACTTGTTTTACTTGCTTACTATTAGGCTTTCTTCCCATACTAGTCATTAAAGTTTCAATCATCTTTTCATTTATTGGTGGATTTTTCTTGAAATATTTTTGCATAAAATGTCTTGAAGCAAAGAATCCAATTAAAGCACCAATAATAAGTCCAAATAATACTAATAAAATATCATGTAACATATTTTTCTCTCCTTTACGTACTTAATTATATCAATAAACGTATTTTTTAACAAGAAAAACCAATTTTATTCATAGACAATTAATTCATGTTGACATCTAGTTACAGCAACATAATATAAATATTTATCATAATCAAAATTATTAATTATTATTACGGAATCAAATTCAAGACCTTTAACACCATAGGCAGGAGCTACAACTAATTGTTTATTAAACTTTTCAGTATTTATATCAATTAAAGAAATCTTATCATATTTATCCTTTAAAGCATTCATAAGTATTTTTGCTTCCTCTATACTTTTAGTAATAATCGCGATACTTTTATATTTTTTCTTTAAATAAACAATATCCTTACCTATGTATTTAAGATCTTTCATACTCCTTTTAATAACAGGAGCATTTGAGCTTCTTCTAATCGCTGAAGTTTGATTCAAATTAAGAACTTTATTTGCATATTCAATGATTTCTGGACTGGAACGATATGTTTTATTTAGTTCTACATACTTTGTTTCTCTTTGATCAAAAATCGGAAGTAGTTCTTCAAGAGATCCATGTTTATAAAAAGGGTTAACTGATTGATTAACATCACCTAATATCGTAAATCCAGCATTTTTAAATATCTTATGCAATATTTTATATTGTAAATATGTGTAGTCTTGAGCTTCATCAATAATAACTTCTCTTACATATACTTGATAAGGAAAACCAGTTAGTAAGAATTTCATATACATAAATATGGTCGCATCATCATAATTTATGACATTGGCATCAATGTTTCTTTTTAGTTCGTTTTCTCTAAAAGGCATCTTATAACTGTTTAGAAATATGACTGAAGTGTAAAAGTTTTTATATATTTTTTTCATATCACTTGTGAAATTAGCAATCTTTAGTAGATGTGAACGTATTTTAATAAAGTCACCTTTAGTCCCTTTAAAATAGCTATTATTTATTTTTTCAGCAATCAAATCTACTCTTTCAAATAAAGGTTTATTATCATATCTTTTATATAATAGATCATTAAGCTCACTCATTGGAATAATTTTTTTCTTATACTCCAAATTATCTAAAAATCTACTTGCTTTAGTAAAATATTTGCAATAATCTTCAATTAAAGGAATTATTTCATCACTTAATTTAAATTTGATAAGTTCATTATCTTGTCTTGTATCTTTATAATATCTTTCTACAAATGATGAATAAGACTCAACCCTTTCATATTCGGAAATAAACTTGGAAACTAGTTTGTGATAAGTTGATTCTAAAGTATTTTTTTCTCCTAACGAAGGTAAAACATCAGAAATATATTCAGTAAAAACATTATTTGGAGAAAGAATTAATACATTGCTACTTGTTAAATTTTCCATTTTATAAAGAAGATAAGCAATTCTATGTAAAGCAACACTAGTTTTACCACTTCCAGCAACACCTTGAACAATGATATTTTTAGTAGTTGTATCCCTTATTACCATATTTTGTTCTACTTGAATAGTGTTTACAATGTCTTTCATTTTGTCACTTGATGTTTGACTTAAAACTTCTTGTAGCATCTCGTCATCAATATTTAAATTGGTATCAAAAACGGCTTTTAATGAAGCATTTTCAATCTTATATTGTCTTTTCCTAGTGATATCTCCCACTTCAATTCCATCCGGAGATTCATACGAGGATTTACCAAGTCCATAATCGTAAAACATACTACATATTGGAGCACGCCAGTCATATACTAAATAATCAAGATCTTTTTTTATTGATTTAATTCCAATATAAATATCTTCATTATTAAAGCGAATCATACCAAAATAAGGGTTGTTTCTAACCTTATCTAGTACACGATAATGTCCCGCTTTTCTTTCTAAAGTGTTGATTTTTACTTCATTATCATAGATGAATGTATTCATTTCTCCAGAGTCAAATTCTTGAGAATTTTCCCACATCATTTTTTGAAATTCTTTTAAATCTTTTTCTTCAGTAAAAAGTTCTTTACCAGCATCACCTAATTGATTATCAATTTCATTAACAACGTATTTAAGTCTTACTTTTTCTTTATTGAACTCTGCATCAGTTAATTTCATATACTCACCTTTATTCTATATCCTATTATAAAAAAACAATAAAAAAAACACAACAAAGTGTGTTAATTCTTTATACAAATTTGACAATTATAGATTTTTTTCTTGTTTTCTTTCAATAATATCAACCTTGGCTGAAAGTTCTTCAATATGTTTTCTAGATTCTCTTAACTGATTTTCAACGGAATTCATCCAAGTTGAAGGTTCATCTAAATTAAGGTAAACATCAGCACTTTTCATTAATATAAGAATTTTCAAAGCTTTTAAATAAGCTCTTAAACTATGTTTTGTTTCATCAAATGAAGTAATTTCGTTGAGTAACTCACAAATTTTCTCACATCTTATTATTTCTTGATCAAGTTCTTCACTGATATAGTCAATATACTCCTCTTTTGTCATATTACTTCGTGTAGGACTCCATTGTCAATTTTTCATATCTTTCTTGAAGTTCCAAAGATTTAGCCTCAAGAGTATTTAGTCTTATAAAATAAATTTTTAATGCTTCTCCATAAGTAGTTTCTTTATATTCATTTGCGGTTAATATAGCAAATTCTAATTGTCGAAGTATAGTAAAAGGCGAGTTTTTAGAACCTTGGACAATTGATTGTAAAATATCTATTATTTTATTTACTTTTGCCATTCTTCTTTTTGTTTCAAAAAGTTCAAGTTCACAGTTTTCTATTGAATCTTCTAAGCTAAGTTCAGTTGCATCTAGCATAGTTATCACCTCGATAAAATGTATTATAACATATTCATTAAATTATATGCAAATTACTCTTTAAAAATAAATATGTAATCTAAAATTTTTACCTCATCTCCACGTTTTGCACCCATTCGTTCAAGTTCATCCTCAACGCCCATACCACGAAGCTTACGTCCAAATCTTTCAACAGACTCGTCTTCATCAAAACGTGTCATATAAAATAAGGTCTCAATATCATGCCCGCTTAAAATCCAAATGTTGTTTTCACGTTTAACAGTAAATGGCTTTTCATTTTTAAATTTATAAAGTACATGGCTTTCTTTTAATTGATTTTCATCATATAAAATAACTTCATCGCACTTCTCAACTAATTCTTGTAAATAGTCTATTAAATCATTTAATCCTTCTTTATTTAAAGCGCTTATTTCAAAAATCTTTTCATCTGGATACTTTTCTTTAAATCTAGCTAAGTTGTCTTTGGCATTTTCTAAATCCATTTTGTTGGCAATGATAATATATGGTTTGTTTTTTAAAGTTTCATCATATAAGCTAAGCTCATTTTTTATTATTTCATAGTCTTCAAGTGGGTTTCTTCCTTCACTTCCGCCCATATCAAGTACATGAGCAATTACCTTAGTACGCATAGCATGTCTTAAAAATTTATCTCCAAGACCTACTCCTTCGTGAGCACCTTCTATAAGTCCTGGTAAATCGGCCATAACAAAAGTTTTTCCGTTTCTAGCTCTTACTACCCCAAGATTTGGGCTTAAAGTTGTAAAGTGATAAGCACCAATTTTAGCATTACAATTACTTACATTAGAAATTAAAGTGCTTTTCCCAACAGATGGCATACCAACAAGACCGACGTCAGCTAAAACTTTTAGTTCGCATCTTACAATCAAGCTTTCACCTGGTTCACCAAGTTCACTCATTCTTGGAGCTGGATTATCATGAGTTGCAAAAGCACGATTTCCTCTTCCCCCTCTTCCTCCACGAGCAACAACATATTCTTCATTTTCTTTTGTTAAATCAGCTAAAACTATATTGTTTTCATCGTCATAAATAGTTGTACCCATTGGAACACTTATATAAACATCTTCGGTGTTAGCACCATTTCTATTAGAACCTTTTCCATTTGTTCCTTTATCTCCTTTAATTTGTTTCATCATATGTAAATCGATTAAAGTTCTTAATCCTGGATCAGTTTTAAAAATAATACTTGCGCCTTTTCCACCATTTCCTCCGTTTGGTCCGCCCATTTCAACAAATTTCTCACGGCGAAAAGAAGTACAACCATCTCCACCTTTTCCAGCAATTACTTTTATTTTTACTTCGTCTTGAAACATACCTAAACCTCCTTTTTTAGTTCAATTATTGTACAACCAATATTCATATTATACAAGTAAAAATCTTTAACATATTTGTTTCTTTTTAAATCACTATGGATCCTTTTTCTTAAAATTCCGGCACCTTTTCCATGGATAACACAAACTTTTTCTTTTCCTAAACGATAATTTTCATATATAAAGTCATTAACAAAGGTCATAACTGTATCATCAGTTAGACCATGAACGTCAAGACTTGGTAAGATATCTAAAAATGGATCAAATTGTTTATACATTGTATTCATCAAAGATGTTTGTCTCATGGACTTCAGGTGATGTTTGTTGTTTTTCTTCTTGAATTGGTTGTTTAGGCATCTCACCAAAGGCAACACTTTGATTTACATCATTAGCTGCACTTGAATTTTGTTCTTGTTGATTATGATTAGTTACAATATTATTTTCAACTTCAGATGAATGAATTGGTTCAATGGTCTCAGGTATTGCTTGTTTTTGTGTGCTTTCTACTATACCAAATTTTTCTTTTAATCCTGAATTTTCTAAAACTTCCATCAACTCTGGTATGGAATCAACTTCACCTACTTTACCTATAGAAATTGAGGCCGCTGTATCAGCAAATTTAATGGCATCATCTAAATTAACATTTCTAATTAAGGCAAATGCAAGAGCTCCAACAAAGATTGAATCAAAACTCGAGTAATCCACTATATTCATCTTCATTTCAGGAACTAATTTTACCTTTCCATCAACACAATATAAAATCTTGTGATTTTTTAGTATGATTATATAGTTACTTTTACCAGATATATCAACTAATCTTTGATAAAGATTAATACAACTTGCTTGAGAATCATCAATAGTTTCTTTACTCATCATCTCTGCAAAAACTTGAGTACAAACTACATAAGTACATCTTTTGGATAGATTTATTGTATCTCTATCTCCAAAACGCGCATAAAATAAAGTTTGACAGTTAGCTGTATTATTTAAAAGGGCATATGCACCAGCAAAATCAGTACCATCTATTATCGCAAAATTAGGTATAAAATCATATTTATATTTAACTAATTGATTTTCTGGATCATTATATAAAATTTTAGTTGTGATACCATTTTTAGTATTTAAAACCATATAGTTTACAACCGTTCCCTTTTCATAGTTAGTTTCCATGTACTTAGTGTCTATTCTGTATTCTTTAAAAGTGTTTCTAATTTTTTCAGCATAGGCATCACTTCCAACCACTCCTGTAAAATGGTTTTTTAGTCCATATTTAGCAAGTAAACATGAACTTGTTGCACCAACATTACCCACACTTTCATATTTAGTATTTATATGAAATACATCACCCTCATTTGGAAATTCTTGTAGAGGTAAATAAACGTTTACAGCAGGTTTTCCAATAATTATTGTTTCCATTAAATCATCCCTATTCTATGAATATTATACACTAATGAAGAAAAAAAAACTATAAAAAAAGAATAGTTTACTACTCTCCTTTAGTAAAAAATTCCATTGGACTTTTATGAAACCTCAAAACTTTAGAAAACCTATCAGCAATGCTTTTATCACTTCCAACAATTTTTTTCCTTATTCGTATACTTTCAAGAAAAATTTGCTTTTTTAATTTTGAATAATCCCTGTTATATTTTTTTTCTTCCTTTATTAATTCATCTATAAATAAAAAAGCAATATAATCTAAATATGCAATAATATTTTCTTCTTGGTTTTCTTTAAAAGAAAGAACTGAATGTGAAAAAAGATCCGGATCTACAATAACCATATTCGATTCAGTAAATATAGTGTTTTCTCTTGAAAGATCTCCTACTAAAATTGCAGAATTTGATAATTCATGAACTAATTGTTCTAGTCCATACATATTTTCAAGCAAATATTCTTTAGAATCACGTAGTACATTTTTTTCTGTTCCCTGATAATATTTTGCTGCATATGCATCGACTTTAAATTCCGTTTTTCCCCTTAAATATTTATAATAATGAATAAATGACGTATAAACATCATAAATTTCAATTAAATTTGGGCTTTTTATATCTTTAATAATAGAAAACACATCATCATTTAATTTATATAGATCAACAGTTTCTTTAAAGTAGGTTTTTATGATTTGTTCATCTGATTTAGAGTAAACTTTTCCACAACTTCCAGAACTCATGAAGTCTTTTTCTTTAACTGATAAAATCCTTAAAGATTTATTTATATACATAAAAACCACCCATTACTACTATTCAATTCTTTCAACAATTCTATTTATTGTTATATTTTCTGCTTTTTTTAACACATATAGTTTTCCAATTCCAACAGCATTTTTATGGAAATACCCATTTTTAGAAAGCTCATATTCTTCAGTTGAACAATCAATTGACCTTTGAAAAAGATAATTAAAATAGTTTAATATTTCTACTTGAAATTCAGAATTTTTTATATCTTTACTTGACAGACCATCGTTAAAATCATCTGAATCTTGAAAGGCATCGTATACATTAAGAATAATCTCTCCCGTGTTAGGATTTCTAAAGTACTCTATTAGAGGAAAACTCATTTTAGTCTGAGAATATTTTTCCGGATATAGTCTCTCCATAAATATTTTTAAGGAGTTTTCTTGTGACTCAATTTCACATCCAGATAAGTTTAAGCCATATTTTTTTACTAAATTTTTATATAATTTATATATATAAAAATAAATATTAAAATGAACTATTTGTTGGTATATAGAATCATCTTCAGAACAACCTAATATCATACCCTTTAAAACATTTTCTTTTAAACTGAGTAAATA
>FR884180.1:48104-86520 GCA_000435515.1 Firmicutes bacterium CAG:582
CACTTAACTCCTGATTTTTTCTTATTTTCTCAAATAGATTTCTTCTAATATTATTCTTGTTTTCTAACATAACTACCTCTTTAAACAACGACTTTCAAAACAGTCAATCCTTATTAAATTATATTATAAATCATTTTCTTTAACAACAAAAAAGTATTAAAATTGATAATCATTTTGTATAAAACTCTTAGTTAGATAGCATCAACATAAACAAATACTGCTCATTATTTTTTTTGTTTCGGTTCAAAAGGTGTACAACCATATTTTTCCACAAACTTATTAGTAAGCACAAAACTTAAATGATGTAATATATACTTAAAATACTCTGTATAATTATTAGACTCGTCACTACTTAAAAAATCTTCTATAGAATTAAATAATCCTAAGTATTTATATTTTATTTCTTGTACTTCATCTGGAGCGGCACAATCTATTATGCTTCGTTGACTTATTTCTTTAAAATAACCATCCTGAATCATTTTTAAATACATTTTATATGACGTATCATGTCTCATATCTGCTACAAATAATTTACCTTTATTTGTGATAAGTATTTGCTTTAATGCATTCATCATTTCTACAACTTGTTTTATATTTCCTTGCTCATTGAAAGAAACCCATTCTAAAATGGTAACATAATACTTCGTTTCAGAATAGCATAAAAACCAGTTTGAACTTATCGCTAAAGACTCCGTATCAATACTGGTGTCATGCAAACGTGCCAAATCTTTCACATCATTTACATTACGAAAGTATTCATCAAATATTTCCGGCGAACACTTTCTTTTAGATATATCTTTTATTCTTTGTATTTTATCTGGATCTATTTCCCTGCCTTTATAAAATTCAACCATTACTCCACCTCTAAAAAAATGATGACGATATTATATCACATTTTGCCATAAACTTGTTGTAAAAAATTGCTACCAATCTACTTTTTAATTATTTCAGAGTAGTTTTAGAGTAACTAACAAAAAAAAGCACGATATTTCGTGCTTAATAGACATAAGATGGTGTCCACGACGTGATTCGAACACGTGACCATTCGCTTAGAAGGCGAGTGCTCTATCCAGCTGAGCTACGCAGACACATAGTCACTTTTTCAAATGACTATTAAATTATAATACAAAAATTTACAAAATGCAAGCCTTATTCAAAAAGAAATGAAAATACAGAATTGAGTAGTTTATCCAACTTTCCGGCACCTTTAGTTATCATTGTACTAATATTTTCCCCTAATTTGCTAGAATTATTAGAATAATCAACAGTTTCATTAACCAAATAAGCATTGACATCTATTTCTTTACCATTTTCAACATCACTTTCAAATCTCTTTATTTGTTCCTCAGTATAAAGTGACTTATCACTATATTTTCTTTGAATAAAACCGTTTTGGCCAATTGCATAAACACATATAAACATTATAAACAATGCAAATAGTAATCTAAAAAAATATTTACTCTTACTTTTTTTCTTTTCTTCCATTATTCATTTATATAAGACGATAAAGCATTTGCTAAAACACCAATCGTATTATTTACCTCCTCTATTGTATTATCTTGACTTCCTAGTTCAATTAAAATAATGTTACTAGCTAAATCTTGATTATAACTACTGTTTTTTCTAACCAATATTCCCCTAGAAAAAGCATTGTTATTATTTTTTATATATTTGTTTATTTCATCACACACCTGATAGTTTTCTTTATATGTATCATGTTTTCCTCCAACAACAAATAACATTTTGGCATAACTTTTGTCATCAACTTGAGCAGTTGTAAATTCACGTTTTACTGAGTCTCGATGTAAATCAATATACAAAACTATATTTTCATTCATTTTACTAGTAACTAATTCTCTTGTTATTTTATAAGTGTCTTTATATGCTAAATTCTTAGCTTTTACTTCTCCAACAATATCTTTTGTTTCTACAGTAGCGTCTATATTATAATTCCTTAATTCTTCTTTTAATTTATTTGCTGCATCAACTACAGATCCACCATTATATTCTTCACGATTATGAGTGTTATATATATAAACCTTAGGAAAATCATACTGTAGTTCATTAAATACTGGTTCATCTTTCTTTATAATTTTATTTGCTTTTTTATAATTTAATCCCATTTTTAAAAGAATTTTTTCTTTATCAATGTCGATTTTAAAATGATTTAATTTACCATCAATTATATATTCTTTAGAAGTGTTTTTAATCATTAAATTAGCAATAAAGATTGTTGTGACTAAAACCAGTATAAATAGTATGATTTTATAGTTTCTTTTTCTTTTAGTTCTAAATACTTTTCTCATCTCTATCACCAGTTATATTGTATAAAATAACTATTGAAAAAAATGTAAAAAAAAAGAAGCTATGCAACTTCTTTAAGTTTTCTAATCGTGTTCTTTTTTAATTCTTCTAAATATTGTTCTAAATTCATAGATTCTAAATATTTTTCATCAAAAGTAATGCTTTCAACTTCTTCATTACTTATTTCATTTAAAGTATCAATTTTATCTATTTCAATTAGTTTTCTAATAAACAATGTTTTACTATTTTTCAAAAGAATACATATGTTTTTAGAAAAGTAACTATTTTCTATATAAGATGAATCAATATATTTTACAATTAGTATTCTAATTTTTTCTACTCCAAGAGTTTCAAAAGTTTCTTGTTCAAATAATTTAGCTGGTATTCCAAGAGTTTCAATTAAATTTAAAATTGATGAAAGATTAAAACTAGTTTCTTTTAAAGATTCATTAAAATTTTGAAATGCATCTAGTTTTAATAAATCAACAATAAATTCCTTTTTAGAAAAACTAAGAGTTTTAAAAATATTTTCAAGTAACTCTCCTTTAAACATTTCTACTCCAGATTTAAGTTCATTATATTTCTCATCTAATATTTTCTCAGGAATATTTTTATATCCTCGATCAGTAATGATACCATTTCTTTCAACATATCTTATGATATCTTCGCCCATAAACATGATTTTTTTAAAATAATTAAAATTATCTTTTCTGTTTTTTATAGTTTCAGTACTATTTAGATATGAAACTATATATGATTTTAGTATTTCATCTGGATATTTAAAAATAGTTTCAATAATTATATTTTTAACTGTTTCTATATCAAATCTATTCTTTAATTCTATTATAAAAATTTTTATTAGTTCCTCATTTTCTTGATATTTTCTATATAAATCTTTATTATCAAGCATGTTTTTTCTTATTTGTTCATCCAAAATGAATTCTGAAAACAACGGATACTTTTTGTCAAAATTATTTTTCTTCATGTAGACCACATCTTTCATAGTTAATTATGATATCAAAATGAAAGTTTAAAGTCAAATTTATGAGACATTTACTAATGTAATACGTGCATATCCATTACCTTGTTTTGAACAATTTTCTTTTGGTGTTGCACTCGTACATGTGGTTGAAATTGTTTTGGTTGATATATCCTTAGATTCTTGACAGTTATAGCAGTACATCGCCTTATTTGATAAAAGTGAATTGCCGATATATCCAGAACCACCAGCAGCGGATCCACCCCAAGAAGCACCACCTCCATAGAAGCCACCTCCACCTCCTGAAGAAATATTAACAGTATTTGTTACTTTAGAACCTCCTCCTATTCCAAATTTTCCATTAAGCCATGATGCCGGATTATTGCCATATAAGTTTCCTCCACCAGAACCTCCACTACTTTGAGAACCAGCTGTAGGGTTAAAGTTTATTGTATTACCATTAGTATAATTTTTACTTGTCGTTGTACCAATATAACCTCCACCAGAGCCTCCATGATCTTCTATTTTCCACCAAGTACAAGCTCCGCCTCCGCCTCCAGCTACTATTAGAATACTATTTTTTTGATCCTTCAAATTAGAAATTAAACCACTTATATTTGATATATGTGTAGAACCTCCTCCTGAACTATATATCATGTAATGATCACCAATATTCAGAGTTTTTACTGCACCTCCATTTGGATATGCGAAAACCTCACCAGTTTCTTTACTAGTATTGATGTTTTTTCCTTTTTCTCCAACATAAATAAATAATTTATCACCCTTTATTAGTTGAATATCACCACTTGAATAACCACCATATCCTCCATGATAAGTTGTTGAATCTGTTGCACCCTGTGCTCCCCAAATTTCCAATTTATAAGTTCCTGTTGTTGGTGCTATAAATGCTTGTTCATCTCCAGTATATTCATATTTCCAAATATGTCCAGCTGAATAATCATTTTTCTCTGTTCTTTCTAATTTGCTAATATTTAATTTGCAAGTAATAGATTTAGCTTTTAAATTTGGGATAGAACTGCTAATTATCTCTTGTGCAACAATCATATTTTCTTTAGAATTTATATTTTTTTTAACAGATATCTGAGTAATACGTGCATATCCGTTTCCGGACTTTGCACAAGCAGTTGTTGGTGTTTCACTTACGCATGTTGTTGAAATGGTTTTTATATCTATTTCGGATGATTCTAAGCAATTATAACAATACATGATCTTGTCTTTTAAAAGGGTGCTTCCAATATAACCTGAACCGCCAGCACCTGAACCGCCCCAAGACGCACCACCTCCATAGAATCCACCACCTCCGCCTCCAGATACATTTGTTGTGGATGTTGTTACGCTCGTTCCTCCACCTAATCCAAACACTCCGTTTAGCCATCCAGTTGCATTATGTCCGTCAAGGTTTCCTCCTCCCGTTCCACCAGATCTTTGGTCTCCTCCTGTTGGATTATTGTTAATAACACTTCCGTTGGGAAAGTTTGTTGTTGTAGCACCGCCTTTAACTCCTCCACCTGAACCACCATGATCATTATATCCCCAGTACGTTGAGGTTCCACCTCCACCTCCAGCAACCATCACAATATTATTTTTTGTATTATAGAGGTCTGATATTAAGCCTTGTTTATTAGAAATATGCGTAGAACCTCCTCCTGAGCTATACGTTAATTTTAAAGTACTTAAAGAGTTTAACTTAACTGCTCCACCATTTGGGTATGATGAAAACTGTCCAACGTTTGTATCTGTAACCAATTTTTTACCTTTTTCTCCAACATATACATAAAGTCTATCTCCTTTTGAGAGTTTTATTTCTCCAACAGAATAACCACCATATCCTCCATGATAAGTTGTTGAATCTGTTGCACCTTGGGCTCCCCATGTTTCAAGTTTATATACAGCATCTTCTATAGTTGTAAATACTTGTTCTCCTCCGGTATAATCAAATTCCAAGGTGTTTCCAGTTGTATTATCGTCAATGGTACAGTTGACAAAAGTATTCGCATCATAATCGGTTGAATCATTTATTATTTCATAGTCAACTGTGCCATTTATATTTCCTTCTATAGTGAAAGAATCTTTATTTGAATTTATACCTTCAACTTCATTACCATTTACCTTTATAGAATGGAAATAGACATTAAAATTACTTAAATTTTCTACTATACTATTTTTACCATATATGTTAAAAGTTACATTATATGCTGCATATCCTATTACCATAAATAAAACTACTATTATAAGTATTGTCGTTTTCTTCATTTTGTATCATCTATCTTTCTATTTCTATTTTAGAATACCCTATCTAGGTTTTCAAGTCGTTTTAAAAATTTTTGCAAAAAAAAAATATGCATTTTGTTTTGCATAACTTTTTTATTTTATACTTACTAATGTAATACGTGCGTATCCATTACCTTGTTTTGAACAATTTTCTTTTGGTGTTGCACTCGTACATGTGGTTGAAATTGTTTTGGTTGATATATCCTTAGATTCTTGACAGTTATAGCAGTACATCGCTTTTTCTGTTAGAAGTGAATTACCGATGTAGCCGGATCCACCTCCTCCTGTTGCTCCACAGTTTCCTCCGCCTCCGTAAAAGCCTCCGCCTCCACTTCCTCCCCATGTAGATGTACTTCCACCTTTACCAAAGGAGCCATTTTCACCTCCACAGCTTCCTGTTGAACCTCCACTATTTTGGCTTCCTCCAGTTCCAGCCGTATACTTTCCAGCATCAATGGTTAATCGTGTTCCTGTTCCTCCCATGTAACCACCAGCATGTCCACCGGTTCCATTCCAGCCCGTGTAATATGTAGATGCACCTCCGCCTCCAGAAACTATTAATATTTCATCTAAATTATTTTTTAAAGCTGATAAGTCTGATTCAGTTAACAATATATGTGTCGATCCTCCACCGGATCCTCCTTGAACTGGACTTGCACCATAACTAGCTCCTCCATTTGGATAAGAAGTAAAGTTTCCGTAACCTCCTGGACCATTTTGGCCTACATATATATATAAATTCGTATTATTTTTTAGTTGAACAAATCCTATAGAATATCCACCATAACCACCAAAATAAGTTGAATTAACACTATATCCTTGCCCTCCCCACGTCTCTAATTTATATGTCCCTGTTGTTGGAACTGTAAATGTTTGTTCTCCTCCTGTATAATCAAAATCCCAAGATTGACTAACATCACAACTAAGATAAGCCTCTGTATCATATTCTGTTGAATCATTTATTACATCTACACTTATATCTCCATTAACATCATTTATTGTAAATTCATCTTTTGTATTATTTATTCCACTTATTTCTTTTCCATTTAATTTTAGATTAGATAGATATACATTAAAATCACTTAGGTTTTCTGCTAACTTTCCATTTCCATATATATTTATTGTTGTATTATATGCTGCATATCCTATTACCATAAATAAAACTACTATTATAAGTATTGTCGTTTTCTTCATTTTTGCATCATCTATCTTTCTATTTCTATTTTAGGATACCCTATCTAGGTTTTCAAGTCGTTTTAAAAATTTTTGTAAAAAAAAGAAGTTTTTTCAAACCTCTTAAGCACTTGTTGAACCAAATCCACCAAGTCTAGTTCCAGTTGCCTGATCATCATCAACTATCAAGAACTTTTGAAAAATAACTTGTCCAACGGCATCTCCTTTTTTAATAATTACATCTTCATCACTCATGTTAAAGAATGCAAACATGAATTCTCCATCATTATCTGGATTTCCATAATAATCCGCATCAATTACTCCAACACCATTTGCAAGTACTAAATGTTTTTTTCCTGGATTACTTGATCTATTAGCTAGCATATACCATTCATCGTCCATACAATATGCTTTTAATCCTGTATGAATTAATGTTGGCTTACAACCATTTTTAAATGGTGGAATTATTGTGTCCTCTGCTGCTTCAACATCATAACCAGCACTTCTAGCTGTCTTTCTAATTGGGATATTAATATTCTTATTTTCCCACCCTTTAGCTACTTCAAAGCCTCTTACTTTTTCCATTTTATTTTTCCTTCCATAAAACTACTTTACCTTGTTTTTTCGATTTTTGAATGTCTATGACTCTTTGATTAGATGACCCACGCCACTCCAATCTAAAGTCATGAAGTTCATCCATATATCTTCCATCAACTAAAACATCTAGGTATTTCATTATTTCTTTATCTTTTAAATCTTCATAAAGGAATCCACTCCAAGCCCAAAGATCTTTTTTAGGGAATCTTTCTTTAAACATCTTGGCAAGCTTAGTTACTCCTTCAATATTTTTAGGATGCATTGGCTCTCCACCTAAAATGGATAATCCTTGTATATACTCTTTTTCACACAAATCTAAGATAAAATTAATCTTTTCATCATTAAATTCACCTTTGCCTCCAGTAAAGCTGTGAGTTTCTGGATTAAAACAATTTTTGCAGCTAAATACACAACCTTGTACAAATACAGAAACTCTTACTCCTGGACCATTTGATATATCCATTTTTCTAATTGTGTTATATCTCATGATTATGCCTCAGCATCTTTGTTATCAATATGAATAACCCTATCGTGGATTTCTTGTGTTCTTCCTTTATTCCAGAAGTTTGTACCAATATATCCACAAGTACGTCTTGCAACATTTAATGTATCATGGTTTCTATTACCACAATTTGGACAATACCATTCAAGATTATCATCAAGCAATATTTCACCATCATAACCACATTCTTGGCAATAATCTGATTTAGTATTAAGTTCGGCATACATGATATTATCATATATAAATTTGATTACTTCCATTACAGAAGCTAAGTTGTTTGTTAAGTTAGGTGTTTCAATATAACTTATAGCACCACCTGGACTTAATTTTTGGAATTCACTTTCTAGTTTTAATTTAGTGAAGGCATCTATTTCTTCAAATACGGGAACATGATATGAATTTGTAATATAATCACGATCAGTTATTCCTTTAATCTTACCAAATCTCTCTCTTAAGCATTTTGCAAACTTATAAGTTGTTGCTTCAATTGGAGTTCCATAAACACTGTAGTCAATATCTTCATCGGCTTTCCACTCGTTACATTTATCATTTAATCTTTGCATTACTTGAATACCAAAATCATGTCCTGTTCCACCATCAGTGTGGCTTGATCCTGTCATATATTTAACACATTCATAAAGGCCAGCATATCCAAGCGAGATTGTTGAATATCCATGATGTAAAAGTTCATGAATACACTCTCCTTTTTTTAGTCTTGCAAGTGCGCCATTTTGCCATAATATAGGTGCTACATCACTTGATACTTTAGATAAACGTTTATGTCTAATTTGAAGAGCTCTATGACAAAGTTCAAGTCTATCATCTAAAATTTTCCAAAATAAATCAGGATCTTTTTCACTTGATAAAGCTACATCAACAAGATTAATTGTTACAACACCTTGATTAAATCTACCATAGTATTTAGGCTTTCCTTCTTCATCTACATATGGTGTTAAGAAAGAACGACATCCCATACATGGAAAACATTGACCATTTCCATTTTTATCAATTTTTGTAGCCTTCATTACTTTTTCAGAAATATAATCTGGTACCATACGTTTTGCAGTACATTCAGCGGCTAATTTAGTCAAATAATAATATTTTCCTTTTGGATTAATATTGTCTTCTTCAAGTACATAAAGAAGCTTTGGAAATGCTGGTGTGATATATACACCTTTTTCATTTTTCATTCCTTGAATTCTTTGTTTTAATACTTCTTCAATAATCATTGCAAGTTCTTCTTTATATTCATCAGTTTCTCCTAAATATAAACAAACACTTAAGAAAGGAGCTTGTCCATTAGTAGTTGTCATAGAGTTAATTTGATATTGGAAAGTTTGAACACCATCAATTATTTCTTTTTTTAAGTCTTCTTCAACAAATTTTTCTTGTTGTTCTTCAGTTAAACCTCTTTTTTTATATTTTTTCTTGTAGTATTCACGACTTGATCTTACAAATGGTGCAAGATGTGTCATTGTAATTGTACATCCACCATATTGGCTTGAATTTACTGCTGTAATTAATTGAGTCGCAATTGTCATAGCTGTTAAAAATCTATGTGGTTTTTCAATCATTACTCCATTGATATTTGTTCCATTTTGAAGCATATCTTCTAAATTTATTAAATCACAGTTATGTAATGCATTTTGAGCAAAATAGTCTGCGTCATGAAAATGAATTAAACCTTCATCATGAGCTTTTACAATTTCCTCTGGAAGCAAGAATCTTCTTGTAATGTCTGTTGATGTAATTCCTGCTAAATAATCTCTTTGAGTTGTCACTATTTTGGCATTTTTGTTAGAATTTTCAGTATTCCAATATTCACTTTCTCCTTCAATAAGTTCTTTGATTGAAAGATCAGTTGTATTACTTCTTCTTACTAATTCTCTTGTATATCTATAAGTTATATATTGTTTAGCTAATGCATATTTTCCTAAACTCATTAAGCGCATTTCAATTATATCTTGAATATCTTCTACAAGAATTCTTTTCTTTTTCAAACCTTCAATATATTTTATTATATTTCTTATTTGAATATCTGTTACGCGATCTTCTTCAGCAACTTCACTGTTGGCTTTCTTTATCGCAATTTCAATTTTTTCTGGACAATAATCGACCATATGCCCATCTCTTTTAATTACCTTCATATTAATTTTACCTCCACCTTAATACGTTCTAAATATAACACAAATACCATTTTTATTATTGTTGCAATTGCAACAATTTTATATTTTTGATAAAATTTTACTATAGAGGTGTAAAATGGAAAAATTATTTGACAAAATAAATGACAATGAAAGAAATTTAATATTAAAAGAGTTTGAAGCAGCAACCGTAAATTATAAAAAAAATCAATTAGTTTTATCATCAGTAAAAGCTAATATTATTGGAATCGTTTTGGAAGGATTAATACAAATAGTTAAAACCGATTATGACGGGAATTCTATAATATCTGAGGAAATAAGTGAAGGAAAAGTATTTGGAACTATGCTTAACAATCTAGATGATAATGAATGTTCAATTATTGCCAAAGAAGATAGTAAAATTTTAATTATCGAATATGATATGATTTCTTCTTCCAATAATTTTAAACCATATATTACGAAGTTTCTAAAAAACCTTTTAAATATTACAACTGATATAGTTAAAGAAAAAAATGACCATATTCAAATATTAACTAAAAGATCAATTAGAGATAAGATTTTAGAATATATTAATATAAATAGAGTCCCTGGTTCAAAAATTATTTATTTACCATTTTCATATACTGACTTTGCCAATTATTTAGCTGTTGATAGATGTGCGATGAGTCGTGAACTAAAGAATTTAAAGGAAGATGGAATAATTGAAACTAAAGGAAAAAGAATATATCTTAACATTTAGATATATTCTTTTTTATTATTCTTTTTATTTTTTCTTTATCAATTTCATATATTTTATCATTTTCATCTTTTACACAAACTTTAGAAAAGTAATCTAAACATCCTTTTATACCTTCTTTATAAGTTTGGTTATCTATATAACCTGTTTCATAATTTCTTACTATATGTTTTATTGCAAGTTCTAATAAATAAAAGCATATATAATTGAAACTAGCAGCAATACCTTTTATATTCGGATTTTCTGAATCATCTGAATAATAATTTTCAAAACAGATTTTATCAAATGCTTTAATAAATTTATCAGTTTTTTTAAAGCCATTAAAATCTACTAAATAAGCATAAAAGGTATAAAAGTCAGCAGCAAAGTAACATTTGAATAAAAAATTTCCTAATATATCATATAAAATGCTGCAAAGAAATTTTTCAACCACATACGTATCACTTATTTCATCATGATTTTTAGTTATTCCTTTAAATAACATTTCGTCTAAAAGGACTGTTACACCTTCATTTAGTCCAGTTCCTATTCTTTCGCAATTTTCATCTATTACACTTAAACCTGAGTAAACCATGTTATCAGTTCTCAAAGTGCTTGAAGCATGTAATAATTCGTGCCATATGCAATCAATGTAATTTCTTTTCTTTACAAGTATGTTATTTGTAAACAAATCATACATAGCTTCTTCGTCATTTGGAAAACTTCTACATGTAATGACATTCAAAGTCTTACAATTATCTTCAAAAATAGTCGCTGAAAATCCTTTTCTTTTTAGTCTTTCTATAAATACTTTTTTTATTTTAGATTCATTAAATAATCTATTATTTTTCTCTTTACTTTTTAATTTTTTATACTCAAAATAGTTCATACAATTCACCTTGGTCCACTATTATATCAAAAAACAGAAGAAATGTTAATCTTCTGTATATTTGTTGTATTTTTTAAATTCAGCATCAGTATCTAGTTTAGTTTCTGATAAAGATTTAAATAGTTTCTTTTGTTCTCTATCAAGTTTTGTTGGAATTATTACTTTTATTATTCCATACATATCACCTTTACGACCAGTTTTTTCGTCATCTACGCCTTTTCCTCTAAATTTAAATTTATCACCATTTTGGCAACCAGCAGGGATTTCAGAAATAATTGTTCCTTGAATAGTTGGAATTTCTTTTTTACATCCTAAAGTAGCTTCTATTATTGTTAACGGAATAGTTACATATATATCTCTTCCTTCACGAGTAAATATCTCATGATTAGCAACTTTAAACTCGATGTAAATATCTCCGTTTGGCCCACCATTTGCTCCAACGCCAGCTTTTCCAGCCATACGCATTGTATCACCATTTTCAACTCCACGTGGTACATGTAAGTTGAAAGTCTTGCTTATATTGTTATAACCTTTTCCCGAACAAGCAGCACATTTTTCTTTAAATGTATAACCATTTCCTCCACAGTTTGGACAAGTTGTTTCAGTTTGGAAAATACCAAACATAGTTCTTTGTTCAGATACTACTCTACCGCGACCTTTACAAGTTGAACAAGTTGTTTGACCAGATCCACCTAAACCATTACAAGATTTACAAGCATCATTGATGTTAACTTTAAACGTTTTATCACAACCATAAACAGCTTCATCAAAAGTTAAGCTCATTTTAACTACAACATCTTCACCTTTTTGTTTACGAGGTCCACGACTTTTTCTTCCTCCACCCATCATGGATTCAAAAATGCTTCCTAAATCAAAGTCATCAAAATCAAAGCCAGAGAATCCTTCAAAGCCTCCAAATCCAGAAGCTCCTCCACCAGTTCCATCAAAAGCAGCATGTCCAAATTGATCATATTGGCTTCTCTTTTGCTTATCGCTTAAAACAGCGTAAGCTTCACCGATTTCTTTAAATTTTTCTTCGGCCCCAGGTTCTTTATTTATATCTGGATGATATTGCTTAGCAAGTTTTCTAAATGCACGTTTTATTTCTTCGTCTGTTGCTGTTTTAGACACTCCTAAAACCTCATAGTAATCTCTTTTACTTGCAGCCATATTAACTCTCCTTTACTTCTTTAAATTTATCTAAAAGTGAATCATAGAAGTCCATTGCTTCTTCATAAATGGTTTTATCCTCTAAATTAACACTTAAAACTTTATAAGCATCTTCTACACTTACATCTGAACCAATTTTTAAGAATTCTAGATATTTATCCAATACCTCTTTATTTCCTTCAATAATATTTTTAGCTATGAATGAGGCAACAGATGCCGATATAGAATAGCTATATAAATAGAAATTTCTAAAATAATGTCCTCTTAAACACCATCCGTTTTTTTGATATTCATGATCTAAAGATTCTTTATTATTAAAATTTAATATTTCTTTTTCTACCAAATTATCCAACAAAGCTGCTGTTAAAGAGCCACCTTTTTCAACTATATCATACATTTTTCTCTCAATGTTTCCTTCAATTACAGCTCCAATTATATTAGCATCAATTATATCGATGGCATTAGAAAGTCCCGTTAAAGCCTCATCTTTATCGCCTAAGTTAGACATATAATAAGATAATATGAATTCATTTGTTAAAGATGCAACTTCACCTGTTAATGGGTTATTTGTAGAATAAAGTGGCATATTATTTTCAACAATATATTGATGATTTACGTTATGCCCACTTTCGTGAGCAATTGTTGATACATTATTAAAATTTCCATTAAAACTCATAAGTATTTTACCATCATGTTCATTAAATGCTGAGACACTGTAGGCTCCATTAGTTTTTCCTTTATATTGACAGAAATCTATACTTTTTGAATCAAAGATATGTTTAAAATGACTTAAATAATCCTCTCCTAAAGGAGCTAATGCTTTAAATAAAAGTTCTTTTGCTTCCTCAATCGTATATTCTTTGTTATCTTTAGCTAAATCAAGTACACTATCCCATGGCATCAATTTATCTAGACCTAAAACTTCTCCTCTTAGTTTTTTAGCTTTTATATTAAGGTCTTTACGTTCTTCAACAACACTTGTTAATGTGTCAAAGACTTTTTCAGGTAATTTTATAGAAAATAGTTTTCTCTCCCATGAGCTATTAAAATGATATATTTTGGCAATAGCAACATGCTCTTTTACATAATCATTTAAAGCGATTGCAATAATTGGGGCATATCTTCTAACGACACTGTGAAATTGTAAATAAATTTCTTTACGCTTTTCTCTTCCACTTTTTTTCATTAACTTACGATAATTAGTTAAAGTAAGAGTTTCTTCCGTACCATCTTCTAGTGTTACTTTACCATAATCGTTACAACTGTTTAAAATAGTTGATTGTATACTTGAATATGTACCAAGGTTACCTGCTAATAAAGATCCAACTCTTTCTTCATCTTCAGTCAAAGAATGATCTTTAAAACGATAACTCTCATCCAAATAACTCTTATATTTAAGCAAAGATTCATCTTTAAATAAAGATTCATACTCCTCTTTACTTAAAGCAATTAATTCTGGTGTAAAGAAACTTGATTCATATACATATTCAGTTAATAGATTTAGTACATTTAATCTTTTTTCTTTAGCTTCATCGTTTGCTAAATCTTCATCTTGAAGAAGATATGTATAAGCATCTAATCTTTCTAAGCATCCGCCTAATTCAATATCAAATTCCATATATTCACGTAATTTTTTGCTATCTTTAGTACAACCTACAAAGTCTTTTAATTTTTTTAAATTTTCTTTAACAAAATTTATCTTCGCTTGATAATCTTTTTCATCTTTAACAAAATTGGATAAATCCCATTTATATTTTTCAGGTACTTCTTTTCTACTATTATAACTTTTCACTTGATCCACTCCTATAAATTGTCTAAAAGTTCTAGTCACCTAGAACTTTTAAACTACTATTTTTCATTTTTAATTTTTGTCAACAAATTCAGCATTTGTTACATCTTCAGCTTGATCATTATTTGATGATTCAGCACCTTGAGCATTTTGAGCATTCTTAGCTGCTTCTTCATAAACTCTTCCAGCTAAAGCCATAGCTTTTTCATTTAATTTAGTTGTTTTATCTTTAATGTCATCAACATTGTCACCTTCAAGTGCTTTTCTTAAGTCAGCTGTTAATTCTTCAATTTCTTTCTTTTCATCTTCAGTAACTTTTTCACCTAAATCACGAATAGCGCCTTCAGCTGCAAATATTGTTTGATCGGCTTCGTTCTTAGCATCAGCTAATGCTTTTCTCTTTTCATCAGCATCTTTATTAGCTTCTGCTTCTTTCATCATCTTATCAATTTCTTCATCGCTTAAGTTAGTATTAGAAGTAATTGTGATTTTTTGTTCTTTTCCAGTTCCTAAATCTTTAGCTTTAACATTAACAATACCATTAGCATCGATATCAAATGTAACTTCGATTTGAGGCATACCTCTTCTTGCAGGAGGAATATCTGTTAATTGGAATCTTCCAAGTGTTTTATTATCAGCAGCCATTGGTCTTTCACCTTGTAATACATGAATATCTACAGCTGGTTGATTATCTTGAGCAGTTGAGAATACTTGACTCTTACTTGTTGGAATTGTTGTATTTCTTGGAATTAATACAGTCATTACATCTCCAAGAGTTTCAATACCAAGTGAAAGTGGAGTTACATCTAGAAGTACTAAGTCTTCTACTTCACCTGTTAATACACCACCTTGAATTGCAGCACCCATAGCAACAACTTCATCAGGGTTAACACTTTTATTTGGTTCTTTTCCTAATTCTTTTTTAACTAAGTCTTGAATATAAGGAATACGAGTTGAACCACCAACTAATACAACTTGATCAATGTCAGAAGCAGATAATTTAGCATCTTTCATTGCTTTTCTTACTGAATCTAGAGTTGAATCAAATAAGTCTTTATTTAAACTTTCGAATTTAGCACGAGATAATTCGCCTTCATAGTTAACAGGTGAACCATTAACTTGTGCAATAAATGGAAGTGAAATTGTAGCCATTGTAGCATTTGATAAATCTTTTTTAGCTTTTTCAGCTTCGTCTTTAATTCTTTGCATTGCCATTTGGTCACCAGTAACGTCAGCACCAGTTTCATTCTTAATTTCACCAACAATGTAATCCATTACACGTTTATCAAAGTCATCTCCACCAAGTCTATTATTACCACTTGTTGCTTTAACTTCATAAACACCATCACCTAATTCAAGGATAGATACATCGAATGTTCCACCACCTAAATCGTATACAAGAATAGTTTGTAGTTTATCTTGTTTATCAAGTCCATATGCTAATGCAGCAGCTGTTGGTTCATTAACAATTCTTTCAACTTCAAGTCCAGCAATTTTACCAGCATTTTTAGTTGCTTGTCTTTCAGCATCATTGAAGTATGCAGGAACTGTAATAACTGCTTTTGTAACAGGTTCTCCTAAATAAGCTTCTGCGTCTTTTTTAATCTTAGCTAAGATTTTAGCACTTATTTCCTCTGGTTTAAAAGTTTTACCCATAGCAGATACAGTTTTATTTGTACCCATTAATCTTTTAATTGATGAAATAGTATTATCAGCATTTGTAACTGCTTGTCTTTTTGCTTGAATACCTACAAGTTCATCACCTTTTTTAGTGAACGCTACTACTGATGGAGTAGTTCTATCCCCTTCTGCATTTGCAATAACTGTTGGAGTTCCTCCTTCAAGTACTGCACAACAACTATTAGTTGTTCCTAAGTCAATTCCTATTATTTTTCCCATAATTTATCACCTTTCCTATTCAGATACTTTAACCATGGCTGGTCTAAGTACTTTATCTTTATATTTATATCCTTTTTGTAATACTTCTATTACTATTCCAGATTCTACATCTTCACTTTTTTCTGTTAATACAGCTTGATGTACTTCTGGATCAAAAGTTTCATTTAATGAAACTATTTCCTTAACTTCATTTGCTTCTAATATATTTAAAATATTTGTATATATCATGGCAAATCCTTTTAAGAATTCACGATTTTCATCGTTTTCCATACTTAATGCTCTTTCAAAATTATCTATAATTGGAAGCAAGCTTTTAAGTATATCTTCATTCGCGTATTTTCTATACATAGCTAATGTATCATCACTTCTTTTTTTGATATTCATCATTTCTGCTTGTATACGCATACGTTTATCTTTTTCTTCAGCAACTTCTTGCTTTAGTTTTTCTATCTCTTCTATTCTTTTATCTTTTTTTGGAGTATGTTCTTTTTTTACTTCCGTTTTCTTTTCTTTAGTCTTATTTTCTTCTTTCATAAGTCACTCTCCATTATTTTTCAATATAATTTTTTAAGAAATTAAGCAAGGTTACAACTTTATCATATTCCATTCTCTTTGGTCCGATAATTGCAAGTGTACCTTCATCATTTCCTACCTTGTAATGAGTCTTTATTATGGTAACATCTTTATCAAATTCAGTTTCTTCACCAATGTAGACATTAATTCCTTCATCAGTAGTGTTAATATTTTTAACAAGATCTTGATTTTCAAGCTTACTGATCATTTCTTTTAATTTACTTGGTTCTTCATATTCTTTATAGTCAAGCAAATTGGTTTTACCACTGAATATAATATCTGAATTATCCATAGTAAAGTCATGAAATGCATTTTGGAAAAAACTACAAACTTCTTCATAACGTTTAATAACGTCTTTAATTTTTGGTTTTACTTCAAGTTCAAGTCTTTCTGAAACTTTATCAATTGGAGTACCTACTAAAAATTTATTAATTATTTCACTAGTTTTTATAAGTTCTCGCATATTGATATTATCAGGAATTATAACTTGTTTATTTTCAACAATTCCCTTATTAGTTACTAAAAGTGCAACTACACGTTTTTCATCTTCGTCTTCATTTATTGGAATAATGCTTATTTGTTTTAAAGTATTATCACTTTTTGAAGGTCCAATAACAACGCTTGTATAATGAGTTATATCACTTATAATCTCCATACATTTTGTTACAGCATCTGATACTACAAGTTCATTATTTGAAAGTATTTGTTGAAGCTTTATAACATCCTCGCCAGTTATCTCTTTCGGTTTCATTAAGTTATTAACATAATATTTATAACCTGCTTCTGAAGGAATCCTTCCACTAGAAGTGTGTTCTTTTTCTAAGTATCCAAGATTTTCAAGTTCAGCCATATCATTACGAATAGTTGCGCTTGAAACTTTAAACTCATCAACTAAAGATTTTGAACCAACTGGTCTAAATGTCTGAATATAAGTTTCAACTATTTCTTTTAATAGTTGTTCTTGTCTTTCTCCCAAAATCATCACTTCCTGGCACTCATATTTCCCAAGTGCTAGAATAAGTATAAAATAAAAATTAGCACTTGTCAATACTAGAGTGCTAATTTATTTAAATATTTTACAAAATTTTAAAATTAGGCAATTCTAAATGCTGGAGAAATACCATAAGAATTATTAGCACTGGCGATTCCCAAGCCACCACCATCTCCTACATAACAAAAAGCGTATGATCTGTCCAAATCAGCTGATCGAGTCCACCATTTTGAATCAACTCCATTATATTGTTTTTCTGATCCTACATAACTGCTTGTTGTTACTCCCAAATTTTTATAATAATCTAATTGTCTTGATGTTCCCACTGACGTATCAGATGATGCTTTTGTTGAACTTGCAAAATTACTATATATTTCTTCGTTTGACAACAAATATAATTTATCTTGTGTTTCAAAATTTTCAGAATCTCTTAGTCCATGTGCTGATATTACTTTTGTTGGTGCTATTACATTTTGTAAGTCACTTTGAAGGGATTTATATATTGTTTCATTTATATAAGTTCGTAATTCTGAATCTTTCCATCCCCCTACATTTGTACCTGTGCTATTAACTTGTTGATTTGTTATTATATCAGCAAATTCTACTACAAATCCACATGCTGTTTCACTTGTTTCTCCATTTGTACATATACTCTTATTTGCTATTCTAACTATATGTGTTCCAAAAGATCCTAAATCAACTTCTTTAGTATCTCCTACATTGTAAGAATCCGTGTTTCCTGTTTGAATTGCATTTTGTATTGTTTTCCACGAATCTGTTGAAAATGATACTGGATTAGGAGTGCCTTGACCCAATTCATCTCTTTCTATTGCATTAAATTCTAATGTACATACATATTCTTCTTTTACTTCTTCTGTTGCTGTTTTATTTAATGTTACTGTTAATGTTCCAGTTAATGTTTCTTTTGCTTTAACTACTGTTGCTTTTCCTTCTAGTTCATTTTTTATACTTGTATATTTTGCTGTTGTATTATCTTTTACTTTACAATTAACTGTTACTTCAGCATCGTAGTTGCTTGAATTATTTGTTACTTCATAATTTAACACTGAAGTTTGATTTAATGTTTTTAAATCACTTGTTTCAAATGTAATTACTTTCTTTGTATCATCTATTACATTTGCATATACATCCGTTCCATCTAATGAAGCAGACGTAAAAATAACACTAAAATCTTCTGTATTTTCACTTACCTTTGTAGACCCATTTATTATTAAAGTTGTACTAATTGCTGCAAAACCTACACACATTATTAAAATTGCAATTACTATTGCACTCTTTCTTTTCATATTTTACACACACCATTCTATACTAAGTATAAATGTAAATAATGTTTTTTACAATTAAATTGTTGTATTTTTACAAACCATTTACTTATAATCTGTTCTTATATAACATTTAATAAAATCTGTTTCTAAATCGTCAACTTGTTCAATTACTATAGTTTCTCTTATACTTTCGTGGCTTTTAATTAAATAATGATTTAAATTACTTCTAATAATATATGAATCTGTATTATTACAATCTAATGTAGCATATAAATCATATTTTTTAGCGCTATTGTATAGTAAAATATCTATTTTATTAACACTATCTAAAAGTGAAGAATCTATTAATAAATAATTATCTTTAAGAATATTATTTAAATGAACATTTGGTGAATTCACATCTTTAATAATAATATCTTCATGCATAATAGATTTGCTTCCTTCAAAAAACATCATTGAAACTACAACTATTAAAATAACAATTAATGTTATAAATATATTTTTTTTATTCATATTCCACCTCTTACTAAAAAGAATACTATTTCTAGTATTCATAAGTTCCGTGCAATTTTGTTAGTTGTTCATTTGTTAATGGTTCAATTTCCCACTTATTATTATTTTTATTCAAATTTAAATCTAACGTATAACTTACTTTATCGGTTGTATCTAAAAGTTTATTTATTTTATATTTTAAAAATTTAGATAAGTCTATATCTCCTTTTGAATCAATGAATTCTTGGCTATTGGAAGAAAAATATTCTCCAGCTTCTTTATTAGTTTTATAGTAATCATATACAGTTATCTCTACGGTTACAGTAGCTTTATCACCATCTATTCTTTCTCCTTTAATTTTATAAGACATATTTGAATACTGTCTTGTATAAATTTCACGATATTCTTTTATTGTTGCTTCGTCTAAGTTTTCGCCACTTAAATAATTGTTTAATTCGTCAATAACAACTTGATCATTATTTTTGTATTTACTTAAGAAATCTTTAACCGCATCGCTTGGTCCCCCAGGAACTAACGAACAACCAGTAATAATAATTATACTTAATATTATTAATAAAATCTTTTTCATTTTTTATCTCCTTATATTTTAATTATTCACTAAACAAGAATTTTTATACATTAAAAAAACGAAAAATTAATTTTCGTTTCTAGTCGCGATTACTTTACATTCATAACTTTCAGTTGTTTCTAAAGTAACTGCTTTATTTAGTGTTATTGTTGCCTCTCCCGTTAATTTGTCTGATGCATCCAAAGTTGTTAAACCTGAAGTAATGACATTACTAATACTAGTATATTCTTGTTTATCAGGTGTGCATTTAATTTCAATCGATGCTCCGGATTTTTCACTCTTATTAGTAATTTCATATTTGAGTTTGGATGTATCACTAATATTTTTTAAATCCTTGCTAGTAAAAGTGATTGTTTTTTTATCTTCACTTAAAGCAGATGTATCATAAATGTTAATTCCATCTAATATAGCATCAGTAAATATAACTTCAAAATTACTATTGCCTACATTAATATTTCCATTAATTACTAACGTTGTTGAAACAATAGCAAAACCAATCGCTAACATTAAAATAGTAATCATCATTGCAATCTTCTTTTTCATATTTTACTTCCTTTTTAAAAGAAAAGAAGCCTATTCAGCTTCCTTTTCTTCAGAAACAACCAATGGCTCACCATCTAAGATTTTATCAGCAACTATATCAGAAAATTCTTCAATTAACTCTTCGTATAGTTTTTGATCTTCAACGCTTTTTAAGAATTCTTCCTCACCATTTACAATTGCTTCAAATATTAAATATTCGTCTGTTGGAGTATCATTTTCTAAAACTCTTACTGCATAAAGATATCTTACGCCATTTTTTTCTGTTTCTTCTAGTAACAAGTATTCCTTGCCATCTTCTAAAGTCACAATATTGCCAACCATTATCATACTATAAAGTTCTTCCTTTCTCTTCTTCAACTTCTGGATTTTCACTATTTTCTAATTCTGCATTCATTTTTTCGTATTCTTCATGTATTCTAGAACTATTTGCATTCAAATTATCACCAACAGTTATTCCACTAGTGAAGTTTTTTAATTCTTCTTCGTTAGGTAAAACTCTTTGCAAATCCTTAGAATTATCTATATCATCTACATCTACATCAGCAAAAGCACTTGGTGTTTCTTCTTGAGAATCTTTCGCAGATGTTTTTTCTTCCTCAACCAATTCTGGTTCTATTGTTTCTTCTTTTTGTTCTTCGTTTTCTTTTTCTTCAGGATTTTGTTGTGAACTAGCTTTTTCTTCAGTTTCTTCTTTGTTTTCCTCTTTGTTCTCTTCCTTGTTTTCTTCTTTATTTTCAGTTTTATCGTTTTCTAGATTTTCTATTTCTTTAAAATCAACATCTATAACTTCTGTTGATTTTTCAGGTTGCATAGAATTTGAAAAATCTGTAGCTATTTTATCTTCGTCTTGTTTAAAGAAAGCTGTAAAAGTTTTGCCAAAAGCATTAAATTTTTTTCTATCATGAATTGAGTATACACCACCTATTTGTTGATAAGCAGCTTCTACATTATCAAGAGTTACTTTTTGACAATACTCTAGAGGAGGTTTTTGTGTTATAAATCCAATTTTTTCCTCATATTCCTTCATTTGTTCAGGAGTTGCAAGATTTCTCTTGTCGTTTTCAAATTTTTGGTCTAAATCTGCTTGTAATGCCTCAGCAATTTTTCTTACCTCAGGATTTGGATTGCTAAGATCTTCAGAAGTAATCTTTGTAGATAAGTCATTATTTACACAGAAATATACTGATTTAGTATCTTTGTCAACTTTTACTATTAAACCATGCTTATCAGCTATTGATGATAATGATTTTCTAACTTTGTAAGATTTAAAGGCTGCTGCTCCATCTATAATTGCATTAGCAGCACCATATGCTGCAATAACTGCTGGCACTATACCATAAAGTGATATTCCTGCTATAGCAGTTGCGGTAAAAGTTGCTACTGATCCAGTAATTGCAACTCCATTTTTAAGCAAATTTCTTGTTTTTATTACTTTTTTAACAACAACATCTGGCTTTAGTTGTTTTGTTTCGGGTTGATCTGGTTCGGGTTGATCTATTTCAGGTTGATCTGGTTCAGGTTGATCTATTTCGGGTTGATCTGGTTCAGGTTGATCTATTTCAGGTTGATCTATTTCAGGTTGATCTGGTTTAGGTTGATCCGGTTTAGGTTGATCTGGTTTAGGTTGATCTGGTTCAGGTTGTTCTTTTGTAGGAGAATTCATTCCATCTAATAAAGTAGCTATTTCTTCTTCTGTTAATATTCCAGAATTATTACTAGTATTTCCTTTTGCCTCAACCTCTGGAGTTTCTGGTACATGTGGTTCTATTGTTTTATCCATATCTTTTGCTACTTCAACAATATTACTAGCTGCATTTTCAAATGAAGTCTTCATATACATTTTTCCGTTTTTATATAAAGATACACGATTATTAGCAAGAGCTCCAACAAATCCTTTTAATAACTTTCCAATATTTTCTCTTGTAAGTTCTTCTTCTGAGTATTCTTTTCCTGGACTTAATTTAAAGTTTCCAGATGAACATTCAACTACGTATTTTCCAGTTTGTTCATTATATGAAACATTTACTTCAATTTCATCAGTTGCTCTAAAAATTCTTCCATTAACCTCATTTACTTTTTCAGTTGCAGTTTGCAACAACTCTTCAATCTTTTCATAATCTTCAATCGAATTTGAAATTTCATTTGGTAAAGTTTTTATTTCATTGATTGCAGCTAAATTACTTTCATAGCTAACTTTCATTGTACGATAATTTTCTAATTCTTTAGATAGTCTAATTTTTTCTTCATGATCATTAGTTTCTCTTAATTCATCAACTATGTCAGCAATTTCCTCATCTAATTCATCTATACGAATTTGAATTCTTTTTATTGTTCTTTCAATTTGAGTATTGATTTTTTCAACATGTTTTTTTAACTCATCGACGGCTTTATCGTATTCTTCAGAAGCAGTATCCATTTTATCTTGATTGTAGTCATACATTGCGTTTTCCATATGTGCAATGTCTTCTGCACGTCTTACTTTTTCTTCCTCAATTAAACTTTGTAAAGCTTCTACTCGAGCATTTTTCCATTCTTGAAATTCTTCTTCTGTTGGTGCTCCGTTAACCATTTCTGCATATGATGCATATGTCGTATTATTAATTCGATTTAATTCATCCTCTAAATCTTGAACACGATTAACATCTGATGCATTAGTTATTTCAGCTTGATTTTCTTCTCCTTCAGCATATCTTTGACCTAAAGTTACATAAAGTTCTTTAGCATGATTAGCCTCATTAATAATATTGGTAAACTTATCCACTAGATTTTCAATATATTCGTTTTCTAACATTTTTTATTCCTCCAAACATTTTTATTAAGTCTAAACTTAATTACACACCTAAATTTTATCATTAATTCTCTATTATGTATATATTTTTTTATAAACTTTACACATCTGCTAATTTTACACTTACAAGTTTCGATACTCCGCTTTCTTGCATTGTTATTCCATATAAAGTATCAGCATACTCCATTGTCTTTTTCTTATGAGTAATAACTATAAATTGAGTTACATCACCATAGTTTTTTAAATATGTTCCAAATGTATCAACATTTGCCTCATCTAACGCGGCTTCCACCTCATCAAGTATACAAAATGGCACAGTTCTAATATTCAATATACTAAAAAGCAAAGCTATTGCTGTTAAAGTCATTTCTCCACCCGATAAGGCATTGATGCTCTTTATGCTTTTTCCAGGAGGATATGCATTTATTTCAACACCCGTTTCCAAAACGTTTTCTGGTTCTGTTAACACAAGCTCAGCATTTCCACCCTTAAATAATTGATTAAATACACGTCCAAACTCATGATTAACTTCATTAAACGTACTCATAAATTTTTCTTCCATTGTTGAATCCAAGTCTTCAATTATTTCATTTAAATCATTTATTGCTCCTAAAAGATCTTCACTTTGATTTTTTAAGAACGTGTATCTTGTATTAACACGATCAAATTCTTCAATGGCTCCAACATTTACATCACCTAAATCTCTTATATCTCTTTTTAAGTGATTTACTTTACTGCGTGCAACCTCTTCATCCATTTCTAAAGTATATTCTTGATGCGCTTTTTCATAGGTTAAATTATATTCGCTTGCAAGTCTTGTAAGTAAATTATCAAGTTTAATATCCATCTTACCAATATTAACTTCTAAATTTTTTATCTCATTTAGTTTTTGATTATATGCAGAAGTTGCTTTTCTATTTATACTTTCTAATTCATTTAATTCATTTGAAAGTTCATTTCTTGTTGTTTTCTTTTCGCTTAATATTCTTGTGTTTATTTCTTTTTTAGTGCTTACCGACAATATTTCATTCATTATATTATCAAGTTCATTATCAACCGAATCATCTAAAACATTCTTTGTTCCATTAAGCTCATTTTCATTTTTTTCTAAATCATTTATAAGTTCTTTTCTGCTTATTTGTTTTTGATTTAAAATTTCTTTTTTTCCTGAAAGATCAGTTATACTATTTCTAATACTTTCTTCAAGTAGATTTAGATGCAAATCAATTTCATTAATATGTTCTTCTATTAACTTTATTTCATTTACTAAAATATTTTCTTCATTAATAAGTTTTTCTAATTCATATCTTATATTCATTGAACCGCTGGTATTATTTTTTATACTCCCACCAGTTATAGAACCACCAGAATGAAGTATTTCTCCATCTAACGTTATTACACGATAACGGTAACTAGTTAGTTTTCCAAGTTTATTCATGATGTCCATATTGTTAACAACTAAAACATTTCCTAGTTGATTTTCAACAACGCCAGAATAAAGAGGATTATAAGTCACTAAATTAGAAGCAACTCCAACAAATCCTGCTAAAGATTCAGCCACTTTTAAAGAATCAGCATCCACTCCACGTGGCTTTATAACACTTATCGGAAAAAATGTTGCTCTTCCTAGTTTATTTTCTTTTAAATAGTTAATCGCTTCTTTCGCATTTTCATCTTTATCAACAACAATTACGTTTTGATTAGCTCCTAATGCTACTTCAATTGCTTTAACGTGCTCTTCTTTGACATCGATTAATTTTGATAAAACATCATGAATACCATTTAATCTTGGGTTATTAATAACACTTTTAACAGCAAAAGGAAGCTTTGTGTCGTTTTCGATTTGATCATTTAATACGTCTATTTTGCTTCTTACATTTACAAGTTCACGACTTTTTTTATCAAGCTCACTTATTAACGTTGTTTTTCTTAATCTTTCTTTTTTTAATTCAGTGTTGGCATTATCTACTTTGGTTGTAAGTTCACTTATTTCTTTTTCTATTGAAGTGACTTCCGAATCGATAACACTGATGTTTTTCTTAAGTTCAACTATTCTTTCCTTTAATATTAAAATGTTACTTTCTAATAGTTGATCATCTACTTCATATTTTCTTCTTTCACTCATAACTTGTTTCTTTGTTTCAAGATTTGAAAGAGTTTCATTTATTTTTATAAGTTCATCAGTTAAAGAAGATATTTCTTCATCAATTTTAATTGAACTCAACTTCAAACTTTCAATTTTAGTTGTTTCACTTGTTTGCTTGTTATCCATTGTAAGAATTTCTTCGTTTAAAGATGTAAGTCTTTCTTTGTCACTTTTATATTGATCATTTATAGTTTTAATATCACTGGCAATTAAAGAAATTTCAATTCCTTCAAGTTCACTTTTTAAATCAAGATATTTTTTAGCGTCTTCAGCTTGTTTTCTTAAAGGTTCAACGTTTCCTTCTAGTTCATTTACAACTAATGTCACTTTATCAAGATTATCCATTGTACTTACTAACTTTTTACTTGTTTCTTCTTTTCTTTTTTTATATTTTAAGACGCTGGCAGCTTCTTCAATAATAGCTCTTCTATCACTTGGTTTTCCTTTTAAAATTTCGCTTATTCTTCCTTGAGATATGATTGAAAATGAGTTTGCATTAGTTCCACTATCTAAGAATAAATCGGTAATGTCCTTTTTTCTAACCTTTGTATTATTGATATAATATTCATTTTCTCCAGTTTTATAAACTTCTCTTTTTATTTCAATTTCATTATAATCACTTGCTAGATAATGATCTGTATTATCAAAAGTTAAACTTACCCAAGCACGAGAACACGCACCTCTTGAAGAAGAACCATTGAATATACAATCAGTTAGTTTTTCGCCTCCACGAATTTCTTTTAAACTTGATTCCCCTAATACCCAACGAACAGCATCCACTACGTTACTTTTTCCACTTCCATTTGGTCCAACAATACCAGTGATCTTATCATCAACGCTTATTTCAATTTTATCAGCAAACGATTTAAAACCATGTGCTTTTATACTAATAAGTTTCATACTTCACCTCTAAGCTATTTTTTTTATTGCATCTGTTGCAGCATTTTGTTCTGCTTCTTTTTTTGATTTTCCTGTTCCTACTCCAAATACAAGACCGTCAACTAAAACGTGAACAACAAAAGTTTTATCATGTGCAGGTCCTGATTCGCTTATCACTTCATAAGTAACTGTTTTTTTATCCATTTGAACCATTTCTTGTAAGTATGATTTAGAATCATGAATAAATTCGTGATTAGTTTCAATATAAGGAACAATTATTCCTAAAGCAAATCTCTTGGCAACTGAAAAACCATGTTCTAAAAATATTACAGCAAGAACACTTTCAAAACAATCAGCAACAATTGAAACGGTATCTTTTGGTACTCCATTTCCAGTACGAATATAATCTATTAAACCAATTTGTTTAGAATATTCAAATAAAGCATTTTCGCAGACATAACTTGCACGAGTTTTAGACATATCTCCTTCTTTAAGGTTTGAATGCAAATAAAAATATTCGCTTGTAGCAAGTTCTAAAACGGCATCTCCTAAAAACTCAAGTCTTTCATAACTCTTGCTTCTTTCTTCATTAGCTTTTGAACTATGAGTTAAAGCCGTTTTTAATAATTCTTCATTTTTTATTACTATTCCATATTTTTCTAGAAAGTTCATAGTATCACCAGAAATATTATACAATAGGAACAAACTCAATTCTAGTTATAATTTACAAATTAAAGCTTTTTTGGTATATTTTTAATAAGAAAAAGGAAGCGAATTTATGAAATTAATAAGAAGTTTAGTTGTTTTATTTATTACTTTAATTTTATTAACTGGATGTTTTAAAAGAGATAATATGGATGATATTTCTATTGCAGTTACTAAGTATCCAATCGAATATTTGGTTAAGAATATATATGGATTTAATTCAACAGTAAGCTCTGTATATCCTGTTGGAAGTGACGTTGATACTTATACTTTATCAAAAAAACAATTAAGAAAATATTCAACAAATGATATTTTTGTTTATAATGGCTTAACTGATGAAAAAAAGATAGCTGCAGGTCTTTTAAACTATAATTCAAGCATAAAAATAATCGATGTTGCTAAAGGTTTAAATGATACTTATGAAGAGGAAGAACTTTGGTTAAGTCCATCAAATTATCTTATGCTCGCTCAAAATATTAAAGATAGTTTATTGAGTTATATTAATTCAACTATTTTAAAACAAGAAATAAATGACGCTTATGAAGAATTAAAATTAAATATTTCTATGTTGGATGCCAATATAAAGGTTATTGCTGAAAACGCCAACAATAAAACAATTATTGTTGGAAATGATTTATTTAAATTTTTAGAAAAATATGGATACAATGTTTTAAGCATTGATGAAAGTAAAAACAAAAAAAGTGATTATCAAGAAGCTAAAAACTTGGTATCTAATAAAAGTAATTCTTATGTGTTCGTACTAGAAAAAAGTGTTAATGATGAAAATGTTGCAAAATTAAAAAATGCAGGGGCATCTATTGTTTCAATTAAGTCATTAAAAAGTTTGACTCAAGATGAAATAAATGATGGTTATGATTATTTACAATACATGAATACATTTATCGATGACTTGAAAAGCGAGGTTTATAATTAATGAAAAAGTATTTAATTACACATACTGATTTAGATGGTGTTTCCCCTATTATATTGCTTGGATTAACAAATGAATCATTTGATTATAAATGTGTTGATATAAAAGATTTAACTAATTTAATGGAAGAACTTAAGACAACAGACTTATCACTTTATGATGAAATGTACTTTATAGATTTATCCTTAACAGAAGAAATGTATGGTGTCTTACTTAGTTTAAATAAACCAATAAAAGTTTTTGATCACCATGAAACTCATCTATTTGCAAATAAGTATGAGTTTGCTACAGTTAAAGTTGATTTAAATAATAGAAGAACTTGTGGAACCGAGTTATTTTATGAGTATTTAAAAGAAAAATATCCTGAATTAAATAAAGATAACATAAAAACTTATGTTGAATATGTGCGAGAACTTGATACATTTGCTTTTACAAGCGATATTCCAAAACAAATCGATATTATTAAAGAATCAATGGATAGGTACGATTTTATAAAATCGATTATAAGAAGATTAAAGAAGGATAAACCTTTTAATTTTACAACTTTTGAAAAAAGATATATAAAGTTAAGAACAGAAGAACTTGATAGATATATCAAAAAGAAAGAAAAAGGTATGCAAAAAGTTTTAATCAATGGATTTAGATGTGGAGTTATATTTGCCGAAACTAATAAGAGTTTTATTGGAGATTATATTTCTCAAAAATATGATGATATTGATTTAGTTATCTTGATAGATGCATCAAGTAGAATTTCTTATAGAACTAATAAAGAAAACATAAATGTTGCCGATTTTGCTTCTAACTTTGGTGGCGGTGGACATAAATGCGCAAGTGGATCAAAATTCGATAATGAAAATCGAATCAACATTTTAAAAGACTATTTTGGAGATGTTAAAGAATTAGAAGAAAATTGCTAATTCTTTTTATTTTGTTATTGACTATAATAATCAAATTTTGTATAATTTATCTATGGCACGGAGTAGTACTCAAGAGGCTGAAGAGGCGCCCCTGCTAAGGGTGTAGGTCGGGCAACTGGCGCGAGAGTTCAAATCTCTCCTACTCCGCCATTAAAAAAATTAACTCACTTATGTGAGTTTTTTTTATTGTAAAAAAAAAGTCTACGATTGTAGACCTAAGTTTGCTTATAGGTAAATTCATAAACTGCACCAGTATTAACATCAGTTGTATTGATTAATAATTTTAAACTCAAATTGGTATCAGTTAAACTCACAATTTCAAAAAGTGCATCATAACTTTCGTCACTTTCATCCTTTAGTTTTATATATATTTTATTATCTATTATTTTATAATTATACCAGTTAACTGATATATTTTTTTCTTTATTCCAATTTGTATGACCTTTTGGTGCCAAGTGTCCACTTATTAAAACCTCGTCAGAGTAATCATCGAACTTCAAAGACAATTCACTTGATCCATAGTAAACAACCCTTTTATTAAATTTAAAAGTTCCTCCAACAGTATATTTCCAATTCCATTCTCCAAAACTATGATAGATGTTTGTTACATCTTCCTTTTCCTTTGTTGATAATAATTTAAATATTTCAGTATTATCAAAGAATTCTTTAATCTTGTCATTTTCACTTATATAGTTAGTTCCTAATTCATTATAAGCTGATGAAACTAGACCTTCACTAAGAAGTTGTTTAGAGTAGTTTATCTTGTTATCCATAAACATATCCCAAGCTTTTGGACAAGCACAACTAATTTCTTCGCAGTCTTTTGTTCCAAGATTTTCATGATTAAACCATCCAACCCTTTCAAAACCTTCATAGTCTTTGTTATCAACATAAGTTTGTAAAGATGCTATAAAATTTTCACATGCTGAAGCATTTTTATTTTCATTCATGGTTGAAGCAATTGCTACAATAACTACTATAGCAATTACTCCTTCAAGTATAAAAAACATTTTTCTTTTATTCTTTGGCACTTTAAAACTTTTAAATCTCCTCATTGAATAACCACAGTTTGGGCATCTCTTTGCAGTATCACTTATTTTTTTACCACATTCTTTGCAAACAATTAAAGACATAAAACTCAACTCCTACTAGATAATTATAGCATAAAATAAAGTCTACAACATAGACTCTATTTTTTTCTTCTTGTAAAGATAAATATTATTAAACCAATCACAAGTAATATTAATACTAAAATAATATAATAAATACTTTCATCACTTTCTAATTTAGTTTCTTCCTTTACTTCATTTTCCAAATTATTGATATCATTTTCGTTAAATGTATAGTCAAAATCCTCTCTTGGATAATCTTCATCACTTATTAAAATATTGTAATTATATTTTTCGTCTTTATAGTTTTGATTGCTAATAAGTAATCCCGATAAATCGTTATTATATTTTATATCAACAATATAATATTTACCATCCAGTTTTACAACGTTATAGGTATGTGAAGAATAATATATTCTATTTTTGGCGTCATAAGAAGCTATATGGTCAACAATGTATGATTCAATACCTAATTTATCCATTAAATATGAAAATGCAGTAGCAGATCCAATGCAAACTGTTTTATTATTTATTAAAACATCATAAGCACTTATGTATCCGTCAACTAAATTTTCAAAAACTCCATCACTTTGATAAACAGCATTTCGGCTTATATAGACATAAGCCATATATATCTTTTCATAATCAGTTTTACCAGTAAACAACTTAATAAACTTATCAGCAAATTTATCAAGTTGTTCAGTTTCTTCTTTGGTAATCTTTTTATTCATATTATCAATATAAATAGAATTTTCATTTATTATTGGTAAAAATCTAATTGGTTGATAATAAGCATAGTCTTCATATTTATAGGTATTAATACTTATATCAGTTATATATTTTTCTTTATAGTACTCATTTACACTATTAATATCAACCATGTTATCAGCAAAATCTATGCTATAGTATCCAATATCTAAATCATTATAAATTTCATCTATTTTTTTTAGTGCCTCATCAGTATTTTCAACATTGATTATAGTTCTTTCATGTGCAAAACATATAGTTGGAATAAACGCAAGTAACAATAATAAATATTTTTTCACAAAATCACCTATTGAATATCAATATAATTTCCAATATTATATTTTTCTCCATCTATCTCAGCAAATACATAATACCTACCACTTTTTAATTTTGATAGATTTATAAAGTCTTTTATATCTTGCCCGCTTTCTTTTAGTACATACTTATATGCTTTTCCTCTAGGAGAAATAAATGTAACATTTACAGAAGTATCCTTCGGATAGTATCCTACAAAAGAAAATTTATTATTATGAATTTCAAATACAATTTCTTGATTAATACTGTTTTTGAATTCTAACGCTTCACTTTCACTTAATTCTTCATACTTATCAGGCTCATATGGAATTAAATATTTTCCTAATTCAGTTTTATAATTGCTTACAACATTTATTGTTTTAGGTTTTACAGAAACACTTTCCAAATTATAAATATTTGCTTTTACAACTTCAAACTTTGATTCAGGAGATTTTAATTTATTAACTATATTATTATTTTCGTCAAAATCAATAATATATGCATCATATTTATCATTACTAAATTGTGTACAAGCAGGGTCTTCATAGTTAACTTTATCTGTAAAATGCCATCCAGAATTGAATACTCTATGTCCGTTTGTACTATACGTAAAACTTGATAAAGCATATGAAAAATACTCTTTACCACCAAATTTCCAATCAACTTTTGCAGTTTTATTATTTAAATCTAAGCTATAAACCATTGCATATGAAGCGTTATTCTTTAGGCTTTTACAAGATACAGTTTCTTCCTTATATGCATTATAGCCATTGTTAAAGATTGATAATCTTCCATCACTTAGAATATTTACAGAATGTTGGCCTTGTGGATATATAAAATCATCGCCTATACCCTTTATTAAATAATCTTTAAATTTACTTGACCAATATTTTTCTTCGCCAAGGATCCATTTAATATTACCAGTTTGATAATCAATGGCAACAACTGAATTTTGATTTCTTAATGATAGAATAAGTGAATCAGTATTTTTGTCATAGAAAACACTATTAATCCAACCCCATGTTATTTCACCTGGTTCAAGTAAATCAGGATCAACCTTTAATGCAATATCTTTAAGACTCCAATCTTTTACTACTTTTCCAGTATTTCTATCAACTTCAACGACGTAGTCAGCTAATGAACCACCACCTCTTTTGGAAGTTAAAATTATTAAATTTCCATTTTCAAGTTCATATCCATCATGATGGTATCCACCTTCAATCTCATAATTTTTATGAACGTATCCAAGCATATCTAGTTCTACTACACCACTTGTAGATGTTAAGTCTGGTCCATTATCAGCATTTGATAGTAAAATATGTCCATTTTGTAACATTGTCATACCTTTAGTATATCCAATATTCAACCACCAACGAATTTCTCCATAGTTATCTAAAGCAATGTTTCCTGTTCCTAATGATGATGTTCCAAAATAAAACTCACCATTAGAATTTTCAATTTTGTTTTCAAGAACTTCTGCATTTTCAGTTGGAGCAAAGTCATCTATTTTAATATCTATTTCTTTCTTTTCTCCGCTTTCAGTAGTTAATATAACTTTATTAGTATATTTCCCATATAAACCATAGATTGGTAAAATATGTTCTTTACTGCTTTCAAAATTTACAGTTAAATCATCATTATGTTTTCCTTTTATCGTTACAGTTACTTTTTCTTTCTTTGTCGTATTAAACATTATTAAGGCTGTTTGTGGACTGATTAAGAAAGGATTTGTGACTACATAAGGATCACTTAAAGTAGATTTTTTATTTTTAAATTCTTTCAATAATTTTTGATATATCTCATATTGTCCAGTGAAAATATTATCATTTTTTAACTCTATACTTTCATTTTCAACTAAAAATGAAAAGTTTTTATTAAGAGGTTCTTTATAATCTTTATTGGCATTTATTTTGCCACTTTGAACCAACCATAAAATTCCACTTGTAACTATAACAATAATTGCTAGCGAACTAGCAATTATTATGTATAATTTTTGTTTTTTATTAACCCTATTTTTCTCTTTTTTCATATATATCACCTATTATATTATTGTGTATGGATTATTAGCTGTTCCATTACCACCACAAGTATATATCTTTCCAAACTTAACTGCTGGTTTAACTTGGTTACAGCCTCCATAATATGATTGTGTAATATTCGATCCTTTTTGAATATAATAATAAGAATTACTATATGTAGTTGAATTTCCATGTGCATATGGATCAGAAACAAATGATTGTTTTACTTCACTATATTTTGTTATAGTCCATAAGTTAGTATTAGCATTTTCAAAAATAGCATTGGAATACTTCTTAAATTGATCGGCAGTAAATGTTCCAATTTTTACTGTGTGTCCTTCTACTGTGTATGATTCAAAATAACTACTAGGTATATCAGATATTAAATTAGCCGCCTCAGCTTCAATATATTCTTCAGTTGCCGTTGTTTGATTATATGTACCAGTAAAATATCCATCACAAGTTTGTAATCCCCATTTTTCTAGTCTAGTAACTGAACCATTTACACATTTTGTTGTCACTGCATTTAAAGCTGAGAATAAATTTCCTTGGTTATCTCTTTCTAGTATAACAAAATTATGTCCTCTTAGATTTACATAGAAATTTCTGTTGCAATAGTAACAAGCTTCTCCACCTTCAGCCTTGCAACATGAATTACAATCTGTACAAGTTGTGCCATTTGTTCCACCAGTTTTCATATTAGTTAAAACTAACATATCCACTTGATTAGTTAAATATCCATCAACCTTTACCCAATCGCCTTTAAAACCATTGTTATTAATTGGTCTTATATATACATAAGTATATTGTAGGTTTCCTTTACATTCGTCACTTGGATACCTAACATCTATATTTTTTGTTGTATTTGAGTTTGCAGTTTTATTAAATGTATACCTAGCATCATTGATAATAGAATCATTCATTTCTGTTCCCTCATTAGCAAGACGATATTCAAACTTTGCTATACCAAATTTTGAATATACCGCAGTATTATTAGTTCCAATCTTATCTGCTATTGTGTAAGTTTTATCAGTAGTCCAATTAGTTGAATAACCACTTATATATTGCTTTGGTAAAACTAATTTTTGACGCATATTATATTTTCCTTCTGCATCATAACTATAATTTTTATCGTAATGTCCCCTTACTATTGTTTTTAGAGTATATAAAACATTACCATCATAAGCATCATAAACTGTAGAAAAATCACTGATAAGGTTATTTGCACTTCCAGCTACATAAATTTCTTGTCCCAACGGATCTTTTGATTGAACTTTGATGTTATAAGATGTCGATTCTTCATCAGCCCCTTCAATATATGGTTTATATGTTAGATATTTCCATCTATTTTCAGAAGCAACATATTCAGGTGTAGCCCACATTTTTCCATTATTTAAATCATCAAAATCGTAGTTTGTTTCTACCCCATCATAGTATGTTTTAAATGCTGGTGTTACTTTAGAATTAACTCTTAAAGTTCTAGTAAAGCTTTTCTTTACACCACTTTTTGTTAACCAAGTATATGTTACATCATAATTTCCGGATTCGGATGTTTTATATCTATTGTCACTTGTCTTTTCAAAATCATTAGGCATAGAACAAGCTAAATGATAATCATTTTTTAAAGTATTGGTATCTGTAATAAGATTTCCTTCTTCATCAGAAAGAGCTAAACGATATGATCCCAAACCTTGCATACAGTCATATGGTTCTCCCCAAACAACATAGTCGTTTATTGCAACCATAAACACCTCTGTTTTAGTATCTTTTGCTTTATCAATTGGATACTCAAAAGTTAAAGCAGCTGTTGTAGTATCCAAACTAGCCTTTACAAGTTCATCTCTTTTTACTTTTTCATTTGTATAAGGATTTTTTATTTTTTCATCAACCAACCCTGAATCGATTAAATTTCCGACTGTTACGTATATGAAAGCCTTGTTAACATATAAATCTTGAAACGCTTCAGGATTCATATCAGCATATACTGAAGCCGATGATTTAATCGAAGCTACAAACCTTTCATATTCTGTTTTCTTTGAATTTTTGGAAATATTAGTTACATTAAATATTATTACTGTAGTAACTACTCCAAGTAATACAATTGTCACCAATAGTTCCACTAAGGTAAACCCATTTTTTTTCTTCATAAAATACAACTCTCCTATCATAAATAAATATTATCATAAATTACTATTCAAGTAAATTACTATTTTTCATAATTTTGAGATTTTATGCTATATTTTTTTCTTTTTGAATATCGTTTTTGTATGTATGTTTGTTCTTTTAAATAAGATAAAATATTTTTTTCTTTTTCTCTTATTTCATCAATACCACAATTGTAGTAAGCACATAATTCTTCTTCTTCATAACATTCTTGGTATCTAAGAGTTATAAACTCCAAATATTCATTTGGGAGGGATAGAAGAATTTTTTTCATTTCTTCTGAATATTCATTTTGTTCTATAGTTTTAGGTTTATAAACATCTAACAAAGTTTGACTATCGCTATCATAAATTGTTTCATCTAAGGATATTACTTTTTTATAATTTTTTCGATAATAATTTTTTAAGCTCCATTTCATAGTTAAATCCATACACTTTATCATTTGTCCAGGCACGTTAATATTACATTTTTCAAGAAAATTCATTAAAATAGTTTTTTGTTCACTTACTAAATCTTCATATTGATAATGGTTAATCCTACTTATCATTAGAGAATCAATATTACTGTTAAAGTATCTTACTTCATTTGCTAATATTATGCTTCTTGTGTCCAACATTCCACATTTATATAAAGCAAACATTACAAATAAATTAAATTCAAATTCATTTCTATTAATCGAATCAATAAAATTTATTATATCTATAACTTTTTGATGAGAAATCTCTTTTATGCCATTATCTTCTCGATCAAAAAAGTACCAAATTATATTTATCGCTGTTTTTAAAGAATATCCCATATTTACAAGTTTTTCAACATTGGTTAAATTTATTTTAAGAGTATCACATATCTTTGCTACTTCCTCATATTCCATTTGTCTATATTTAAGTTCAGAGAATATTTGATTTACCTCTTTTAAATACTTTTTCCATTCATATTCTTTTACGGTTTCTTCAATTATTTCATCTAAAGTTTTAGTATCTCCATATTTGTCTTTTTTTCTTTTTATAGTATCTCTTATATAGGAAACATTTAAATCATTATTTCTACAATAAGTAACTAAAGGCTTACCTTTATAATAATAGATAATTCCAAATCGTTTAATTGATGTCACAGCCTCTTCTATTGCTTCTTCTATTGATATGCTACTATCGCTTTTTATTTTTTCCTGTACATAGTTATATACAGAATTATACGAGCAATTATTATATTTACAATATTCAAATAAGCTAACTCCTTTATAAAAATATAAAGTTTCACTTTTTTTGTATTTTTTTAAAATTAATTGAAGCATTTCTTCATCGCTTAAATTTTTATATTTATCTTTTTTTCGATATGCAGAAAGATTAGTTATTATTGTTGTATAATTTATCCCGTTTTTCTCACAATACTCTTTTAATGGTTTTCCATCAATAAAAAATCTTTTTGGTTTTTTATGTTCTTTTTCTATATATTCTTTAATTATATCTTTTTCTTTTCTATCAGGGTATTTTCTTTTAGTTCTTTTAATACTATTTAAAACAGATGAATAATTAATAGTTGGATGAAGTTTACAATACTCAACTAATGAAATATTCTCATAATAATATATAGTTTGAGATATTTGATAATCTTCAAGGGCAACTCTTACTAATTCATTATTATTTAATTTAGGATTATGTTCTTTTAATGTTCTTATTTTTGACATAACTTGTGAATATTCAATATTGTTACTACGGCAATAATCAGCAAGTAGAATTCCTCTATAAAAATATTTTACACTTTTCCCAACTCCAAGCATAACTAAATCAACGACTTCTTGATCAGTTAATTCCGGATTTTTCTTTTGCTTTTTATTTATATTAGATGTAATTGTATTAACATTTATTTTATGTTTTCTACAATACTCTGCCAGCGGTTCACCTTTATAATAATAACGATATTTCATGTTTTTTCCTCTTTTTAATAATTAGTATAACAATATAAAGAATAAGAATAAAGAAAAAAAATTGCTTTATTTTGAAAAGCAACTTAATTTTTTATCATCATATCCAAAACATATCTCATGATCTTTGGTCGTTGGATATTGATATATTATTTTAATACTAGCCGATTCACCATTTTTTATTAAATGATTATCATATATTACTTTTACTTCAGGAACATAGTTATGTCCATTAAATGTTAAAAGATTATATCCAATTTCATTATAAATAGCAGTTTTAATTACCGGATTAATTGATTCATTTAAGTAGTTTAAATCATTAAACTTTATTTTATATTCAAATCCATACCAAGAAAATCCTTCTTTTAGAGTTGAATCAGCATACTCTTTTACTTCTTCATCTGATAAATAACGTATTCCAGTTATATCAACATCAGTATACTTATTATTCTTTTCATCATAAAACGTTGCAATAACAGTTTCTCCTACATGTGCTGGATTATAAAAAGATTTATATATTCCAACATTCTTACTAGGTTCCTTAAATATAGATTTCGTAGTAGTTATCATTTCTTCATGTTTATTTTTATTCTTGTTTATCAATTGTAAACACAACATGAAAAAGACTATACTACCTACAACAATTACCGTAATAAAAAATAAATTAGCGTAATTTATTTTTTTATTCATTATATCACCCTATCTTATTCATAATATTATAATAATTTTATCATATTTTTTATAGTTTAATCATAAATAATTAAAAATTTGACATTTATTAAAAAAAATACTAGATTTTTTAAAATTTTATGTTATAATGAATGAGTACTTACTGATGTCTCCTTAGCTCAGTTGGTAGAGCAACTGACTC
>FR884181.1 GCA_000435515.1 Firmicutes bacterium CAG:582
TTAGTGTAATCTTCACAGCTGCAAGTATAGATGGGAAGGATGTATACTCAACAGTCGTTGATGATACAAAAAAGATAATAACATTTGAAACACCAAAATTAAAGACATTAAATCAAACTAGCATACTTACATATGAGGTTACTAATGATTCAAATCAATATGATGCAGAAGTAAATGTAACATGTGTACCAAAGACTGGTATCTATGATGCAAATGTAACGGTTACATGTGTACCAAAGGAAGGTACAACAGCAAAATACACAAGCATCAAAAACAAACTAGAAAATGATGCAACAAAAGTACTATCAAAAAGCTCAGTAAATGGAACATTAACAGTAACACTAGATAAGGTAGCAACAAAGTGTTAGCAAAAGAGAGTTTAAACGGAACATTAACAATAACACTATATAAATTACCAACCAAAGAAGTAACTGAAGAATATACTTGCACACTTGAAGTTAATGCAATTGAAAGAGACAAAGCAGGTTACGCAGGATCAACAGAATGGACTTATGATTATACTGGAGGAGAACAAACATTCACGGCTCCAATTAGAGGAAAATACAAAATAGAAATTTGGGGAGCACAAGGCGGAAGTTCATCTAATAATTCTACATATGGAGGATACAATGGTTCTCAAGCGATAGGTGGCTATGGCGGATATTCAGAAGGAATGGTAACACTATCTAAAAATCAAAAGTTAAATATTGTAGTTGGCGGTGGCGGAACTTCGTCAGGAATGAATGAATTCTCAGTTGCTAAAGGAGGCTATAATGGTGGAGGAAATGGAGGGAAAGGAAACACTTCGTTTTATTCAATAGGATGTTATTCTGGAGCAGGCGGTGGAGGAGCGACTCATGTAGCATTTTCCACAGGACTTTTATCAGGATTTAAAGATAATCTAAGCGAGTTATTAATAGTAGCTGGTGGAGGCGGAGGAGCAATAAATCACAATATAGAAAATAACAATGGTGGCTCTGCCGGAGGAATTTACGGAAATGCGGGAAGTTTTCTTAAGATTACAACCTGTAATACAAACTTGCCTAAAATTAGCGGAGGAACACAAAATTCAGGATATCTTTTTGGTATGGGACAAACAGGTCGTGATGCAGTCAATGTGAGTTGTGGTCAATCAGGAGCAGCAGGAGGTGGAGGCGGTTTTTATGGCGGAATGAGTCAAACCGAAAATTACGATACATCAACAGGCGGAGGCGGTTCTGGATATATAAGCAATACACTTTTAACGGAAAAATCAATGTATTGCTATAATTGTACAGAATCAAGCGAAGAATCCACTAAAACCATAAGTACAACATGTGTAAATTCAACACCAACGGAAAATTGTACAAAACAAGGTAATGGTTATGCTCGTATAACTTTAATAAATTAAAAAAGCATCTTCAATTCGAAGATGTTTTTAGTTTATATTAAAATTCTTTAAATATTCATGATATGCTTTATAATCAACTAATTTAGTATTCACTTTATCAATACCAATATACTTTAATAAAGCATCTTTAAAATATGGATTTCTTATTAATATTGGTCCAAGTAAGTAAGTACCAAAGAAATTATTTTTATGAATTCCTTCAACTTTGCTTTCTAAATCATTTCCAGTTCCTTTAATAACTTCAAATAGAAAATCATCTTTTATATTGTTTGAGCTAAATCTATTTTGAAATCCTATTATAGTTTCTTTAATAATATCACATTTTAAAACTTGTTCTCCAACAATTCTATCAGTAGTTCTAGATTCAAAATTAAATACTCCAAGACATTTTTTATCATCAATTTTTTTACCAAATAATTCATAAGAATTACCAGTCATAATAAACATTTTTTTATCTATTACATTTTCAATTTTATCTTTATACTTTAAGATATCTTTTCTAACAATCTCTTGATTTCTTTTTGTTCCCATACCCATATAAAATATATCGTATTTCTCAAAATCAATTTCATCATCAACCGATAAAGTTTTAACGTTTACTTTAAAACCAGCATATTCAATTGCAGTTTTTAAAGCAAGAACATTTCCTTGTTCACCATAATAATTCATTAAATCATAATATAAGTGTGCAATTTTAATTGTTTTCATACATACCTCTTATCAACATATCTTTTATTTTTGCTGTCATATCAAAGCATACCATTGTAATAATTTTTCCTTTAGAATTCTTTTCTACATCGTATAAAAGATTATCTATATCTTCAACTAAAACTAATTTCTTTTTATCAATACCGGCATAAATTAATCTAGAGTATACATCATATTTAAATCTACCTATACAAAATATTTTATCTATTGAATCTATATTTAAAAGTTCAAAATCAACGTCATATAACCAACTTAAATCATTATATGAATACCTTCTTGAAACATTATCAAATCCAATTATTATAGTTTTTAAATCATCACTTTCACGAATATAATTAATTGTTTGTAAATATGAAAGGGCATTTTCATTTTTAGATTCTACCATTTCAATTTCACGTTTACCAAGTTTATAAGTTTTCATTCTTTTTGAAGGAATGATATCTTCATTAAGTTCTCTAATGATATCTTCATCTTTTACATCTATTGTTTTACATAAGGTATAAGCAGCTAATGTATAATAGCAACAGAAAAATACATTTCTATTTAAATGAACCAAAGTATCATTTATTAACATAAAATTCTTATCCAAATCAATATCAGTTGCTAAATAGTCAACAGGTCTTGAAGAAAAATCACATTTAGGACAAGAGTAGGAACCAATATGTCCATAATGATAAAAACTATATTTTAATTTTGTATCACATTTAGGACAATAAGCTGCATCAACATTATTGCTTATTGGCTTTTTTAAATCATATTTTGTTTTATCAATTCCATATGTTGTTATATTTTTATGGGTTAATTTTAATCTTGAAACTATAGGATCGTCGGCATTAATAACTAAATGAGTTGAATCATCAATAGAAGATGCAATCTTATCAAATATTATATCTGGACTACCATTTCTTGCAGGTTGATCTCTTGTAACATTAGTGACTACTAAATGAGTCAATTTTTGTTTCTTAAATATTTTTGAAATAAACGATTCATCTAATTCCATAAGCAACACATCAGCATTAACCTTTTTAGTAAATGGATTAGTATGATTAAGTATTAAAGTAATAGCTGCATTATAAAGGTTTGAACCATTTTTATTCCATACAACTTTATATCCTGACTTTGAAAGTATATGAGCAATCATTGAAGTTGTTGAACCTTTACCACTTGATCCAGTAACTCCAATAACATACTTTGGATATTTTAAATCATCTAAGATATCTTTATTTAATTTAGATGCATAATATCCTGGGGTAACTGATCCATCTTTTTTAAAAATGGGCTTTAAAATATAACATCCCAAAGATAAACATTTATTAAGTATAATAGCAAAAAAATATTTCATAACATCACCACTTAAATTATACCATAAAACTTTACTTTTATAAGTAAATGTATTAGAATAGATGTACTTTTTTTAGTGAGGGGTATTTATGGTTATTAAAGATTATTGTGAACTAGTAAAATGTAATAAAGAAATTAAAAAGTTTGAGGTATCAGTATGCTAGTAAAATGTAAAGATATAAAAGAAATAACTGATCTTTATCAAGATGGAATTGTTTTAGGAAAAGGTACTACAGCTATAGTGTATTTAAAAAATAATAAAACTATAAAGGTGTATCAAGATTCTAAAGCAAAAAAACTGATATTTCAAGAATTTGAAATGAAAACTCATTTGGAAGAATTGTGTCAAGTAAAAGTGAAAAATATATGGACTCCAAATGAGGTGTATCTTGTTGATGAGGAAGTAAAAGCAACAGGTCTTAATTATATTGATGGTAAAACCTTATGGGAAGAAATACCTGATATTAGTATGGATTTATTTTTAGAATATTTAGAAGTTTTAAAAGAAAGTGTATATAAATTAAGCGAAAATAATATTTGGGTTAGAGATTTCTTTTCTGGAAATGCTGTTATTAATAAAAATGGTATAAATATAATAGATACAGATGAATTTTACTTTAGTTGTCTAGGTAAAGAAATGTGTTTAGAACATAATATAATTGAAATACTTCATGATATTTTTGATGTGACTTTTGGCCTTGAAGAAAATTTTCATTTTAGTTCAAAAAGTTTAGATTTATTGTTAAGTGATTATTCGGATATATTTGCTCCAATAGAAGCTGATTTTAATTTATATAATGCTTTAAGAAGTGAATTAGGAGGAAATACTTCAGTAAAAAATTTAAAAAATTTAATTAAAACATTAGGAAATGTGAAACAATAAAATATTTTTCATAATGTAATGTTACAACGTTTATATATTTTTAGGAGACAAGTATGATAATAGAAAATAAAAATATTGCAACAGAAATAGCTTTAAGACCTGTTTTAGGAATAGGCACTACGGCTATTACATTTTTAACAAGAGATAAACAAGTATTAAAAGTGTTTTTAGATACTGAAAGAAAAGATCGCTTATTTAAAGAATATGATATGTTAGAACATCTTCAAGAACTTGGAAACATTAAAGTAAAAAACATTTATACTCCCAATGATATATATGTGAAAAATGGGAAAGTAGTTGCAACAAAACTTGATTATATAAAAGGAAATGTGTTAGAAAAACATATACCTAATATAACATTAAAAGTTTTTACAGAAATGATTTTAGAACTTATTGAAGAAACTCATGAGTTAAGCAAGCTAGGAGTTTATGTAAGAGATTTTCATAGCAGAAATGTTATTATAAATAGAAATGGTATAAATATATTTGATACTGATCAATTTGATTTAACATATTTCAATGAAGATGTTTGCTTGGAACATAATTTAAATGAGTTCATTCATGAAATTCTTATGAGTGTATTTAAAATACCTTATGGATTTACTTTTGATAGCAAATACTTAAATCAAGTTTTATCTAAATTCTATTCAGCAATTGGAACTTATGAAGATGATTTAACTTTATACTATGCTTTATGTAAAGAATTTGGAGAAGATGAATCAATAAAAAATGTAAATAGACTTATAAAAGAAATAGGAAGATATTAAAAAATAAAATCTTTCCTTTTTTTTTAGTTTTTTTTATAGTATAATGAAAGCATGATAGGCAGGTTTTATTATGAGAGAAATCATAGCTAGTATTGATGTTGGTAGTCATCTTATAAAACTTATAGTTGCTGAAATTCTTAATAATAAGATGAATATTTTATGTGCTTTAGAAGAAGAATCACGTGGTGTAAAAAATGGCATGATTGTTGAACCTGTAGAAGTTGAATATGCTTTAAAACGTTTGCTTAATCAAGCAGAAGAAAAACTTAATACTACGATAACAAAAGCGATTGTAGATGTTCCTGAAGGAGAAACAATTTTTAAAATAGGAGAAGCAAGTTTAACGATAACTGATGAAGATAAAGAAGTAACAGGTGAATATATTCAAAAAGTTTTACAAATGAGTGTAAAAGGAAATGTTGACGAAGGTTCTGATTTAGTTACTGTTATACCCATAATGTTTAAAGTAGATGACCGAAAAACAAAGATTCCAAAGGGAATGAAAGGAAATAGCTTGTCAGTAAAATCGGTAGTTATTTCATCTCCTAAAAAAGATATTTGCCTTATTGCTAAAAGCTTAGAAAAATGCGGAGTAGAAGTAAGTGATATTATGATACCTAGTATTGGAACCTATTTTGCACATAAAACGGAAAATATGGAAAATAATACTGGTGCTGTAATTGATATTGGTTATGATACAACTAAAGTAGCAATTATAAATAAGGGTATAATAATTAATAACTTAGTAATAGATACAGGAACTAAAAATATAGATAATGATATTTCTTTTGTTTATAAATTAAGTTTAAAAGATGCTAGTAAAGTAAGAGAAGAACTTGGACTTGCTAGTAGAAAAAATGCTAGGGCTCAAGAAACTATGGAAGTTGTTAACAATTTAGGGGAAAAAATCAAGATTGATCAATATGAACTTTCAAGTTTAATGATGAGCAGACTTCATGAAATGTTAAATATTGTCAAGAACGAGATAAATTACTTAACAAAGAAAGAAATAAGTTATATAATAGTATCTGGAGGATTATCTGAACAACGTGACTTTGATATCGAAGTTGAAAGCGTGTTTGGACCAATTGCTTTTATAGGAAAAAACAATTATATAGGAGCAAGGAATAATAAGTTTGCTAGTGCAATTGGAATGATAAAATACTTTGATTCTAAATTGAAATTAAGAGATAAAGATTTTAGTGTATTTTCAGATGATGACTTAGATAGTCTAGTTAGCAACGGCAATAAAAAAGCGATAACAGGAGATTCCATACTAGGAAAAGTATTTGGAATATTCTTTGATAATTAAGGAGAGTGTATTTATGGACGGAGTAAAAATGAATCAGATAGCAAAAATTAAAGTTGTCGGTGTAGGTGGCGGCGGAATGAACGCGGTTAATAGAATGATTAAAGCTGGTGTTCAAGGTGTTGAATTCGTTGTTATCAATACTGATAAACAAGTACTTGATGATTCGCCAGCAAGTATAAAACTACAAATTGGTAAAAACGTTACAAATGGTTTAGGAGCAGGAGCAAATCCAGAAATCGGTAGAGAAGCAGCAGTAGAAAGCAAGGATGAAATTCGTAAATCATTAGAAGGTGCTGATATGGTTTTCGTAACTTGTGGAATGGGTGGAGGAACAGGAACTGGAGCTAGTCCAATTGTTGCTGAAATCGCTCAAGAAATTGGTGCTTTAACAGTTGGTATTGTAACAAAACCATTTAGATTTGAAGGAAATAGAAGAATGGAACAAGCTATCATTGGTGTTGATGAATTAAAAAAACATGTTGACTCTTTAATAGTTATTCCAAATGATAAATTAAGAGATATAATTGATAAGAGTACTTCAATGCCAGATGCATTCAGAGAAGTAGATAATGTATTACATAGAGGAGTTCAATCAATATCTGACTTAATTGCAGTTTCAGGTTTAATCAATCTAGACTTTGCAGATGTAAAAGCCGTAATGGAAAAACGTGGAAACGCTTTAATTGGAATTGGACTTGCTACTGGTGAAAATAGAGCAATTGAAGCGGCTAAACAAGCAGTATCTAGTCCACTTCTTGAAACAAGTATTGTTGGTGCAACAGATGCAATTATAAATGTCACTGGTGGTAAATCTTTAACTTTATTTGAAGCTGAAGATGCTGCTGAAGTTGTAAGAGCTAGTGCTAATACAGATATTAATATTATATTTGGTGCTGTAATTAATGAAAACTTAGATGATGAAGTAATCGTTACTGTTATCGCAACAGGATTTGATGACGATAAACCTGCAACATCAGGAACAGGAGAAGAACCAAAAAAATCAATTAACATGATGGATGATGAATTTGATATTCCACCATTCTTAAGAGATAGAGATAATATTTAGATACACGATTGTGTATCTTTTTTTATAATATATCATCTTGCTTTACACATACTTAAAAATAGACTATATAGTTACTATAAAAAATAGTATAATATTAATGATAGGTTGTGAATGAACTATGAAAAAAAGAAATGTAATAA
>FR884182.1:0-79576 GCA_000435515.1 Firmicutes bacterium CAG:582
CAAATTATACAATTTATCTGTTGTATAGTAAATAATCTTATATTAATATGTGTAAATATTAATATTTGTATTAAAATTTTATAATCAAAAAACAAATTCTTTTGAAAAAAGCAAAAAAACATCACTTTATAGTTGATGTTTTTATTAAAAATATGATATCATCTATTTGGTGAGTTAATCACCTGTTTATGGGAATACTCATAGACACCACTTATGGTAGCTTCTCGGCTACCTTTTTTATTGAAATAAAAAAAGCTTTTATAAATACCAAAGCTTTTCTCCGTTTTTTCTAACTGTTTTAATTATTCCTGATCCAATACATTGTTCACCTAGGTAAATAACGCATGCTTGTCCTGGAGTAACTGCTGGAACTTTTTCTGGATAGCTTACTCTTATTTCATTGTTATCCAAATATTCTAGCATTACTTCATAATCTGGCCCACGGTATCTAAATTTTGCTGTTGCAAATGTTGGATGATTTGGACTAATCAAGTTAACATCTTCAATTATGCATTCATCACTGTAAAGAGTTTCTGGATTATCACCAAAAGCCACAAATAAGATATTTTTTTCTACATCTTTTCCAACAACAAAATGTTTATCTTTAAAACCCGATACTCCAACATTTCTTCTTTGACCAATTGTATAGTTCATCAAACCATTGTGAGTGCCAATAATTTCTCCAGAATCTATATCAACTATATCACCTGGATTAGGTTTTAAATAATTATGTAAAAATTTTTGATAATTTCTTTCTCCAATAAAGCAAATACCTGTGGAATCTTTTTTCTTAGCTGTTGGAAGTTTTATCTTATCTGCAATTTCTCTAACCTCACTTTTTTCTAAATCTCCTACCGGAAACAAAACATCTTTTAATTGATCAGCTGAAACTTGAGCTAAAAAATAAGTTTGATCTTTATTAGAATCTACTCCTCTTAAAAGTTTATTTCCAACTATTCTAGCATAATGACCTGTTGCAATATAATCAGCTCCAAGTTTTTTTGCTTCTTTTTTAAATAAATCGAATTTAATATATTTATTACACATTAAATCTGGATTTGGTGTTCTTCCTTTTTTTAACTCATCCAAGAAATATGTGAATACATTATCCCAATACTCTTTAATAAAATCTACTCTATGTAAAGGAATTCCTAAAGTGTTACAAACTTCTAATGCATCATTATAATCTTGTTCTTGTGGACATATATTATTTTCCAAATTTGGATTTCCTTCTGTATCATTATTGACTAGAGAATCCCAATTTCTCATAAATAGTCCAATTACATCATATCCTTGCTTTTGTAGTAAATACGCAGCAACTGATGAATCAACACCACCACTCATACCAACAACAACTTTTTTAGCCATAATTCCACCTCTACTGCTTTAATTATAGTATAAGTTATATCATTTAGCAAATGAAAAAGACTATAATATAAAAGTAAAATACTTGACTAGTTTATATAAAAGAAAATAGTTTAAAAGATCATATACAACACTAAAAATAACTATTAATAAATACTTTTTAACCATTGGTTTTATTAAAACTATTAAGTAGTCTGTACTTAATCCAACAATATTTGATAGACATTTTTTTACATATTTTATTCCGACAATAAATAGATAAAATAATATGATTATGAATAATCCTTTATTTAAAACTAAATTAATTAATGAATAAATAATTCCTTTTATACCATAAGTCCTAAAAAATGCTGATACAACAAAACCAACAGAGACCCCTTCAAATCCAATATAAAAACCATTTATTAATATTCCGATTAATGATATCGTTGAAAAGAAAAATAACATAACAACTAATAAATGATTAAATAAAAGCATGTTTTTATCAATATTTTTTACATATTCACTTATATCATATGGATTATTAATTCCATAAATAAAACCAACAACTAAGGATATTACAAAAATAGATAATACGAGTACTAGAGCATATTTATTCTTTTTCAAAACTATCACCTATTAATTTATATTTTAATCTTTAAATTTTATTCTAAATATTATATAATTTATGCAGGTGAAGTTTATGAAAGATGAAAAAAGCTATGAAACTGTTGGAAATATAAAGATTAAAGAAGCTAAGAAAAGAAAGAAAAACAGAAAATCAAGTGATACTCCTATTGGTGTAAAAATATTTGTTTGGGTAATGTTCTTTGCAATGCTTGCAAGTATTGTTGCTCCTTTGGTTTATTATTTTATAACAGCAACTAGCAAATAGACACTCAATTGAGTGTTTTTTTCATGAAAAAAATACACTTTTTTGAGTGCATTATTCATTTAATGAACTAGTTACCATTAAAGACTTTCCAATTGTATCCTCTAATATACATAAATTCATAAATATATCTTCAGGAGTTTTTTTATATTCATAATTTTTTTCTTCTTCTGTTATATCTTTTAAAGTATTTATTAAATCTACTACTTTTTTTGATATTTCACTCATCTTTTCGTCTTCAGTTAAGTTTGAAAAGCAAGAAATCAATTCTTTTAGATCTTCATCCATTATAGTTTTATTCCTTTTCTTTCTTCTTCTTCAATTATAGGTTCATCTAATTCTCCTAGAATTTCTTCATAATCATGTGGATTATAATAATCAACTGCTGTACCTAAGTTTATATTTTGTTTACCAGCTAATGTGCTTACTTGAAGAGAACTTTTTCCCCTTAATTCTTGAATTCTTTTCTTTTCACCATTGATATTAGCAACAATTTTACCAAATATGCTCTTTTTTTGATATTTTACATTTGCATATTCAAATTGTTGAGTATATTTCTCCTTTTGAGAGAAGTATTTTATATCATTTTCTACTCGAGATAATGCTTCTTCAATAGAATTTCTAAATTCAACAGCATTATTTTTTTGGTTAATATTAAATTTTTTTAAAGTTTCAAGACTTGCCTTTATACTTGCTAATTTATCAGGTCTTTTTATACCATGGATTACTTCATTTCTTAAAGACATCAATTTTTTAAATATATGACTCATCGCATCTTTATCAAGACCGTAGGAAATTGATGTTTTAGAATTGTTTCGAATAATTCTATCCAATTCAACTAAGTCATCATATGTAAATGTTGTTACATCTTCATATAATCCAGATTTTCCATAACCTCCAAATATTCTTTCATAGTTTATCTTTTGTTCCTCAGGCATAAAGTCTTTGTATATGTTGTCATCAACAATGCTTTTTAAATCTTTTTCCATATTTTCCACCTCGATTACATTTTATAATACCCCCCCCGATTGTCAACAAATTCAGATATATTTACATCTTGTTTACAAACAAAAAATGAGCTATACACTCATTAATTCTGTTGTTTTTTCTTTAATTTTTTCGTCAACGATCTTGTTATATTTATTTATGATTTCTTGAACATCCTCTTGATATCTTTTTTTATCATCTTCTGTAAGTTCTTCATTCTTTTTAATATCATTGTTGGCATCTTGTCTTGCATTTCTTAAAGCAATTTTTGCTTGTTCACCCATTTCATCAACTTGTTTAACATAGTTTCTTCTAGTTTCTTCGGTTAATTGAGGAACAGTTAAGATAACCATTTCGCCATTATTTGTTGGAGTTATTCCAATGTTTGCCTCGTTTATAGCTCTTTCAATATCTTTTATAATACTTCTATCAAATGGCTTTATAAATAGTTGTCTTGCTTCAGGAACAGTTATATTTGCAACTTGATTGATTGGAGTTGGTGCTCCATAATATTCAACCATTATCCCATTAAGCATTGATGCATTTGCACGACCAGCACGAACTGTTATAAGTCTTGCTTCAAGGTTATCAATTGCCTTCATCATGTTCATTTCACATTCATCTAAAAAATCCATATTTCCTCCTTGTAAACTAATTAAATTATACTTTATTTATATCTATTTAGCAAGAGATATATAAGCAATAACAAACATCACTATAATTAAAACTTCCATCGCAACAACGATATATCCACCATTAAATTTAGGTATTTTTTTTTCAAGAGAGCAATCATCCACTTTGTTGTTAGCTTTTGCTAAAAATTCTTTTTCAATTTTTGTTAGTATAAAAGTATTATTCAAAACTCGTTGATTTAGCATTTTTATGTAGCGAGTGAGTATTCCGGTTGCTGAGTCATCTAAAAGTTCTGGTTTTTCAATTATGGTTTTTACTGCTGCTTCTAAATATCTTTTCTCATAGCTATTAATGTTTGGAAAATTATCCAATATTTCATTTAGTCTATCAATATCTATTTCAAAAGGTAGTAGTACATGTATATCATCATATTCATAAGTTTTATCTTTTAAATCCTGATAAACATCTTCGCTTTTTAAATAATAAAGGTTATTTAATTTTGAATCATATCTTATGATTGCACTTCCTGCAATTATAAATATTTGTCCTTTAGAGTCTTGATATATATGATATTTCTCAACTCTTTTTCTTTTCATATATTCTTCTATAGCTACTCTAACTTCTTCGTTTAAATCAGTTATATCAATTATTTTAGGTATAGGATTAAAGTTCAATGTAACTGTTAAATAATTTATATAGCCAGCTATTATAGTTTCTTTATCAGTTGAAGGACTTACATATGTATTAACATAGTTTGCTAAATCATATATTTGCATGCATTCTAATACATGTATTTTATTGTTCCTATAATAATAAAAATAATAGTTATCTACCCCATCATTTTTAAAAGAAACGATACCTACGTTCATACCTAGAACCGTTTTTAAATATTCACTTGCTTCTCCATTATTATTTAATTTATCATTGTATTTATACTTGTTCAATAAAGTTATTAATTGATTTTTATTTTTTATCTCACTGTTGGAAAGAAATGTTATCAAAGATTCAACATAACGATGTTCTTCATCACTAAAGTTGTCTTCATACTCTTTTAATAAATTAGATATTTCATCGACATTGGTAATTACTCCATTTTCTTCTTTTACATGAAATTGATTATTAAATGCACTCATAAATTCAATCCTTTCTAATATTCGGTTTCTCTTTTTCTTTTTGTTTCAATATTTACTCGTTGAGTTAACGCTATAAGAATCATTATGTTTAGCATAAATGATCCACCATAACTTAAAAGTGGAAGTGGTACTCCTGTTAAAGGTATTAAGGCAAGAAGTCCGCCCAAATTTATAACTATGTGACTTAAAATATAAGCAAATGTTCCAAAAGCAATTATGGAATTTCTTAAATTAGTCGCATTTCTGGCAATTACTAGAATTCTAAATAGTATAATTATGTAGGCAATTAGAACACAGGTTCCACCAATAAGTCCAAGTTCTTCTACAATAATTGGAAAAATAAAGTCGGTGTGCGCAGCCGGTAAATACAAAAATTTTTGAGTGGAAGCTCCAAGGCCTACTCCAAATATTCCGCCATTATGAATCGCGATATAACCATTACATACTTGATATCCAGTTTCCTCCAAATATCTTGAACAAGGATTTTTAAAGTTAAACCTACTTGCTTGTGCTGATGTTAAAATATCGGAATTGAAGTTCAAGAAAAATACTCCTCCAATAGCCGCAATTACCGTTGCAATCCTTAATATTTTAATGTTTTTATTATTTGAAAGTGGTAATGAAAAAAAGATAAACATACATATTATTGCAATTATACTTGCTGTTCCTAAGTCGGGTTCTAAGGCAACTAGGAAAAAGATGATTATGCATGGTATCATTGGCAAAAAAACATCACTGACACTTTTAAATTTTTTTATTTTTGAGTATGTGCATGCTAAATATAAAATAATAAATGTTTTAGCAAACTCACTTGGTTGGATAGAAAACCCTAATATTTTAAACCAGCTTCTTGCCGAATTGGTAACAGTACCATATGTTTTTAACGAAATTAACAAGACAATCATCAAAATCATACCCAGTTTTGATAGTACTCCATAATTCTTTGTCGGAAAGTTTACAATAATTAAAGATACAAATAAACCAACTATAACAACTAATATTTGCTTTTCAAAGAAATAATAAGGTGTTTTTTTATAACTTAAAACACTTGTAACGCTTGATGAACTAAATACCATTATAAGTCCAAATATTATCATGGCTGTTGTTACTAATAGCAACGGAATATCGACATTTTTTAATGAGTTTTTAATATATCTTAATGCTCTTTTCACAACAATCACCCTATATTAAGTATAACATAAAAAAGGGAATACATTTTTGATATATTCCCAAGTGTTGTTAAGTAAGTGTCTACCTAATCAACTAATTTATTTCCATAAGCATCTGTTTCAATATTTCCTGAAAGAATTAAAATTCCTTCGATAAATCCCCAAAGGGCAGAAATAAATGAAAGTGTACAACAACTTAATACAGTTATAAGAAGTTGAGCAATTGCTCTTCCATTATATCCTAAATAGAAATTATGGGCTCCAAATCCTCCTAGGAATATCGCTAAAAGTCCGGCTACCACTCTATTCTTAGCTTGAGGATTATAGTTTTGATTTTTATTGTTGTTTTGAGTTTGGTTGGAAACTGATTCCTTATCTTCTGCTACTTTTTCAGCTTCAACTTCTTCTCTTACAACTCTATCTTTAATAACCTTACCACAATTACTACATACTGTATCATTTAAATCCAACTTGTTTCCACAATTTGTACAAAAATTTGCCATTTTAACCACCTATCTTTTTTTATTATATATGTTTTTTATTGCTTTTGCAACGAGTTTACTTTTCTATCTATCAAATTATTAAATAAACTTACAAATAATATACTAACTAATGGAGCTAGAACAGGTTCAATAAAATGATTTATAAATGTTAGTATACCGATTAAAACTCCAAATACAATCATGCCTTTTTTTGTATAGCAACTAGTTTTAGTATCTGTTGCTACGTAGCTCATAAGCATGACGATGTTATTAGCAAAGAATAGATTAGTAAAGCTATTATTTGTTATTAATGAATATACTCCAAATAATAAAAATAACGTTACCAAACTTGAAAGACTTATGCTTATTTTTATATTATTTGTGATATATAACCCAAATAAACCTAAAAGGATCAATATTACATGTGTACTTGCTACTCCTCCTGGATATCTTCCGATTAAATAATCCATAAATTCATAAGAAAATGTTTTACTCATTTCATATGAATTTAAAAATGAAGGATTTCCAACTATCTTGCTTAATAAATATATTATTATTAAAGTAAAACACATAATATTTATTCGATTATTTAAAAATTTAGATATTATGAAAATTATGAATAGCACCAGCGTATATATAAGAACATTGGTATTTATTGATACTAAACAGCCTATAATAACACCATATTCTAGATGAAAGGATGAAAAAATAATTGAACTCCAATCGTCTTTACTTTTTTTTATAAATTTTCCATAAAGTATATTTACTGATATGCCAACTAATGCACCAATAAAAACGTAAATAAGAGGTCTAAATATTTCAATAAAAGAAATATAATGTTCTTGATATAAATATATACCATTCTTATAGAAACCATAAACGATTAATGGAAGCAAAAATAATAGCTTTGTTAGTGTTATAGATTTGATTGACTTATTACTGCGTACATAAACATTATTCTTCACGATTTAAACACTCCTTAAAATTAATTTTGCTTGGGCAAATATATGAACATAAACCACAATTAATACATTTGCTTTTATCGGCCTTTCTATGTTCTTTTATATATTTAGGGTTTAATCCAACTGGACATTTCATTGTACAAAGTCCACAATTAATGCACTCTTTTTCACTTGTCTTATCCAATGTGTTTAAAAATATACTTCTTGTATTTAGGGTAATTATCGAATTTAATGATTCTAATGTTATACCAGAGATAAGGCCATTTACAATAACATAATAATCTTCATTTATTATTTCACACGTATTTTTTATTAAATCCGCAATTTTAGTGCCTATTTTGGTATTTACAACTATCGATTCTTTAATACAGTTCCCACCAATTGTTACATACTTTTCTATTATAGGTTTTCTTCTTTTTAAAACATTATAAATGTTTATTAAATCCTCTACCGTTAAATAAATAACTCCGTTTTCTATTTCTTTTTTTGATAGAACATTTTTCATTAATATATTTTTAAATCCTATCGGATAAACGTCAGGAACTAGCTTTAACTTAATATTTGGGTATGTACCAATATTGCTTGTTAAATTAATAACGTTATTGGAATCTTTATTGTTTATAGCAAATATGACATTATTAATACCTAAAATGTTGGATAATGCATCAGCAGTTTCTAATAATTTATCGCTTTTATTATTTATTATAAAGGAATAGTTTTTTTCAGTTTCTTCTTTATCAACACCATTTATTAAAATTGTCTTTTCATCATTAAATATTTTTAAATCTGGCATATATTTTTTTAGTAACTGTAGTAGTTCTTGCTTTGAATATTTATTTATATACTTTGTTGCCCATTTATTTTGTTTAATTTCTTCTTTAAAATTATTTTCAATTACTAAGCATTTAACGTCTCGATTATTTATTTTTAAATCACAGTCGATTTTTTTTACAACACCGCTTATTGGGCTAAATGTTGCTTTGTTGTTTTCTTCAAATATAACGTCGTTTTTCATAACTTTCATTTCGCCATCTAACTCTATACTGTGTTGTTCTGGTAGTGGAATATAAACGTAATCTGGATTCAAAAATTCTTCCATTTTTGAATTTATTTGGGGGTGTTTAGACATCTTATAACTATTCATTTGTTCCTCTATAATAAGACACTATTTCATCATATAAGTTTGGATTAAATTTCTTATTTCTGATTTCCTCTATTTCAAATTTATATGGTGCATATTCTCGATCTACAAAAGGAGTTTCAAGCAGTTTAGGAACACTTTCTAAACGCGCGTTATATGCAACATTGATTAAAGTATCAAATCCTATTGTTCCATATCCTAAATTCTCATGGCGATCTTTCCTTGCCCCAATTGGATTTTTAGAGTCGTTTAAATGAACACAGCCTATTTTATCAATACCAATTTTTTTATCAAATTCATCCAAATACTTATCAAATTCATTTATATTTATACCTGAATCACTTAAATGACAAGTATCAAGACAAACTCCTATTTTTTCCTTTAATTTAATATTTTCAATTATATATTTTAATTCTTCTAAATTTATTCCTAATTCTGTTCCTTTTCCGGCCATTGTCTCTAAAAGTATCATAATATTATCATCAGGGTAAAGAATAGAGTTAAGCCCTTTTATTATGTTGTTTAACGCATCAGTTCTATCAATTTTTGTTGCACTTCCTGGATGAAGAACAATTTTTCTAACTCCTAGTTGCATACATCTTTCAATTTCTTGTCTTAAAAATTTTTTAGCAAACTCATATTTTTCAGGATCAATATTGTTTGCAAGATTAACAATATATGGAGCATGGCATACAACATTTTCAAGCATAATATTATTTTCTTTCATTTTTTGTAGTGCCTCATATGTTACTAAATCATTTATTTCTCCTCTTTGAGTATTTTGCGGAGCTCCTGTATAAAACATAAAGGCATTTGCTCCATAAGTAATCGCTTCTTCAACCGAACCTAATAATTGAGTTGAATTTTTATATGATACATGACTTCCGATTATTAACATTTTTACCACCATAAAGATTATAACATGAGAACAAAAAAAAAGATACTAAGTATCTTTTTATTCAACAATTTTATATCCTTGACGATTATAACAATTAGTTACAGTTGCTGATGAACCAGCTTTACAAGCAACATATTCATTTAAACCAGCTACTTGTGTTTTGTCTAAAGATTGAATTGCTGTCTTATCATCAGCTTTTGGCATTTTTTGATCAGTTACATCCCAACTTAATGTCATATAGTTGGAATCCCAAAGGTAAACAATATAATGTGGATTGTCAACGTCTTCGGCGTTTACAACTACATAGCCTTTATAATCACCAGTTGATGTATATCCTAAGTCTTTTTCTATGTTATAAACATATCTACCAGCACCAGCAATTGCTCCTCCATTTGAATCATATACATATTGAGTAGTTGTATCTTTTACAACTTTTTCAATATATATAGCAAATGAACTTCTTCTTGCACTCGCCATTGTTTCAAGCACTGTTGGTATAGCAATTATCATTATAATAGCTAAAATTACTATAACAGCAAGTAACTCAACTAATGTAAAACCATTTTTCTTTTTCATAAATATCCTCTTCCTATCCTAAATTAATTATATATTTTATCCAATTCGTAGTCAATACTTTTTAGATGTTTTTATTTTCTTTATTGGTGTCAATGATGTCATTCTTATTTCTTATTTTTCGGCTTGTTCTTTTATTTGCACTTATTATTACAAGCAACGCTAGAAGAGCTACACCTAACCCGGCTACCAAGAATTTTAAGAATGTGCTCATTATATTTTGTTCTTTCTTAGTATGAACTGTTATCGTATATGCTTTTTTATAATATCCATTTTCACTTGTTACATATATACTTATCTTTGAACCGTCAGTTAATGATTCGTTTCCTTCCATATATGCTCGCGCTTTTGAAGATGTTGTCTCATATTTAATTGGAAGCGAATCGGCATCAACAATTGTAAGTTCATAATCGTATTTATTTTTATCAAATTCCAACATATATCCAGAAACAGTTAAACTTGAAAGGGATGCATCACTTGATGGAAGTGTTGGATCTGGAAGACCCTCTTCTCTATTGTATATCGGTGCATCATTTGTTCTTGTAACCTCTACAATATTTCCAAGTTCATCTAACCTTCTTACTTGAATATAATAGTTTGCTTCTTTACTCTCATTTGGATTAGATAAATTTATTCTTATTATATTAGAACCGATAGTTAATCCCTCGGCGCCAATAACCGTAACTGTTGTTTCTGGTTCTGCAGATGTTGCTGTAATGGAAAGCGTTGATACACTGTTTGGAACAGTAAGTTCATAGTTAAATTTCATTGGGCTAAAGGAAACATCATAACCAGCTACGTTTAATGTATTTAAAAGTAACGCTGTCTTTTCTGGCTCAATTGTTGTTGAAGGAATAACATAAGTTTGACGTGTAGTTGTTGTAGTCTTCTCTGCCTCAACCGTTTGTCTTTCACTGGTTGTAGTTGTTGTAAGCTTACTTGTTTTGTCATCAGCTCTTGAACTAGTAGTTACTTTTGTTGTAGCATCAGCTATAGTTGTTTGATTAGTTACTTTTGTTGTTTTTATAGTTGTTGTTCCTTTTGTTTCACTTCCAGTTGACGAACAACTCAAACTTTCTATGCTTAAATCTCCTTTAGATTGCATTTCGTCGTAGAAAGTTTCCATAGGCATATCTTTATTAAATAATAAATTTTCAACTTTATAATTTGTATCTTTTAAAGTGATATATACGTCATAACGATATGAATCTTTTGAACCAGTATCTCTTCCACTTACACAAGCTGTTGAACTTGTTCGAAGTATTTTACTTGCATCAGCATATTTATAGTTATAACAAAGTTTGTCATCTTTTCCGATGGTTTTGTTAATTGTTACTTCTGTCTTTCCTTCTTCATAATAATATGTTTCATTTGGAGTACAAGTTCCTGAACTAGTAACACAATAATATACTCCACTTAAACTACTATTATTAATAGATGCTGTTGCTACTAAATTTCCTGAAGATACCGCTACACGATTTATTTTAACCCAGCCTTCATACTTACCAGTATTACTGATGTCTAAATCTTTTGATATATCGTATACGGCACAATCTGTATTGCTCTTGTTTAAGTCTAAATCTTGAGTATACTTAGCAGTTGCTTTACTTTGCAAGCTTTGAGCATACAAATAAAACGATTCCTTTCTTGCACTTCCAATTGACTTCATAATACTTGGTATTACTACTATCATTATAAGTGCTAAAACAACGATAACAGCAAGCAATTCTACCAAAGTAAAGCCATTTTTCTTTTTCACTTTATCACCCTCGTATTCTATTATTAATTATAGAGTAGATATAATTTTTTTTCAAGAAAAAAGTTACTTTATTAAAAGCAACTCTTTATTTTCTCCAAATTTATTACTTTGTTTTATGGTTTTAATATAGCATGTATATGCATTTACCTCATCATTAAGATTATACGCGATAAAATATTCAATTTTTTCTTGTGTATTAGCAACTTTACTAGTTAGTATAGAAGTATACCCTTCATTTAAAATTACATTTTCAAGATTGCCGGTAGAATGAACAAATTCGTGTTGTAAAATATTTTCTCTATTAACAGATTTATTACCATAGAAATCAATCGTATTAGTAAGTGGATTATATGTTGCCCCAAGTTTTTCATTACTTTTATATTCTTTATGAAACATGTTTAAAGAGAATGTCATTCCGGCTAAAATGATATTAAGGATTATATTTAATCCAAGCAGCAAATATAATTGAATATCTAATAATATGGTATCATTATGATGACAAAAATCTGAAATCATTTGAATAAGAAATTGAAAAAAAGGAAGTAGCATAAAATAACTTGATCTTAAATCCATATATTTACAACCTTGATTAACAATGTCTTTTGCTCTTTCATAATCCGCTTTTTTATTATAAACAATTATATTTTTATTCGAGCATAGTTCTTCGTAGTTTTTTTCACTCTCTTCAATAAATCTAGCAATCATCTTCTTAGTTCCGATTTCGTTTTTTTCTATCACGAAATCTTTTTGAGTTATTAATAGACTCCTACTCTTTTTTTCTTTTTTTTAAAACAACTATGCATTTTATCATTATCTCAACTACTTTAATTTTCTAGTATACATAAAATTATATTCTCTAATTGTTATATCCATTATAGATTCATTTTGAACTTTTTCCCAATATTCAAAAGTAGTATTATCATATATAAATCCTAAAAATTCATTTATTCCTATTTCATCTTCACAATAAGAGTTTATTAAATTTCCAAATCTATGCACTTTTTCCATTGAACCTAAAACATTTTCTAAGGCTTCGTCTAGTATGGAAGCATTCTTTTTAGAATATGCTTCAAGGATTTTTTCTTTACCAACGAGAGCCATAACATATCTTACGCATAAACGCTCTTTATTATAGCTTCCTGTAAACTCCTCGTCTGTTAAAGTTTCAAAAGTTAAATATTCGGTAAATCCTTCATTTAGATGCTTATATCTAGGTGCAAACCCAAAATTGCCAATTGAATGGTAATATTCATGCACAAAAGATTCTTTTTTAAAATCTGTGTTATTATCATCAAAGTAAATAATATGGTTTGTTGGCAAAATATTACAAGCAGCAGTGTTGTCATCTGCAACCCAATAAAAATCTTTGTCTTTAGCAAAACACTCAGTTACATTAACTGTTGTTAGCTTTTTATAAACATCATCTAAATCAATATAAGGGTTGTCTTTAATATACTCTTCCAGAAGAAACATATATTCTTTTTCTTCATCAGTTAATTGATTTGATGATTGAATGCCATCAAAAACAATTTGTTCTTTTGCTTCTTTTTGTTCTTCTAAAGATAAATTATCGTCTATTAAATCATCTAAATCTTTAGAGTATGCTTTGATATAATTCGGTATATTATCAAAACCAACGGAAGAATCAAATCCGGTTGCTAAAGTAGAACAAACACATAAAATACATAAAATTTTATATTTAAAATATGGTTTATTTAATTGTTTTGAATTCCAACTTGAAGCTTTAGTCAAAATTTCAATTATCAATAAAAGCTCTAAATTTATTAAAAATCTATAATCACTTAATCCAGTAAAACGAGAATTGGCAGAAAAAGATTTTAAATAATTAGCTAAATTTATCCCAATGTTTGTAGAAGCTGCGCAAATAGTCATTACATCTGTTTTTTTATAATCTGCTAATGCCATTTCTTTAAAAATATAAGACTTGTATTTTTCTTTTGCTTTAAACATAACAATTGCTTTATCTTTTACTAATTCAGCTAAGCTTTGAGGTTCATCAAAATTTTGAGCATTTATTTCTTTTACAAGCTGAGGAAGTGTAATATTTTTACATTCTTTTTTATGAATCCTCTTTATTCCTTTATCATATACGTAAAGGCAGTCTTCTATCTTTTTATCCACTAAATATACATATACTTTCTTTATTTTTTTCACGACTTCCCCTTCTTTTTATGGGCTATTTTAACATAAAATAAAATATCATGCAAATTACTAACACTGCTTACGATACTTAGTATTTAAAAGGTTATTTTGTCAAAATCAGCTTTTCATCATTTTCAAATGAATAATAATCTTTTACAGATTTTACGTATTCTTGATAATCATAGAAATTTGAATCCAAACATCTATGAATGTAGAAATATATTGCTTCTTTAGAGGAAGAGCCATCTACATAATCATAAAATAAATTATATAACTCTTCTACATTTTCTTGTCCACCTAATATATTTGAAAGTTCATTATCAAGAATTAATTGATCTCTCTTGGAATATGACTCTAAAACAATATTTTTATCAACAAGGTGTAATATTTCTTCAACACACCACCTATATCTGTCATATCCATCAATTCTTTTATCTGTACCAAGCATACTTGAAGTTAATATAGATGTATATCCTTCATCTAATACTTGCATTTCAAAACCACCGGTTGCATGAATAAATTCATGAGTAAATATGCATTCTTCCGAAAGTGATGTTACACCCTTATATGAAGTTGCTTCATTTAGATTTATATTATATGTTCCACCTATTCCATATGCACCAAGGAATTCTTTTTCTTCGGTTCTTATTGTCATAAATGTTTGATATAATTCATCAATATCAAGAAATTCATTTTTTAAAATATATGTTTTCAAATTATTAAGATACGATATTTTGTCTTCGTCAAGATATGGCGATTTTTGAATGTCTTTATATAGTTTTTCTACACTTTCTTCTCTACTAACGTTTTCAATTGACTCAGTATTTTTAACCGCCAAATAATAAGGAATTGTTTTTATTGGAACACAATAATTAATCCATGAGCAAAGTGATAAACCGGCTAAAAAAATAGATATGGAATTGCCAATAGTATTTCTTCCCAATTTATATTTTCTATGAAAGGCATTTAAAGTAGTTGTATACCAAAGTGTTATTGTATTTAAAAAGCTATATATACAAAGCATTATATAATGTTGCCCATTTAAAAACACTGTATCATAGTGATTAAATAAATAGCTTAATGCACATACCACTATTAAAGATGTAGCTGAACTTGTTTTAAATTTAGATTTGTATTTCATATATTTTGAATAAGCTTTTAGGTTTGTTTTTGCTTGTTCAAAATAAGATTTGTTGCTTAATTCAACAATATCTTTATTTTCTAACAATTCTTCATAGCTTAATTTACGTTTCTTAATAAATATTTTTATTAATTTATCAGTATTTTTAGAATTTTTTTCAATTATTAAATCATTATCGGTTATAATTAAACTTCTTATATTTTCACCATTTTGTTTTAAGATTATTATTCTTTTCATTTTAAAATTATATCCTTTCATTCTTAATATGTAAAATTATATAGTATTATTTTTTTAGGCATATTTTAACATAAAATAAAATATCATGCAAATTTTACATGACACTTATAATGTTAGAAATAGTTTCAATGTTTTCAACTGCATCGCTTACTTTTTTGGCTGTTTCTTCTCTTTTATATTTTTTATATTCTTTTAGAAATGTTTCAAAATAGTCCGGATCTCGATTTAATTCTTTATAAAGATACGAATGATTCATTAAATATTCATGCATTGCTTGATCACTTTCAAGTTTTAATACGATATCTATACTCATATCTAATCTCCAAAAAACTTACTTATTGGTCTATCAACTTTAGTTAATACTTCAGGACTTTTTTTAGTTAGTTCTTGAATGATGCTTATTGCTTTTTGAGCGTTATTTACATGATGTTCAATGTTATCCATATTAATATTTTTAAAAATTGATGTTAATTCACTTATTTTATCCCTAGTTGAAGATGTATCTGAGTCTTCTTTAAAATATTTATTCCATACATCATTTTCTTCTCCATATATATCATATATTTCATAAAAATCCTGAAAAGTCATTTCTTTGTTTTTAATGAATCTTAATATTTCTGGATGTTTATTTAAAAAATTTTTGAATTCACTTTTCTTATCCATAGAAAAACCACCTAATATATTATATTTATACTAGGTGGTTTAAATTACTATATTTTGAAATCTTCAATAAATTCCATTTTTTCTTGTTTTTCTTGCTCTTCTGTTTTTACTACTTTCTTTTTAGAATCATCAAAATACACTTTTTTGATATCAGTAAATACAAAGGCAGAGATAAATTTTTTCTTAGCAATTGATGAGCCAGTTGATGCTAAATCCATTATTGGAATATCGGTATTTTTAAGCTCTCCAATATCTTCTAACATCGTTAAACCAATTTGATCTTTTGCTTGAGTAATTAAAGCGGAAACAATTTCATAATTGGTTGTTTTTACTTTCTTAATTACCATACTACCGCGTTTTGCACGAGACAATTGATCAAGTTCATTTAATTTAACACGTTTAGCTGTTTTTTGATTCGTGAAAATATCTAAATACTCATCAGTATCATCATATGTTAAACCAGCTACTACTTCGTCATCCTTTAAGTTTATACCTTTTACTCCACTTGATTTTGAACTTGCTAAAGGAATCTCGGTAGTCTTATATGAAATATAATAACCGGTCTTTGTAACAATCATCGTATTTTCTTTTTCATAGTCAACAAATCTGACTTCATCATCATCTTTAAGTTTAATGTATGTATATAACTTTGTATATCTACTTACAAATAAATCTTTGATATTCGTACGTTTAACCATTCCGCACTTAGTAATAATTAATAGATTATCGTCACTGACATTTTCATTTACAATAAATGAATTTAGTACCGAATCATCTGGAGAAATAGTTACTAAATTAGAAATATGTTTTCCTAAATCTTTCCATTTACACCAAGGAATATCATTAACAGGTACATAAATATAATTTCCTTTTTTAGTTAGTATGGCTATTTTGTTAATCGTACTTGTTTCAAAGATATTTAATGCATAATCTCCTGGTTTTAAACCTGTTTCATCACCATTTGCTGAAGTGTATGATTTCATTGGCACCTTTTTGATATAACCATCATGAGTTAAAACAACCATTACACTTTCTTTGATAATTAAATCTTCTGCAGAAATATTGATTTCCTTAGCAGTTTCTCTAATCTCTGTTTTTCTTGGAACACCATACTCGCGCTTAATTTTACGAAGTTCTTCTTTAGCAACTAAAGATAGTTTTTCCTCGCTTGCAAGAATTTCTCTTAAGCCCGCAATTATTTTATTTAAACTTTCTAATTTGTTTTGTAACTCTAAGATATCCGTATTAGTAAGTTTATATAGTTGTAACATAACAATTTTTTCTGCTTGAGCTTCACTAAAACCAAACTCTTTTACCAAGTTAGCTTCAGCGTCACCTTTATTCTTACTTGCTCTAATGACTGCTATAACTTCATCTAAAATAGATATTGCTTTAACTAATCCTTCTGTATAATGGACTTCTTTTAAAGCAACATTTAAATCAAACTCACTTCTTAATTTGATTATTTCTTTTAAATGCGCAATATAAGCATCTATTACACCCACGATACCTAAAAGTTTTGGACGACGATTAACAATAGTAACCATGTTATAAGTATAGTTGCATTGACAGTCAGTATTTTTAAGCAAGTAATTCATTACAAGTTCCTTATTAGCACCTGTTTTTAAATCGATTACAATTCTAACACTAGCATCCTTATCAGATTCATCCCTAACTTCGGCAATACCTTGAATTTTGTTATCGATACGAATATCATCAATTTTTTTAACAAGTTGTTGTTTATTTACCTCAAAAGGAATTTCACTTATGACAATTTTATCTTTTCCTTTTTCACGGATAAATTCATATTTGCTTGAAATAACAACTCTACCTCTACCAGTTTCAAAAGCTTGTCTTATGCCTTCCGTTCCTTCTATTATCCCACCTGTTGGGAAGTCTGGCCCTTTAACTATATCTAAAATAGTTTCTAGTTTGCAGTTCGGAGAATCAATTCTTTTGATTACTGCATCTATTACTTCACATAAATTATGTGGAGGAATATTTGTTGCATACCCAGCTGATATACCATTACTTCCGTTTACTAAAAGATTTGGAAATTTAGCAGGAAGAACTGTAGGTTCCATTAAAGTATCTGAGTAGTTTGGCGCCATCTTAACCGTGTTTTTGTCAATATCTTTTAAAAGCTCTTCACTTATTTTTGCAAGACGCGCTTCAGTATAACGCATTGCTGCTGGAGGATCACCATCCATAGAACCTTTGTTTCCTGATATTTCAACTAAAGTGTGATTTTGTTTCCAATCTTGGCTCATACGAACAAGAGCATCATATATTGATGAATCGCCATGTGGATGATATTTACCCATAACATTACCAACTGCATTAGCACACTTTTTAAATTGTTTGTCATAAGTATTTTTATCACGATACATAGCAAATATTATTCTTCTTTGAACTGGTTTTAATCCGTCTCTTACATCTGGTATAGCCCTGTCTTGAATAATATATTTAGAGTATCTACCAAAGCGTTGTCCCATTATTTCTTCAAGTGCAAACTCATGAATTTTTCCTATCACTTCTTCTACTTTCTTCATTTTATTCACCTATCGCTAATTATAACATAAGAAAATAAAAAAATGTCAAATTTTGACACTTTTTTGACATTACTTATTTATGAAGTTCAATATTTCTTCTTTTGATTGAAGACCTATCATCTTATTTGTTTCACTTCCATCTTTAAATAGAATTAAAGTCGGAATACTCATTACGCCAAATTTTTGAGCTAAGTTAGGAAACTCATCCGTGTTAACTTTTAAGATGTCAGCATCTACCGTTTCAAGTATTTCTCCCATAATTTTACATGGGCCACACCATTCTGCAAAGAAGTCTACTAATACACAACCTTTAGCAGTTAAATCCAAGAAATCTTCTTCATTTTTAAGATATTTTATCATTTTTATCGTTCCTTTCTTTTTCACTTAATATTTCATCAAGATTATTAATTTTCAATTTTCCCTTTTCGTTGAGTTTTTTTACGCTTTCTTCACTTATAACATCATATTTTAAAAGTATTCTTATCGATTCTTCATTACCTTTAGATTTATCGCTTACTCCATCATATTTTAAACACACATCATATATATCCATAATTGAATTATAAACATTGTTAGTCATTTTAGATATAACTGGTGTTTTAGAAAGAATTGCTGGAGCAACTGTGGATTCTTTAAAGTATGGAGTAAAGAATGGAATAGATGCTAAAACAAATAAAATGATGAATGTATAGATATAGTACTCCAAAACTTTTAAAAATGCACCTATTAATTTACTTGGTAAAGCTAAAATTATCGTTGCTGATATAAGTTTATCAATAATTCCAGTAAGTTTAATTATAATTTTTAGGATTGCTGATAAAACAATTAAACATATTATATATGAGATTGCCTCATAAAAAATAATATTTAAAGCGGCAATTCCTGAAAATATTCCTCCAAATGTATGAAATGGTAAGTTTTCATACATAAGTACACTTAACGGATTCTTTAAGTAATATGCTCCAACAAAAACAAATAAAGAACCAACCAACGATACCGCACTTCTTACAAACCCATATTTGAAACCACGATAAATTCCAAATACAAGAATAATTATTATTAATATATCCAATATAGACATTTTTAATCCCTCACTACTATTATACTTAGAAAATTCTTTAATATTCTAAGTACTTTAATTATAATATAATTTTGTTTAAAAAAGCAATTACTTATGATAAAATTTAATCAGGTGATTTCATGAAACAACAAACTATCGTATTTAAAATATCGGATAATTTAAAAAATAAAGTTATAGATTTTTATAAAGATCGTGCTCTTCCAAATCATCCACCCTATTCAGTATTTCAAGTTAAAGATTATGACTGTGTAATCACATTATATGAATCAGGGAAATTAATGTTTCAAGGAATAGGTGCTGATATTGAAGCAAGTTATTGGATGGAAGAAGAAAGAATCAACAATAATCGTAACTTAGAAAAAGAATTAAAGGATAAGCAAGATAAAAAGGATAAAAAAGCTGAAGAACTAAATGATACTCGTTTTAAAAATATTTCAACTATCGGTTCTGATGAAGTTGGAACTGGAGATTATTTTGGACCTATAATTGTAACAGCATCTTTTGTGGATATAAGTAAAAAATCTTTTCTTTTTGACTTAGGAGTAAGAGATTCAAAAAAAATTACTGATGAAAAAATAATGGCTATCGCACCTACTTTAATAAAAGAATTTCCTCACGTTACATATATCTTGACTCCAAGCGATTATAATCGTTTAGGGATTACTAATATGAATAAAGTAAAAGCTATATTACATAATAAAGTATTGTTTGCATTAAAAAGCAAAAACTATAACTATGATAAAATTGTAGTTGACCAATTCTGCTTTCCTACTAAATATTATGAGCATATTAAGGAAACACCAAGTAAGGTTACAAATATTACATTTACTACTCATGCTGAAGATAAGTGTCTAAGTGTTGCGGTTTCAAGTATTATTTCAAGATATATTTTTATCAAAGAAATGAAAAAAATGGAAGAGCAACTAAAGATGAAGGTTCCAAAAGGCGCTGGTGATATTGTAGATCAAACAGGTGTGAAGATTGTTAATAGTTATGGAATAGAAAAATTAAAAGATATTGCAAAATTAAATTTTAAAAATACTGATAAAATTAAAGAGTTCTTACAAATCAAGTAAGAACTCTTTTAATGCATAAATTTGGTCATAACCACTTTTTAATTTTAAATCTAGATTGGATAAAGAAACAATTATATCTTTTAATTGATCAAGAGTATAAATTTTTCCATTTCTTTTTAATACTCCTACTCTTTTTGGATTAGAATATCCAAATAATTTTGCTATTTCTTCATCACTTAAACCATCAACAGAAGCACTCTTTACCATATAAATATTGGTAAAACTACTAGCAAGAAGCGCTACTATATTAATTGGTTCACTTCCATTTTTTAATAGAGTATCTAAATATTTAAATCCTAAATTAAAATCTTTAGCTATTATCGCATTTGAAAAAGCAAATGTTACATCTTCATCATTTTTTTTAGTGTTTGAAGCAACTAAATCATGAGTTATGTTATTGCTTAAATTAGAAAGTCTTTCAATTTCATTAATAGTTATGTCTATATTATTTAAACTATTCTTATATATTTCCAATAAAGCTTCTCTATTTATACTTATATTCTCTTTTTTAAAATAATCAGTTATGTAAGTTACAACATCATCTTCATTGTTACCAGTTAAATCAATAAATTTTACTCCTAAAGAAATCAGATCTTTTACAATTTTTTTAGATTTTAACACTTCATCATTGATAAAAATTACCATTGTCTTATCATCTAAATTGGATAATACATTTTTTAATTTATTACATTCTTCTTCATATGAAAAATTACCAGCAAAGTATTTTACGTTTTTAACAATTATACATTTACTCTCAGAAAAAAATCCAAAATGTTGCATGCTTTCTATTACATCATCAATTGAGTCTTCCACTAAAGAAAAATTTTCAATCTCTTTATAGTCTTTACTAAGTTCTTTTATTTTATCATTTAAAAATGTAAAACTATTTGATTTAATAATGTATTTATTTTCCATGTGATCCACCTTTAAAATTATAGCATTTAAAATTAATATAATAAAGGACTTGCAATAAGAAAAATTATTTGATAGAATTAGATATGTCAATGGCGAAATTGGTGAAGTGGTTAACACGCCGGATTGTGGCTCCGGTATGCGTGGGTTCGATTCCCACATTTCGCCCCATTGAAAAATTAAAACTAAGAATTAATTTCTTAGTTTTTTTCTTGCAAATAATATCGAACGTTTGTTATATTTTTTTATAGGAACATCAGTTGTTGAGTGTCTACCTCCAATATTCATAGAGATGAGGTTCTTGATATATATGGAAAAGAAAGATTTTTTAGTCTTAAGCTTGATCATTATAATCATTTTGTTAATAGCCTTACTCTTCATCACTTTGAAGTAGTATCACCTATAAATAAAAACGACACTATCTGCAAAGATAAGTGTCCAACCATTTTTGGGTAGACATTCAACTTGTGAAAACTGAATGTTCCCTTTTTTTATTGTATGCAATATCGCATCTCTAAATACATATTACTACATATGACTCTATTTTTCAAGAAAATATATAGTTTTACTCTTTAGTGTTTTTGAAATTAATATCTCCGGAAAAATATCAAAAAATTCATAGTGTGTTAATATAAATTTGAAATCACGATTATCCAACCAATTAGAATTATATTGCTTTTTAACTTCTTCAAAACAACTAGTCCATGAATGTTATATATTCTCTAATAATATATTTGCCAATTCTTCTATTGTATACATAAAATACCTCTTATTCTATTTAAATTTATTATGTTATATTGTGTTTATGAAATTTTTTTACTCATTTTTAGACCACATTCCATACCATTTTGATCCTTTAACATCATTATAGCCACACCATTCTGTGATTTGATAACCACTGTCTCCTGAAGTTGTAGCTGACCATCCGATAAATGTATAACCTTCACGAGTGGGTTTCTTAACTTTTGCGCATTCAACACTTTCTTTAAAATGTGGCACAAAAATAGCGCCATTATTAATGACAATTGTTTGATTATTTTCAAATTTTTTGTTTTTATCACCATTATACATCCAACCATCTGGTTCATAAGTAGTATATGATTTATAAGTTTCATATTTAGTATACTGATCAGGGTTCGGATACAGATATAGTACTCCTTTTTCGTTTTTGCTTCTTGACGCATTATTTACAGGAAAAGTGAAATTTTCTCCTTTGTTCATCCAATAATCTTTATATTCTTTTGCATTCGTTCCATAATATAATCTAACTAAAAAGTCTTTCTTTGCTGTCGTAGTTATTGCTGATGTTGCTGTTTTAGCAGCGTTTATTTCTTTATTGTTGTTTGTTTTTTTTGACTGGGTTGTTTTAGTATTAATTATTGTTATATTTTTAGTATCTTCAGTAGTCGTAACTTTGGTAGTCATATTAGAATTTGAAATATCATATTCATTTTTTGATTGGGTAAAGCTTAGGAAAGACCATATTATTAATAACACAACTGGAATAAATATTCTAAAATACAATTTGCTTTTTTCATTTTCAAATTTTATAAAAAGCAATTTATACATAAATTTAAATAAGCTTAAAGAGAAAACAATTAACATTGTTTTGTTTAAAGTACTTATTTCTTCGTTTACAAGAGAATTAAAAATCAAAAATGTTCCAAATACGTATAGTATAAAATCAGCAGCTATTGGTTCATCATTATGAGAAGTTGAAGCAGTTTCAGTTTTATGTTTGCTCGAGCATTTTTCACAATAATTTTCTGTTGCTTTTAATTTCGCATAACATTTCGAACATTCATAGACTACATCTTCTTTAGTGATTTTTAATCTACAATTAGGACAAAATTCTGAAGAAGGATCAAATTTTCGTCCACATGCTCTACATATTGCATATTTATTTATATTTTTCATTATATTATCATTCCTCTACATTTTTATTATAACATGTTAAATTTAAATAAAAAAGAAAGCAAGAAAGTTATCTTGCTTTAATCATAATCTAAATCTTATCTTTCTATAAATTTCTTATAAATAATCGATTTTTTCAATTTTCATTGTGACTAATGTGATTTTCTAAAAATTCATTCAATTCTTTAATGATTTTATCAACTATTTTTTCTTTTTCATAATAAAATTCTGAGGCTCGTACCCTTATAAATTTCCATCCACATCTTTCTAGTACTGTTTGCCTTTCCAGGTCACTCTCTAACTGTTCTAGCCCATGATATGTGTCTCCATCACATTCAATAACGATTTTTTGATTAAAATTATTTTCTACAACAAAGTCTAGTCTATACTTGCCTACTTTAAATTGAGGGATTAATTTAAATCCTTTACTATCCAATAAATAATATATATCTCTTTCAAAATTAGATTCAAATAGTTTTTCAGCTTCTTGTTGTTTTTCGTCGTTATATGTCATGCAATATTTTAGTAATTTATATCTATTGCATATTGGATTTAATTCTTCTAACTTAACAGAATGTACTAAAATCATTTGCTCTTTAGCTCGAGAAGCAGCAACATTAAATGATCTATTGAATTCTTCTGTATTCATTGCTTTAAAATTGTACTTTTCACCATTGCTTGTTATTGGAGCTATAAGCATGCTTAAGATTATTACATCCCTTTCATCTCCTTGAAAATCATATGTATTACCAATTTTAATCTTACGCTCTTTTATAATCGAACTATACTCAATTCCAATCAATGAATCTAGTTTTTGAATATGTTTTGAACTATTTTGTAAAGAAATGATGCCTATTGTTTTATTATCATATTGATGATCATGAAGTATTTCTCCAATTAAGGAAACAATTCGATTGATTTCTGCATCATTATAATATTGGGACCCACTTTTGGTTACGTATGCATTCGGAACATATTTCACCAATATTGGTTTTTCAATTGTTTCATTTATTCCCCTAACTTTCAAAGGATTAATTTGCATATTATAAAACTCTTTATTTGAATAATGTATAATTTCAGGTAAACACCTAAAGTGTTCAGTAAGAGTAACTTTTTTGTTTAAACAAATCATTTGAACAAAATCATAAATACTAGTATCTTTAGATATTTGATATTTCCAAGAACTATTTTTTAAATGCTTGAAGATTAAATCATTAATGTCATCAACATTTTGAAAAGCGTTTGTTGGACTGATTTGTTTATCGTCTCCGACTATAATAATCTTTTTTGCGCGTGTTAAAGCGCTTATTGAAAATACTGATGATTGGGAACTTTCGTCCATAATTAATACATCAAATATCGGTTCATTGTCAAAAGGATACTGCTCAATCAACCTGTCTATAGGCATAATCCAAACTGGAATAGCATTTTTTGCAATAGACATTTCTTCACGCATTTGTCTTAGAAGTATTTGAGCGTTCTTTCCAGTTCCTGCCCCTCGCTTTTTCTTTAATTGCATCCATTTACTTAAACTATTACTTATAGCTGGCGTCATTTTCTTACTTTGGTAATACCAACCTTGTGTTACAACCAATTGTTTAATCAATTCCTTTTCTTTTCTTATCAATTTTTCTCTTGTTGAATATAACTCTGGCAAAACAGATTCAGCGGATTCTAATGCTTTATAGAATTTATGAATGTAATGATACTTCAGAATATCAACAGTATTCTTTTTTAAAAATATTTTTTCCTCGTTTGTATAATTATATATATAATCATTTATCAAGTTACTTTTATCATTCATGAACTGACCAAATATACTTTTTAAGGAATTATAGCTATTAATAATATTAATTTCTTTTATCAATTTGTTTTTAGAATCAATCAATTCAATCTCGTTATTAGACTCGATTGCACTAATTACATTAGATAAATTTTGTAAATTATAATCTTTATAGTAAGCTCGTAAATCATTTGCATATGAAGAAGTTTTATTATTATTTATATTAATTTCTAAATAATAATTCATATCTGAAATGATATTATTTATTTCCTCTTCAGATTTGTTTATATAATCAATTTCAAATAAATTTCTATTGACTAAAGTATCAAATATTTTGTCTATGCTTGTACATATTTTTTTGAAATCTAAAATTGTATTTAATAACTCTACAACTTTATTTTTATATTTTCCAAATTGTTTTTTATCGATGTTCAAGCAACTAAATAAATCAATATTTAATACTTTTGATAAGTCGCTTTCTAATTCATCTACAAACGTTTGATAGTACAACCTTTGTGCTGCTATTGTGACCTTTTCTTTAGTTACATTGTCTTTTGAAAGTTGTAGACCGTTTATAGTTAAACCTTGTAACTTCTTTAAATACTTTTTTAATTTCATTTTGTCAAATAATTTAATTGTTTCACTGCCATCATATAGATCTATAATAAGTTTTAAATTTTTGTGATATTCGTCACATTTTTCTTCTTGATATTTAATATCATATTCAATCATTTTTTCTTCAACATTAAAAATAAATTCTTGTTGATTTAGTATTTTATCTCTTATATCAGCAATATTTTTGTTAAATACTACATAGTCTGAATTTTCATATAAAGTTTTTTTGTCAAAAACTTTATATAAAGTAGACAGTCTGTTTATATCTTGTTCTAATCTACTTAAAGTATCGCTGCTAATATTTTCTTGTTTAATGCATTTTATTAATTGAGGATATTTTGGCAAATAATTTTTAAATTTAATATTCTCATTTATCGCCAACTCATATTTGTTTGTTTCTAAAGATTCATAAATGGGAACACATCCATTTAAAGCATATTTATTATCTCTTATTTCATCACAAATATTATCTAGTTTAGCAAAAAAGTCATCTAAGTATACATAGTTATAATTTTCTACATCATTTAAAGAAATTACATCATATTGTTTATTATTATTTAACCAAACCGCTATATCCATGAGACTCATTTTATTATCTCCAGCAAAATCCATCAGTTCATTCAACTCTGCACGATGAGATACAGTATCTTTAGCCATTAAATTGATTATTTCATGTTGATTCTGTTGCTTTAAAGTATATATTTTTTTTAAATCGCTTGTTAATTCTTCAACTTTTTTATAAACCAATTCTTGTTGCTTTTCATCCATTTGATTGCGTAGTATTGTTTCTACAGAATATTCTAAATCTTTATCAACGCCCGTGTTAGTTAATAATGATAGACTCAAACTTCTTATTTCTTCTGGAATCTTTTCTCTTAACACTTCAAGTGCTTTCCCTTTTTCACTAGTAACTATTACTTTTTTACCTTGCGAAACATAATGAGATAGTAAATTGGCAATCGTATGGGATTTTCCGGTTCCCGGAGGACCTTGAACCAAAACTATTTTGCTGCTTCTAACTTTATCAACAATTTCGTATTGTTCATCGTTTGAAGGTAAAGGAAACAATACTGCTTCATCTTTAGTATTTTTGTATGTAGAATCGTTTAATAGTTCTTTTATTTCTGTTTCATTTTCAAAATCTGCTTCAAGTAAATTTAAAATCGGGCTTTTAAACTTAGTATTATAACAAGCATCTATAATTTTTTCCAGATCTTCAATCCATAATTTAATACTTTTATTTCTAACGATAATTCCAATATTATCAAAAGCATAAAGACAATTTGTTTTATACTCTTCTTTTGAATCAAACTCTCCATCGATAACTTCGTTTTCTAAACAAGCAAAATTTAAATACTTCCCCAATTCAAATTTTATATTTATGTTTTCGGAATCTTCCAACTGATTAAAATATTTTACTTGGTCACTTAGAGAAACATAGTCTTTTACTTTAAATGATTCTAAATTGAAAAAATCCATGACTAATCCTTTGAATTTATCTTGGTTTACTGATAGTGAAATTGAATTGGATATAGAATCAACAGATATATCCAGATTAGCTTCTAATGCATGACGAGCTATTGAATTACCATTGCCGTCTTTCCATATTAAAAGATTAGTACCTAATATAATTTCTATTTTTTCTTCTAAATCATTAATTCTCTTATATATATTATATAAGTCCATATATGTCTGATTATATTTGCTAATCAACTCGTTATAGTTGTCAACAAAATTGATATCTTTCACATATTGATTATATGCTTTAAAAAGATCCTTATGGGTGTTAAGAAGTTCTTCAAGATTATCAACCTTGTCTATAATATTATGGTCACTATTTAAATAAATATATTCAGATAAAGTTGGTGGAACTTCTGGATACTTCTTTTTCCTATCCTCTTTAATATATCTTAATTTTAATACAATTTTATTGCTAAATATTGTAATATCAGAATAATCTACATCACCTAATATTTCTTTATATTTATTGTAAAATGTTCCTAAATCATAGTATTTTTCATACTGATTAACATCATAAATGTTCTTGTTTTTTAGTTCTAAAACTTCCTTAATAAAAGAAAAAATACTTTTAACGGATTGATTCATTACTTCAACTCCTTGGTAATGCTATTATAACATATAATATATTTAAAAATATATCTAAAATAGCTATAAATTCCAATAAAAAAATTGTAATAAGCCTAAAATTATGATTTTCTTCTATCATATTCTTCTATATAAACAGGAAATTTCTTATACCATTTAAAAAAATCTTTTTCATCATCAAAAGAATATAGTTTATACCCTTCTTTTGTTATGCATTTTTCTTTTAAATTTAAGAAATTTTTTATAAATTTTTGCCCATCAAGAGTTTGACCTTCAGCACACATATTCTTAAATTTTATTCCTCTATTCATTAAATCGTTAATTTTTTTATTAATTCCTTTTAATAGATAACTTAAAACTAATTTATCATCTCTATACTTTTTATCAACGGCAACTGCAGAAATTAAAAGATTATAAGTGTTGTTATCTTCATAGGATTCTAAAGATTTATAATTTAATTCAGTATCAGATAGTTCATTTTTCATAAAGTCTGTAAATTGTTTATCAGTTAAAGGTAATAAAGTCATTTCTCCAACAACGCAATCAAAAATTGCATCTCTTACAAAAATATGAATGTCTCTATTTTTTCTATCCCATATCATAACTTGCTCTACACTTGATATTGTTTCTGGTTCTAAATAGTCATGTTCTATATTCCAAACATCATCAAAATCTTTTTTTGTATGGTTATAAAATTCAATTACATATCTTTCTTTCATATGCGATTCTCCTTAATCTTTATTATAGCATAAACTAAACATCATTAAAAAAGTTTACTCAAATATTAAAAAGCAATCTAAATTATTTAATTAAAAATATTTTTATAAACTCGTCATTCATTTATTTCCTAACTTTCAACATAATAACGAATATACTCGGAAAATGTTACAAAAAAATTAAACTCACATGAAAATGTGAGTTAATTATTGATTCCTTTATTTACAAAAGTTAAGTTTTTGGAATTGTATTTATTAATTTGACATCCATCTTGAAATTCTATTTCATTCTTACATGCTATTCCACTTTTGATAATTATTGATGCTAAATTATCATCTAATAATGATTTTCCTGTATTTTCAACTATTCCATCAACCAAGACTGATGCATTTGAAACTAAGATATTTTCTCCATCTTTAAGATAATAATTATCAATTTTTGGAGGATAAAATTTCTCAATAGTAAGATTTTCTGCTCTACCTTTATCAATAACTCTAATTGATTCTTTTTTACAAGAAAAGAACGATGATTCAATTAGTTCTTGAATGTTTTCTATATACATTTTATATAGCCATGGATCTTCTTCTTTTATTCGATTTAATTCAGCTTTATGATATTCATCAGCTGCTAATATTAAGCTTATAGCTTTAGAATACTTACCAATATGAGATTGACATTTAGTAACATATGTTTTCAATTTTGATAAAATTCGTTTTGATTTAGGTGTAAAATAAGTCCCATTAGTTGTTATACTTACTCCAAGAACTATACATTCTGACTGGATTATGTAGTCAACTATCATTTCTAATATATCCGCTGCTAATAAAACATCCCCACCATCAAGTTCTAAATTACGAATAATTGTATTCTTTGTAAATATTTTAGGTAAGAACTTTGATTGAAAGTCTTTTCCGCTTGCTGGACCTTTCTCACAATGCTTACATCTAAGTGTACATCTTCTAGTAGTTTCAATTTTTAAATTATTGTAAGTTATCATAGCATCACCACTTTCTTAAAATCATTAATTGGAATTTTTTTTAATTTCTTCAACCAGTTCATCAAGTATTGCTTCTCTTTTGTCTTCTCTAGATGTATTAATTAAATTAAATCCATATTTTTGACAATCGTTTTTTAGTACTTCGTTTTTTTCTAAAATTTCTTTAACATTTCTTTCTATATCTTCAACTCCTACATAAGTTGGCCAATCAAAAGGTTTAGAATATTTTTTCATGTCTTCTCTAATATTTGTTTCATCAGCATCTAAATTAGCTAAAAAATAGATTTCTACTTTATCCTTATATTCAAACATAGATAATTGTTTAGGTGTAAAAATATATTCATAAATTGTGCTTACACCATAATTTTTAGCATCATCTAAACTTCTTTTTACCATTTCATTTAGTAATGTTACGTATTTATCGTCGTTATGATCTTGTAAAACTCTAAAAGACTCTTCAAGTGAATCTAATAACATATCGAAATTATAGTAATTAAAATTATATTTTTGATGAAGCTTCATTGTAAGAGTTGTTTTACCTGCTCTTTTGTTTCCAGCAATAATTACTACTTTTCCATTTTTCATTTAATCACTTCCATAACATAATTATAACTAATAAATCTATTTTATCAAAGAAAAACAAAAAAACTTGCATAGAATTTATGCAAGCTCATTAGTTTTTACGAATAATTTAAGTTTTTAAAATACATGATAATGATCTAATAATTTTTTTGAGTTACTAATATCATGCATAACAGAATTTACAGTATATCCATTTTGTTGAGCATATTTTAAAGCCCAATTATTCAACAATATTTTGTATATTTCTTCATAATTTGAAACAACGCCAGTATCATGTAAAAATGATTGTTCTGCCATTCTTCTTGTACATATTTGGTAATCTTTATAACTACCAATTGAATCATCAAATCCATATCGACCATTTATATATCTAAAAATATTTAAAGTGTTTTCATATGCATATTCAAAAGCATAATACTCATCTGGATTTGTTATATACAAGTAAAATTCCTTTCTTATATCCGCTTGTTGTTGTCTTTCAGTTACTTCATGACAATCAAAATAAGTTTTATATTCTTTTAATTCACGGTAAAGTTCACCTTCACCTTGATTTAATCCACAAATCAAATGATGAAATAAAGCATGAAATTGTTCATGTAGCATCGAATCTAAAAGTCTTATATTAAGACCTTCCACTTCTTCATATGTTTTTTCTCTTGTTATGGGATTATATGTTTCTTCTTTTCCTTCAAAAATATACTTTTCATTAAATAGTATTTTACCTGGTTTACCATTTTTACCAAAAATTATTCCGGCATTCATCAATCTTTCATCTTTGTTGTCGGAAACAACTTTATATGGTTTTCTATTTTGCTTCTTTGCTTCAATGTTTTCTAATTCTTGCAAAAGAGTTAAACGTTGTTCAGGTTTAAGTGATGAAAATCCTGACGAATGAAATAAATAAAATAATTCGCATTCTTTTCCAATCGCATCAAAATTCATATAATCTCTTGAACGTATAATTTTGTTTATCATTATTATCCCCTCTTTAATAACGTTAGTTATTCTAACAGAATACGAAAAAAATTGCAAATAAAAAATAGATTCGTCACCACAATCTACTTTAAGTACTTCATTTTAAATTATTATTATATAAAATTATCTCAATCTTATTCACATAGTTATATGAATTAGAATGGCTTGCATGTCCTAAAAAAGAATTATAACTTAATAAAAACTTTTTATCATAAAATATATTATTATTTTTTAAATATATCCATTGTTTAATTGATTTCTTTACTTTCTTTTTAAAACGTTTTCTAAGAAGAATATGTGTTGGATAAATAATGTATCCGCAAAAATCAACACCTAGTTTATTAGGATAATATCTGCTTTTATGATTAAGCAACAGATTTAAATGGGCACTTACAAAAGTTGAAACTAAGTTGAGCACTTCCTTTGCTTCAGCTTTGGTTTTTAAAATAAAAATCTGATCATCCATATATCTTGTATAAAATTTTATTTTTAGTTCGTCTTTTACATAATGATCTAATTCATTTAAATAAATATTGGCAAAGAACTGACTGGTATAATTACCAATTGGAATTCCGACTTCGTTGCCATCGTCAAGAATTTTTTTACTGAATTCAAGTAATTTTTTATCTTTAATTTTAGATGATAATATTTTTAATAATATTTCTTTATCTATACTATAAAAATACTTTTTTATATCAGTTTTTAAAATATAATAGTTTTCTCCATATAGTTTAGTTGCATTTCTCAATTGATTTTGAACACATATAACTGATTTATGCGTTCCTCGATTATCTAAACATGCATATGTATCATTGATGAATCGTTTCATGAAATAAGGCTTTATAAACTCTTCAACATACCATTGATGAACTATACGATCACGGTAAGGCAAAGATTTTATTATTCTTTCTTTTGGTTCATGAATAACAAATTCTCGATATTCACCAAACTTATAAGTATTATTTTTTATCTCGTCCATTATTCTTATAAGATTGGTTTCTAATTCCATTTCAAATATTATTACTTCTTTTTTAGTTTTTTTACCTTTAGAAGCACGTATGTGGGCACTTAACATTTTTTCGAAAGTCAATTTAGATAGAAAAACATTTTTTATTGTTTTAGGCATGAATTTATCCAGCCTCCTAAAGACATACTAACTAAATTTATTTTTCTACTCCATGCTTCATAATTACGAATATTTATATATTTCCTTTTGTATGATAATCTAGCAAATACCCTTTGCATTTTTAAATTGATATCAAGTTCATTTAAGTATTTTAATTTTTCCTTTTTATCAAATGACTTATATGCCAGTAAAATATACTTGATACCTTCGTAGGATGAATTTTTTATTGTTGCAACTATGCCTGATTTAGTTGAATTAGGATATTTCTCAGTGATCATTTCAAGATATATAATAAAATCCATGTATATTTGATAAATTCGTGTTTCTTCAACACAGCTAGCTTTCACTAATGAGCTTCTCCTTTACATCCTTTAATATATTTAATGCCTGCAAGGGCGTTATAGAATCAATGTCTAAGTTGACTATTTTTTCTTTAATTGAATCATCAATATTAGTTTTTAAACTATCTATAACTTCGACATCTAAATTATGATTTTTAAAAACACGCATATAGTTATCAAGAACATCAGCAGGAAAACCACACTTGTATGATTCGCTTGAGAATTTTACTTTTTTTAATACAACATAATCATTGATAGTATCGCAATCTTCACCAACAAATATATAAAATTTGCCAGATTTAAAAAGATATAATTTGTTTGCATCTTCTTTTTTTAATTGCAAATACTTTTGATATATCACACTCAATATTACCACCTCCTTTAATGCTATTAAAAAAGTGGAAACGATCCACTTCTTTTCATCTTTGGTATTCGTCATCTTACTACTAACCAAAGACATTCTTTTTTATATTTTATTCTACTATGTAGAAAGGTTATAAATTTCTAAAATAAACACTAAAACAAAATCCGTAGATTAATGATATAAAATATAAATATATTTTTTTTATCTTTGTTTATGTGAAGAATAATCTTATATATTTTAGTGGAGAGAACAAGGCGGAACCCGATGTTAGCATTGGCACCTCCTGTGTTCCTATTGAAGTTGAACTGACCTGCAAGAACTCCATTGTCGTAATTGCCGCCTCGATTGAACCAAGGATACGAGGAGTCAACAAAGTTCGAATTGTCGCCGTAAAGAGTAAAAAGAGTCAAAAAGTCTAATTTAAACAACTTATAACCTACATTTATACTAAGACTAATAAATTAGAGTTTTAAACTAACCTACTAGACATAAATGCCAAAAAAGCGATTCCTTTCCGCTAAAAAAGAAGGCGGAAAGGAATATTAAAAGTGAAAAAAGTAATTGTAAAAAAACAAGTTTTTTTACACTAGGAGAGAACAAGGCGGAACCCGAGGCCAGCACCGGCACCTCCTGTGCCCCTATTGAAGTAGAACTGACCTGCAAGAACTCCATTGCCGTAATGGCCGCCTCGATGGAACCAAGGATACGAGGAGTCAACAAAGTCCGAAGAGTCGCCGTACCAACTATTATGGTATCTAGAGTTGTTGTCTCCGTCCAAATATGTTTTAAATGGTCCCATTTCTCCAGTTGCATCTCCAAGTATTCTATATTGATAAGATGTAAATGTTGATGATGCAGAGTATACATCATAATATTTAGAATCATAGTTAGCAAGCGTTGTAGCACTAAAACCACTTAATCCTAATTGACCACTCATATATGAAGCTACATATTCGTGTGCTCCACCTGACATATCATATATCCCACTTATATTTCCAGTAGTTGTTGCAAGATAACCAATACTTGTATTATAGGCGTTATTATATGTGTTTCCATCACCATATGTTCCTGGATATGTTTGTTGATTTGTACTTGGAAGTGATGAATATCCAGTTTTATATGAACTGTTATTATTAATATTAACTTCCGCATTGATTCCATATTTGGAATGGCTTAAATATGCTACTGCTCCCCATTCTGTATTTTTCATCATATGGGAGTTCATTGCTCTTTTATAATTATATGATACTGTAAACATATTCATGACTGTTGAATTTCTCCATGAATATGAGTTTGGTTTTACAATTATTTTGCTTGAATCACTTGAGTTCACTTGAGCTGCAGTTGTACTTGTTGCTCCTTTATATCCCGTTTCAAACTTACCAGCCCAGAAGCCATTTACTCCCATGCTTATAAATGCTGGATGAGTCATGTATTCTCCGTTTTTACAATTTCCACTTGACCCACTTGTCATTGGAGTTTTACATGATACTCCTGAAATATCTGTTGTATTAGTTGTATCAAACACGATATCTATTTCATGAATATTTTTTGAAGCTGTTCCAGTATTCCATAACTTATATTTATATTTTGGAATCCATACGAAGTAACTTTGAATATCGCTTTCTTTTATTGTATCTCCTACTTTATAACTTGCACCACTATTAAGGATAACTGCATTTGCCCAAACTTTATCACAGTAGTTATACCATACTTTACTTGTATCAGCATATGTTACAGTTCCATCATCTGACAATTTTACTGGTATTAAACCATCTTTTAAAACTGGCTCTGCAACTCCTTTTGAGCAAGAAGTTAAATTAGATGCTTTACTATAAAGCTCATCTAATGCATCTTGTACATTTTTGGATTTTAATAAAGATGAAGAATTATCATAATATACATCTTTTCCAATAATTAAATCTGCGGCATATGCTACACTTACAAATAGTATTAATGCACACATACCAATTATTAATATTTTTTTATTTTTCATAACACCACTCCTCTAAACTAACATCGAATTAATTTCATCTATTGCACATTGAACTGTTTCACAAGTTGATTTTGATTTTGTACTATCATATTTAGTATATCTAGCATGTAAAATAGACCAATCTGCATAGAAAATTTCATCTTCATTATCTTCTATCTTTGTTTTTTCATTAATGTTTTCTTTATTCTTATTAAACCAACCAAGAAAAATTGAATTTCCTCTAACTGTAGTTGGTAAACCTTCATAAGTAGTATTTCCATCATATATTGTATAAGGTTTATCAATACTAGCCCCAATCGAAGAATAGAAAACAGCTTTGTTTTTCTTAACCATTGTATCGCGTGATACATTTTCGTATGTTAATCTACATAAAATTGTCTTTTCAGTTGTATCACTTTTGCTTATTGTCATCTCTCCAGAATTGATTTGTTGAGCACTAATTAGAGAATCAAAATTATTAGTGATATTTAATGTCGTATTATCACTTGCTGAACAACTTAACTTAGCGGATTCATCATACTCTGTTGCATTATTTCTAATATAATAATTGATTTTTAATGTTGAACCACTCATAGTAAATGTGAAACTTGATAAATCATTTGATAAATAATCAAAATGATTTTTAGAATCTATAAATACATTTCCAATGTAACAGTCTAAATCACTTAAGTTAACAGCTAATAAAGCCACTCCATTTGTAGATAACTTACTGCTAACCTTTGCATAACCTATTGTCATAAGAACTAGACAACATATTAGTATGCTATGTTTAGATAAATGATAATTTTTTAATTTATTTGCAACTTTTTTCACATCTTTTACCTCTAATTATCTATACTTTCTTTATTCTTAATTTAACTATAGCACAAATATTTCTTGCAGTAAATAGTTCATGTGAATATTTTTGTTTAAATAATATCATACTTGTAATGAGGTGTGTTATGAGATTAAACTTTAAAAGTTTGCCTGAACTTTTAGCATTTAATATCAAATATTACCGTTATTTGAACGGTTATTCTCAAGAAAAACTGGCTGAATTATGTAAGTTAAGCCCAAGATATTTAACAGATATTGAAAGAGGAATACATTGTCCTCCAATTTCTAGGCTTGAGGTTTTAGCCAAAGCACTTAACATAGAGCCGTATGAATTATTGCTAAATGAAGATCGAGATAAGAAAATAATTCAAAAAATGAAATCATTCAGGCAATATAATCAAAAATAAAAACGAATCGTATGATTCGCTTTTATTTTGAAATGTTTTTAGTTTTTATATAGTTCATCATATTCTTCTTGTGCTTCAATAGCTTCTAGAAATGATAATTTAGCTTCACTTATTGCAAGCACAGCAAGTGATATACAACTTGATGAATATTCTAATCTGTCATCGATATATTTTTCTAATTTTTCTTTATCCTTTAATTCTTTTTTCTCTTCTAATTTAGATTTAAGATTATTTATATCATCTTGAATTTTAGTTATATGACTAGAAAACTTTTCGTGAGTTTCTTGTTGTTTTCTTTTAATGTTTTCTTTTGCAGCATCAATATTCTTTTTAGTTTCATCTATTTTTTTGTCAACCTCATCTTTGGCATACATGCATTCTAAAACTGTAGTTTCAGTTGCATCCTTTAGATGTTTATTAACCTCATCAAATTCCTTATTAATCTTTTTTAATTTTTCTTTCATTTCTTTTTCTTTCATAAAAAATCTCTCCTATCCTATCTTATTATACCTACTATTTATAGATTAATACTCTAATCTATAAATAGATTGTAATATTTTTAAGTATTTTTGATAAGAGCAAAAAAAATAATTTGTATGTTATCTATACAAATTTATCTTTTTGTTATTTTATTTATTATTGTCTTTCAAATTATTTCTTAAAATAACCTTGAAACAATCTCTTTCATCATAAAATTCTGGAGCGGAAAGTCCATATTTTTCCATTTCTCTTTTCATAGTTGGTATTCCCGAGTATCTATTTTCAATGTAATCCAATTCTTCAAGAATTCGTATTATAGTAAAATTTTGAACTTCTAAAAAGGACGCCGTTTTCAATTTTTCTAATTTGTTTGAACCATATAATGCTCCTGGGCTTACTATTTCTATTCTATCACTATATATATACACAGAAATGTATGAACTCTCAGTTTTAAAATAATTGTATTTTCGCAAAATATCTATCGCGTTTGAATATATCCTCTTCCATAAAGTCATTTCCTATAGATATATAACACTTTAAAAAGTTGCTTTTCTTCTTTTTTCATTTAAAAACTACAGTTTTAAACTGTAGTTTTGTGTGTTTATTTTTTTATAATATTTTTACTGCATAAATATGTTATTAGGAAATATCCTCCGTATATAAACACAATAATCATACTGGTAAATATAACGGATTTTAATAAGCCATTGTTTCCAAACGTTTCAAGGATTTTTAAAGCAAAACGCATACCAAATATCGAATGTATTATAGCAAGCAATAATGGTGTCATAAAGAAGATAAATATTTCCCTGAATAACGATTTTCGTATTAATTTATCATCAGCGCCAATGCGTCTTAAAATGATATATCTACTACGATTGTCACTAGCTTCACTTAAATTCTTTAATGCAAGTATAGCCGCACTGGATATCAAGAAAACAACACCTAAGTATATTCCTAGAAAAGTTACAATTACTCCTAATCCAACTGATGAATCTTCTAAATCAGTTTTAAATGAGTATCCAACGTTTCCAATATAGGAATTTGCTTTTTTAAAAATGTCATCAACCTCATATTTTTTATCGCGTTTTTTCTCTTTATAAATTCCAGTAAAATAATTATATTTTGGTTTTATTCCTTTCAATACAGAATCTGGAACAACAATTATACCTGTATTAAGCTTATTATTTGAAATCTCAACAAAGCCATCGATACATTTTTTATATTTTGGTTTTAATTCATGATTATAAATTTTCACTTTAGTGTCCTTTTTTAAAGCCTCATTTCTCATACTCATCATTATTTCAAAATTAGCAACAATTATATATTCATCTTCATTTAGTCTTAATTCACTTTTCTTATACAATCCAGCTATTTTATTATAGTCACTTAGGGGCATAATAACCTCAAGAGGATCATCTTCAAAACCATATTTTTTTGTAAAATACTCATACATATTACCTACTGAATTAGAAAAATAGAAGTTCTCATCATAGTATAAATTAATTGACGTGTATTCACTTAAGTAATTGTTATAATTGAATTTATTTTTGTCATATCTTTCTTGAACAGTTAAGTTATTATATTCTGAGTCATCAAAATCATCATCGTCATGACTATAAAATACTAGAGTTTGAACATCAGCTGGCGTTAATTCTTCTAAATTTTTTGTAAGAGATTCTCTTAAAGAAAAGGAACAAGATAATGCACATATTGTAATAAATAACATTAAACAGATTATGCTCATTGAAACAACAGTAGTGTTTATCTTACTGCTTAATTGCCTTAGCATGAACGAATTTAATCCATTATAGTATATTCCTTTAATCTTACTTACTATTTTCAATACAAGTCCAGATAAACTCCACATTATTAAAAATGTAGAAATGACTCCATATATAATTGGTTTTATAATATCCTTTATATTTTTTAAATTGGATAAACCATCAGTTACCATATAGTACGCATATCCAAGTAAAGCACAAGCAAACACAAATACTAGTAAGCATACTAGTGGGTTTTTAATCTTAATTTTTTCGTTCTTTTTGCTTGAATAAAGCAAATCTATTAATTTGCATCTTGTAACCACTGACGTATTAAATATCATAACTATTAAATACATTATTCCAAAATACACAAAAGTTTTTAACATAGCTGAAGTTGAAAATACAAAATGATATTTTTCCATATCCGCATCAAAAAGGGATGCAATAATAATACTCATACCTTGAGATAAGAAAACTCCAAGAAGAATACCTGCTGCTAAGGAAATTATACCAATCATTAAGGTTTCTAAAAACAATATGAACGATATTTTTCTTTTACTCATACCTAATGTCAAATAAATACCAAATTCTTTATTTCTTCGTTTTATTAAAAATCTGCTTGCATAAATTATTAGAGCCCCTAGGATAAATGATACAAAAACGCTTGTTGCAGATAAGACGGATTCTAGTAAACCAATTATTTCTTCGGTTCTCGAACTTATTTTTAACATTACGACTTGAGAATCAATTGAATTAAAAATATAAAATATTGATACTCCTAGTACTAGAGTAAAAAAGTATATCGCATAATCTTTAAAACTCTTTTTTATATTTTTAAACGATAATTTAGCGATCACTTAAATCCCCTCCAAGTATAGTTACAACATCGATAATCTTGTCGAAGAATTCTTTTCTATCCAAGTTCCCTTTTTCTATTTCATTAAATATACGACCATCCTTAATAAATATTACTCGGCTTGAATAAGATGCAGTATAAGCGTCATGCGTAACCATTAAAATAGTCGAATTTTTTTCTTTGTTTAAATATTCTAGGCGTTCAAGAAGCATTTTCGCTGATTTTGAATCAAGTGCTCCAGTTGGTTCATCAGCAAGAATCAATGATGGATTTGTAATTATTGCACGAGCAGATGCTACTCTTTGCTTTTCTCCACCACTCATTTGATAAGGAAATTTATCAAGTACATGTGTAATATTTAAATATTTACTAACTTCCTTTATTAATTCATCTAAATTTTTTACACTTTTGTTTTGAATAGACAAAGCAAGAGCTATATTATCATACGCAGTTAAAGTATCAAGTAAATTGAAATCTTGAAAAATAAAACCTAATTCTTCTCTTCTAAATTCACTTAATTTATTTCCTTTCAAAGTTGTGACATCCAAGTCATTTAAATAGATATGACCGCTGGTAACTTTATCAATTGTTGAAATACAATTTAGAAGAGTTGTTTTACCACTTCCACTTGCTCCCATAATTGCGATAAATTCACCACGTTCAACGTCAAAACTTATGTTATCAATAGCTTTAGTTAAACTCGATTTACTACCATAATATTTTTCAATTGAATCAATTTTTAATATTTTTTCCATATATTTCACCTTCCATGCTTTGATTATATGCTAACTTTATTAATTAATCGCGATTCTAATATTTCAATATCTTACAATTTTGTAAGGTTAAATCTTATAAAGGTCATTTTTACCAAAAGTAATTGTTATTTCAAAATATTTATTTTCTTCACTTGTTGCACTTATTTTATGTCCAAGTTTTTCAATGAGTTTTTTACTTATGTAAAGACCAAATCCAGTTGAATTGCGCATCTTTCTTCCGTTTTCTCCAGTAAATGATTTATCAAAAACGTGTTTTAAATCACTGGCATTTACACCTATTCCATTGTCTTTAATATGTAAAGTCGTCTCTTTTTCATTATCTTCAATATAAAACATAATATATGAATTCCTACTATTATCAGAATACTTAATAGAATTATTAATTATTTGATTAAGAATGAATACAAGCCATTTTGAATCGGTTAAAACTTTAACATTTTTAACATCAACAGTAACATCAATATGATTTTCAAGTATAGAATCTTTATTTTTTAAAAGCACTTCATTAATAATTTTATCCATACTTGCTTCTTTAATTAAAAAATCTTTTTCAGCGTAGTTACTTCTAACATAATAAAGGATTTGATCAGTTAAATTATCTAAACTATTTAATTGATCTAAAAAATTCTTATTAATAGTTTTATTGTTATGGTACATAAGCATAAGCCCTGCTATAGGTATTTTTATCTCATGAATCCACATCTCCACATATTCTTTAAAGTCTTCTGTTTCATTTCGGTAATTGTTGATATTCTCCATCATTGACTTATCAATTTTATATAAAGCATCATAAAACACTTTTCCATCTAAAAATTCAGGTTCTTCTAAAGTCTCTAAAATCAAATATTTTTTATCCAATAAATTCAAGTTATTTAGAAAGTTATCATAATATTTTTTCCTTTTCAAATAAAAAGTAAAAAAGTCGACAATAAAATAAATACTCAATAAACTCAAAACCATAATAGTTAAATATTTATTTACACCAAATAAATCAAGTAGAAATAATAAAATGATAACTAATATTATAAATAGTATTATATTTTCTTTTTTTTCTTTTATATATGTTCCTATATTCATAACAAGATATACCCTAGCCCCTTCTTAGTTTCAATTGCATCATTTAATGAAGCATCACTTAGTTTACTTCTTAAACGGCTTATATTAACTGTTAAAGCATTATCATTAACATATTCGTCATTATTCCAAAGAGTCGTCATAATTTCATCTCTAGATACAATCTTACCCAAATTGTCAAACAAACACATAAATATTATCATTTCGTTTTTAGTAAGTTCAATTACTTTATCACCACTTTCCAACTCACAACGCGATTTATTAATAAAAAATCCTCGATACATCTTATTTTGTTCTGTATTATCACATCTTTTTAATACAGATTGAATTCTTAATATTAAAATATTAGGATTATAAGGCTTCGTTATATAATCATCTGCTCCATAAGTGATTGATAAAGCCTCATCAAGCTCATTATTGTTGCTAGTAACCATAATAACAGGAATATTGCTCTTTTCTCTTATTTTTTTTAATACTTCTTTACCATTTAAGCATGGAATATTGATATCAAGCAAAACTAAATCAGCGTTACTTGCAAGTAAAGACTCATCAACATTTGAAAAATCTTCAACACAATAAGCATCATAGTTGGCATTTTTAAGAAGACGAACTAGTTCTTTTCTAATTGTTTCATCATCTTCTACTATAGCAATTTTCTTCATAGTTTCCTCCGTTACTTTATTATATCAAATTTTTTAGCTTTTCTACCTTACTTTTTTGTAATGTTTTTTATCTTCATACATAGCTTCATCAGCTATTTTAGTTAAATCATTTAAACTTAAGTTTTTTTCTTTATAAGCAACCCCTATAGCGCAACTGTATTTGGTTTTATTCATTCTTTCTTTAAGTTTTTTTACAAATTCTTCAATTTCTAATTTATTTGTATTGTAACAAACAATTAAAAACTCGTCTCCTCCTACTCGATATAAACGCATATCCTTTAAAATCATTTCTTTTATCAATTCTACTAAAGTCAAAATAGCCTTATCTCCCTCATAATGGCCTAAAGTGTCATTTATTATCTTCAAATTATTTAAATCTATACTGATTATTGCATTAATTTGATTTCTGTTTTTATTTAAATCTCTTTTTAAAGGTTTTCTATTTAATGTATCTGTAAGTTCATCTTTTATATAGAAGTCGCATATTAAATATATAAAGTAAAATAATGTAAAGAAAGTGTTTCCTATATATAATTTATCTACTAAAAGGGAGATAATTAGAAAAATATATAAAACAGCACGTATATTATTATCATATTTTGGGTTATTTAAATAACTATGTAACTCAATAGCAACTAAAAATACTATATAGCTAAAGAATACATCGGTTTTATTAAATATAAAATAGGAAATTATTAAAATAAAATTTGAAATAAAAATTAATTTTCTTGTTTTTATTGTATAAAAAGAATATAAGATAAAATTTAATAAATATAAAAAACTAGTGAAATAAGCTCCATTTAAAAATAATAAAAACTCAAATACGTTAAGAAAAAACATAATATTAATAATCAATTTATTGGTTGTGTCCTTTAAATAAAAAATAAATGAATAATAGATAATCATTATAAAGATAAAAAAGACGAAATAATTATTTACAAATATATCAAACATTTAATCACCCTAATTAATAATATTAAAAAGGAAGCAAATAATTACTTCCTTTCTAATAATTGTCTTTCGTATTCATAAGACGCTAACTTATTACTATATTGCAATTTACTTAGTTCCTCGTTTATTCCCATAATCCAATATTCTTTATCCTCTTCGGTAGTACAATTTTCTATTTCTTTCATATATTCAAATACTTGATTAAGCTCTTCCCCAAAGTAAAATTCAAATTCTTCTATATGATTTTTAAAATAATCATAAGTGTATGTTTTGCTTAACATTTCAGTTGCTTTTAAAAAATCTGCAATTTTATATTGCTCTAAACCGATACGCACCATTAAAGATGCAATATGTTCACGTTCTTCACTTGTTAAATCATCACTAATAAGTTCTCTTGTATATAAATTATAATATCTTTTGATTTCTTTTAATATTTTTTTATATTCCTTATCGGTGATAAGATTATCTTTTAATTGATGGTTTTCCTTTTTTGAAGAATACACAAATGTATTATTAGTTCTTTTATTATATTTATCAGTTAATATTTTTCTTATTTCCTGAGCAAATATGTGTGATACACGTAATCTAATAAAACTTACGTAAACAACATCAATATCTTCTTTAGTAAATGTCTCTTTTTTGTCAAAATAACTTGATCTAATTTTTTTTACACAATCATTAATGTTCTTAAAATTGAAATAAACATTTAAATTCATACGACAAACATCTTTTTCTAAGTCTTTGTTATTGCATACTATTTCATGAACGTTCCTTGGTTTACCATTACAAAATTCAGAAAAATCGTTTAAATCAAAATATTTTCCTAAAAATGTTTTAAGCATTATTACATAATCAAAAGTGTTAGTTTCATTATAATTAAACATTTTGTCAGGATAGTTTTCAACTAAATCAAGTAAAAATTTAGAAATAACTCTTGGATCAAAAGGAGATTTTTTTAATTCATCTGAAAACATTTTAAACATATTAGTGCAACCAAAATAAACATTTTCATTTGTTTCCAAATAATCAGATAAAATAGATATTTCAAGGATTGATTTACTATAATCAATTCTTTCTTCATAGGTAAAATCTTGAATCTTTTTTATGGTATCTTCAATATTATAATTTCCATTTTCATCATTAAATGCTAAATTAAAGCTTCTTCTATGAAAATATTTTATTATTTGTTCAGTTCTCTTCTTCATTTTTATAACCTTTCCTTTTTATTAATTCTATTTCATATTCATAACTATATAATTTTCCATCAAGAGGTAAATTTTTAAGTTCTTCATTTATACCAGTTATCCAAAAGTTTTTATCTTCAGCTGTATCACTTTTTTTTATTTCTTCTAAATACTCATTAATGGTATCTAAAAAATCTTTATAATAAAATTCAAACTCGGCAGTATGATTTTTGAAATATTCATATGTATATGTTTTATCTGTTAAAGATGTTTTATTTAAAAAATCTATTATTTGATATTGTTCTAAACCGATATGGATCATCAAAGATGCTATATATTCGCGTTGTTCATCGGTTATATCATTCATAACCAGTTCTCCGGTATTTGGATTATAATATTTTTTTATTTCTTTTAATACATGTTTATAGTCTTTATCACTTATGTATTTACTTGATTTGCTGAAGTTATTAGTATTTCTTATAGCATCTTTGTGTTCGTCTACTTTACAGTTATCTTGCGCTAACATAACATTTCTCTTTATTAAAGTCTTATAAACTATATTACTAATTTTTAATGATACTCCAGATAAAAATAAAGTAACAGCAATATCATTTATATCATCACTGTTTAATCTCTCCAGTTTAGAAATACGTTTTTCTCTTATTTCTCGGCAATTATTTATAATTGAATCTAAATCGAATAAGACAAAATCTGTTATATCTTTGTTATTTTCAAGAGCCATAAAGAATGGATTCCCGTCCATATTTAAAAGACTATAGAAACATAGTGGAGATATTTTCTTGTTTTCTTTTATAAAATAAGTGTCAAAAAAGTCAATATAATTTAAATCATCTTTCTTATCTGGATTATCTTGCAATTGGGAATATTGTTCAACCAATTCTAGCATGAAATCGGTTACAATTTCCTCATCATAATCAATCGTATTAAAGTATTCTGAAAATCTTTTGAACATATTTGTAGTTATCAATATCGCATTTTGTTGTTGAGTTAAAAAATTATATAAAAATAAAGGAAGAACACGATCTCTAACGAAATCATTTTTTTCATCATTCATTAAGTATTTAGCTCCAATTTCCCCACTAGGATTTTTATCTACAATTAATACCTGTTTTTCATTTCTTAAATAATTAACTACTTTAACAATACACTTTTTCAAATTTACCCCTCCGCAACATGAAGTGTATTGTATCAAATTAATAATTCTTAGTCAAATTTTAACTTTTTTTTATAAAATGTTTGTAAGCAGAATCTTGATTCCTAGAGATATTAAAATAATTCCTCCAATTGTTTTTGATATAGAGGAATATTTGCTACCTATTTTTGATCCTAATATACATCCTATATATGTTGTAATGAATGTTATACTGAAATTTAAGATAGACGATAAAATAATATTAAGATTTAAAAGAGCATAGGAAATACCAACTGAAAAAGCATCCATGCTTATAGAAACTGATAAAAGAAACATAATTTTAAAACCAAGAGAATCATTTAATTGAACTACGTCGTCTTTTTCTCTTATCATACTTATTCCTAAAAATGAAAGAATAAAAAACGAAATATAATAAGCAACACTGAAAAGTTTCATAGAAATTATATTACCAAGATAATACCCTAGTATTGGCATGATTGTTTGAAATATTGAAAACCAAATTGAAGTTATTATAGAGCTTTTGTATAAATTATTATTAAACTCAATTCCTTTACATAAGGATGTTGCAAAAGAATCCATGCTTAGAGAAAAAGATAAGACAATTAATTCAATTATATTCACAAATTATCACCTATAAAAATATATTCTTAAATAAAAAAAGTAGTATAAAACTACTTACTTAATTTAAAATCTTCTAAAGTAAATTCACTTTCTGATTTATAACCGGTTAATTTTTTTAAATTCGTTATTTCTTTAACTGTAACTAAATAGTTGAATGTTGTTAAAGTTGAAGTTATAACTGCTAGAGAAAAGAAAATGATGCTCATAAGAAATAGAAAATAATTTCCGATAAAGAATGTTAGGCATATAAGTGTACCAAATCCAATTATAGCGATAAGATTAACTAACAATACTGCTAATCTTTCTTTATAATTGCTTTCATATTCATCAATTTTTCTTTGAATATTTATTTTGTTTTGAACAACAGCTTTATTTAATTTTGAAATATTACTTTTAGTATTTTTTACAATTCTATAATCTCCAGTTGAAGAAAATATTTTTATTTTATCATCTTCAATTTTATATTCAACTATATATTTTTTATATCTTTTGTTAAAGAAATTTTGATATTTTTCTTTTAACTTATTTAGTTTTACTTTGATTATTTCTACTATTTTCAAGTTTACCCCTCCTCATTAATTGTTCTATATAATAACACATATTAAAAAGTTATTCAAGAACATAGAATTAATGCATGAAAAAAGAGATGAAAATTCATCTCTTTAACTTAATGACATTAGAGTAATACGTGCGTATCCATTGCCAGATTGAACACCTGAACCCGGAGTATTGCTTAATGCATAAGCGGGGTTGATATAATTGCTTCCACCTGTTGATGCATGATTTGTTTGACCACAACTCAATGAATAGAATGTTTTATAGTATGTATGATTGCTTGTGTATAGGTTTGATGGAACTTGGTTTCCTACACCAACGGCACCGGCTGTTGATTTTCCACAACTTCCACAAAAGTTTACCCAAACACGATCATACCATTCTTTTCCGACATCAGTAGATGAATCTCCACAAGCTGAATGATGTGTATCATAAAATTGCGTATAGATATGTGCACTTCTACCACAAACTGGACAGTTGAATACACCATTATCAACAGGAGAACCTGATTTATTATAAGTGACTGTACAAGTGAATGGTAGTGAGGCACTGTTGGTATAGCAACCATTGCTTGTTGAATAATAAGTCGTATTATTTGTTGTATAAGCATAACCTGAATGGATATGTGCGTGTCCGCTTTGTCCACCAGACCCACCGGCTCCTCCACCTGCATGTCCGGCTTGTCCTGCATTTCCTGATATATTTCCGGCTGTGCTACCACCGACACCTCCAGCTTGAGCTGATGTGGCTCCACCGCCTCCACCAGCAATCAAAAGAGTACCTTTAGTATTGGAATTTATGTAAGTCATTCCTCCACCAACTCCATATGCAGTAGCGCTTCCACCACTATTGTAACCATTTTGTCCTCCAGTTACTATAGTTAATGCTTCTCCTTTTGATAAGGTAAATGTTCCAGTCATGGAACCACCTTTACCTCCTAAAAGAGATCCATAATTTCCACCTTGGGCTCCCCACGTCTCTAATTTATATGTTCCAGCACATGGTGTTGAGAAACTTTGTGATCCACCAGTATACCCATAATTCCATGTTTGACCAATGTTATATGGACATAAAGCAGCAGTTTTGATTGTACATGTACTTCCTTGAGCATTACTATTGTTGTTTATGGTTATTGTTTGACTTCCTGTTGCACTTGTTCCGGTTGTTAATCCGCTTATTGTATATCCATTTGTACAACTTGCTGATTCTATGTAATAGTTGTTTGATGGTGTTATTGTTACTTTTCCACTTCCAGCATAATTTATGTTTAATGATGTTGGATTTATTGTTACATTACTTCCATTTACACTTACTCCATAACTATTTACTTCCCATACAGCATACATTGTTGTTGTTTTATTTAAGTAGTAGTTATATGATAAGGCATATTTTGTTCCGCTTAAACTTCCTTCTGCCCAACTTTTTAATGTATATCCTGTTTTACTGACATTATTTGGTAACACATATAAATGGTTAGATGCTCCATTTATACTATTATAGTATTGTGTTGTTGTTTGGGTTTCTGGTTGTGGACTTCCTCCACCTACATTATAGCTTAAGCTTATTGTTCGTTTATATACTGAATTTAAATTTAATGAATTTTTTAGATTTATCGTTGCACCTATTTTATAAGTTGCATCTGCTTCTCCTCTTGTTCCATCTGCTCTCCATCCTAATGCTGTATATGTGCTTATTGCATCTGGTGTAGGTATTGTATATTTTGGTATTGTTTCATGATCTCCTACATCACTTGTTATATATTCTACTGTATTTGTATTTGTTTTTATCGTATTACTTGCTCCTGTATGATAGTTTAAACTTACACTTCTTACATAATGTGCATAGTATGTTGTATTTTCACTTATTTTCATATTCGCATTTGTTGCTGTATATTTATTTGAACTCCACTCACTAAAAGCTGTTTCTTTATACATGTATGGTGTTAATGGTACTGTAACTGTACACTCACTTGCACCATTATATAAAATACATGAGCTTGTTAACACATCTATTTCTGATTCATTTCCATAATAGAATGTTCCTACTATTTGTTGTTTCTTTCGTGTTACTGAATAGAATATTTGATCACTTGCTATATCATAATAGAAATTGTTTGCTGCTATAACATTTGTTCCTCCTTGTGTTGTATCCCAACCATCCATTATATATCCACTTTTTGGTATTACTGTGCCAGTTTCTATTTTACATGTTGCATCATTGTTGTATTTATTACATGTTGTCTCACTTAATTTGTTTTCTCCTGCATTTGTATCTACCAATATCCATTTTGCTTTTACTTCCTTTTTATAGATTGCATATAAAGTTATATCATGGCTTGGCATTTTGATTTCACTTTGTCCGACTGTTGCAGTTTTATTTTCATTCCATCCAACAAATGTATATCCTTCTTTTATTCCTCTTGGAGTTAAATCAATATTATTTCCAAATGTTTCTTCTTCTACATGGCTTGTTACACTTGTTCCTCCATTGGTGCTATAATCGTACGTTATGTTGTAGGTATTTGCTTTCCATACAGCTATGGCTTCCGTTGTTTTATTTATACTTATTGTACTTCCGTTTTTATATGTTTTATTATTTATTGACCATCCACTTAACTTATTTCCTTCTAAGCTTGTTACTCCATTTATTACTACATCTATGGACTTTTCTATGTTTGCTTCCGTTGTATTATAATAAACTTTCTTTGTTGTTGGAGTTATTTTTTCTTTTCCTCCGTTTTCATTATATATTAAGCTTATATCTTTTTTATAAACTCCGTTATATGTTTGATCTTCATATACTTTTATTATTTCTCCAAAACTATATGTTTTTCCTTCTGCCAATGAGTCTATTCTCCAGCCATCAGTTACGTATCCACTTATAGCATCTGGTGTATCAAGTTCAACATCTACTCCTAGGTTTGTTTTTCCACTTGTATTTGTTAAAATTTTGTCTTTATATATTTCACTTGATGTTACACTTCCAAAAACTCCACTTTTATAGTTTATTGTTAGTAGTTTTTCGTATACTGCATAATATGCTTTATTTTGGCTATTTTGTTGTTTAGTTTCAATTTTTATTGTATCTGGACTTCCACTCCAACCAACAAGTATTCCCCCATTTGTTGTTATATTTGCTATTCCACTTTCTGTCTCACATGTTTGTTCTCCATTATACTTATTACAACTTTTTTCTACTTTTTTTCGCGTTTCTCCATCATAATAATTATAAGTTACTTTTACAGCATCATCATTTCTTATTACGGCATACATCGTTGTATTTTGGCTTAAGCTTACTTTTTCACCTTCGTTATATTCTCCTTCATGGGATTTTTCGTCTCTATTCCATCCTAAGAATGTGTAATTTTTTCCAACTTTTATTAATGTTGCTAAACTTACTTCTGCTGATGTTGCTTTATTATAAATTGTATATTTTTCTTGTTTTGAATTTGATAAGACATATGCATTTTCATCTCTTATTTTATAGTTTACTGTTATTGTCTTTTTAAACAGTGCATATAATCGTACCTCTTTTACATTTTCTTCTGGTATGTATGCTTCTATTGCTACTCCTGGTGAGTCAGCATATAAGCTCCATCCAATAAACTCCCATCCTGGTTTATATGCTTTTATTTCTTTTAAGTTTATTTCTTCGTCTCCTTGATAATATACAATTGAACTTTTATCTGCTCTTATTCCACCATTTTCTTGATAATCTAATATTATTCTGCTTCCATTTATCGTCCATTCAGCCGTTACTTTTGTGTTCTTTGATATTTTAACCATACTTCCTGCTTGATATTTTGTTCCACCTATATTCCAACTTTCAAATATATGGTTTTTCTTTTTTATTTTTAATCCATCGTCTAGTTTTATTTCTGCCTCTTTTTCCTTTTTACTACCAGCGTTATAATATATGCTTGCTGTTTGCTCGGCCGGAATATTGCTTTCATCTTCTCCAGATTCGTATGTTAATTTTACTTTTCTTTCATATATACCATTATATGTTTTATTTTCTTTGCTTCCTTGTTTTCCTTCTTTTATTTCCGCATCTTCATTTTCTAAATCTTCTCGATATCCTTTAAACGTATATCCTTCTTTATCATTAAAAGTGGGTATCATCTTTTCTTCTTGTATTACTTTTATTCCTTCTCTTGTTGTTTCATACCATGTTTTTACCTTTACGTTTTCTGTTTTACTTGCTCCTACATAGCTTAGAGTTGATTCTTTTTCATAGTATGCGTAATATTGTTCTCCTTTGCTTATCTCAAAGTTTTCTTCTTTTACTGGTGTTTCACTTTCTTTAGTATATCCACTTAAAAGTATTCCTTCATATGGCTTACTTACTAAACTGCTTACATCTATTTGACAACTACTTTCTCCATTATATTTGTAACATTTTAAAACATTTTCTTCTGGACTTGTTCCATTATATGTTATAAATGTTGCACTTATAGCTGTCTTTTCATATGTTACCGAATAGTATTTTTCATCCTTATTGATTTCTATCTTTTCTTTTCCAACATATTCAGCTGTTTTACTTCTTTCTGTTTTACTCCAGCCAACTGCTTTATATCCCATCTTGGCACTTATACTTGGTATTTCTATTGTACAACCTGTTTCATTTCCATATAGGGTACATGTTTTTTTTGCTTCTTCACTTACTGCGGGAACTTTTTCTCCGTTTTTTGTTACTATAAATTCAGCAGTTACTTCTTTTTTGTAAATCGCATATAGTGTTATATCTTCTGTTATCTTTTTTGTTTGAAGCCCAACATGCGCATCTTTATCTATATTCCATCCAACAAATGTATAGCCTTCCTTTTTTGCTTCTACGTTTAAGTCAGCTAACCCATTATAGCTTACTTCTCCTGTCTCTTTAGTTGCTGTTGTTCCTCCATTTGTCCAGTAGTCATATGTTACCTTATTTTTTCTTATTTCAACATTTGTTGTTTCTCGTGTTACTATTCCACTTCCACTTGTTGCTATTATTTCAATCTCTGCTTCTCCATTTTTTAACTCTGACATATCATTTATCAACTGTTTTTCATCTTCTTGGGTTGATAAATATTGTAGTGTTCCTCCAGATACTCCATATTTTACTTCAAACAAGTCTCCTAACGACTTACTTTTTCCTTCTACTATTTCTATATTTTCTTGATTCTTTGTTATCTTTATTGGCTCTTTATCTACTTTTACAGTTTCTTCATCGCATTCTATTTTACTACTTCCATTTTTGTCACTTGCTTCGATACATATTTTTTGAGCACTGGCATTTGTTTCATATTCTATTTCTACAATATTTTCTGTTCCTTTTACTGTTAGTTCTTTATTTGGTGTACAACTTTCTTGGATTGTTGTACAATATTTTGCCTCTTCTATCGCATTTTCTGATTGAACACTTGCATATCTTATGGCTTTTCTTTTATATTCGTTAGACCCTTCTGTATATAGTCCTGTATATCTTATTTTTATATCTTTATTTTTACATGTTATTAAATCATAGTCGCTTTTCTTTGCTCCTCTTATACTTGCTCGATATTCATATGCTACATCTATTTCCGGAAACTCGTTTCTTTCGGTTGTACTTTTATTACTGAATACTTCTGTTGTTTTATAATATATATCTCCTATCATCATGATATTATATATTTTTACATCTTTTCCGTCTTCTATACTTCTTGCTGCTTCTGCAAAATCCTCTAAACTTGGTGAGTATCCATTATCTACATTAAATATATAGTCTCCTACTACAAAACTTTGGACTATTTTTCTATCTTTATATTCATCATAAGATATCTCACATGCTTTTGCATCTGAGATCATAAGTATATTCATTATTATCATTACTAGTATACTTACTGCCTTCTTCATACTTTCTCCTTAATATTATTTTCGTCTATTTCCTTTATCTTTATACTATATAAGTATATCACAACTACAAATGTTTCTTCAATAATTTAGAAATAAAAAAAAAGGAAAAACCTATACTATAGGTTTCCTTGCGTCTTTATTTTCAACAAATGTTGATTTTTTTCTTGAGGTTCAAGCATCTTTTCTTTTTCTTTTTGAAGCTCATTGAAAATCAATATGACATCATCATAAATCGAAAAGTTAGAATTGCTTTTAGAAATTGCGATTACTTTTTTATGATGTTTAATGTCTTTAATTTTTTCCCAAAAACCTTTTTGGTAAACAGCCTTTGGGAACATTCTTTCATAGGCAAAATATTCTTTGTTATCAATGCATGTATTGATAGATGTTAACATGCCACAATAAAGTTCTTTATCTTCAACATCAGTTCTATTTAATTTTTTAAAATAATATGTAAACGATTCCTCTTTCTTATCGATTTTAAAAATTTCTTCATTGTCACCATCATTAATAAAAATGTTTATAGGGTTATCGTTTGCTTCAAAGCATATAGTGTATTTATCATAGCTGATTTTCAAGAAACATCTATCTTCCTCATAAGACGTTTTTGCAATTAGAGTTTTTTCATCTCCACTAAAATCTACACTCATAGATTTAGGTGATAAAACTAGTTCATAATTTTCTTCTGAAAAATATGACGGTTGAAGCACATTCTTCAAAAAATACATTATAAAATTTAAATGAATATATTCATTTTCAACGTTTTCTTCATTAAATCCAATTTTATTTAATCTTCTAAATATTGCTGTACATAAATTTTCTTCGTGTTTTATTTCCATAAATTATGTCCTTTCTTTTTATACAATATATTATATTAGTGCAATAACTAAAAAAGAAGTGATTTACACTTCATTAACTATTTTATCAAGTACCGCATTAATCATTTTTCTTACTGAATCATCACTATATCTTTTAGCAAGTTCAATAGCTTCATTAATAACTACTAAATCAGGAGTGTCTGTATACTTTAGTTCATAAATACTCATTCTTAAAATTGCTTTTCCCTCTGAATCCAATCTGTCAATTGTCCAGTTACTCAAATATTTATTTGCTAATTCATCGATTGTATCCATATATGTTACTACGCCATATACGATATCCTTTACAAATTCATTATCAATTTCGACATTTTCTTTTATTGTTGAATCGACATCAAACTCAATATTGTTTCTTTTATATAAATCTATTTGGTATAAAATAGTCATTATTTTTTCTCTTAATTCACTACGAGTAGACATAATATAACCTCTTTCATAAGGATAATTTTAGCACAATACCAATATTTAGTAAACTACATTTTTATGAGTTTTATAATATCTTCATGTATTTCTTCAATTGGACGCATTTGGTTTCCGTTAGAACATTCAACTTTCTTCCAATCTAGCAATTCACATGCATATTGAGCAGTATTGTAAACTGTTTTTAAATATTCTTTGTTACTTTCGTGAATATCTTTTTGAATACCATCATTTACTTTACGAGCGTTTCTAAGTTGTTCTATAACTTCATATGGAGCAGTTAAAAATATGACTATATCCGGCTTTTTTATTCCTAAGCGATTGTATTCAAAATCCATAACATATTCAATAAAATCTTTCTTTGCGTATTCTGGAAGTGATGCAGCTTGATATATAACACTTGATGTTGTGTATCTATCAAGTAAAACAGTTCTTCCTTCATTTAAAGCAGGCATTATTTTATCTTTAGATACAATTGCACGATCTATAGCATATAAAGAATTTATAAAGTATGGACTTAATTCTTCCAAATTTCCAAATTCTCCTGCTAAATATTTTTCAACTAAAAAGCCGCTTATTTCATGATATGTTGGAAAATGATGAGTGATAACTTCTCCATATTGTTCCAAATATTCTCTTAAAAGTTCTACTTGGGTTGTTTTTCCAACACCATCACAAGCACCTTCTACCACTATTAACTTACCTTTTTCCATGTTTTTACCTCCTAATGTTATTTTAACAAAAAAAGCTATAGTTTTAAACTATAACTATTTATATTTGGGACTAAAGGTAACAGTTTTATCAACTATTGCTCTTATCGATGTTGCATCAAAAGGTTTTTGAATCATATCTATTACTCCTTGGTATGACATTGCACGTTTAATACCCTCTTCAGTGTCTTCTCCACTTATTATGGATACAGGAACTATCTTAAATAAATCATGTTCTTTGAAGTAATCAAGTACTTCAAAGCCATTCATAACTGGCATTTGTAAATCTAAAAATAAACCAACAAGTGAATCATTCATATATTGATTAACTATGTCAATAACTTCTTTTCCATTGTGAGCTACTATTACTTCAAATTCATTTCTAAATATCTTGCTAAAGAAATTAGTTATAACCGGTGAATCATCAGCTATTATTATCTTGTTTCTTAAAACATTTCCATCAATTTTCATAGTTATATCAACCACAAAGATAATTTTATATTCTTCCACAGTTATAAGAGTTACTAATTTTTCTTTATTATCATTAGTAACTAATACTTTTTTAAATTCATTTTCATTTAAAAAAGTAGGACTAAATTCTTTATATGTGCGCATAACGTCGTTTATTTTATCATAATCAAGTGGAGATGAAATTCTAAGTTCTTCTCCAGTATACTTTATATCATAAAATTTATTATCATTTTTATTAATGACGTAAATTGATTCATATAAAGAAGCAATCATATTAGGAATGTTTTCAACAATAGCTCTTATATCCATAATTACACTCCTAAATATGTTTTAACTAAATTAATTATTCTATTAGCTTCGATGATTAACGGATTAATGTTTGTTTTAACAAACTCAATGTTTCCATTCTTGCTAGCCATCTCATGTTCATAAGACATCTCTGCAAGTTTAGTAAATCCTAAATATTTAGAATCGCTTTTCATTGCATGAACCAAAATTGCATAGTTTTCCATATCATTATTATTAAAACTTGAAATTATGTTTGGAATGCGCGTTTTGCTCTCCTCTAAAAAATCTTTTAACGTGTCATTAAACATTTCCATATCTCCAAGTAATTCTAATGCGTGATTAACATCTACGCCATTCTCAATTAGTAATTGTGTATTCATATCATACCCTCTATTCTAGGTATATTATAACAAATATTTTGTCGATTGTTTACACTTTTAATAGCACTTTACATTTTCTTTATTAACTATTTTTTACACGATCAATAAAATAATTGAACACCTCTGTTTTAATAAGTTCTGGATGAAAGTGAACTCCAAAAATAAATTTATTTGGATCAACACATTCAATGATTTCACATACACCATCGCTTGCTTTTGCACTTACCTTAAAGTGACTTCCAACAGCATGAAAATCATAGTTATGCATACTTGGAACTAAAATTTTATCAGGAAATATTTTGCTAGCGATCGTATTTGAAACAATAGTTATTTCATGTTTGGTTGCTTCAATATTCCCGTCAATTATATAATTATTATGAATGTTTCCTGGATCTAATCTTCTTAAAGTGGAGCCGTACTTTTCTTTAATTGTTTTGTAGTAAGTTTCTACTTTTTCACTAGTTACTTCTCCTCCATTTTTTTCAATAGAGTCAAGTAGCAAACTAAAAACATCTATAGATTCAGCTCCCATACAAATACCTAAAACCGGTTTATTGTTTTCGTAAGCATAATAAAGTATTTCGTATACAAAATCATTTATCTTATTTCCACCAGTAATTAAAAATCCATCATATAGATCTAAAACTTTATAATCAAGTTTATTTCCATTAAACATCATTCCAACTGGAACTCCACCGGCTTCGAGTAACTTTCTTGCAAATATACAATTATATTTATAATATTCTGAATATGGATTTTCGTTCTCGCAATAGTACGAAGGTAAAATCCCGATTATACATTTATTCATGACTACACCTCTTGTAGTAATTATATCATTAAATGTATTATTTTTCTCCTTCATTCAACATTGTTGTAATAAATATTCCATATCCTGATTTTACATTTTCAACTACAACATGCGTAACAGCTCCAAAGATTTTCCCATTTTGAAGTATTGGTGACCCACTCATTCCTTGAATTACTCCACCAGTTTTACTTAGAAGTTCATCATCGATGATTTCAAAATAAATATTTTTAGTATCACTTTTTTTATCAATTTTAGTTATTTTTATTTTATATTCTTTAATTTCTTTATTATCAAGTACAGTTCTTATTGTTGCTTCACCCAATTTTAAATCTTCTTTTTCTCCAACTTCTACTAAAGAAACATTCTTTTCATTGTTGTACTTTCCATATATTCCTTTATTAGTATTTTTCTCAATCGTTCCATACTTATTATTTTTATTCAATCTTGCATTTTTAGTGCCTGGATGTCCATTAAAACTCCTATCAATACTAGAAACATTACTTTCAAAAATGAATCCGTCTTCAATATCTACAACATTTTTAGAGTTTGATTCAATTATTTCATGGCCTAAAGCACCATATATTTTAGTTTCTGGATCAACATAAGTAAGTGTTCCAATTCCACTTATAGAATCTTTAACAAAAAGTCCTGTTTTATACTTATCTTCAGTTTTTATTAATTCATATTCAATATCAAATGTCTTATTTTTTCTTCTTAAGGTTAAAGTTACTTTACCATCTGTTTGATACTTATTTACAAGGCTTACTAAATTATCAATATCAGAAACTACATTTCCATTTACTTTTTCAATATAATCTCCTACTTTTATTTTATTATTAATCTCTAAATTTTCATAAAAACCAACAACCATCACCCCTTTAGAAGATATTTCGATACCAATATTATCTCCACCAGCATATATATAATTTGAATAAGCATAAACATTAAATGGTAAAATACTCATTAATGCTAAACCTATTATTAATTTCTTTTTCATTACTACCACCTATGATTAGTTTAAGTTTATTTTAAAATTTTATACATCAAGAAAAAACAACGTAGCTTATATACGTTGCTTTATAGATTATTTATGCTATACGGAAGGCTGGAGAAACTCCAAAAGAATTGCTAGCATAATTTCCAATGCTACCACCTGATCCGTTAACACGATAAAAATCGTTAGTAGTTCTAGAATAGGATGAGCGAAGCCACCAAGACTTTTCAATTCCCTTATATTGCTTTATTGCACTTGTATAACTGCTTGTTGTTACCCCTTGATTCTTATAATAATCTAATTGTTTTGATGTGCCTACTGATGTATCATAATTAGTTTCTACCCATACTTCTTCTGTGCTTAACAAAAATAATTTATCTTGGGTTTCAAAATTTGTCTCTCCTGATGTAATTCCATGACTTGATATTACTTTTGTTGAACTCACAATATTCTGTAAATCTGTTGGAAGTTTTTTATATATTGTTTCGTTTATATATGTACGCAATTCTGAATCTCTCCATCCACCTACATTTGTTGCTGTGCTATTAAATTGATGTTCTGATATTATATCAGCAAATTCCACTACAAATCCACATGCTGTTTCACTTGTTTCTCCATTTGTACATTCATTCATGTTTGCTATTCTTACTGTGTGTGTTCCTAAATCTCCTAAGTCTACTTCTTTTGTATCTCCTACATTATATTTACTTGTATTTCCGTTCTTTACATTTGCTGCTATTGTTGCCCAACTATCTTTTTGAAATTGAGTTAGTTCTACACCTATTGTATCTCTTTCTACAGCAGTGAATTCTAACTTACATGTATATTCTTCTGTTACTTCCTCTGTTGCAGTCTTGTTTAATGTTACTGTTAATGTTCCAGTTACACTTTCTTTTGCTTTTACAATTGTTGCATCATTTGCTAATTCATTTTTGATACTTGTGTGTTTTGCTGTTGTACCAGTCTTTGGTACACATGTTATAGTTACATTTGCATCATAGTTACTTGAGTTGTTTGTTACTTCATATGTAAGTATACTTGTTTGATTAAGTGTCTTTAATTCTGATGTTTCAAATGTTATTGTTTTCTTTGTGTCATCCACCGCTGTTGAGTATACGTCCTTCCCATCTATACTTGCAGCTGTAAAGATTACTGAGAAGTCATCTTGATTTTCACTTACTTTTGCATTTCCATTTATTATTAATGTTGTTGATACTGCAGCAAATCCAATAGACATCAAAATAATTGCAATTATTATTGCACTTTTCTTTTTCATAAATTACACACACCATTCTTTTTTTGCACACTTATTATACTTAAATTATACAATTTATCTGTTGTATAGTAAATATTCTATTTTTAGTATGTGTAAAGTTTTATTTTGCAAACAAAAAGAATGCATCCTGCATTCTAATTATCAATTAATTTCTTTAATTCTGAGATGAAATTATCTGTATTACTTACATATTTTCTTACTTTGAATGTTTTTGCTTCTTTTATTAAATCATCTAAATTAGTGTTATCATCTAACTCTAAAATATATCCTTCTTTTTTAAAAAGAGAAACTATTTCTTTTTGATGATTATTTATATGTTCACCATATTTTTCTAATCTAGCCATCGCGATTACTTTTTTACCTTTTTTTAATGGAGTTAAAATACTTCCTGTTCCTCCATGAGTTATTATTAAATCTGCTTCATCTATAAGTTTATTCATCTCATCATAATTTATAAATTTTAAGATTTTCATTTTTTTGCTTACATAATCAGATGAACCTCCGGCTTGAACGATTATTTCATCTTTTATTTTAGATTTTTCAATACAATCTAAAAGTCTATAAAACTTTTGATCTTGAGTCCCAAGTGTTACTAATATCATTAATAAATACCTCCTATATATATAGCTTTAGGATAATATTTTTTCATCGATTCCCATTGAACTATGAAATGAGTTGCAATTGGATAAACAAGTTTTCCTGATAAAGTTTTTCCTTCTTGTTTAGCAAATGATTCAATATAAATGACTTTTTTTCTAAAAATAAAACCCATATAACATAAAGGAACACATGTATTTGCACCTGTAGTTACAATTACATCTGGTCTAAATTTAAAAAATAAAAATACTGAATGAAAGGCATTTAATACATTTATAAAAAAGTATTTTAAAAAGTTTTTCTTATTACAATATTTGAAAAACACCACGTTATATTTATCTTTTAAATTAAGTGTTACATCTGATTTTTCAGTTACTAATAAATAATTATAATCTTTAAATAAAGGTTTTAATTCTAGTAATTGAGTTAAATGTCCACCAATGCTGGAAACAAATAAAACTTTTTTCTTTTTCATGAGACACCATCCTTTGAATAATTATAACAAAAAAATAGATATTAGCATCTACTTTTTTATATGACTTACGTATTGCAATTAATTCTCTTCACTTGGATTGGACAAGTTCAATTTTTTTGTTTCTTCTTGTTGGTATGGCTTTTTTAATTCTGCTTCGGCTTGTTGATATGATTTATTTACTTCATCATTACTAATAATTTGTCTAGCTACACTTAAAGCATGTAATTTAACTGCATAAGCAATATATCCCAATTCATCACCACTTAATCCTAAAGCATATTGTAAATTTGGACTTTCTAATATTCTCATTTCATTAGCTATCATACGCTCTGAATCTGAATCTCTTTCGGAACCACCGTTTTGGTACATAATTACCTCTCCTTTTGTTTGTTTATTCTACTATTTTTGGCTTGTTAAGTCAATTTTTGGCTTGTTAAAATATGTTCTTAAATATTGAAAAACAGTTTTTAAACTTCTTTTTAATGTTCTAAGAAATGGAAGTGATATATTATTGTCCTTTAAAATCCTATATGCATCCTTAAAATTGTTTACATATCCTTTTAAACCATTGCTTACTCCGCCTAAGCGCATTAATACTAAATAATCATTTAAATAAGTAAAATTAAAATTTTCTTTATTAATTCTTACCATCATATCATAATCAGATGACACTTTATAGTTTAAGTTGTATAAACCAACTTTATCAAATACACTTCTTTTTATATACATAGTTGGATGTGCTGGACACCATTCATTTTTCTTCCTTTTACCGCTTATATAATCTCTTATTGGATGAGTTAGTGTAGAATCACAATAGATTAGATTAGCATATAAAACATCAGTTTCATCGGTATAAGAACTATTAATTTTTTCAAAAACATGTTCATCAATCAAAACATCATCGGAATTTATAATACCAATAATATCCCCAGTTGCAAGTTTTATTCCTTTATTCATCGCATCATATAAACCTTTATCTTTTTCACTGATAACTTTCATTTTTCCTTTAAATTTACTTTCATACTTTTTTACGATATCTAAAGTGTTATCTTTACTTAATCCATCAATTATTAAATATTCATAGTTATCATATTTTTGGGCTAAAACTGATTTTATCGTATCTTCAATTGTTGATGCAGAGTTATAACAAACTGTTATAATACTAATTTTCCTTTTCACGTTTTTTTACCTCCTCAAATATTTTTAAGTGTTTATCAACCATGTTTTCAATCGTATACTTAGAACTTATTTCTAAATTGTTTAATCCTTCTTTATAAAGGTCCAAGGCACTTTTTAATGAATATTCATTTATTTTTTTAGAAAGTGCACGAATATTATCGCATTGGTAAAGTTGACTTTTTTTAAATACTTCTCTAGCTGATGCCGTTTCAAAAGTTGCAATTACTGGTAACCCACAGCTCATAGCCTCATTTATTACAAGTCCCCAAATATCCTCTCTTGATGGGAAGAAGAATACATCACTCATCTTATAATATTCAAATACTTTTTCTTTATCGCAAAAATCAATAAAATGAACATTTTTGATATTGTGTTCTTTTAAAAAGTCTTCGTAGTCTTCTTTTTCTTCTCCACCACCAATGATTATATAACCATTTCTTTCATTATTGTTAATTAAAAGAGAATTTAAAAACAGATCATAACCCTTTCTTTCAATAAATGAACCAACGCTTACAAATAATCTTTTATAGTTATATCCAGCAGATTTTCTTAGTTTAAGTTTTTCTTCCATTTTCATTGGAAGTAATAAAACATCACTTTTTTCAATAGATGATAAAGGATAAATATAAATATCTTCTAAACGAGCATTGTAATTTAAAAGATATTCATTAGTTGTTTTTCCAGTACTTAGATAATATGATGCTGTTGATATAAATTTTGTTTTTAAATATTTAGAGATAAACGTTTCCTTTTTAGGAACTACTCCACCATCAGCATTTAAAAAGAATTTAATATTTTTATGTCTAAGTAAAATATTTAGTATTGCTCCATTCATATTAGCATATGTTCCGATTATTACAACATCATAATGATTTTCATTAAGAAGTTTATTCAATTGAAATAAAGCAATTTTTTTTAGATTTATAAACTTAAATTCAAAGTTATTATTTTTAAACCATTCTTTATTACGATAAGATTCTGATCTATCTCCATTAAATAAAACAGTTAAATCAACATATTTACTTAATTGATTAAAAAATTTTACTCGATAAGGTGCAGGTATATTTGTATAATATAGGACCTTCATAAAATCAACTACTTTCTATATTCTTCAATAATTTTTTTAGCAAAGAGTTTATCACTATAAATGGACGTATCATATTCTTGATATTCTTTAAGTGAATAAATTGTTTTTAAAATATTTTTAATATTTTCTTCTTTACCTTGTTTCTTTATTAGATAGACATTTCTGTTTTTAGCTTGTTCCACACAACCTCCAGTATCATAACAAACCACTCTTGTATGGCATGCAAGAGCTTCAATGTTTACTGTTGGATAATTATCTTCATATGTTGGATTTAAAAGACAATAAGAAAGACTATAAAGAGTGGCTAAATCAACTTGATTTTCCGTTCTTTTTATAGGGATTATATTCCTATAGTTTTCTACTTCTTTTGTTTGCCTATCATTTAAGCCTACTAAGACTATAACATATTCATCACTTATTTTATCAGCTAAAGATAAAAAATCGTCAAATCCTTTACGTTTCTCCCAAATACTTGCTACCCCTAAAATAACTTTTTTATCTTTAGGAATATTGTATTTATCATAAATAGTTTCATCTTTTTTAGGTTTGAATATTTCTAAATTAATTCCATTATTTATTGTCTTTACATTACATATTTTTAAAAATGACTTAGATACAATATCTTGAAGCCAAATTGATGGCGTTATGATGGTTATTCTAGGGTCGGTAAATAATTTTTTCTTTTCTTCGTAATTCTTTTTTGAACGATCAAAAACTAAACTTATTGGGTATTTTTTTTTGTTTGGACAGTCATGACATCCCATCTTCCAACGATCACAGTGGATATAGTCAAAGTATGCACAATGGCCTGTCATTGGTAAACAATCATGTAAAGTCCAAAATATTTTTCCTTGATATTCATTTCTTAAATAGTCAAATAATATTTTATAGTTGATGTAATAACCATGAATATTATGTAGATGAATGATATCAGGATTGATTTTTTTTAATTCACGAACTAACTCTTTCGTTTTAAAATATGAACCATGACCATGAGCATCAAAGATAGTTGTTATAAACACATGATAAAGGAAAGAAAATGGTCTCCCTATTTTTTTACAAGGTATATCAGTATAGCCTTTTCTTCTTCCATAAATACAAAACACTTCAAAGCCATCATTTCTTGCTTCTCTTGAAATGCTACCCATGATTTTACCAGTTGACCCATTACATACTGTATTAATACTTACTAATTTCATAAAATCAATTCCTTTTATATTTGTTTAGAGTTTTATAATACAAGAATAAATACATTATCAATAAAATTGCCATAAATATGAGATACGCATATATTGCACCAGTGAGTTTGAAAGCACTTATCAACACATAACAAATAATAGTTGATACAACTGTCATAATTAAATATATTATAGTTTGTTCTTTATGAACATTTAATAAAACTAGTACTTGTGAATAGACATTTGCAAGTGTATAAAATGTTGCTCCTATAAGAACAATTACTAAATGAATTCGATAAGCGTTTAAATTTATTCCATACATGATATTAAGTACAGGAATTCCAATCGTAAGTCCACAAAGACAAGCAAGAACACCAATAAATATTAAAGAAAGCATCATATTTCTTACCACTTTATTAAATTTATCTATATTTTTATTTTTAAATAAGTTGTTTAAACTTGTTATTATTGGCACAACTATATAACTTGAACATAATCCAATTATTGTTGATGGCATGAATATTATTCCAAAAATATTTTGAGCTTCCGCTGTATCAAAATAATCAAGTATATACTTGCTTGAATTAGCTACATACATCGCTAGAAAAGAATAGATAAATATTGGTAAAGTATCTTTTAATATTTTTTTTAAATTAACAAAGTTAAATATTCCATATATATATTCTTTAGAGTTTTTTATATCAAAAGTAAAGAAAAGTAAAGCATTTACAATTATTAAACTTACTAGTGAAATCAAGATATTCTTTGTTAGTAAATCCGTAATCACAAAAGCGATAATTCCAACTATCCCTTTAATAGTAAGTGATATTCCTGATTTATATAATTGATTATTTTTTTGTAATATTCCATAAACAGCATCGCTTATCGATTCGATCATTCTAAATAAACATATAAGTAAAATTACCCCTATCTTAAAGAAATTATAGTTATTTATTAATGAAAAAATGGTTACTATAATAATAGTTAAAATACTTGTAAGTATACGAAAATGAATAAAGTCTTTAGGAGTATATTTCTCATAATTGCTTATTTGATATACACGATTAAAAAACGTTGAAAGAATAAAAAATAGGCATATTAAGGAATAAGCAAATGTAAAAACTCCTGCTTCGCTTTTTAAATTTATGTGATTAATTGCAATCATAAAAAAAAGGGAGTTAAAAGAGTTAATTGATGAACCAATAAAATTCCAAATAAAATCTTTTTTTCTATTTTCCATCTTTAGCACCTTTAATAATCGAGACTTCTTGGATAAGCATCGTTATTTGTTTCTTTTGTTGAGATATGATAACTGTAAGAATTAAAGTTATTCCTAATAAAAGTGTTATCATAATACCTATAACTAAATTAGCCATCGTTAAAAATCCAAATGACTTAGCAAAAAACTCAAGGATAAATGGAACTAAAGATATTATAAGAAGTACACATATAGCAATAATCCAAACTAAAGAATATTTTATTGGTAATTTATTTCTTTTTAAAAGATTTAAGATTATAACTAACCATATAATTGAAAATATAAGTAAAGCAATTCTTAATTTAATACTCATTATTTTCCCTTCTTTCTTAAAAGAATTGATAAAACAACGTTTACCATATAATAGATATTTTTCCATGAGTTTATAGATGATTTACCGGCAAGTCTTTCGTTCATACTTACAGGAACTTCTTTTATTTTCATGCCACTTAAGATAACATCTACAGAAGATATTGGTTCTGGATATTCAAGGGGATAATGAATAGCAAACATCGCGATAGCGTTTTTGTTAGATGCTCTAAACCCACTTGTTGTATCATATATACGAACTCTAGTTTTAAAATGAATACATGATGAAATCAGTTTTATTCCTACTCTTCTTAAAAATGACGACTTAAATTCACTTGATGAAGAATCGATGAATCTTGATCCAATTGTCATATCAACATTTTCTTCTAATATCGGTTTAATTAATGCTTCAACATAATTAACGTTGTGTTGTCCATCTCCATCAAATTGTATAGCGATATCATAATCATTATATAAAGCATATTTATATCCTGTTTGAACGGCTCCGCCTATTCCTAAGTTTTGTATCAATTTAATATGATTGATATTGTTTTCACATAATATTTTTTCTGTAGCATCAATGCTTCCGTCATTTATAAATACAACATCTAGTTTAGTTTTAGCTTTTTTATTGTAATCACATATATTTTTATATACTGTAAGAATGTTTTTTTCCTCGTTATATGCCGGTATAATCAATAACACTTTTGGATTCTTTTTCATACAACTAATCCTCTCAATCTATTTTTATTATACCAAATTATCCTATAAAAGAAACATATATAGTAAGAATTATGGAAATGTTTATCAAAACACTGGCAACAAAGAAAACATTTGTGTTTTTTAATTTTAATACTTGTTTATTTATAAATATTGGTGCAAGCCACATAATTGGAATAAAATATCTTCCTTGAACACCATAAATAAACATTGTTTTATTCTTTTGAGCTGCTGCATATAAAGCATACATAATAAGCAAGAATATTAAAACTCCGATTAAGCCAGCAGCAACTTTATAGAATTTTTCAATCTTTACATTTGCATCTTCAGTTAAATATGAAAAGATAAAAATAAACAAATATATAATTGGAAGTATTCCTGCTGGTGTAACTTGTCTTTGATAGAAATAATCACCTGCAAATATATTTTGGATGTATGATAATCCTTCATTAAATATCGTATTTATAAGTTTATTAAGATAAATAACAATAGTTTCAATAAAGTTATGATTTCCTACTTCAGAAGCAATACTTATTCCACCAACTTTCATCCATGTGATACTTGATACAAGTCCAAGAATGATTAATAAAACTATAGATAAGATTCTTTTCTTTATAGAACCAAAGTTTTCTTTTGGTAGCAATATTATTAAACCAATTAATGGTAAATACGTTGTTTTACAAACGGATATAATAATAATCATTAAAATTAATTCAATATAATCTTTTATACTTAATTGTTTCTTTGTTTTTATATGCATTAAAATAGTTGCAATAAATAAGAACGATACCGAATTTATAACAGTATCAGCACTTATTGACGAAGTGTATGCTAAAACTACTGGACATAATAGTAGAATCATCATTGTTTTTTTAGCATATGGAAGCCTTTTTAAGCCCAAAGCAAAAATAAGAGTACAAATAATCATATTAGTAAGTCTTCCAAGAACGCCAATAACATATGGACTTAAATTTAAAAGCATTCCTACTTTCATTCCAATAACGGCTGGAATATAATCTAAAAACACATAACTTGCGCAGTGAATATAAGTTTTTGATTTAACATTTTTATCCAATTTTATACCTAATGCTTTATTTGTATCCGCATAAGTACGATATTCAGGATATTTGTCTTTATCATCAAAAATAGTTGTTTTTATACTTTTAGGAAGTTTGTCAGTTCCCCTACCTTTAGAATCATATTTGGATATTAAATGACCATCAGCTATTTGATAAGCTCGTATATAATGAAATGTTTCATCACTTTGAGTAAACATTGGAGGTGTAAAAACATAAAAACTTGATAAGATAATAGCTACCAAGAAATATTTCTTATATATTTTTAAATCAGTATGTTTTAAAATATAATATATTATTATGGAGGCAATAACCAATAAACCTAGAATAATAATAAACCATACATAATAATCATAATTCTTTATTTTTAATCCTTTAATATTATTTGCAAGCAGATTATAGTAGTAAACTATAATACAAATTATAGATATAGCAAGATATAAAAATTTAGATGTAAACACCTTAACAACTATATCTTTAAACCTCTCATACATTTTGTTAATATACTCCATAACACTTCCTCCAATTAAGTAAAAAAAATATAATATATCATCAATATATTATAATTTTTTTTAGAATTTTTCAACTTTAAATATTACAGCACCTGTTTTTCTAGCCGCTTCAATCCCTACTTCAGCATCTTCAAATATAATTGCATTTTTAGGATCAACATTGAATCTTTGAATAGCTAAATTAAATCCCTCAGGATCTGGTTTTGGTTTTGATATATCATCAGCAGTTATGATTTCATCAAATAACTCTATTTTTTTTGTATATTTAAGTATCTCTTCAGTATTTTTTTTAGACGCTGTTGTTACAAGAACTATTTTATATTCGCTTTTTATTAGTCTTATAATATCAAAAAGTCTTTCATTTACTTTTACTTTATCTAAATATTTAGAATAAGCATTCTTTTTTATTTTATGTACTTCTTCTATTTTCTCTTCGTCATTATCAACAAGTGGCGGAATAAAAACTTTATAATGTCTTCCGTTACAATAATTGCAATAATAATCATAATCAAGATCCACACCAAATGTATTTAATGCTGTTTTATAAGCAAAGTAATTAACATCATTGGTATTATATAAAGTTCCATCCATGTCAAATATTGCTAGTTTCATTATTTTTCAAACCTTTCCTCTACATCAGATGCAACCATTATTAATCCTGCATAGAATAGTAATGACCTTTCAGCATTCTTTTCGATTTTATATGGCATTAGTCTTAACCAATGGATAATTTCATGATAAAAAATACTTTTTACCCCTTCTTCTCCAAATTTCTTTTCTAAATATTTGACTACTTCATCAAATAGTTTGTAATAAGTAGATGATTTAGTAAATAAAAATTCTATTTTATCGTCATGATAAGATACTTTTTTAGTATTCATTAAAAACTCATAACCACCATGAATAGATTGAAGTAATTTACCGTAATCTAAATATGGTGAATCATGTAAATTTCCAGTATTAGGATCAATTATATAGAAGTTCTTTTTAGATTTACTATTTTTTATACAAATAATATTTTCGATTGTAAAGTCTCCGTGAATATCTGAATAGTTATCATTTTTAAATACCTCATATAAATATTCTTTATTTAAGTATTTTTTAAAGTGATTTAAATTTGGATATTTTTTACCATTTATATAAATATAATCATATTTTAGAAGTGGCTTAATATATTCACCGTTTTCAATTTTTTCAATATTCTTTAATACTTTAGTATCACAGTACTTTTCAATAGTTTCTTTATTGGCTTTTCTTTTATTTACTGTATGTAAGTTTTTATCAATGTCATCCAATGCTTGCTTTATTGTATTCCATGCTTCTTTAAATGGAGTTGTATGAACATAATTAAAGCATGTTACAGCATCTGCTACGTATGGCATATCATAGCAGCAAACCCCTTTTTTGTAGTATTCATCAGATATTTTTGTTAGAGTTAACTTTTTCTCATGCGCATGTATCCAATCGATTTGATCTTTTAGTTTATCGGCATCTTTTCCAAAAGAATATTTTCGATAAAATAATTTTCCATCCTTACTGCATAACATTGTTGTTGCATTAGAACCCGCAGAATAGTCTTCAATTATTGCAACATCATTATTAATTTCTAAATATTTTTTAAAATATTCTGAATCATCATTGTTGTTAAAATATAACTCAAGAAAGTTTAATCTCTCATTCAAATTAGCATGTGGCAACAACTCTTCATGTTTTTTTGTTTTTGTTTTAGCGAATAAAAACGATACTGCAAACAACAAAATGTTGCTTAATACTATATAAGCTATCATATTTACTCCAAACATATTCAAACTTTTGATTAGACTTGAACGCATTCCTCCATAGGAAAAGTATAGGTTAAACATATCAATTAAACTGGTTTCTGTCAAAAGCGATTTGCCCAAGTAATAACAAGATAATATGTTTAGTGACCACATACAAATTGAATATATACCAAGTTTTAACTTATTGACTTTCGTTACGATATTTTCAAACGAAATAATTGTAAACCATGACGATTTTAATAGTTTTAATTCTATGTTGTTGTTAAATAAATGTGCAATATTATAAATTGCTCTTTTTACTTGTTTTTTGAACAATTTTAATACTATTCCAACAATTAAAAGTACACCTAGTGATATAACGTAGAATAAAATATTTTTAAATGAATCGATTCCACATAGTAGGAAAACTAAATATATAATCGAAACACATATGAAATCAAGAATAATTTCTACAATGATAGTTGCTATAGAATATGATATTCCATATTTCATCTTTTTTCCAGTAAAATATGCTCGATAAATATAGCCAAGTTTAAATGGAATAATATAATTTATTAAATTGCTAATGGAAAGTGCTTGAGTTAAATTCTTTTTGTTGGAGTCGTCATACAAATCAATAAACAAAGATTGTCTAAGTACTTTTAAAATATTAGCAATTAAAATAGTAATTATTGCAATAATTAAGTAAATCATTTTTTAAGCATCCTCTCAAATTCATCTGATTTTTCTGCAGCATAATATTCATCTGGTGTTCCAAATGGTAAATGCATATCACAAGTGAAGTTATCAATACGCATATTATGTTCAGCCATAATATTGTATACTCCACTTACATAGTATTCACTATAGTTACATTTATCTAAATATTCATTGGCACATTCCAAGAAAGTTTTTTTATTTTTGAAGTAGTAAGCGCCGCATATAGCATGAGTACTTACAGCTTGTTTTTCTACTGTGTGTATAACATTGCCTGTTTCATCCATTTGTAAGAATGAATATTTTGGATCACTTGATTCAAAAGTTAATAAAGCTCCATCTGGCATATCAAAGATTCCTTTTTCACAGAATGAATAAAAATCTTTGCAAGTAAACATATGATCGCAGTCATTAAATATAATTGGTAAATCATCATTAATACTTTGAACACCATGCATACAGGTTAATACAGCTCCATTTAAAAGTTCTGGTATAACTTCTATTTTAGCTTCTGGGAAATATTTTTTTATAACCTCATCTATTTTGAATTCTTCTATATGTTGTTTTAACACAACAAAAGTAATATCTTCTACATCAACAAATTTGCTTATTGATAAAGTAGCCCAATAAAGGAAAGGATAACCATTTATTTCAATTAATGGTTTTGGCATTACAAATCCATTTTTAAAGAATCTAGATCCTGCTCCTCCCATTGGCATAATTAAATGTATTTTATTTTTTTCCATATTATTCTATCTCCTTTAATTTACTTTTTACGTCTTTGCTACCATTAATCATTTTTTTACTTTGTTTTATTCTAGACATAAAACCAGTATTCCAAGATGATACCCCTTTTTCTCTATTTTTTAAATATATTGGTAAATGTTTTACATTATAATTCTTTTTAAGAGCAAGTCCATATATGAATATATCTATAGTATAATCATATGGAAACTTATCAATATAACTAAGAAGATCCTTGTTAAATATTACTGGCATAGCCATAACGTTTGACATTTTTTTCCCAAATAAAATTGAATCGTATATTCCCATACCAAATGTAAATATATACTCTACTATTTTACGATTTTTTCTTTTTCCCTTCAAAAGAATATTTTCTTTTTGGTGATCATTAATATAATCAAAAAATGCTGTTAAATCCATCGGATTATACTGTAAATCAGAATGTAACCATCCAACATATTCTCCTCTTGCTTCTTTTAATCCTTGGATAATTCCATATCCATATCCTTGATTCTTTTTTACATAAACTTTTCTAATATATTTATCATCAAATGATTTGCAAGTATCAAAAAACTTCCTACTATCATCTGTTGAACCATTTTCAACTAAAATAAATTCACACTTATATTTTTTAGGAAATTTCTCAATTATTTTAACTAAATCATTTAAAGACTCACTTTCATTGTAACATGGCAATATTATAGAATATTTCATTTTTTACCTCCTCGAAATACTACTTCCTTTTGTATGACAAAATTTACAATCATAGCAATGCCTGTTGCTATAATAAATGAAATTATTTTATTATTTGTTATACTAAATGTTAACGTGTTAACAAGTGTATTAACACCGATATTAATAAGTACACATAATATATATTTTAAGGCTAATACTATCGTAATTTTTTCTGAGTCACTAAAAGTCCAATTTTTATTAATGAAAAAAGAATAAATACTTGATATTGACATTGATATACATTTAGATATTGTGATATCTACTTTTGTAGATAATAACATGTATATTACAAAATCTAATAAGGTGCTACTTCCTCCTACTACTAGAAATCTTGCTTGACTCTTGTACTTTTGAACCACAATCATTCACCTCACAATACTCTTTTTTTACAGGAACCGTCACATACCAATTTAAAAAGTCTGGACTAATTTTAATATATGCATATTGTTTACTAGAATAATCTACATATTTACTTACCTTTTCAAGTTGTTTTGCTGTATTTAATTCTGGATGATTTACACAAGTTATAGTAGAGATTAAAACGAATAAAAGAATGGCATATTGAACTACTGGTGTTTTAAAATCACTGTTTGAAGTAATACATATGCAAAAAGTAAAGAAAGCAATTATGGCAGGCAACGCATGATACCATATCTGATAACTTGTGCTTATCATTTCTTGATAATATGTAACAAAATCATCATTTTTATAATTAATCATAAAATATAAAAAGAATATAGATCCCAGTCCAAATAGAAAATATTTTAATTTTCCATTACGTTCCGCAAAGTATAAAATGATAATCCATGACAATATTCCAAAAATAGTACTTATTCCAGCATTTGCAAGATTTAAATATCCTAAACTTCCAAATAAAAAATTAATAGACGAAATAGATAATAAATATGAATAGTATAATAAATTTTCGATCCTATCAATTGCCAATTGTGGTTTTACAATCGTATTAACATCTGTTAAAAAAAGTATTGCATATGATTGAACAGCTAGAGCTAATATCAATAATAGAATTTTAATTATTTCGCTCTTATTATATTTTTCAAAATTATGTTTTAAAGATTTTTTGAAATCTATTTTTTTAAAAAGATAATATCCTAGTGCAAAGGCAATTATTAATCCTGATGGACTACTCAAAATAGAAATCAAAAGAATTGGAAGAATTTTATAGGATGGTAACTCTCCATTAAGTATATTTAAACTTATAAGAAAAATTAAAATTCCACACCACCAATGAATTGATACTCCATTATAAAATAGCCAAGCAAAATTGGAAATAAGAACGAGTGAGACAAGAGATATTGCAATTCTTTTTGTTCTTGATTTGATAATACTCTTAAATGAATCAGATACAAAATAAGTACACACAAATGAACTAAAAATCATTGATAATAGTTTTTGAGACATAGTTAATACTGCAACACTATTAAAGATTCTAGCAAACGTTACACTTATGGCTGCAAAAATACGCGATAAAAAATTAAAATATCCACCGTATGTAATGAACAAAGACGATAAGCCTTTATTTAAATAGCCGTTAATAAATACTTCTCCATCTTCTGCAAATAAATAGTATGATGATAGAATCTTTGGATTAAACGCAATCATAATGCCAAAATTAATCAAAAACATAACTATCAGCCAAAAATAGTTACTATTTATTAAATGTTTTATGTTTATTTTTCCTTGTTTGTTTTTAGTTTTTCCCATTTTTTTACCTCTTTTTCATCTTTTCATTAAATTGGCAATATTAAAGAAATTGTTTTATTAATATCTGCTAATAATTTTAAAAACATTTCTTACAGAATCACTACAATATGCATCAGTAAAGTCAAATTTATCCTTAACAGTCATAGAAATTATGCCTGACTCAACCATTGCCACATAAATTCTGCATAGTAATTTCTTACTTGGATAATATTGCAAATATTTTTCAAATCGATTTATATCTTTAAAATATTCGGTTATTGAATTATAAATAACTTTTAAACTTGCTTTTTTCGCATCATCAAGTATTTCATCATTATATTTAGGTTTTATCCCTTTCTTGGTTTCAATGAACCTTTGTAATTGACCATAAGGAGCAGTTAAAAAATATTCAAGAATTAGTGAGTAATGATATATTTTTTCATATTCTTTATCATCAGCAATGTCAAAATAGAAATTTAATTTGCTATCACTATAATATTTTTTGACACTATCAGAATTTGTTAAATAATATCCAATAATGTGTTTGTCTAGTAACTTTGATAAGTTATATTGGATGCTTCCAGAATAACCTAAATCAACTACATTTAATTCTTCTTTTTTATAATTTGGTATCAATTCTTTAATATATTTTATATAGCACTTTTTTTCATTCTTAACGCTTTTCATTATTTCTTTAATGTATTTTTTTATTGTAGCATATGCCTTATCATAATCTTGTGGTAAAGTCATTTCATAAGTTTCTTCTATATCAATATTAAAATTTTTACTCACAAAATTATGTATTGAACCATTATAATCATTATTTAATAATTTATAAACATCATTCTCATCAAATATTACTGCCGTGTTTGTTGCTTTTCTAGAAGCTAAAAAGTAATAATGCTCTTTTTCTTCAATTTTGTTTAATCTACAGAATTCTCTATATAGTTTGCAAAAATAGTAACCTTCTCTTGCTAAAAACAATAAATTGTTTTTTTCGCTATCAATAACAAATTTTAAAAACTCGGTTATTATTGGTGCATGGAAAGAATATGCAAAATTTTCTAGTGAATCTATTGATAAATCAGCAAATGGACTATTGAATATCTTATTATTAAAAATTAACCCTAGTAGAATAGAATCGCTTGAAGTTCTATCATTTATTAAAACCTCTAAAGATGGATATAAACTACATTCAGATAGCAGTTCTTTGGAAGAGTATATTTTTAAAGTGTCTATTCCAAACTCTTTTGGGTATTGTACATCAGATAAATCATTATCTCCTAAATGTAATATTTTTTCTTTTGGATATATTTTTTTCAAAAATGTCCACATAGTTTTTAAGTCTTTACGTTTATTGATATCACATGATAAATACAAGGCATCATATAAATCTTTATACCCACAATTATTTAAAATATCAACAATAACTTTTTTAGTTAAATACATATCACTTACTAGTATAACTTTTTTGTTTTTCTTCTTTAATTCTTTAAGTAAAGAGCACATATCTTTTCTTGGAACTAATAAATCTTTTTCTAGCTTTATTTCATTATTTTTTAGTATACTAGTTTCCTCTTTAGAAAGATTATTCTCTAGCATATACTCATCATATATTTCATCAAGATTAACATCATGTCCAAGTTTTTCCCTTGCTTGTTGTTCAGCTTTTTTTCTCTTTTCTATAAATTTTTCATCTTGAACCAATTTTCCTAAAACTTTAAATGCATCATCTGGTTCATATATACACCTCGTTATTAAAGTGTCAAATATATCGAATGAAATTATGTCATATTTTTTTGATGTTTTAACTATGTCATTAATTGTTAACTTATCTTTATTGATATTCTTTTTTAACACTTTTTTTATTCTTTTTCGAAAGCTTAACGGAAGTTTTCTAAATATTTTTTTTAGTATTTTTTTCATGATAATCCTTGTCCTTTCAGATTATACTCTAAATAATTTTCTAATAACTTTTGTATATTTTCTTTTAATAAATCTTTTTATACGAATCACATAGCGAACTGATTTAGAGGTGTTTTTTGGTGTCACTGGAGTTTCTTTAATAATATCCATTGCATCTTTCACTTCTTTGCTGGCCATTATCGGTTTCTTATTATAAATTTGTCTTACATCACTGTCAGTAATATTTTTATCGTCAAGTATATTATTTACAAAATTTAAAAATTCTTCAAATCCCTTTTCTATTGGATAGTTTTTCATAAATTGATAACCTTTTTTGCTCATGCTTTGTTGCAATTTATCGTCATCCAAAATTTTGATAATTGCTGTTGCTATTGCTTCTGGAGACGTGTCAGCTAGCAATACTCCATCTTCAGGAATATCATATAAGTTATTTTCACGATATAAATCTACTACTGGCAATCCTGCTGCCATCATTTCAAATGGAATACGTGATGGATTGGATGAACTCATACAAACTCCAACTTTACATTTATTATAAAGTTCATTACATTTATTTATTGGCATAATATGCAAGTTTTCCATTTCTACATCAAGTTTTATATCATTATCTGAACCATATAGATAAATTTTAACGTCTGGTCTTAAAGCTTTTACTAATAATAAAGCTCTTATTCCAATATTACTACATCTTCTTGGTTTTTCAGGTTGAAATATAAAACATATAGCATTTTCTTTTTCAACATTATCTAATTTCTTATATACGCTTGTATCTGCACAAAAACTAAAATAATTCATTGGTTGGTTAAACTCATGTTGTAGTTTATAAGCTAACCACTTACCAATACTTACACCATTTAAACCATATTTGTATGTATGTTCCATATCTAAGTATAAACCACCCATGGGCTCAAACCATGGTTCGAAATCTTGAATAAAGTATGCTTTTCTTTTAACATTATTCTTCATATAATATAAATAGTCTGGTGTTTTAATTGAATAGGTTGCAAAAGCAAGATCATATTCTTTTTTAAAGTCAATTCCAACATAAACATCACATAAACATTCTCCATAAAAATCAATTATTCTTTGTTTCATAGATTCGTTAGTATTAACATAATCTTCTTCTACATAAATATCGCATTCAAACCCTTGTCTAACTAAAAAGTTTGCATTTTGAATCATTGTTCTTATACCACCTGATCCTTTAATTGGTGATGGTATTATCCATGCGATTTTTTTTGCTATCATACTGCTTACCTCTTTCTTAAATTCATTTGAAGTTTCATTAATTATGCCACCATATCTAAAAGATTGTTTATGTATTTGATTACTATTTAAGCAACACTTTTTTCTTATCTCTGATTGAATAGTTAAAAGTTCTCTTATTTCTAACTCTCTAGATACAACAGTACTTGTAGATTTTGAATGTTTTCTAAAATAATTTAGACTTTTGCTACAATAGGCAATATCGCCATTACTTAATAGTTTATAATAAATGTACCAATCGCCACTTATCTTAAATTTTTTTGCTTCTTCAATAATTTCAACTTGATTAGATTTTTTAAATACTACAGCCGAAACATTAGGAATCGTATTGCAAATTGCTAATGCATTTTGAATTTCATTTATTCCTGAATTAATATAACTTTTGTTCCATTTTACTGAGCTTACTGCAAGCATCCAATCACGACAAGATGTACTTATGATCCTATTATTTTCGTCAATTCTCATACTCTCTGCATAAGATAAAACAACATTTGGAGAATCAAAGCCTTTCATCACATTTTCCAAAAAGTAATGACTACAGCTATCATCTGCCTCAGCTATCCATACATAATCGCCGGTTGACAAAGAAAAAGCTTTTTGCCATTGGCTAAATACTGAACCACTATTTTTTTCGTTTTTAACAAATTTAATGTTAACATCAGGATGTTTTTTTATTATCTCCTCTATTTTATTAACCGAATTATCTGTGGAACAATCATCTAATATTATAAATTCATGTATAGGATAAGTTTGCATTAATATTGAATCTATTCTCTCTTCTATATAATTCTCATAGTTATAATTAGGAACAACTACAGAAACTTTTTTTACATTAATAATATTTTTCTTCCTTGCTGCATTTTTATAAATACTAACTTTTTTATTATCTTTTTTGTTTTTATATGCTTTATATACAAAATTAGGTGTTACTTTTAACAAAACCTTTTTAATTTTCTTTTTCATTCAACTTCACACTCCATACTTTACATAAAAATTTAATTCTATTATACATTTGAATTTGTTGCTCTTCATCTATTCCATATTTTTCTTTAATAAATTTGTAAATTCGTTGAATTTCTAAAATATGTGCTTTTTTATCAAATGTTTGGCTTATATTGTTTCCATGAACTCGGTAATAATTCAACGTCTTATTTATAAACGATATATCACCTAGGTTCAAAATGTTTAAATAAGTAAACCAATCACCTGATTGGTGAAATTTTTTTGCTTCTTCAAATATTTCATCATAATTACCTTTTTTTATTATTGTACCAGAAACATTAGGGATTGTGCAATTTAAATATGAATAGCAATTTATTTCAGCAATTCCCTTATTTACATAACTAGCATTCCAATGATTTGTTTTCAAAATATCTATTTGATCTACTAAACTATTCTTTGTAATATACCCGTTAGAATCTATGAATCCTGTATCTGCATAACTAATAACAATATTATTGTTTTCCTTCAAAGGAGAAACAACTTCATTTAAGAAGTTTTCCTTAGCATAATCATCTGCTTCAGCTACCCAAACATAGTCACCCGAGGCAAGATTCATTCCTTTTTGCCATTGACTAAAAGCATTTCCACTATTGATATCATTTACGACTACTTTAACATTTACAAATTCACTAATTTTTTGTTCAATTTGTTCTATATAGAAAAGTGAATTATCTTTTGATGCATCATCTAATATTATTAATTCATGAATTTTATAATTTTGATTTAAAATACTATAAACTCTTTGATATAAGTAATTTGAATAGTTATAATTAGGAACAACTACAGATATTTTAATACTTTCTTCAGTTAGTTTCTTTTGTTTTTTAGCAGCTTTCTCTATACTTTGAATATCTATTTTGGGTATTAATTTCTTATTTTTTTTATGTTTTAAAAATCTTAATGTTTTATAGAAACTAATCCAAACATTATCCAAAAGAATAATTTTTTTCTCATTAAGGCTTACTAAATTTTTATAATATATTTGATTTATTCTTTTGCTGTTTTCTAAATATTCTAGGTAGTTAGTATTTTTTGTAATCTTGTAATCTTTAGATAATTCGTTGAATTTTTTTAAAAACTTATACCTTTTTATAAAGTTTCTTTCTTTAGGAATCGCAAACATCAATAATAAAATCAATTGATTATAAACTATTGCATTTTTATAAAATTCATAATCTTGTTCATTTTTAATTCTTTCTAGTGTAGTTTTTACGCCATCAAAAACATCAAATCTCTTATCACTAAATTTTGAATTTTGAATGGAGCCTCCACGTTGTACGTAAAAATAACAGGTGTCCGCATAAGATATTTTTTTTGCTTGGATTACAGTAGGAATAACAACCGCAATATCTTCATTTACCTTTCCCTCAGCAAAGGGATACTTTTCAATATTTTTTCTTTTAAATAATTTATTACATGCACTTGCTGCAAAACCATTGTTTATTACACTACAAACATCAAAATCATTAGTATAGCATTTGCATCTTTGGATTTTATTTGTTTGTTCATCAACTAATTTTATATCACAAATGGCAATGTCTGACTTATTATCTTTAATTGATCTCATAAGTTTTTCGTAATAATCAGGTTCTACATAATCATCTGAATCAATATAACCAATGAAATCGCCTGTTGATTTTTTTAAGCCATAATTTCTAGAATAAGAAAGTCCTCTATTTTCCTTATTATAAAAAATTTTTATATTTTCATTTTCTTTATATTTTTTTAATAGTTTTCTAGACGAATCTGTCGAACAATCTTCAACTATAACTAGTTCCATATTCTTATAAGTTTGGTTTAAAAGAGATTCAAGACACCTATCTAAATATTCTTCGGTGTTGTAAACGGCAACTATGACTGATATTTTTTTATTCATCTTTTATTTCCCCCTGTATATATTTTTTTAATAGCTCTAATGATTTTATACATTCCTTTTGTTTAAAAAGTTTGCTATATCTTATTGATTTGTTGCTTTTTTTTATGCTAGATCCTTCTTTATGAAAAATTCTTATGGTTGGGTCATATAAACTAATAAGATTGGCTTTTAAAACTCTATGAAATATAAATTCTTCTTCATGAAACAAAAAAGTTTCATTGAAAAATGGATTTTTATATTTTTTAAGATATTTTTTGCTGAAAATAATACAACACCCATGTAAAGGCGATTTGATATCAACTTCATTCCCATTTTGTGGTATTATCGGTTGTTTTATTCTATGTTTTATTTTTATATAGTTTTCTAGTATGAAATAAGTCAGTGGGTTTTCATACATTTTTATTAATTTTTTTGCTCTTACTATGCGTTTATTTACATTATCCAAATCTTTTATAACAGGAAATGGATTTACTGATTCTCCACTCGGTGAAGCAATTGATGGACCTAGCATGTCAAATTTATACTTTTTATAATCGTTATCCACTTTTTTCAAGAATTCACTATCATAAATATATACATCGTTATTCATAACTATATAGTACTTTGAAGCAAATTTTTCTTTAGCGTAATTTACTCCAATATTATTTGCTTTTGCAAAACCCATATTTTCAGGCAACTTTATAATATCTTTTGTATAGTTCATCAGTTTTTGTTCTTCAGA
>FR884182.1:79635-102859 GCA_000435515.1 Firmicutes bacterium CAG:582
GACAATATGACAATCATCATTTGTTATTTTACTCAAATGAGTTAAACATTCTAAAGTTTCATCTATATTTTTGTAATGTAATATAATAAAACTAAACATAAATTACACTTCCTCAGCAAAACCTTTAGATAATTTCTTAAAAATTAATAAACCTAAACAACATAATAAAACACTTAATCCCAAAACTATTAGTAAAGACATTAAATGTGGGCTATTATGCCAGTAAAGTATGTCTCGATAGCAATTTATAATTGTAGTCATTGGATTCAATTGAATAATTTTACCAATTAAACTTCCATTAAAAATATCAGTTGAATATAAAATTGGTGTAGCATAAAATAGCATTTGCATCACAAAATTAACTATGTATTCAAAATCTCTTACATAAACATTAATCGAGCAAGTTATAAATAATATTCCCAGAGTTAATAGGTATTGAATAATGATAACTAATGGTAAATAAAGCATATACCACGAAAAACCTATTCCACTACAAATTAAGAATATAAACATTATTACACATGTAATCAAGAAGTTTATTAAACCACTTGTAACAACGGATATCGGTAATATTTCGCGTGGAAAGTATACTTTTTTTATAATCCCACCATTTCCAATAATAGTAAAAGTACCTTGATTAATATTTGTTACAAACCAATTCCAAGGCAAAATACCGATTATCAAAAATGTAGTATAATGGTCATAATTTGCTCCTCTTAATAAATAAGGAAACACAATTGCATAAACAAGAGTCATTAATAATGGGTTTAGAAATGACCAAATGATTCCTAAAAAGGACCCTTTATATTTTCCTCTAATTTCTTTTTTTACATTAGTTTTCAACAATTCTCTATATGCATATAAATCTTTAAATATCTTCATGTTTTTCTCCTTAATTACAAGTTTTAAGATAATCTTCTATAACTGTTTTTATCTTTCCGTCTTTCATTACTTTTCCTTCATGAATCCATATGCCACGTTTGCATAATTTTTCTATAGATCCTAAGGCATGGGATACAATTACTATTGTTTTATCACTGTCACGTAATTCCTCTAATTTTTTAAAACATTTATCTTGAAAGTGTTGATCTCCAACAGCTAAAATCTCATCAATTAATAAAATATCCGCGTCAACATTTATAGCAATAGAAAATGCAAGACGCATATATTGTCCTGAAGAATAAGTTCTTACTGGATTATCAATAAATTCTTCCAATTCAGAAAAAGCAATTATTTCATCTAATCTTTTGTCTATTTCCTTGCGAGTCAATCCGAAAATTGCGGCATTAAAATATATATTTTCTCTTCCTGTAAAATCCGGATGAAATCCGGCACCAAGTTCAAGTAAACTCGTTAATTTACCGCGAGTTGTAACTGTTCCACTAGTTGGATATATAATTTTTGTCATCAATTTTAAAAGTGTTGATTTACCAGAGCCATTAACACCAATTAAGGCAACAGTTTCTCCTTTTTTTATATCCAAGTTTATATTTTCAAGAACCGTTCTTGTTTCTGCTTTTTTATGATTCCAAAAAATCAGTCTTTCTTTAAGAGTACTTGGTTTATCATAAAATAGTTTGAAACTTTTTGTCATGTTTCTTACTTCAATTGCATTTTCTTTTTTCATACTATATTCACCTCTTAAATTATAACATACATTTTATGCAATACCTAGAAAAATGAGTTTTGATAAATAGTTTCTATTAAATTTGTTCACAGATTTAACATTTTTAGTAAAAAAATATAGTTGCAAAAACAACTACATATATAAATTTTAATCTTACTTAAAAATTTCATTATTATATTCTTTTATTTGTTGTATCTTGTGTTGTAAATCTAGGAAATGCATTCTTTATTATGCATCTTCTTATAAAACAAATTATAAATTTTTAAAAATGTTAGTTCCAATAATATTGGACCCATTATACCAATTACAACATATACCGGGAATAATTTACTATAAGAAAATACAAATTTAGGTAACAATGCATAATTTTTTGTCATAAAGTGAATAAATAAAAAATCAACCAATTTGATAAAAGCTATATGTAAACACATAATTGATATGGTATGTTTTCCAATATAATTAAGCAAGTTAACAACAACATTACTCGAACTTTTAACTATAAAATTGCTTAATAAATACGTTAAATAAAACAATAAAATAGCACACACATAATAAAAAATTGGATTCCATAAAATGTTGTTAGCAATATCCGGTCTTCCTGGCACAAATTTGATAATCAATACCAAAATAATTAAAGAAATCAAAGATATAAATAATAGTTGCCATTTGTTAAATGATTTTATTCTATCTGCAATATTTATTTTTTTCATAATATATCCAATATATATGAATGGAATAATGTAAAAAGAGATATTATAGTGTAAACCAATATTAATGTCTTTGTATGTTAAATAATATCCAACAGCAAAAGTTAACAAAACCAATAGAAATTTTATAAATTCTGAATGTTTTGATTTACTCGAATAATAACAAATTGCATAAAATATAGTTAATCCAATTATTAACACTGGAATAAACCACATTGCTGATGAAAATGGCTCTAATGATATAAATATATACCAAAGATAAAATCTCTTATATCATATAATTTGTAAATGCTGACATCGATAATTCCCAAATGATAAAACACATTATGAAATAGGACTAATAAAGTTCCATAAATAAAATAATATTTCCAAAATCGTCCGATTTTGTTCCCTAAGTACAAAAATATTTCTTTAGGATTCTTATATTCACCATCCTTAAAAAAATACCCACTAACAATGAAAAATAAAGGTAAATTAATTAAGTATATAATTTTGGATATTAAATTTGCTTGATTTATACAATGCCCAGCCACAACGTATAATATACCAAAAAATTTCATTACATTAATTACTTTATTTTCAACGTGATTCATACAACATATACCACCTTACACATACATAATATAAATTATACTATATAAACTATTAACATGAAACACTTTCTATCATAAATATTATTATTTTGATAAAACTTCCATTGATATGAAATAATTTTATCATGTGCAAGACGATAAGCAACGAAAGACTTTACTATGTTATCTGGACATTCATTATAATTATGTTTTAATTTGTCATACATCTTATCATCAACCATCCAAGAAAATTTATCAGCAGACAATTCATAATCCTTCTCTATTAAAAGAAACAATCGAACCACTTTTTGTTCGTGCGTAATTAGTGTGAAACTTTTTTCAAAAATTCATAAAAAAGTTTCGCACCATAAAAAAAGCAAACTTTTACATTTGCTTAGGTACTTTGTTATATGTAAATATTGGTTCTTTATCTTTTAATGGTAATCTTATTTGATCCTTTTCTGATAAAAGGATGTCTTCTTCAGTTAAACCATGTTCTTTAAACATATCATACCAAGGAATATCAAGACTTTTATCATTCCAAAGAATTCCATCTTCCATTTTAGGAGCATAATCATTATCAATTATATATTGAAATAAAGTATTATCTTCAAGACTTATAAAACCATGTGCAAATCCTCGTGGTACAAATAATTGTCTTCCACTTTCTGGTATATCTTTGTTATAAGGCATTAAAAGCACTTCTGTTGACTTACCATATGTTGGAGAACTAAGTCGCATATCAACTACTACATCAATTGCTTTTCCGTTTAAAACTTCAACAATTTTTGCTTGAGCAAAAGGATTTTTTTGAAAATGAAGTCCACGTAAAACTCCTTTTGAGCTTAAACTTCTATTTGTTTGTACAACTCTTTCAAATCCAAGTTGATCCATATGTTCAGCCATGAAATATGGGCTAAAATATCCTCTGTTATCACCAAACACTGCTGGTTCAATTATATAGCAATCTTCCAAATTTGTCGGAATTGCTCTGCTTCCATTACTAAATCTTATTTCTTCCATCTATTCTTTGCTTCCTTTAACACTAAACTCATTTCTTCATCATTGGCAAGTTCATCCATATATCTTGCAAACGCATCCATCGAACTTGGCATATCTCCTACATCATTTGCTAGTCTTGATTTATCAAGTCTTGTATCAAGTGGTCTTACAGCTGTTGTTTTATATTCTGACGTTGGAATTGGATTTACTTTTGTTTTGATATCATTCATTGCAAATATCATCTTAGCAAATCCGGCCCATGACATATCGCCAGAATTGCTTGCATGATATATTCCGTTTTCGTTAAGTTTACTTAACATAACTAACTTTTCTGCTAAATCAACCGTATAAGTTGGCGCTCCATATTGATCAGCAACAACATTTACTTCATCTTTTGTTCTAGCTAGTTTTAACATAGTTTTTACAAAGTTTTTACCATTTATTCCAAATACCCATTGAGTTCGGACAACCATGCCTTTTTCATAATCCAAAACAGCTTCTTCTCCAAGTCTTTTTGTTTTTCCGTACCAGTTTAATGGATTTACATCATCATAAAACTTATATGGTGCTTTCTTTGTTCCATCAAAAACATAATCAGTTGAAACATAAATAATTTTGGCATTAACCATTTTAGCGGCATCAACTAGTCTACTTGTTCCAACCGCGTTTACTAATTCCGCATATTCTTTTTCTTCCTCAGCTTTATCCACGGCTGTATATGCAGCTCCATGAATGATTACATCTGGATGAAATTCTAGCACACTTTTGTAAATCGTTACTGGATCAGTTAAATTTAAAGTTAAACTTGTTGGTGCAAAAACCTCGTTTTTACCATCATTTAAAATCTTATATAGATCATGACCTAATTGGCCATTTATTCCAGTTATTAAATATTTCATTTTAACCTCTACCCTCCTAAAATTATTATAAATAAAAAGTGAATACTAGTCAATATCCACTTTATCTAAGTCATCTATAATAGACGATTGTTCTTCAATTAAACTTTTAATTCTTCTTTTGTATGTAATGATATTTCTTCTAAGTCTTGCAGCATCATTTTCCAAACTTTCAGCTTTAAGAAGTGCATCATTTATTATTCTATTAGCGTTCTTTTTAGCTTCAGTTATAATCAAATCTGATTCAGCAATACTATTGCTTTTATACTTACTTGCTGCTTCTTCTGCCATAACAACAGCTCGATTAAGCGTTGCATCCATGTTCTTATAATGTTCAAGTTCTTTAGTTAAGCGGTCAATTTCTAAGTCTTTGTTTTTCATCTTAGTAATCATATCTTCAACTCTTGAAATAACATCGTCTACAAAGCTGTTTACCTGTTCAACGTTATAACCATTAAAACTCCTATCAAATTTTTTCATTACATCACCCTATTTATGTTAGAAATCCATTTCGTCTTCAATTTTAGATTTACTTTTTTTATCCTCTTCATCACTTATTCTACCATCTACAGTAACATTCTTTGGTGTACATAAATAAATTCCATTACCAAGTTTTTGTAAATCTCCACCAATAGCATATAACGTACCACTTAAAAAATCAATAATTCTTCTTGCTTGATCAGCAGTTACTCTTTTTAAATTAACTACAACTGAATTTCTTCTTTTTAAATGATCGGCAATTTGTTGAGATTCAGAATAAGCTCTAGGTTCAACCAATATCATCTTATTTCCGTTATCCTTAGCCTCTGTTTCATAAGTTTCCTCTTCGCCGCCATCAAAGCTTTCTTCTTTTGGAAACAAAGCTTTTTTTATTGATTCAAATGCCATACAAGCCACCTCCGTATATTAACTATATATATAATACCACATTTAAACATTTAGAGTAAATAAAAAAACATTAAAATTGAAATTTAATGCTTTTATACTTTATGAAATGTTATAAAACAAACCTCTTTCCAACCTTTTTTGTCTTTTTAAATTCAAAGTGCGAAATTTGCACTTTGAAATAAAAAATGTAGGAATTAACCTACATTAATTAAAATTTGATTCTATCTAAAATATAGTCTTTTACTTCATCAAGATTTAATGAAATTTGTTCCATTGTATCTCTATCTCTTAAAGTAACAATATTATCATTTAAAGTTTCATCATCGACAGTTAAACACCAAGGAGTTCCAATGGCATCTGCTCTTCTATAACGCTTTCCAATATTGGCCGTTTCATCGTAAGACACTGGAAAGTATTTACTTAACTCTTGATAGATTTCCATAGCTTTTTCAGAATGATTTTTCTTTATTAAAGGTAAAACATTTACTTTATATGGAGCTAGATTTGGTTTTAACTTGAATACTTCTCTTGTGTCTCCATTTTCTAACTCTTCTACTTTGTAACATTCATTTAAAATAGCTAAAAATAAACGATCAACTCCAACTGAAGGTTCAATTACATAAGGAGTATATTTTTCATTAGTTTCTGGATCCAAATATCTTAAATCACATTTTGCATGTTCCATATGAACTGATAAGTCATAGTCAGTTCTATCGGCTATTCCCCAAAGTTCTCCCCATCCATTTGGATATTTATATTCAATATCAGTTGTTGCTTTACTATAAAATGAAAGTTCTTCTTTTTCGTGATCTCTGTATCTTAAATTTTCGCCATCAAGGCCAAGTGAATTTAAGAAATCTAAGCAATATTTCTTCCAAAAAGCAAACCACTCTAAGTCAGTATTAGGCTTGCAAAAGAATTCTAGTTCCATTTGTTCAAATTCTCTAACTCTAAATATAAAATTTCCGGGAGTTATTTCATTTCTAAAACTTTTGCCTATTTGACCAATACCAAATGGTATTTTAGCTCGCATGCTTCTTTGTACGTTTAAGAAATTTACAAATATACCTTGAGCAGTTTCTCCTCTTAAATATACTTTACTTTTGGCATCTTCTGTTACACCGATATGAGTTTCAAATAAAAGATTAAATTTTCTAATTGGAGTAAAGTCACATGATCCACATTTTGGACAAGTAACGTGATTTTCCTTAATAAAGTTCTCTAACTTTTCATTATCCCAACCATCACCGGTTTCAGCACCTTTAGTAAATTCCTCAATTAGTTTATCAGCTCTTTCACGGCTTTTACATTTTTTGCAATCGATTAAAGGATCAGCAAATGAAGCAACATGTCCACTTGCAACCCACACTTCAGGATTCATAAGTATTGCTGAATCAAGTCCATAGTTACGATAATCCACATGACTATTTTCTTGAATAAATTTCTTCCACCATGCTTCTTTAATATTATTTTTAAGTTCTCTTCCTAAAGGACCGTAATCCCATGAATTTGCAAGTCCTCCATAAATTTCACTTCCTTGAAATATAAATCCATATTGTTTGGAAAAATTAACCAATTCATCCATTGTTTTTGCCATCTTAATTCCTTCTTTCTATACATTTATTAAATTCATCCATGTTAGTTACAACATTAATCAGTTTACTTATATCATCATGAATAAAACCTAAATCAATTTCTTTTTCAATTTGAACCAAAAGTGAATCATAATATCCATCAAAATTAAATATTATAATGTCTTTCAAATCGTCTCTGGTTCTTTTTTCTTCAATCATACTCATAACTTCAGATAAAGTTCCAAGTCCTCCAGGTAAAATAACTATTAATTCACTCGATAGATATAGTTCTTTGCATCTTTCAAAGGTTGTTGGAGTTACAACTTCACGATCATACTCCATTCCTTTTAAGTCATCAATATATTTTACATCGCTTACAGCTTTTACTTTGCACTCATGATATTTAAATGTTTGAAAGCATTTGCTCATCATTCCTGAGTCAGTTCCACCAAAGACTAATTTGTCGCCTCTTTTTGCAAGAACTTCAGCGACATCACAAGCAAGATCTTTGAACTTTTTATTTATGGAGTCATATGATGAACATCCAATAAACACACGCATATATTCACTTCCTTTAAATAAAAAAGAGAACAAATTCGTACGTATGGGCGAATAAAGAATTTCCGCTGTTCCACCATACTTTGTTCTCTTTGGTTTTATATAGCTCTTGGCTTTCCACACCAGTCATCACTTGTATACATAAATTATATTATATTGTTCTTTAATTTACAACTGTTTTTACTTTAAATTTGTCATAATTTTCTATCAAACATAGACTTTTTATAATCGTTATACTATTGTAGTCTAAACCTTTCATTATATTTTTTAGGTTATAGTTTGACACCCACTTTCTTTTTTCGTTAAACTCATAATTTGTGGTTGTTCTTGTTTTTCATCATGATGTATATAACCAACACAATTATCAACTGGTTTTTCACAACTTTCAACTCTGCAACTCATATTTTGACACGAACGACAATCTTTGGTTAAAGTATCATTTAAATTTCTTTCATAAAAACTCAGTACTACATTTTCTAAAAAACTAATATAATTTTTCTGATTTGTTGCATATTCTTTTAATATTCTTGCAAGTTCAATTATATGCTTGCCAATTAATTCTTCATCGAGATTCAGATTACCCCACATAATAGATGTGAATCCTTGGCCTTTACAATATATCCATTATTATCAAATGTAACTTCTGCGTTGTCACAAGAAAACGTTTGATAGTTATTTTCTTCTTTTTCATTAAATAAAGCCATATTAACCTCCTTAAATTAAATTCATTAGCTTTGCATTATTATAGCATTTATTTAAAACAATTTTTAGTTTTTACTTTAAATTTATCAATTATATTCTAATTGGATCCATATCAATTTCTAAATATGTATCTTTATTAAATACATATTGTTCATCTATTTCTTTTAAAGTTTTAAGCAAAGAATCATCAAAACGATACTTAATAAGGATCTGAAAACGATAATTATTATTTATTCTAAAAACTGATGCTGTTGTTGGACCTAAAATAATAGTTTCTTTATTCAATTTTTTTCTTAAAAAATTAACTACTTTATTAGCTTCAACACTCGCTTTATTATAATCTTTACTTATTACTTTAATACTTGTTAAATAATAAAATGGTGGATATTTAAGTTGCCTTCTAATATTCATTTCATATTCATAATTTCCTAAATAATCATTATTAACAACATAATTTAAAGTTTTGTTTAATGGATTAAACGTTTGAATAATAACCTCACCATTATCAGAACTTCTTCCTGCTCTACCGGAAACTTGGTGAAGCAAGTTGAAAGTATTTTCTCCGCTTCTAAAGTCTGGTATATTTAAAGATTCATCAGCGTTTATTACTCCTACCAAAGTTACTTTAGGAAAGTTTAAACCTTTAGATATCATTTGAGTTCCAATAATAATATCATAGTTATGATTTTCAATTTCGTTGATTATCTTTTCTTGACTTCCTTTTCTTGAGGTAGTATCAGTATCCATTCTAATAACTCGATATGATGGATATAAATCTTTTATGTATTTTTCTATTTGTTCCGTTCCGTAACCATAAGTTTTTATAGCTTTTTCTCCACATTCAGGGCATATGTCACTCATGAATTTGGTATATCCACAATAATGACACCTTAAATTATTAGAACTTTTATGATATGTTAAAGTTATGTCACAGTGAGGACATTTATATGTATATCCACATGATGCACAAGTTATAATCGTTGAATATCCTCGACGATTAAGAAGTAACATTACTTGTTCATTTCTTTCTAAGGTTTTCATTATCTTAACTTGTAGTTCAGTTGATAAAATAGTATCTCCATTTTTATAAGAACTTGCAAGATCAACTAACTTTATTTTAGGAATTCTTGCATTACCTACACGATTTTTTAAAGATAGATATTTATATACTCCCTTTTTTGCTCTTGCCATTGTTTCAAGCCTTGGAGTAGCAGATCCTAAAACTATTGGGCAATTATTATACTTTGCTCTAAATATGGCCATATCAACAGCATGGTAACGTGGATTATTTTCTTGTTTATATGAACTAGTGTGTTCTTCATCGATTATAATAAGTCCAATATTTTGTAAGGGAACAAAGATTGATGAACGAGTTCCAACTACAATTTTTGCTTCATCTCTTAAAATTTTATTGTATTCATCAGCTTTTTCTCCATCGCTTAAACCTGAATGAAATATAGCTACATTATCTCCAAAACATTCATAGAATCTTTTAACTATTTGAGTTGTTAAAGTTATCTCAGGAACTAGCATGATGACTGTTTTTCCATTTTTTAATACCTCAGATACTAATTTAATATATACTTCCGTTTTACCTGAGCCAGTTATTCCATGAAGCAAGAAAACATTAAATATATCAAATGAATTTTTAACCTCTTCCATAGCTTTTGTTTGTTCATCAGTCAATATTTTTTCTTCAGTTTTATTAACATTTGGATTAATTCGATAAACATTTTCTTTTTCGATTGTAACCAAATCTTTTTCTAATAATGAATTTAGAACTTGAGTACTAACTTCTTTTTTAGAAATTCTTTTTTCGGTTAAAAGTCTATTTACAAATTCTACTTGTTTTTTTGCTTTCTTATTATTTAAAACAAAATATTTACAAGCTTCTTCATCTTTTATAACCACGTAATTATTATAAATTGAATAATCATATTTTTCATTGTCGATTTTTAAACTTGTTGGAAGCATTGTTTGATATGCACTAATTAAAGAACATAATGTTCTTTCTTTTAAATATGCACCTAGTTTTATTAGTTCTTCATTTAATTTGAATGATTCATTTACTACATCATTTATATCTAGGATTTCAAAATCAGATGAAGCAACGTCTTTTAATGACATAACAAAACCATTAATATTTTTTTTATTAAAAGGAACACTTACTCTTACACCTACAAACACTTTATTTTGTAAATGTTCTGGTATATGATAAGTAAATACTCTATCTAAAGATTTTACACCATATTGTATTAAAACTTCTGCGTACATATTTTCACCTAAATTAATTTTAGAATATAAGATATTTTATTTCAAGAAAAAAAGCAAAATTAATTGATATTGTTACAATAATCTGACGATATTAAAGTCTTGAAATTTTTATTTCAACCGGTCGCAATTTGTGACCGGTTCATTTCTTTTTTTAATCTTGATTTTAAAGCATTTCAGTATGTTCAAGATATTTACTATCAACTGGTACAATAACTATATCTACTACAATTATATAATGTTTTTCTTCAACTTTAGTCTACACTGTTTTTATAGTTTTATCGTTAAACATCTTATTAAATGTATTTATGCTTCTCAAACAATCATTTATCATTGTAATTTATCTTAAAAAATGTTATATTTTATTTAAGTGAGAAGCAAAGTTTCTTTAGGACGCGATGCTTACCACATGTTTTTGTGTTGCACCTTTTTCAAAAGAAAAGGTGCTTTTTTATATCTTATATTCCTTTTTTACAAAGAAGATATAACAATATAAAAATTATAGTGATTAAACTTGTTACTAGTAGTTCTATTTTAAATTGACATTTAAACATTATACATCACTTCCTTACTACAGCTTATTTTGCTGAAAATTAACGTCCTACATATAAGAAAGTGATAAGCATCGCATTCGTATTCTCGAGTATTTATTTAAACATAATTTTTTTATATTTCAAAACTACAAAATTTTAAGTTTGGAACCTCAGATTTTTAATATCTGTGACGATTTAGATGCAAATCGTTAAAATCTGTCAAAAAAAAGCTACCAATTTTTAAGTTTAGTAGTTTTAACACTTTTTTATAAAAAAATAAAGAAAGTATTTTTCAACTTTCTTTATAAACTATTCAGTAATACCGGTAGTCGTTTGAGTAATTTGATTAGTTATGTAATTTGATAAAATTGATCCTAATTTACCAAATTTAGAAACTTTATTGTAAATGTTTAATATATCCTCTTGAGATAAACTACTAATTTCAACCGCGTCTTTTAAATCGGCATTTTCTACACTTGGGTTAACATCGCTTTCATTTTTTATATTTAATTCAACTGTATAAGCTTTTTCACTTACATAAGCAGTTAAAGAAATGCTTGCTGTAACTTCATTAGTTTTAGCACCAGCTTTAGACGTAAATTTAATTTTTCCGTTTGCTTGTTCTTTACCATCTTCCATAACTTTAAATGCTATATCTTCATTAGTAATATTCATTTCAAAAACATTAGTTACAATATTCATGCCTTCAAATTCATTACCAAAAACATTAGTTAATAATTCAATATAACCTTCAGCATCTTCAACTTGTTCAGTTATAGTTTCTTTTTCTAAGCTTGATTTTAATTCACTCTTATCTTTACCACTGATTTTGCTTAATTCAGTTAAGAATTTTTCATTGCCTAAAATCGATTTTTTAGCAGCATTAGAAATCTTTGTTTGATTTTCTTTATTTAATTTAATTGTTACTACGTTGCTATTTGCTTTCATCTTTTGAGTTTTGTCAGCAGCAAGTAATCCAGCTTTAATTGCATCTTTAAATCCATCAATTAAAACCTTTGAATCAACATCAGTTGTTGTAGTGGAATTGAATATTTCATCTAAACCATCTACTTTTGTATAAACATACTTATCATAGAAATTGCTAAAATATAAATAAACATTAGAATCTTTTAAATAAGTATTTACTTTTAAAGTTTCATCTAAAAGTTCCATCCCAATATTTAAACTTTCAATAGAAGCATCAAAATTCATGATTTTTTTTGTTAAATCTACTCCATATTTTGCACTTAACTTAGCACTGTAAGTTGTGCTTCCAACTGATACACGTCCATCCATGCTTAATGTTCCGCTTGCCTTTTTTTCATCATTACTTACAGAAGAAACTTGTTTGAAAGCATTATCAATAACATTTGATATTCTCTTATCTGCACTCTTATAAAGGAACATATAGCCAAATACTCCAAGTATTGCAACTATAACAATAATTAATGCTAATATTATTCCAATTATTAGTCCTTTTTTACTTTTTTTCTTGTTTGGTTCTATTGTTGGAGTTACTAAATCTGAGCTTGTACTAACAACGGTATGTTCACCTGTTGCATCCATAACATAGCTTGCTTCTTTTCCAGAAACATCAGTTTGTTCAAGAACATTTCTTTCTACATCAATATTGTTTTCGATTGATGAACTTTCTTGATTTTCAACTGGATTTTGTTGTAAGTTATTTTGAATATTGATTTTTTCAACTTCTACTCCAGTTGTTTGTGTTTTTTCAACATCATTCTCATTTTTTATAGCTGAGCCACAAAATGGGCACATTGTTGAACCGTTTGGAATTTCATTTCCACACGCATTACATCTCATATAAACTTCCCTTCCTATTTTTTGTCTATAATAAATATATACTATTTAATATACTTTTTCAATACTATTTTTTAACTTCGTCATATTTACATGTTATCATTTCACCATTATACATACATGAACATTTCCCCTTACTATCGTCACATACACATTCAAGCGTTGGCTTGCATTTATAGTCATATGAATCAAATAATTTTTGAATGATGGTTCCAATATCTTCTTTATAATAACTCATATTTTCTTTTATCTTAACAATATCTTCGTCAGTAAAATCTCTTACTGATTTACTTTGTTCAATTTCAATATTGGTTAAACTTCCTTTTTCTTTTGTTATTAATTTTAAAGTTATTATTCCTGTTTTATCATTTATTTTATATGTTACTTCATATGTTTCATTTATCACATCTTGAACTTGTTTTTTAACTATAGTTAATTCAAAGTTGGCTTTTAATTCATCACTTTCATAATATTTGAAATAATATTTTGTATCACCAATATCTATAACGTATCTTTTATCATTGTAATCAATGTTTAAACGATATATTTTTTTACCACTATAATAAATTCTTATTTTAGTTGGATTATTTTGTTCTTCACCATTTTTATATTCATATTCTTTTGTTTTACGATAATTTTCTAATGTTTCAATTATTTCATCACTTTTCTTATTTTGAATTCTTGCAAATTCGTTGATGAAGTTGCTATCCTCTTTTAAACTATTATAGAAATTTTCGTAGAATATTTGAAGATTAGAGTTATTTAATTCTAATTCTAAGTAATCACTTTTTATAGTATCATTTCGATAATCTATTTTCTCATTTCCTGAAGTATATTTTAACTTCTTTAAAGATTCATCTACTGCGGTATTTAATCCATCTATAACATTTTGAATATTATAGTTTTTTGCTTGAAGAAATCCTAGTTCATCTTCTAATGGAAATAAAATATATTCATCGTTATAAAATTCTTTAGATTTAAAATAGATATCATTTTTATCGGCATATAAAGTGTACGTAAATTCTTTACTTTCAAAGACGATACCACCTTCATCCTCTTTTGGATCTCGCATTTTACCATCTATATATAATCTTTTTGATTTTAAATCTCCTGAATATTTTCCTTCAAATTTTGTTCTATAATCACTTAAATCTAATTCAAGAGTATATTCTCCACTTTTAATGGAGTTATTAGATAAATAATTATCAGTAATATATTCAGTTATATAATCAACTACTCCAGTAAAATATTTGTAGCTCATATCTTTTTTAGGTTTAAATAAATTGATTATTAGAAAAGAAAAAACACCAATTACTAATATAATTAAACTTATAGAAAATATAATAATTTTTTTATTTCTTGGTTCTTTAAAATATGTTTTAATATCAAACTTTTCATCGTTAGCATACGTATTTTCATTTATTTCACCAAACTCCATAGGAGTTATTACTTCCGTATTCGGATCATTTTTGCAAAAAGGACATATTGTTGATGTTTCAGGTATAGTCTTCTTACAATTTATACACTTCACTTTACCCCTCCTTGTATTCTATATAAATAATTATAAAATAATATTTTGTACTTTTCAATATCTTTATTGACTATAGCAAACAAATGTTTTATATTATATATGAGGGATAACTATGGACGAACTAAGAACGAAAAGAAATATCATGTGTATTGATTTAAAAAGTTTTTTTGCTTTTGTTGAATGTGTTGAACGTGGAATTGATCCTTATACAACACCTTTAATCGTATGCAACCCTGAACAAAAAGGCGCAATATCATTAGCTGTTACTCCCTATTTAAAAAGTTTGGGCATTCCTGGGCGTGTAAGAGTTTATGATATACAAAAAAATATAAAATATATAAAAGTTCCTCCGAGAATGAGTCTATATCAAAAAAAAAGTAAAGAAGTTATTGGAATATATTTAAAATATGTAGCTAAGGAAGACTTACATGTTTATTCTATTGATGAGTGTTTTTTAGACGTTACCAATTATTTAAAGATGTATAATATGAGCGATTATGAACTTGCTTTAACAATCCTAAAAGATATAAAAGAATCAACTGGTCTAGTTGGTACAGCTGGAATCGGACCAAATATGTTGCTTGCTAAAATAAGCATGGATATTGAAGCAAAGCATACAAAAGATAACATCGCCAAATGGACATATGATGATGTTGAAACTAAGTTATGGGACATTAAACCTTTATCAAAAATGTGGGGAATTGGATCTAATCTTGAAAAAAGACTTAATAGTATGAATATCTATTCGGTAAAAGAACTAGCACTTACTCCTAAAGAAAAACTTATAAAGGAATTCGGTGTTTTAGGTGGGGATTTATATTATCGAGCTAATGGAATAGATTTAACAAAGATATGTGATCTAAATGATTATAAACCAAAAGAAAAAAGCATCAGCAATTCCCAAGTTTTATTCAAAGATTATTTTGACTTTAATATTGATATTATTATCTATGAAATAATTGATACTTTATGTAGAAGACTTAGAAAAGAAAAACTGCTTTGTGGCCTTATAAGTCTAGGTATTACCTCTTCAAAAACTTCCTCTGGTAGTTTTCATCATTCTTTAAAATTAAATGAAAGAACAGACAATGCAAATGAAATATTTAGAACAGCTATGTATATTTTTAACCATTATTACACAAAATTTCCAATAAGAAAGGTAGCTATTTCTTTTGGAAATTTGAGTCCGAACGACAAGATTCAGCTTGATATATTTGAAGACTATGAAGAAATAACAAAAAGGAAGCAAATTGAAGAAACAATTGATGAAGTTAAAGAACGATTTGGTCCAAATTCAATTTTAAAAGCTTCAAGTTTATTAAGTGACTCAACAATTAAAGAAAGAAATGGTCTAATTGGTGGACACAAAGCATGAATCAAAACTCTTCTCATTGGATGCCATTCAATTCACTTTTTAATGGCAATGAAGAAAAAGATAAAATTGTAGTTATAAATAAAAAAAAACCAGTTTTATCTGAAGAACAAATTGAAGCGATAGAAAATAAAATCATTGAAGCATTTACTGAACAAGTTCCAGTTATAATTATTCATTTTCATAAATATGATTTTATAGAATCGACTGGTATTATAACAAAAATAGATTCAATAAAGAAAACAATTACTTTAAACCATAATGAAATCATATATTTTATAAATATTATTAAAATTTTTATAAAAAACACTTGAATTTATATTTTCAGTATGCTACAATAATTTTGTTACTGATGGGGAATTAGCTCAGTTGGCTAGAGCACCACGCTTGCACCGTGGGGGTCAGGGGTTCGAGTCCCCTATTCTCCACCATTAGTAAATTACTCACATTATGTGAGTTTTTTTATTGTCTAAAATTACCCTGACCCATACCAAATATCAATAAAAATCGTTTTAATAAATTTTTATTGATGTTATAATTAACTCAGGTGATAAACTTATGAATGACTATATAAATATCTTTATCGATAAGGAATATCCTACCTTTTTAGATAAATATTTAAAATCTAAAACTTTGATTAGATTAAAAAATGTTACTCAATTTTGTGGATGTGACTACACGAAACTTTATTCTCCAAGATTTAAATATACAAGATATACTCATTCTTTAGTTGTTGCACATATGACTTGGCATTTTACTCATAATAAAAAAGAAACTATTATAGCTTTATTTCATGATGCTGGCACTCCCTGCTTTGCGCATTCAATTGATTATGTCTTTGGAGATTATATTAATCAAGAAAGTTCTGAGAAGAATATTGTTGATATCATAAATAATGATACTGAATTAAAAGAATTACTAAAAAGCGATGATATAACACTTAATGATTTTAAGAATTTTGATAATTATCATATCTTAGAAAATAAATCGCCTAAACTCTGTACAGATCGTTTAGATGGAGTTCTTCACACTTGTTATGTTTGGCTGCATACTCATGAAAAAGGACGAATTAAGGAAGTTTATGATGATATAATAGTTTTAACCAATGAAGAAAACTTACCAGAAATCGGTTTTAAAAGTAAAAATTCAGCAAATAAGTTTGTAGAAATGGTATTTAATTATGCTAAAGAGTTACAAGGAAATACTGATAAATTTGTTATGAAGTATATATGTGAAATTGTAAAAGAGGCTGTAAATAAGAAACTTATAAGTTATGATGATTTATATACTAAAAAAGAAGATGAATTGTGTGAAATATTTAGCACTAATTTTCCTTCTTGGAAATATTTTGTAAATGCAACAGCAGTTGTTAAAACTGAACGTCTTCCTAAAAATCACTTTTATATATCTTTTGACACAAAAAGACGTAACACAATTCCACTAGTTAAGACTAATGGAGGAATAAAAAGAATAAATGAAATTTCCGATGATTCTAGTGATCTATACAGAAAGTTAGAGCAATATAAAGATTCAACATATGCATATATTGAAGAAATAGAAAGTTTATAAAAAGAAGCAATATTGCTTCTTTTATTTTAAATCCTCATCAGAAAACGGATATGGACAAAGTTCTTTTACGGTTAAGCTTATTTCATCACCGTTTGGATTCATCGCGATTATATTTTTATCTGGTTCAAAAAATTCGCTTATGACTTGTCTACAAACCATACATGAAAAACCAATTTTTTCATTATCACACATAACATATAAAGCTTCAAAATCATGTTTTTTATATCCTGCAGATATTGCTGATACAATCGCACTTCTCTCTGCACATATGGCGGCTCCATAACTAGCATTTTCAACATTTACTCCATTAAATTCGCGACCATCTTTCATGACTGCTATTGAAGCAACTCTAAAATGCGAATAAGGGCTATAGGAGTTATTTAATAATTCTTTTAACTTATTTTTCATATCATCACCATTTTTAATTTATCATAAAATGAAAAAAAGGTGAATAACTCTCACCCTAGTTTACACTTTTCCATTTACATATAATTTATAGCCATTAAAATTAATGTTTTTGTAGGTTGGTACTTCCTTCAATACTTGAAGAATCAATTAATTCCATTGATAAAGTGGAAAATAGAATCGACAATTATTAAATTTAATAATATTTTTTCTTTAAAAATAAAAACTAATAAGGTATAATTGTATTATAGAGGTAGAATATGAAAGATAACAACATTGAAATAATGAAAAATAAATATTTTTTTATAGGATTTATTGTTGGTATAATACCATTTGTAATTTTACTTACAATGCTTTCAATAAACAGATTTCCTAATATATTTAAAGCGACTTTAATAATAGTTGCTCTTATAACGGCAACTATTAATGGATATATTCTTAGATATAATATTATTTTAAAAGCAAAGAGAAGCCTTATTTAGACTTCTCTTTTAGTTTAATACTAGTTTCTTTTATAAATAAAGATATATTATAAAAAAATTTTAAAATACTCATTGTTAACTTATTAGCATTATTGTAATTTTTTTCATAATAGAATTGACTTGCTTTATATATTTTATATTTATTAAGTCTTGATACATTCGTTCCAATTGTTGCATTATGTTTGTGTTCTACAAATACACTTGTATCAACAACTGATAAAAGTTTTTTATCCTTAAGCTTTCTTGCTAAAATATTTTCTTCATAATATAAAAATACATTGGTATCAAAATAATTTATTTCCTTCAAAATATCACTTTTAATCATAAAAAAGCATCCATATAAACAATCAACTACTGGAAGTGGATCATTAAAGTGACTCTCATTATATTGAATACATTTAGTTTTATATAATTTACTAAATACTGGAATATTTAAAAGCAAATCTTCTTTAGGGCTTGTAAGTTTCCAACCATATTTAAATACACCATGTTCTAGTACTTTAGGCATTATTGCTGCAATTTCAGGATTTTTCATATTCTTGACTAAAGATTTGATAACATTATTAGAAGGAATACTTATATCAGAATTGCTTAATATTATGTTACAACTTCCATATTTTTGAACTAAATACTTGCATCCTTCGTTCATTCCACTTGAATATCCTAAATTACTAGTTAACCCAATAACATGAACTTTATTGTTCTTTATTTTTTTTAACTTTTCAATATCATAATTAGATGAATTATTATCTACAATTACAATTTCATCTATCGAAGTATATTTTGATACCTCTTCAGTTAAGTTAATCGTATTCTCATAATCATTATAATTTATTATAACCAAACCTGTTTTCATTTACTCACCTAACAATTTATTTATTTTTTCAGTTATATTAGAGTTATAATCTTCTAATTTATCTGTTTTCTTTTTAAACTTTTTAACTCCTTTTAAGTCATTTATATCGATATAATCAATATTTAAATATTTATTTAGTCTCTCTGGCATGATAACTTTTAATCCTAAAGACTTGGCTTCTAACGCAACCATTCCTTGACCTTCATAACGACTATTTAAAATCAAATAATCACATTTTTTTAAATAAGGAAAAGGATTGTTTTTAGCGCCTAAAAAAGTAATATTATCAAATAAATCTAACTCCTCTACTTGATTTATAAGTTTATCTTTAAGTGGACCATCACCAATTATATAAAGTTGAAATTCTTCATTATTTTTTTTATATTCTTTAATTATAGGAAATAATAGATCTAACCCTTTCTGATACACTAATCTTCCTAAAAAGCAAAAATTGATATTATCATCATCAACATGAAAATCAACCTTTTCTTCAGATTTTTTTAATATTTCATCAGTATTTATATAATTAGGAATTACTTTTTTTGCGGTTAATCCAGTTAGTTCTTTAAAAGATTCTTTTACTCCTTCACTTACTGCAACAATTTCATCAAAATTCTTATATTTGCTTTTGCTTAAATTAAACAATACTCTAAATTTAAATTCGTTTTTATATTTTATTTTATAATCATTATGAATCCAAATGACTTTTTTGTTGGCATTGGAATTTAAAGTATATGCTGAAAAAATGTTATTATAAGCACTAAAGTCAATGGCAACATCATATTTTATAGTTTTATCCGTTTTAATAAGTTTTTTTAGTATAAAAAATGGTAAATACTTATAAAAACTTGGTTTTGATAGAAAAACTACATTTACTTCTTTAGGGAGTTCATTATATAAAGTGCCTTTGGAAAGCAAATAAAGATCTATATTATATTTATCATAATCAATTTTTTTCAAAAGATTAATCAAACTTTTTTCAATACCACCTATATTTAAATTTGGTTCAAAAATAGCAATGTTTTTTTTCATATATTTCCAACCTTCTTACTTAATAACGCTATTGAATATGCAACATATATCGATACTGCTGGAGCAAAAAGAAAGTGTCCAGCTAAATAGGAACCTAGAAGAACGAAAGCCGTAGAAGTTGCTAATATACATATTTCTTCATCGATTCTATTCTTTTTTGTTTTTATAATTTTTATTAAAATGCTTAATAATAAATATAGTGGCAAACTTAATTCAATAATAAACCCAATAATTCCATATTGAAATAACAAATCATGAAAGTCTCTTTCTACGTTTTTTTCATAATGAATTCCTTGATAAATTCTATCATCATATGTTAAACCATATAGTTTTGAAAATAAAGTACTATTTTTATACATCGCTTTATTGGCAATCAAAAAGTCATCTCTTCCATTAAAAACAAGTGACGAAGATATCTCATTGCGAATTTCTTCACTGGTTTTATCAAATTTAGGGCAACAAGTTTCGCAATAATTTCCACCACTATTTTCATAGGCTCTTTCATAACTTCCAATAAGGTTTGTATAAATTGGCAGTTTAATTGTGAATACAAAAATTGATAGTAAAATACCTCCTAAAAAGAAAAGGCTTTTTAAATTCAATTTGTGCTTTATAATAAGTTTGTTGTATGCAAAATAGAAAATAAAAGCACAACCAAGTAAACCTACACATCCTACATAGCTCGCTTTAGTTCCTAAAATACATAAGAATATAATCGTTATTAAAGAGGAAACTATATTATAAATATTCTTACTTTTTATATAGTCTATTAAAGAATAGCCTAACAATGCAATCAAAATTAAACCATATTCATTTGCTGAATTAAACCATGAAACTATTCCTTTATGATAGCAATTTTCATATGAAGAGTATGAACAATATGCTGTTTTTGTAATAACTGAAGTTAATAAAGATATTCCAATTATTAAGGCAATAATAATAAATGTGAAACGATCCAATTCTTCATTTTTCTTAAAATATAAAGTGAAGAACAAAAGTATAATTGGAAAATAAATCAATTTAGCCATATTGACACCAAAACTCATAATATTAAAGTGAGAGTCTAATAGAAAATGTCCAACAAATGATGTTAGCAAGTAAATTATCCAAATAATAATATATGTATTAATTTTACTATCACGATTTTTTATTATATAAATACCAGCATATATAAGAAATATAAATCTGCAAATCATTCCTAAAGATATATGAAAATTATATTCATTTATCATTAACGAAGTTATGATATCGATAAGAGGTTGTATTAACATAAATTTAGTTAATATACGATTATTATAAAACTTATCCATATTCTCACTTCCTACATATAATTATACAAAAAAAATGTCATTATTTAAAGAAAAAAACTTGTGATATCACAAGTTTAGCCTAATGAAACAAATGTTATTCGAGCATAGCCATGGCCGGCGCGTTGGCCATTTAACATTGATCCGCTAGATACACCTCCGATGTATCCAGAGCCACCGGCTCCTGATGACCCGCAATCACTTCCACTTTTGAAACTTGCTGCTCCGCCGCCATACCAGCCGCCTCCGCCAGCACCGGCTCCATATGTTCCCGACGTACTGCTTCCACTAGGGGCATTTCCACCATAACCAAATCCTGAAACACCAGCATCACTATCTCCTCTACTTCCAGCAGACGTTTGTGTTCCACCAGTCGGAACATAACAACCCCCAGTTCCATTTCCGCCATTAGTTCCGCCTCCAGAACCTCCAGGTCTTCCTGAACTTTCTCCTGCTCCGCCGCCACCTCCTGCGACTATTAGAACTTCTCCTCTATATGAATTATAATTTGATAGGACTCCACGATTTGTTGTTGCCATATGTGTTGCTCCGCCGCCGCCTCCACCAGCAGCCGAAACACCACCAGCAGTATATTGACCTTGTCCACCTCCGTTATATCCACTTCCATAACTTCCTGATCTTCCACCAACTACAGCATAAATAACTTGACCTTTTGATAAAGTTTTTGATCCTTGTGCGTATCCGCCATAGCCACCTGTCGACGCTCCGGCACTTCCAGAAGATCCTTGAGATCCCCAAACTTCTAACTTATATGTTCCTGTACATGCTGCCGTAAATGATTGTATTCCTCCGGTATAATCAAATGTTTTAACTACTTGACCTGCTGTATATGGGCAAACACTTGTTGTTCCAATTGTACAAACACTATCGGAGGCATTACTATTATTTTTTATTGTTATTGTTTGACTTCCTGTTGCACTTGTTCCTGTTTTTAATCCACTTATTGTATATCCATTTGTGCAACTTCCACTTGATATATAATATCCACTGTTAGGTGTTACTGTTAGATTATTTTCTTTTCCGTATATTACTTTTATACTTGTTGCACTTACACTTCCATTATTTATTCCTATATTTACAGTATATTCTTTTTCGGTATATTCTGCATATAGTTTATTCTCACTTGTTTCTACTACATATGTGTTTTCACTTATTATTCTTCCTTCTTCATCTTTCCAATGTAAGAATTTATATCCGCTTTTTTCTGGTATTTTTATATCTTTATATAATGTATTCTCTTCTAGTTCTATCTCTTCATCTTTTTCTCCATTGTTTTTCACTAATGTCTTTTTTATTGTTTTTCTTTCTTCTTTTACTATTTTTTGTCCTACTACTTCATATCCTTTATCAAATACTATTTTATTTTCGCTTGATGTTGTTACACTTACCTTATCTATTGCTTTTCTCTTTATCTCTTCTTTTTCTTTATTTACTTCACTTTCATTTATATAGTATATTTCATGGTTTCCTCTTTCTAGATTTCCTACATAAAAATATC
>FR884183.1 GCA_000435515.1 Firmicutes bacterium CAG:582
TAATTGCAATTATTTTGATGTCTATAGGTTTTGCAGCAATCTCAACAACATTAATAATAAATGGGGCTGCTAAGGTAAGTGAAAATCAAGATGACTTCTCAGTAATCTTCACAGCTGCAAGTTTAGATGGAAAAGATGTATATTCAATTGCTGTAGATGATACAAAGAAGATAATAACATTTGAAACATTAGAATTAAAAACATTAAATCAAACATCAGTACTTACATATGAAGTAACAAATAACTCAAGTAACCATGATGCAGAAGTGCGTGTAACATGTGTACCAAAAGATGGGACAACAGCAAAATATACAAGTATCAAAAACAAGCTAGACAATGATGCAACAGTTGTAAAAGCAAAAGAAAGTAAAAATGGAACATTAACAGTAACACTAGATCAAGTAGCAACAGAGGAAGTAGCAGAAGAATATACATGTAAATTAGAATTTAATGCCGTAGAAAGGGATACATTAGGAGAAAAGCTAATCTATTATTATGCATTTGGAACACCAACAACAGCAAGTACAACAGATTATACAACATTAGGTAAAAATGTATTTGTAAGATTAGGATCTGATGGTTCAAAAGCGGTATGTATAAATGATAATGAATTATTCTGTATTAATAATAATAACTATGATAGATCAAAAGAATCTTTAAAAAGTCATTTTGGAGAATCAAACTGTAGTGGCTCTGGTTCTAGTTTCTACAGCAACTCTGATGCTTTCAGTTGCAGTGTGTATTCTGGTGGTACTGTTGGTTGTCGTGATAACTTGTTAGAGAAAAGCTGTACTGTAGGCTCAGACGGTTCTATCACTTGTAGTTAATGCTTTCTTTATTTAACTAAAACATAAAAAGCAAAAAACGTTTTATTGCTTTTTTCTTATGTATAAATTATAATTATCTTGGTGGTTTTTATGTTAAGTATAAAAAATTTAACTGTTAAAGTTAATGATAAAACTATATTACATGACTTTAACTTGGATATAAATGATGGTGAAATTGTTACTCTTATGGGACCTAATGGTGTTGGAAAAAGTACAATATGTAAAGTTATTATGGGCGATCCCACTTATGAAATAATAAGTGGTAGCATTTTTTATAATGATACGGATTTACTTTCTCTTTCAACTGATGAAAGAAGTAGAAGAGGAATATTTTTATTAGCTCAAAATCCAATTGAACTTGAAGGTATTACTAATGCTGAAGTATTAAGAAGTGCTTTAGAATGTAAAACAGGAGAACATGTAAATATCTTTGATTTTAATAGAAAAGTTACTGAAATATGTAGAAAACTAAATATACCTGTTGAATTTATTCATCGTGGTGTTAATGAAGGTATGAGTGGTGGAGAAAAGAAAAAAAATGAAATTCTTCATTTATATGTTTTAGAGCCTAAATTAATTCTTTTGGATGAACTTGACAGTGGATTAGATGTTGATAGTTTAAAGAGTTTAAGTGCAGCTTTAATGGATTACAAAGATGAAACGGTATCAATTTTAATCATTACTCATCATACTAATATATTAGAGTATATTAAACCGGATAAAGTATCAATTTTAAGCGGTGGAAGTATTGTAAAAGAAGGAGATGCTTCTTTAGCTCGTGAAATCGAGACATCTGGCTTTAGTGCGTATGAAGTGAGTGAAAAATAGTATGAAGAATAGTATATTATTGGATGGAGTTAATTATCAACTAAACACTACAACTGATGTATTTGATGTAACTGGTTCTGTTAAGGTATTCATAGTAAATAAGGATGTTAAAGATTTAAAATTTAACATGACTGACTCATCAACTTTGGAAATAATTAACTTTAGTGAAATTGCAAGTGATACTAAAATTGAAATAAATATGCATAATAATTCAACATTCAAATATGTTTCAAATATTGATGTAAGTGCAAGTTATAAATTAAATATACTTTTAAATATGCTTGGAAATAATTCTTTAAGCGATATAGAAATATCTGGTGTAGTAAGTGGAAGCGCTGATATAAGTGTTAATTCATTTGATGAAGTTGGAACAATTGATAATACAATAGATGAAAATATAAGAATATTAAATGATGGTGGTAAAGTACATGTAGAGCCAATTCTTAGAGTAGGCTCACGTAATGTAATAGCTAATCATAGTAATTCTATAACAGATGTTAATTCAGATTATTTATTTTATTTAAAAACTAAAGGAATAACAGAATATGTTGCACGCAAAATTATAATAGACTCTTATAAGTATGGATTAGTAAGCAAATATGAAGAATTAAAAAATATAAAAAAATAAAGGAGGTGTAATATGTATAGAGAAGATTTTCCGATGTTTGAAAATGATATTATATATTTAGATAATGGAGCTACTACGTTTAAACCTAAATGTGTAATAGATAAGATGACGGAATATTATACTAAATATTCAGCAAATGCTCATAGGGGAGATTATGATATCTCATATAAAGTTGACGTTGAATATGAAAATGCACGCAAACTTGTTTCTAGATTTATCAATGCTGAAATGGATGAAGTTGTTTTTACAAGTGGGGCAACAGAATCTTTAAACATGATAGCAAGTGGATTTTTTGAACATATTTTAGAACCTGGTGATGAAGTCTTAATAACTTTATCAGAACACGCAAGCAATGTTTTACCATGGTTTATGCTTGCACGTAAAAATGGCATAATAGTCAAAAATATAGAATTAGACTCTAATTTACATGTTACTTTAAACAATGTAATTAAAGCTATCACTCCTAATACTAAAGTAATATCTTTAGCTCATATAACAAATGTCGTTGGAGATATTAGACCGATAAAAGAAATATGTGAATATGCTCATGAACATAATATCTTTGTTGTTGTTGATGGTGCTCAAAGTGTTCCTCATATAAAGACTGATGTAAAAGATCTCGACTGTGATTTTCTTTCATTTTCTGCTCATAAAATGTGCGGACCAACTGGAGTAGGTGTTCTTTATGGAAAACATGAACTTCTTGAAAACTTAGTTCCTATCAATTATGGTGGAGGTATGAATGAATCTTTTGATTCAGTAGATGAAGTATATTTAAAAGATTTACCAACAAGATTAGAAGCAGGTACTCCAAATATTGCATCAGTAATTGGATTTGGAGAAGCAATAAAATATTTAAATAATGTTGGTATGGATAATATTACAATTCATGAAATAAAATTAAAAAAATATTTAATAGAAAAATTAAAAACAATACCTCATATAAACATTGTAAATGATGAATGTGATTCAGGAATAATTGCTTTTAATGTGGATGGTGTATTTGCACAGGATGTAGCATACTTTTTAAATAAATATCATATTTGTGTTAGGGCTGGAAACCATTGTGCTAAAATATTAAAAAGTGCAATTGGTGTAAAAAATACAGTAAGAATAAGCATGTATTTTTACAATACTTATGAAGAATGTGACAAAGTTTATGAACTATTAAAAGATAAAAATAGAATAATAAGTGAGATGATCTAATAATGGACGGAATTGAAAAAAGAGAAATAATACTTGATAATTACTCTCATCCATTTCATAAAACAAGTGAGAATGTAGATGGATATATAAAAGTAAATTCAAATAACGAATCGTGTATAGATAATATTGATATCTATGTATTAATAAAAAATGGTTTACTTGAAGACATTAAATTTGATGGTGAAGCGTGTGCCATATCAACATCTTCAACGTCAATTATGATAAGAAATTTGATTGGAAAAAGTGTTAAAGAGGCTCTTGAGTATATAAATAACTTTGAAGCAATGCTTAATGAAGAAGAATATGATGATTCTTCTTTAAATGAAGCGATTGTTTTTGACGAAACTTATAAACAAGGTAATAGAAAAACATGTGTGACTTTGCCTTATGTAGGATTAAAGAAAATTTTAGAACAACATAAAGAGGATTAAACTAATCCTCTTTTAATATGTCTAATACATGTGTTGACAAACCAAGCATTTCATATCTTTCACATATTGATAATTGAAATTTTATAAATAGTTCAAATTCGTCATCATTTAATTTATTTATATATTCCCTCATATAGTTAGATACGCTATCCTGAGAGATAATTTTAATTCTTCTTAAATTAGCAAGTTTATTTAACTTATCAATATCATTGAGTCTTACATATGAATAAAGATCATCTTCTTTAGAAATAATATGAAAACTATCATCAATTTTATTTATCTCTTCAAGAATATGTTTATCTTTAAATCCATGTCTTATAATAGCATAATCATTCATAATGTATGAAATAAGTATTGTACCGTTTTTCTTTAAAACTCTTTTTGCTTCATTTAAACACTTTAATTTTTCTTCTGTGGATATTAAATGATACATTGGACCGAATATTAGAATTACATCAAAACTATTATCTTCAAGCATGTTTAAATTAGTTGCATTCCCATGGATTAGTTTTATATTTTGACTATTTTTTTCAATTACTTTTAGATTATGTTTAACAAGTTCTAAAGCAGTAACGTCATAATACTCGCTTAGAGGAATAGAGTATGCTCCACATCCTGCACCTATATCAAGTATTTTAGGCTTTTTATAATTTTTTAAAATTTCATCTATATATTTCATAGTTACTATATATTCAACACGACCATGTCTTGTTTTCAATCTTTTTTCTTCATTGAATTTATTATAATAATCATTTAAGTTTTTTTCGTTCATAAATATAACCTCTTGAATATTATAACATCTCTTTTATTTTAATAACAAGTTTGCTATAATAACGATTAAGAAACGAGGAAACATTTATGACGTTAGTTGAAATTGAAGCAAAATTTAAAATAAATTTTGAAGAAAGTTATGAAGCGTGTTTGGAAGCTTTGAAGCTAATTAAAACAGATGAACTTAGAGAAGAAATGAAAAGCAAATTTTTGAAGACAATAGAGCCATATGTAAATTCATTTTATCATAAAGATCATATTGTCTATGAAATAAAAAAACTGAAATATTTTGGATTTATTCATAACGCAGATATTGAGTTTTATCTTCAATATGTGTTGGAAAATTATGACGAAGAAACGTTTAATAGATTTTATTCTACCGTTTATGAAATTGGCCTTTCATCAACAAGTGCAGCATCAAGAATATGTCATAATTCTTCTTGGTATTCTGGAAAAAAGGATAAAGAAAGAATTATTGAAGAAACATTTAGAAATGGACATTTGTTAGCAAATACTTTTGAAGAAGAAATAAGAAAGTGTATTGAGAATGTAATAGAAATTGAAATAGATTATATCAATGAATGTCAAAAAAAATCATTAAAAGGTGAAACTTATTGTGATAATTGTTCACCGCTTTGTCTAGAGAAAAGAATAGCGAGGGAGGAATAATTATGGATGTTATTAAAGAAAAAAGTAGGGGCTCCTTAATTGTTATAAGTGGTCCAAGTGGGGGCTGGTAAAGGAACTATTATTAAAGAATTTTTAAATATATATGAAAATGCTTGGTTAAGTATTTCTTGTACATCAAGAGCTCCTAGACCTGGAGATAAAGATGGAGAAACATATTATTTTTTATCTAAAGAAGAATTTGAAACAATGATTAAAAATAATGAGTTTTTAGAATATGCTGAGTATAATGGTGCTTATTATGGTACTCCTAAAAAGTATATAGATGATAGACTAAATAGTGGTATAGATGTAATACTTGAAATTGAAGTTCAAGGAGCTTTAAAGGTTCGTGAACTTTTACCTGAAGCAATATGTATTTTTATTCTTCCACCTTCAATGAGTGAACTTAGACGTAGACTTACATGTCGTGGAACAGAAACTAAAGATAAAGTTCTTTCAAGATTTAAAAGAGCATATCAAGAAATTAATGAAGTTAAAGATTATAACTATGTTGTAGTAAATGATACAGTTGAAAATGCTGTTCAAAAAATAACAAGTATACTAATTGCTTCAAAATGTTCAGTTGATAGAATTGAAAATATTTATTTAGACAATCAAGAAGAAGAAATCCACGAAATATTGATGGATAAAACGTTTGAAAATCGTGACATTCATATTGACTAGATAAAGAAAATAAGATAAAATTTTATTTGTAAAGCGAAGATATGAGATTAGTAATAAATGATTTGTTTTAAAGAGAGTTTGTGGTTGGTGTAAACAAGCAATAAATATTTATGAATCTCCTCATTAGTGTTGTTAATAGCAACCGGTGTTAGCCGTTATCTAAATTAAGTTAAAAGTAGGATGGTACCGCACATAAGTGCTCCTTTGTGTGGTATCATTTTTTTATTAGAAAGGAGTATTTATGAGAAAACTTATTACTGATTCTTACTATTATAATAGTAGAAAATTTAATAATCGAGCAAGCCAACTGGGTTTTAATATTATTTATGTAACTAACATTGATTTCTATAAAGATAAATATGTATGTGCAAGTTCGTTACCTAAAAATTTATTTGATTTAGTTGACTTATTTGACACAAGTAGAATAACTGATGATAATAATTTACTTATCAGTTTTTCTAAAGAAGATTTAGAAAAAATAAGAGAGATGGATGATCAATATCTTAAGGCATCTGTTATAGTTCGAAGAGTGTTTGCAAATATTTTGGATAAAGCAGGGAATCCTTATATAGATCATTTGTATACAGTTTCTTTAAGCGAAGATTATATTTCTTCAGTTGCTGGATTATTACATGATATTATAGAGGATACAAATATAACCGCTTTGGATTTATTAGAGGTTGGAATTGATAGGGATATAGTTGAAACTGTGTTTATTGTTACAAAACCTTTAAAAGAAAAGATAGAGCTAAGTGAGGAAGAAAGATTGCAATCTTATAATGTAGAAATAGATTCAATTATAAATAGTGGAAATCCACATGCTTTAAGATTAAAAATGCGTGATATGAAAAATAATTATGATAAAAAAAGGTTAGAACTTTTATCTAGTGAACAACAGGAATGGCTTGGTAAAAAGTATGGTAATAATTTAAAAAAATTAGAAAAAGCATTAGAAAGTAGGAATAAAAATGATAGATATTAAATTAATAAGAGAAAATAAAGAATTAGTAAAAGAAAATATAAAGAAAAAATTTCAAGATGAGAAACTACCTTTAGTAGATGAAATATATGAATTAGATAATGAATATAGAGATACTAAACTAAAAATGGATACTATGCGTGCTGAAAAAAACAAATTAAGTTCTGAAATTGGAAACTTAATGCGCGATGGAAAACGTGAAGAAGCTGAAGAGATTAAAACTAAGGTTTCAACTATGAATAATGAAATAGATACTTTAACTTCTAGAGAAGAAGAACTAAGCAAAATAATTAAAGAAAAAATGATGGTTATTCCAAATATTGTTGCTTCAGATGTTCCAGTAGGTAAGGATGATTCTGAAAATGTTGAGTTAAAAAGATTTGGAGAAGCAACTGTACCAGCTTATGAAATACCATATCATGCTGATATTCTTGAAAGTATTGATGGACTTGATAAAGAAGCAAGCGGTAGAACAAGTGGAAATGGTTTCTATTATCTTATGGGTGATGCAGCAAGACTTTCAAGTGCGATGCTTGCATATGCAAGAGACTTCATGGTACAAAAAGGATTTACTTATTGTATACCTCCATTCATGATTAGAAGTGATGTTGTAACTGGAGTAATGAGTTTTACTGAAATGGACGCCATGATGTATAAAATTGAAGGAGAAGACTTATATTTAATTGGTACAAGTGAACACTCAATGATTGGTAAATTTAAAGATCAATTAATTAAAAAAGAAAGTTTACCTATTTGTATGACTTCTTATTCACCTTGTTTTAGAAAAGAAGTAGGTGCTCATGGTATTGAGGAAAGAGGAATATATAGAGTTCATCAATTTGAAAAACAAGAAATGATTGTTTTATGTGAACCAGAAGATAGTGATGCTTGGTATGAACGTATGTGGAAATTTACTGTTGAACTATTTAGAAGCTTAAATATTCCAGTAAGACAACTTGAATGTTGTACTGGGGATTTAGCTGATTTAAAATATAAATCATGTGATGTTGAAGCATGGAGCCCAAGACAACAAAAGTTTTTTGAAGTAGGTTCTTGTTCAAACTTAACTGATGCTCAAGCAAGAAGACTAGGTATTCGTGTAAAAAGTGATAAAGGAAACTATTATCTACATACGCTTAATAATACAGTACTTGCATCTACTCGTGCTTTGATTGCTTTAATTGAAAATAACTATAATGAAGATGGAAGTATAACAATTCCTGAACCTTTAAGAATGTATATGTTAGGTCAAGAAAAAATCGAACCAAAAAGAAAATAGCCAAGTTGCTATTTTTTTTGTAATTAAATATAATATATTTGAGGTGCAGCATGAATTATAAAGTATTAAATGAAATGGTGAAGTATATTGAAAATCACTTAGATGAAGAAATTGATTTTGATAAGTTATGCAAAATAACGGGAATGAATATTTTTATTTTAGAAAGAATTTTTAATTTTTTAACTGGAATAACATTAAAAGAATATATCAAAAAGAGAAGATTAAGTGCTGCTTTTGAAGAAATAAAAAACACGAATAACAAAATTATTGATATAGCAATTAAATATCAATTTAATTCAGCTACATCTTTTTATCGAGCATTTAAAAATCAATTTGGAATATCACCAAATGATTGCCGTAAAAAAGATGTAATGTATCAAAGTGTTCCTATGATAATTTTTCCTTTGGATGATAAAGATTTTAATTTTGATTATGAGATAAAAGAATTTGCTCAAAAAAAATTATATTGTTATCATGTACATGAAAAAAATCATGATGACTTACTTTATCAAATACGAAAGTTGTTTCTTAATTTAAGACAAGAGCAAGATGTAGATAAATTGACTGAAAAAGAAATGTTGTATGGCATTTTTATAAGACACAATGGTGAGTACAACTATTATTTAGGAACTACTATAAAAAATGAAAATTTAGAGGTTTATACTTTAGAAAACACTCGATATATTGTATTTAAATTAGCTGGCAGTAAGCAAGATGATATTGTTTCACTTGAAAGAAAAATAAAATTGTCTTGGTATCCTTCAACTAAATATAACGCTGATAAAAATATTACCATAGAAAATTATTCTAGTAATTATACATTTATTATGTTACCCCTAAAATAGTTTACATAATTGATATAGAAATTGTAAAGAATCTAGAGATTAACTTTTTTATAATTGATTTGGTGATTAGTTATGAAAAGTAAATCAATTAATATTATTAAAAACTATTTTTCATTAGTTGGCTATAAAGATTTTGGCTTGTATGTTTTTACTTTAATATGTTTGATAAACGTTCTTATAGGTTTAATTAAACCTTATTATGAAGCATCAACTATAACTTTGTTAACAACAGCTTCTTATACTTTGGTTTTTAAAAACTTAGCAATTATAACTTTAATATTAATAATAAATAGAGCTTTATCTTTTATTACAAACACTCTATATGCTAAATATTTTAAGAAAATATATGCAAGAGTTCATCAAATGCTAGTTAAGTCAGTGTGTGAATTTGATGAAAATTACGGAAGAGAAATTAATAATGGAAAAATCTTAAATTCATCTAATCAAGATATATTAAATATGGCGGAAATTCCATCAATTGTTTTTGAAATGATGATTGAAATAATTAAATTAGTTATATTGTTTATTATTTTTTTTAGTAAGAGTAAGTTAGTTTTTGTTTATGTATTCGTTGTTTTTCTGATTTATTATATTTTCGCTAAATGGTGTATTGTTAAATCAAATAGTTACTTGAAAAAACAACGTAAATATGCTGATGAATTGACTTCTTTATTATCCCAATTATTAAGAGGCCTTAAGGATGTTAAAAGTTTAGGCCTTTATTCTAAATTAGAAAATAAAATGAAAAAATTAAGAATTAAGTGGGGAAATAGTTATTATCAAAAAAGAAGATATTTAATAATTAGAAAAAACGTTGTTTCACTTTTTATTGATATAGCTAAGTTTGGTATGCTCTTTATCTTAATTTATTTCTTAATTAACAACAAAATGGAATTGACTATTGTTTTATTATTGATATCATATTATGGTAGAATTAGAAAAACTTTGGATAATATTATTTCATTTTATATTTCTTTAGCAGAAAAATGTGTTTCTTTTGAACGTGTTAAAGATATTATTGATCATAAAAATAACACTTGCTATATTGACAGTGTTTATAAAAAGAATGTAACTGGTGTAATTGAATTTAAGAATGTATCTTTTAAATACGATGATAAATTGGTTTTAAAACATGTATCTTTTAAAATTCCAGAAAATTCTTTGATTACTTTTGTTGGTGAATATGGTTCAGGTAAAACAACAATTTTTAATTTGCTTTTACGATTTTATAATATAGATACTGGGAATATTTTGATCGATAATCTTGATATTTATAAATATTCTAAAGAAAAGTATAGTTCTATAATAAGTGTTGTAAATCAAAATACTTTTATGTTTGATTTTAGTATAAAAGATAATTTATCTGTTGGTAATTCGTCTTTTAAAGATCAAGTTAAGGTATGTAAAAAGGTTGGAATACATGATCATATTATGTCACTTAAAGACGGTTACAACACAGTGCTCAAAGAAAATGCTGATAATTTAAGTGGAGGTCAAAAGCAACTTTTGTCACTTGCACGAGTAATGCTTATAAATCCGAAAATAATTTTGCTTGATGAAGTGACGTCGTCGTTAGATCCGAAAACATCTCATAAAATTTTTGAATTAATTAATGAGTTGAAGGGTAGTCATACTATACTGATTATTACTCATAATAAAAAAATAATGGAACTCTCGGATAATTTGATTTTATTAGAAAAGGGTAAAATTATGGGTGTCGGCAATCATAAGTTATTAATGAATAATAAAGCATATAAAAATTTGGTCGATAATGTAAATTAGTCTCTTCTTTACATAAATATTTACAAATTTTAACCATAATATCTTTAATTAGGTTATAATTATATTAGGGTGAATGGTATGACAAAACGTAAAAAGAAAAAAAGTGCGAATACAACTAGTCCAAAGTTTTCTGTTGAGATAACTGGATTAATATTAATTCTAATTGGAGTAATTGGTCTTGGTGTTTTTGGACCTGTTGGTAATATTATAAAGGATTTTGCTATATTTTTATTTGGATCATATTATAATATTTTAATTATTCTTTTACTTGTTTTAGGCATGTATATGTTGTTTAAAAGAAAAATGCCTAAGTTTTTTACAGCAAGATTAATCGGATTTTATTTAATTTTACTCTCAGGATTAACTTTAGCTCATATGAATTATGTTGAGGGTGGTACTAAAATAGCTGATGTATTAAATAATTCTATGGAGGTGTTTTTATCAGTAATAAATGAAAATTTTGTTGGTTTAAGTCAAACTGGGGGAGGAATAATTGGATTATTTAGTTCATGGGCTTTGGTGTCTTTACTTGATAAAGTTGGAACTTATATTATAGTTTCTGTTGTTATTGTATTTGGTCTAATTTTAATGTTTAATATTTCATTTTCAGATTTATTAGATAATTTTGGAAAATTCCTTGAGAACCGCCGTGAAAAGAGAAAAGAAGCTAAAAAAGAGGCAAAGATTGCTAAAGCAAATAAACAAATGGAAAAAGAAGATGAAGAAGAGGAAGAGGACGATAAAGTCGTTATTAAATCAGTTGAAGAACTTAAGAAGTATAAAAATGTAGGGGAAGAAGTGCAAACCTCAACTGTTCCAGTAGCTGATGTTCCTCTAATAAGTATTAACTCTAATTATCGTTTACCAAAACTTGATGAAGTTTTAGATCCGTTAAAGAAAAATAAACGTACCAACAGTGATGAATTTATTAAGCAAACGAGTATTGCTTTACAAAACGTTCTTGCTGATTTTGGTATAACGGGAAAAGTGGTTGCTGTTCATGAGGGACCAACGGTAACTCAATTTGAAGTTGCTGTAAAAAATGGTACAAAAGTTAGCAAAATAACGGGGTTATCTAAAGAAATCGCTTTATCTCTTGCTGCTAAAGATGTTCGTATAGAAGCACCAATTCCAGGTAAAACAACAGTTGGAGTTGAAATACCTAATAAGATAACGGTTGGAGTACAAGTAAGAGAGGTAATTCAAGATAAGCAAAAAGAAATGATGTCAATGAAACTTCCTGTTTCCTTAGGAAAAGATATTAATGGTAATAACTGTATAGCAGATCTTTCTAAAACACCACACTTACTAGTTGCTGGTTCTACTGGATCAGGTAAATCTGTATGTATAAATTCATTTATCAATAGTTTACTTATAACTAAGAGACCAGATGAAGTGAAACTTGTATTGGTAGATCCAAAAAAAGTTGAACTTTCAAATTATAATGGTGTACCACATTTATTGTGTCCAGTTGTAACTGACCCTAAAAAAGCAAGTATTGCTTTGCAAAATATTGTAAAGGAAATGGAAAAACGTTATGACATGTTTGCTGATGAAAAAGTAAAGAATATAGTTGGTTATAATGAAAAAATGAGTGCAATGATGAAGAAAAATCCTGAGGATAAAACGATTCATTTAATGAGTTACATTGTGGTAATCATTGACGAACTTGCTGATTTGATGTTAGTTGCATCAAAAGAAGTAGAAGATTCAATTATGAGAATTACTCAAATGGCAAGAGCAGCTGGAATTCATTTGATAGTTGCAACTCAAAGACCATCTACCGATGTTATAACTGGTGTTGTAAAGGCAAATATTCCATCACGTATTGCTTTTGCTGTAGCATCTCAAATCGATTCAAGAACCATTCTTGACATGGGAGGTGCTGAAAAACTTCTAGGTAAAGGTGATATGCTTTATAAACCAATGGGAGAAAATACACCACTTAGAATTCAAGGTAATTTTATAAGTGATGATGAAATAGAAAGAGTAATTGCTTATACTTCTAAAGAACAAGTAGCTTCATATGATGAATCAATTACTCAAATGAACCAAAACACTGAATCAATTTCTACTGCTGGAGTAGGTGGAAGAGATACTTCAGAAGATGATCCTCTTTACAATGAAATCGTTGACTTTGCGATTGAAACTGGTAAAGTATCTGCCTCTTTATTACAAAGAAGATTTAGACTAGGCTACAATCGTGCTGCAAGAATTGTTGATTTACTTGAAGAAAGAGGTGTAATTGGACCACAAAACGGATCCAAGCCAAGAGAGGTTTTAATCAAAATGGATAAACAGGAAGATACTGAAGAGTAATTCTTCCTTTTTATATTTTAAAGTGGTAGAATACTTTTTCAAGGACTGATTTTATGAATTTATGCGAACTTTTAGAACGTGAAAATATTTATGATGTTAGATATGTTTTTGATCGTTATATGGAATTATATCCAAATATAAATGAATATTTAAAATATTATGCTTTATTAGAAAATATTATTATAAAAGCAAATAAAAGTGACCTGTTTGCATATATTGTCGATTATCTTTTTCATGATTCTTATCAAAACGTTTATGTTAATATAAATGAAATGTTAAGGTATATAAGTATTCATCATACAGATACTCTTTTACCAACTAGTCATATAAAATTTTATAAGAAAGTGCTAACATTAGAGTCCTTTTCGGTTGAAGAACTGTTATATTATTTTAATATTTTCAAAAAAGAAAAAATTTATTTAATGTTTTACCATGACATTCGTAAGTTGAAAGATAAAAGTTATGATGAAATTTTAACTGATCTTACTGATTTAACTTTATTTGAACCAAATTATGAAATTAATGATATTTCAGTATATGACCTTAGACCTATTAAATACAAACTTTTAGTGAGAAGTTCAAGAAAATTTAAAAAATATTCATGTTATTATAAGTCTTATTATTCTATTATTACTAGTATACATAATAGAACTTTTGGAAGAGAAAATGATTCTTTATCATTTGATTATGGATATCTATGTGCAGATGTAAATAAAATTCTACATGTTTCTGAAAGGGATTTATTGAGTAAATATTCGGACGAACATGACTGTGGAACACTAGCACCAAATAGGATAGTAAATTTGTATTCACTTACTGAATTTGATTCGTCATGGTCAGAAATTCAAATATTAAATTTAAAAGATACTGATAATTATAAGTGCTTAAAACCGGACTTTATAATTTCTTATAGTGAGCAAATTAAACCTAAAATTTTAAACGAAGCTCAAAGATTAGGAATACCAGTGGTTATAGTAAATAATAGGTCACTTGAATCGTTAGATAGTGATTGGCTGGAAAATGAAAAATATAATACTTATTATGCAAATCCAGAATTTGACAAAAGTGTTAACTTTGTGTTAAGATAGGTCTCACATATCGAAATAAAGCCTAGTATTTGGTATAATTGATGTGTAATGTAGAATAAGGGGGATTATAATTATGAAAGGATTTATTCTCGATTACATTAATGAAAATGAGTTTAGAAAATTAGAGAGAGCATTGAAAAAATATAATATGCTTGCTTTTAAAAAATTAAATTTTGAATACTACCCATCTTTACGTAAGGGAGAATTTTTAGGTGAATTGGTATCAACTGATACAAAAAAATGTACAGAAACTTATGAATTAAAGTTACCAAGTGATCATTTATTTACTCAAGTTCATGGTGAAGTAAAACTGAGATATATTGTTTATAAAGATCAAAATGTTGTTATGCTTGAAACTATTGAACCAAGGGATATTTTACTTGAGGGACATGTTGCTGAATTAACAACTTATAAAGGTGTTATGATTTCAAAGGCAAATGCTGATAAAGATAAATTCATGGTAAACTTATTTTCTGCTATGGATCACAAATAAAGTCTCTTTGGAGATTTTTTTTGACAAAAGTTAAAAATTAATATATTATATACAACTATAAAAAGAGGGGAACTTTTGGTTATGGATGTATATAGAAAAAGAGAAAAAATTAAATATAATAACCAATTATTTCAAATTATTGAAAGAAATGATAAAAAACTGGGTTTCTTGAAAATAAAATATGAAGGAGATAATGTGATTTATGAATATCCAACAGCTTATGAATTTTTACATTTAAGCAGTTTTATGAATAAAAAAAACAGAATAAAATTCTAGTTGTTTTTGGAGTCAATAAGTTTAAAGATGGAACTAATGCCATCTTTTCTTATCGCAAAAATTAGTCCCTTATTTCTGTTTTTTCCAAGTAAATTACTTGATCGATCGAATCTTAGAGAAACTGATATTCTAAGATCACCACTTTTTATAGCATCAATAAAATTTTCAAATTCTTTTAAAGTATAACAGTCAATTTGATAATATCTATAATATAAATCGTTATTTTCTTTTTTCTTACTAGCTTTTATTAGCACCATTTTTTTTACTTTTATTTCGGCTCTAGTTCTAATGGTGTCAAAATCGATATACCCAATTTTATCTATTAAAATTTTATTTTGATTATAAACATAAGTAACAATTCCATCATCAAGCATTCTTAATTCGAAGTAGTGGTTCCCATATTCTACTGGCTTATTATACTTTAAAGCAATATTAAATATTTTTTTATCTTTATAGACTTTATCATAAATTCCATAGTTATTTAAAATATAATCACTTTCATATTCGTGATATCCAGTGAATGTAGATGAGAACAAAGAAACTGGAAAGTTACTGAACCTAGTACTTGTCTTTATTTCAATTTCTTTATAATCTGGGAATATGGAACTGTTAGGATTTATATTAAGAAGATATTCGAATGTAAGTCCACATGAATTATATGGATTATTATTAATTGCTTTAACATATCCTTTAGAACTAATATCTTTAAACAATTTAATTATATCATTAAAATCCTTTTTCATGATTCCTCCTTTCATAAGTTTGTTATTATAGATGGTTGATCTTGCAGTTTTTGTCGAAAAAAGAAATTATTTATAAAAAATATATTTTAGAATAAAAAGTACTTGCAACCGACCGCCGGTTATGATATATTTAATTAGTAGTACGTTGGTGACTATAATTTGGATCTTTAGCTCAGTTGGTTAGAGCAACCGGCTCATAACCGGTCGGTCGTAGGTTCGAGTCCTACAAGATCCACCATTTTTTGTGCAGGTATGGCGGAATTGGCAGACGCGCTAGACTTAGGATCTAGTGGAGTGATTCGTGCAGGTTCAAGTCCTGTTACCTGCACCATTGATAAACTAATTAGACTCTTTTGAGTTTAATTAAATAGAAAAAAGAACTTGGTTCTTTTTTTTTGTCAAAAAAAATTATGTTTTAGTATTAAAATCATTTGCCAGGCAGTTTTACTTCTTATATGATTCAAATATAAATATTTTACATTTTTTTGATTTTTTTTGTGAAAAATTGTAAAATAAAATTTATAAAAGAAGAAAAAATTATTGAACTACAAAACAAAAAAAGATATTGAGTGAAAATTTAATAGAAGGAAATGGCGAAGAAATGTTATCTAATCTATCTGAAAAGGATATTAGAAAACTGCTCGAAGCAGGAGATGAGTAATATTTTTGATTGGTTGACAAAATAGAAAAAATATATATAATATCTTAATACAAAAGGGGATGTTTTGATGAAAAATATTTTAACTATAGGAAAAAAAGGAATTACAAGCGGAGACTTTTTTGCTAGTGTTGCTCCTGATTATTGTAATCTCGTTATGTTTATTGATTTAAAAAATGATGATTTACTTGAAAAACTATCTCGTTATGATTTATTAATAAAAGCTGTAATGGAGGAATCATTTCTTGAACCTCAAGAAGCAAAAGACTTCTTAGCAACACTATTTTCATATGAAAACATTATAGATGCTTTCGATTACGTAGATTTGGATGCCGGTTTAGGAGACACAACTATTCCTAAAAATTTATTAGCAAAAAACTCTTGGATTAAATCAAAAAAGATAATTCTATCAAGTGATGAAATTTCTATTACTGATGCAGTTAAACTTGCTAATGAATATTCAGAATATAAAAATCAACTAGTTTTTAAATTGAAGGGCAACAAAAAGTATGTTTCATATGAAGATGTTTTATCAATGAGTAAATTAATGGATAGCTACGTAGATTCAATTAAATCATGTAATTTAACAAGTAAGCTTGAATTAGTCATGTTATCTTATGACATTGTTAGAAATCTTGTATATAGAAGCTTTGAGGAAACACCAAGTGAAGAAATAACTATATTTGAAAAAATTTATAATACGAATTCTGCTCAGTTAAACTTTTCTCTATTGTTTTCTGAACTTTTAAACTATTTAGGCATTAACTCCAAAATTGTAAATCATTATTCTGAAATAAATCGTAACAAGAAACTTTCTAGAGTTTCAGCTTATATAAAAGATGATAAATATAATGTTGATGGTATATATGTTTTTGATCCATTTCTTGACTGTATGAAGGGATTAAAAGAAAAAAAATATCCTACTTTATATAATTATTTTTTAAAAACAACTGATGAAGTAGAAAAGTGTGATAAGGAAAAATTTCCATGGGAGAAATTTGAATCTAGAGAAGAAATTCAAGAGGGTAATATTAAAGGACTATCGATTTCGGAGATTGAATCTTTAGGAACTTCAAAATGGAAACATATTGAATACTTATATGAATTGGTTACTGGAGATACTTTTGATTTTGTTAAAAATGTTCTTATCAGTTCTGAAAAAGAAAAGAAATCCTTTATAGATAAAATATATGAATTTGAAAAAATGATGAATAAGCCTATTGATACAAAAACTAGATTAAGTCTTTTTGATAATGTTAGAAGAGCTGAATATTATTATAATATAAACTCTTTGGATTATAATGTGGAAGATATGCTAGCTGTAATGGAATCAAGTGGTTGGAATATTGATGAATCAGAAATAACTCCAAAAGACTTAAGCAAAAGAGAAAAAGAACTTTTAGGTTTATTTGGCGGAGTTAGTTATAAAGTAATCGGACTTCGTAAATTTATTAAAGAACAAAATATTGAAAAAAAGGTTAGTGGAGTAAGATTAACTAAAACGTTAAAAAAATATCTAGAGAATAAACAAAATGACTGTATGTAAAGTACAGTTTTTTTTATTCTTTTTTCATATAATATATTAAGTTATATCTTGTAAATTTACTAAGATATTGATATATTTTTATTGTAAGATAGTGGAGGTGGGTAGTATGGTCCATTTAACTTACGTAGAAAATCCATTTGACAAAGATTTTTTTACTTCTTTATCAAAATATGCATACGAAAAGAGTTTTTATGATTGCATTAACAAGCGTTTTGTTGATGAAGAAGCTTTTAAAAATTTGGAGTATGGATTCCGTATGTATATGCTTACTGGTGATAGTAATGAATGGATAGGTTTTGTTTTGTTTTCAAATGAAAATAGGGTTAAAAGTTTAAGGTATCATGCATATAATTACTTTTTGGAATGTTTAGATAGGCAAAAAAATTTAATTCCAGAGAAAGTATCAGAAGAAATGATTAAGATAATAACTAACCAAAAAGAACAAAATATATTATTTAGTACAATTGATAAATGTTTTGAATATTTATCTACAATTGTTGGATCATCAATTATCAGTTTAGAAAAACAAGCATATAATGAGAAATTGGATTCTTTATTAAATGATTTTGCTAATTATATGTATTTAGATACCTTTATATCTCTTCCAAAAGATGAGAAAGTAAGAATTCGTTTAGAAAATGAACAAAGTAATTTAGATGAAAATGAATTAGTTGAAAAAAAATATTATGGTTTTATTCAGGAAACTTTGGGCTTGGTTGAAAACTTAATACAAAACTCTTTTAATGGAATACATATTATTTTAAAACAAGAGGGAACAAATATATTTTTAGTAGAAACTAGTAGCTTCGTTGAGAATCATGAACTTACGAAAGTTTTAATAAATCAATAGAAATAATAGATGAATGTCTATTATTTTTTTGAAAAAATACACGAACAAATGTTTACAAATAAGAACAAATGTTTTATAATTTAATTGGTGATGAATTTATGGATATAAAAGAAAAATTGCATATTCTTGCCGATAGTGCTAAATATGATGCATCGTGTTCATCAAGTGGAAGTGCTAGAGATGGTGATGGAAATGGAAATACTAATAGAAGTGGAATCTGTCATTCTTTTGCTTCTGATGGAAGGTGTATTTCTCTTTTAAAGATACTTATGACTAATGCTTGTATTTTTGATTGCAGATATTGTCCAAATAGAAAGAGCAATGATGTTAAAAGGGCGATTTTTACTCCAACTGAAATATGTGAAATTACAATGAATTTTTATAAAAGAAATTATATAGAGGGGTTGTTTTTAAGCTCAGGAATTATTAAAAGTCCTGATTATACAACAAATTTATTAATTGAGACAATCTATATGCTTAGAAATAAGTATAAGTTTAATGGATACATTCATGTAAAAGCAATACCTGGTACAAATGAATCTTTATTAAAAAAACTTGGATCTATGGTTGATAGAATGAGTGCTAATATAGAGCTACCTACGGAAAATGGGCTTAAGTTATTAGCTCCTAACAAAAGTGAGGATAAAGTTACTAAAATAATGAAGTATGTTAAAGAAAATCGAAGTAAGCATTATGTTCCTGCCGGTCAAAGCACTCAAATGATTATAGGAGCAACTAGTGAAACTGATTTTGATATTATGACCAAAAGCAAAAAGTTATACGATGATCATAAATTAAAAAGAGTGTTTTATTCGGCATATATTCCTGTTAATAAAGATAATACGCTGCCAGCTATAAGTATTCCACCTTTAAAAAGAGAAAATAGACTTTATCAAGCTGATTTTCTTTTAAGATTTTATAATTTTAAAGTTGATGATATATTGGACAAAGAAAATCCTAATTTTAATCTATTATTGGATCCCAAAGCTGCGTGGGCTTTAAAAAATCTTCATTTATTTCCAAAAGAAATTAATACATGTTCTTATAATGAATTACTTCAAATACCAGGAGTGGGTGTAAAGGGAGCAAAGAAAATATATAGTTCAAGGAAGTATTTTAAAATAAAGTTTGAAGATTTGAAAAATATGAATATTGTTATGAAAAGAGCAAAATATTTTATTACTTGTGATGGTAAATATTTTATGGATTCGGCTAATTTTAAAAGAAACATAATAGAACAGTCATTATTGCTTGAAGATACAATAGAAAATAGAAGACAAGTTAGTCAGTTGAGTTTATTCAATGAATAATAAAGTTTATGTTTATAATGATAATTTCTTAAGTCTTTTAGCTTTAATTGTAATTTTGATAAGAAAGAAAACTATACCAAAAGATATAAAACCATGTAACTTTGAATTTGGTTTATTTGATGAAGTAGAAGAACTCTTATTGCCCGAAAAAGAAGAAACTATTAATTATATTATAAAAAATATTGGGTATGATAATTTTAATATGATATTTAGGCTTTATCTATCGGTGTTTAAAGATAAAGAATTATTTATTTTCTATTATTGTTTGTATTCCTTAAAGTACAAAGAAACAACTAGGTTTATGCGTAACAACAAATGGGTGAATGAAACTTTAAAGCAAAGTCTGTATGTATCAAGAGAAAATCATAAGTTTAAAGGATTCACTAGATTCAAAAAAATGAATAATGAAATTTATTATGCTGAAATCAATCCGACTAATAATATTCTTCCATTACTATCCAATCATTTCAGGGCTCGTTTAAAAAGTGAATACTGGATTATTAAGGATGTTAATAGGAATTTATATAGTTTATATGATAAGAAAAGTTTTATTATTGTTTCTGGTGATGAATTCAAGATAAATGATTTTAATTTGAGTGATGATGAGGATAAGTTCTTAAGTCTATGGAAAGAATTTTATAATACTGTTGGAATAAAGGAAAGAAAAAATGATAGGTGTAGAATGAACTTCATGCCTAAAAAATATTGGAAATATATTATGGAAGTGAGTGATGAGTTATGAAAAAGGTAGTTATAGGAGAAGAACTTGATAAAATAATTAAAAAATCTTTGGATATATTATGCGATACTGTTGGATCAACGCTTGGGCCAAAGGGAAATAATTCGATTATCTCTAGTTCGTCTTTACCAGCTTTTGTAACAGATGATGGTGTAACTTTAGCTAGAAATATTGAAAGTGATGATGTATGTGTTAATTCTGTTTTAGAAATATTAAAAGAAGCATCAATTAGAACTGATGAAATAGTTGGGGATGGAACAACTACAGCTCTTGTTTTATTAAAAGCTATAATGAGTAATGCTAATGACTTAATACGTTGTGGGATGAGTAGATATGAAGTGAAAAAAAATTTAGAAAACGAGGAAAAAATGATAGAAGATTTGATAATAAAAGAATCTTTTAAACCTGATGATAATGCTTTAAAAAATATAGCTACTACTAGTTCAAAGTCTGAAAAAATAGGAGAAACTATTTACCAAGTTGTAAAAAAAATAAGAAACATTGCTGGAGTTACAATAACAACTAGTAATAAAGAAGAAACATGTGTTAAATATTTTAAAGGTTATGAATTTGACACTAACTTAGCAAGTCCTTTTTTCTTTAAAGGAACTTCAAGTATAAAATTAAAAAATCCGTATGTTCTAGTTACTTCTGAAAGTATATATGATATTGAAAAATTGAGTAATTTAATAAATAAGAGTTTTGTTGATAAAAGAAATCTATTGATATTTGCTGCTGATTATGATGAAGATGTAATAAATCAGGTATTATCGTTTAACTATGATAATGATTTAAAAATATATTTGCTAAAAAATCCTGAATTTGGAAAAAGGCAATATCTTTTAATGAGTGATTTATTGGAAATATGTAATTGTAAGGAATATAAGAATCAATTTAGTTATGATAATGTTGGAGTAGTTAAAGAGATTGTTATCAATAAAGATAAAACTTATGTTTATTTTGATAATAATTTAGCAGCTTATATTGAAGAAAATAAAAGTAATTTAGAATATATCAATGATGAATTTGACATCAACTACTATGAAAGACGTATTTCAATGCTCTCTGATGGACTTGCAACTATTGAGGTAGGCGGAAAAACTATAAGTGAAGCAAGAGAAAACAAAATGCATTATGATGATGCAATTCATGCGACTTATTCAGCTTTAGAAGGTGTAAACATAGGAGCGGGATATACCTATTTAAAAATATCATCAACTTTAGAAGATAATTGTATTTTAAAAAATGCTTTATGTGTTCCTTTTAGACAAATTTTAAAAAATGCTGGATTAGATGTAAATACGATTGAGAAAAATGTAACATTTGATTTTAAGAAGATATATAATGTCAAAGTTGATGACTATGAAGGTATTGATTCTCCTTCGGTTTTGGATTCGACGAAAGTTCTAATTCAGTCATTAAAAACGGCTGTATCCATTGCTAATATTTTACTCAGCACAGGTAGTTTAATAATTAATGAGCAAATAAAAAATATTGATATAGATCATGATATCAATATTTAGTTTACTTTTTTCTAAAGAAAATAAATTTAACTATTTTAAAAATAAATAAAACAATTAATAAATTTATAATTACTAATAGATAAAAATTTATTTTTACATCTTTTAATAATATGTCTTCTTCATAGATAGGATTATCTTTATAAGTTATAGTTACTTTTCCAATTTGTTTATTGTTGTCCAAAAATGTTATAGATGTTTTTCCGTTATAATTAACCTTTATATCATCTTTATTATAATCATTTGGTAAATAAGTTAATGCATCTTTACTTAAATGAACATCGTATTTAGGTATATTAGAAAAATTTACAGGAATTGTTTTTATTATATCAGTTGATTTAACTGTTGTTTGATTATTATAATTTTTATCCATAAAATTTATTATATTTAAATTATCCTTTAAATTATAGTAATTTCCATAAATAAATTCAGCATTTGTTGAAATGAAAATAAATTCGTGATTGTTACTTTCAAATATTGAGGATATACATAATCCAGCTTTATTGGTGTAGCCAGTCTTGCTACCAATGATTCTTGAAACATCCAGTTTCATTAAATTATTGTATTTTTTTACTGTAGCATCTACTACTAAACCATTTGATAAAGTATAACTTTTAGTTGTATAGATTGTTTTAAATGTTTCATTTTTTAAAGCATATTGTAACATTTTCAATAAATCACTTACTGTGCTATAGTGGTTATCAATGTCAAGACCGGTAACATTTACAAAATTAGAGCTTTCCATTCCAATTTTCTTTGCTAAAGTGTTCATATCATTTACGAAATTATTAATGCTTCCACTTAATGAATAGGCAAGTGCTTGAGTGGCATCAGCTCCAGACGGAAGAATAGATGCATACAATAAATCTTTATAAGTTAATTTATCTCCGATTTTTAATCCAGCAAGTGAAGCATCATATTTTATATTTGAAAGCATTTCACTGGTAATAGTTACATAATCATCTAAATTATTTATTTTTTCAATGGCAGTTATGGTTGTCATAATCTTTGTAAGACTTGCTATATTTGTTCTTTCTTGGATATTTTTCTCGTAGATCATCTTGTCATCAGTTAAGTCATATAAACAGTAATTTTTAGAATATAGTGTTGGATCATCTAAGGCAAATACATTTATAATAAAAGTAAAGAAACATAAGATAAATAAAACTATTTTTTTCATAAAACCACTTCCAGTATGAAAATTATATCAAATATGTCAGTGTAAGTGTATAAATTCCTTGATTTTAAACTAAAAGTAGATTGAATTATAATAAAAATATTGAATTATCTCGAAAAAATTATAAAATGCAGGTAAAAAATTTGCATTTTTTTAATTTTGTGATATAATAGGCAGCAATTCAAGGGGGAAAAGGGTTATGAAGAGAAATAAATTAATGACATTTGTGTTTATGCTTGTTGTATTATTATTTGGAGGAATTGCTTCTGTTTCGGCAGCAACAACACTTCCAGATAATGTTACTTCTGATAATTTAAGAGAGGTTGAATATATAAAAAACTTCCCAGTAATTATCAAAAAAACAAATCGTGGATATGTTTATTGCTTAAACATGTCTCATACTTATGCAGCTGGAATAACATTCAATAAAACTGGTGAAGTTGCTGTAGGATATAATTACATTTTAAATAATTTACCAAATACAGGAGATGCAGATAAAGATTTCTATATTGCTCAAATGGCAGTTTGGTATTATGAAGATTATTTAAACAACAACAATTTTAATTTAGTACCAGAGGTAAAAAAATATATTGTACGTCATAAAGATACTGAAGAAGTAAGTAAAGCAATTTATAATTTATATGAAGGTGCAAAAAACTATAAAGAACCAGTTGCTAAATTAGAAATTAGTCCAAGAGATATTACATTTACAAAAGATGGTGAATATTTTGTTTCAAATGAAATCAAAATAAACACAGCTAATTTAAATGGAAACCTAAGTTATTCATTAACAGGTTCTCCAGCAGGATCAAAAATCGTTAAAAGCGGTGAAGGAATAAGAGTAAAAATTCCTATAGATAAGATTGGAAACAATAAACAAATAACTGTTACATTAAATGTTGGTTCAACATATAAATCTCAAAGAGGTTATTATTATTTCTATAATGATAATTATCAAAAAGTTTTATATAATGAATTACTTGATAAAAATGTAAGTATTCAAGATTCAATTAAAATGGTAGTAAGAAACAAAACTGAATTTGAAGTTGATATCAGTAAAAGTGATATTACTCAATCTAAAGAGATTCCTGGAGCAACATTAGTAGTTAAAGATAAAACAGGAAAAACATTATATAATTGGATTTCTACAACTGAAGTTAAAAAAATTATTTTAACTGAAGGGGAATATAGTTTAAGTGAAACTATTGCACCAGTTGGTTATAAATTAAGTACAACTACAATCGAATTTAAAGTAGATGCTAACGGAAGCGTTTATGTTAAAAATGAAAAAGGTAATTATGTTGCTGTAGATAAAGTAGTTATGATCAATGTATTAAAGGATGTAGTAACTATTGCTAAAAAAGATTCTAAAACAGATGTTTTAGTAGCAGGAGCAACATTAGTAATTAAAAATAAAGACGGAAACGTTGTAAAAGAATTTACAACAACTAATGAATATTATCAATTAACTATGGATGCTGGAACTTATACAATTGAAGAAAAAAGTGCACCAGCTGGTTATATTAAAAGTAATGAAATAATAACATTTGAATTACTTGATAATGGAACATTAAAAATTAAGGATAAAAATGGGGATTTTATCGAAAGCAATTTAGTAACATTCTATAATACTAAAGGGGAAGAAGTACCTGTTCCAGCAACAGCAGCTTCTAGTACACTTTTAATTATTGGTGGTTTAGTCTTGATTATAGGTGGAGCTTACTGTGTTAGAAAAACTATCAAAGAATGCTAAGGTAACCCTAGGCATTCTTTTACTTTTCTTAGGTATTAGTTGCTTATTGTTTACTTATTTCAAAACAATTAAATCGAATATATTCAATGAAAAAAATCTTAAATACTTTGAAGAAGTCGATATAGCAGAAACTATTGAAGAAGTAGTTGATGAAACTGTACCTGAAGAAACTACAACACCAGTAATAAATTACAATTATATAGGTTACTTAGATATCCCTAAAATCAATTTAAAAAGAGGATTTGTATCCTTGAACTCAAAATACAATAGTATTAGTTATAATGTTATGCTTATCAAGGGAAGCAGTATGCCAGATGTAAAAAATGGTAATCTTATACTTGCTGCTCATAGAGGTAACTCGTCGGTTTCATTTTTTGATAAGTTATATAAATTAAATCTTGGGGATGAAGCAAATGTTACATATAATGATAAAATATATACTTATAAATTAGTTAATACTTATCTAGAAGCAAAAGATGGAACAATCGCGATATATCGTGATGAAAATAAAACTACACTTACTCTTATCACTTGTACAAGAGGAGATAAAAAAACTCAAACAGTATTTATATTTGAGTTAGTATAAGGAGGTTAAATTATGCCAGAATTATCAATTTTAGAAATTTTAAAATATGCGTTAAAATCATTAATGGATTCTAAAGTATTTATACTTATTTTGTTAGAAATAGCTATATTTGCTGTATCAGTTATTTTTTACAAATTAATGGATAAAAAAGTAGTTAAATATACAGCAGTTGGATCAAGTTTAGTTATACTTATGTTTTATATTGTTAACTATATAAGTACAGTTAAAGTATTTTTAAATAATGTAACTACAAAGTTAGTTGAACTAATATATTTTCCAACAACTTTAGAATTTGTCTTAGTAATGATTCTCTCATTTACAATAATGATTGTAACTTTAAAAAGCAAAAATACTAATAAAATATTAAAATTTATTAATTCAGTTTTACCAATTACAATATCCTTCATATTTTTATCAATTATTGAGTATATCAATACTAATAACATAGCATTTGATGAATTTAGTGTATTTTCTAATCCGATAATGATGAGTTTATATGAATTATCAATGGGATTATTTGTATTATGGATAATTGGTTTGATAATATATAAAATTGATGTATTTATTATCAATAGAATAGTTATAGTTGATGAATCTGAACTTCCTGATAGAAATGTAGAAATTTATTTACCAAAGAGAAAAGAAGTAGAAGAAGAAATTGAACTTCCAAGATTAAAAAGTCAAATTTAATTAAGAAGATTAGTTCTTCTTTTTTTTTACATTCATAGTATTAAGTAGGTGAAGAAATGAAAAAGATAATTCTATTAATTATGTTATTAATTCCGTTTAAAGTTTTAGCAGTCGAAACTAGTGCCAAATCAAGTATTTTAATTGAACAATCAACTGGAACTATTCTAAGTGAAGAAGAAAGCCATACAAGATTACCTATGGCAAGTATGACAAAGATGATGACACTTTTAATTGTTATGGAAAATATTGAAAAGGGAAATATTAAACTTGATGATATGGTTCCAATAAGTGAAAGTGCAGCTTCTATGGGAGGAAGTCAAATATACTTAAGTGCAAACACTACGATGAAACTAGATACTTTAATAAAAGCCATTTGTATTGCTTCAGCTAATGATGCAACTTATGCTGTTGCTGAATATATTGCAGGAACTCATGATGGATTTGTTAAACTAATGAATGAAAAGGTAAAAGAATTAGGACTTAAAGATACTAATTTTGAAAATGTACATGGATTAGATTCTGATAACCATTATTCATCAGCATATGATATGGCTTTTATTGCTCGTGAGTTACTAAAACATCCTAAAATATTAGAATATTCAAGCATTTATGAAGACTATATTGCTCATCCAAATGGAACAAATACATGGATTGTTAATACTAACAAACTTCTTAATTATTATGATGGATTAGACGGATTAAAAACAGGATATACAACTAAAAGTGGATATTGTATTACAGCAACAGCTAAAAGAAATGATATGAGACTTATAAGTGTAGTAATGGGTGAAGAAAACAATAAAATTAGAAACCAAGATACTATTTCTCTTTTAAATTATGGATTTTCTAACTTTAAACTTGAAACAGTATTAAAACGTGATGAAAATTTAGGAAAAATAAAAATTAAATCAGGTAAAGCTGAATATGCTAATTTAAAATTAAAAACGGATGCTGTTGATCTAGTTAATATTCTTGAAAAAAATAAATATAATTATAAAATAACTAAGAATAAGGTAAGTGCGCCATTAAAAGTTGGAGATACTGTGGGAACACTTACAATTTATGCAAATGATATTAAAATTAAAGATATCGAGTTAACTGTTGATAAAGATATAAAACGTGCTAATTATTTTGATTACTTTAAAAGAAACATAAAATATTTTATTAGAGGTTGCTATTAATCTACATTTTTGTAGATTTTTTTTTATTATTTAACGTGATATAATATCCATAGAGGTGGAAAAATGAATAAGTATGTTTATCGTAGAATATCAGCGTTTTTAATAGATATATTTTTAGTAACATTTGTATCAACTATATTTTCATCAATATCATATGTTAATCCATTTATAGAAAATTATAAAGTTGCTTATGATGAATACAGAGAAATTTATAAATCAGAAAGTGAAAGTGTGTTAACAAATCCAACTATTAAAAATGTTGTTGATTATTCAAATAAAATGAGTAAACAAATATATAAAATTGATTATTCAATGCTTTTTAACAATATATATTATTTAGTTTTTAGCTTTTTATATTTTGTACTATTTGCATATTTTACTAATGGACAAACTCTTGGTAAAAAATTATTTAAATTAAGGGTTGTAAGGCAAGATGGTGAAAAGGTAAAATTATCTAACTTAATGCTAAGGACACTTTTAAGTGGATCAAGTATTTTTATGGGGGTTAATATTATTGTGGTTATTCAATTATTGCTTTTAATGATTTCTCAAAATCAAGTGTATTTCTATGCTATTTTATTTTCTTCAATGATTTCTTATGTTATTGAAATTATTGGATTGGTATTGTTGTTCTCAAAAGAGCATCGTTCACTTGATGATATAATTGGTTCTACTAAAGTTATTGATGAGGTAAAGTATGTATAGAATTATAAAGAATAGAGAAATCGCGAAAAATGTATTTGAATTAGTAGTTGAAAATGAACTTATTGCTAGTCATTTTAAACCAGGACAATTTGTTGTTGTTATGCCAGATGAAACATCAGAAAAAATACCATTAACAATATATAAAACTGAAGGTAGTTGTGTATCAATGATTTATCAAGTTGTAGGTAAAACAACATATGATCTATCAAAAAAGAATGATTATATTTTTTCTATATTAGGTCCACTTGGAAAACCATCAATCATTTTAAATATGGAGGCTAAAAAAGTTTTATTTGTAGCAGGTGGAGTTGGAATTGCTCCAGTTATTCCTCAAGCTGTTGAACTAAAAAAACGTGGTGTTATATGTGATTTAATCTATGGAATGAAAACAATTGATAATTGCATATTAAAGGATGATATAGATAAATACTTTGACGATGTTATAATCGTAACTGAGGATAACACAGCAGACCATATTGGACTTGTTACCGATTATGTTGATGATCTTTGTTATGATTTTATAATAACTATTGGACCAGTAATAATGATGAAGAAAGTTGTAGAGCTAGCAGAGGAGTTAAAAGTCCCTTCAATAGTAAGTATGAATCCTATAATGATTGATGGTACAGGAATGTGTGGGGCTTGTCGTTTATTTTATGACGGAATAATTCACTACGCGTGTATAGATGGCCCAGAATTTATTGGAGCAAAAGTTGATTTTGATTCATTAATTAAAAGAATGGATATGTATAAAACGATTGAAGGAAGAAAGTATCTTGAAGAAATTGAAGGAGATACTCATCATGGAGGCTGTGGTAACTGTGAACAATAAATATGATTTTTCTGAAGTAAAAAAAGATATCAGTTGTGAAGAGGCAGTTTCTTTAAGCAATTATTGTTTGAATTGCAAAAATCCTATGTGTAAAAAAGGATGTCCTTTGGAAATTGATATTCCTGATTTTATATCGGCAATAAAAAATGAAGAATATGAGCGTGCTTATGAAATCATCAGTCAGAAAAGTGTAATGCCGGAGGTATGTGGACGCGTTTGCCCTCAAGAACTTACCTGTGAAGCCAAATGTGTTCGCGGTCTAAAAGGAGAAAGTGTTAAGATTGGTAATCTCGAAAGATTTGTAAGCAATTATAAAACTCCAATTAAAGTAAAAAAAAGCAATGGTTTAAAAGTGGCGGTTGTGGGTTCTGGTCCATTTGGTTTAAGTTCAGCATATCATTTAAAAAAAGAAGGATTTGATGTAACTGTTTTTGAATCAAGCCATGTATTAGGTGGAGTTTTAATCTATGGAATTCCAGAATTTCGTCTACCTAAAAAAATAGTTGATGATGTAATTTATAAACTTGAGAATATGGGTGTTATATTTAAAACGGATGTTTTGATTGGAGCAACAATTACAATTGAAGAATTAAAAAAGAATTTTGATTATATATTTTTAGGAACAGGTGCTGGTGTACCTAAAATGTTTGATATACCTGGTGTTATGTCTAAAAATGTTTTGAGTGCGAATGAACTTTTAACAAGAATAAATGTAATGCATGCTCCAAATTCTGATACTCCATTAATAATTCCTAGAAAAGTTGTTGTTATTGGAGGAGGAAATGTAGCATGTGATGCTGCTAGATCTTTGGTTCGCCTTGGAAGTGATGTAACAATTTGTTATCGAAAAAGTGAAGAATTCTTAAAGATGCGTAAAGAGGAATATGAGCATGCTAAAATGGAACACGTGAACTTTATCTTTAATGCAGAACCGGTAAGAATTGAAACTGATAAGGCTTTTACAGTTAACAAATGCGTATTTAAAATAGCTAAAAAACATGAAAAAATTGAATGTGATATGGTAATTATCGCGATTGGAACGACTCATAATGATTTGATTCCTCGTTTAAATGGTATTAAATCGGATGAGTTTTATAAAATAGAAGCAAATGATTATGTTACTAGTGATAGTCGTGTATTTGCTGGTGGAGATGCAACAAGAGGTAATGCAACAGTAATTGATGCTTTAAGTGATGGCTTAAAAGCGGTAGAAAAATTAATGCAAATAATAAAAAAATAGATTTGGAAGTGAGAGTATGAATAAGAAAAGTATTTTAGTAGTTATAGCTATTCTTTTATTTATTATTATCTGTGGTTATTTAACTGGAAAAAATGATTCAGCAACAGATGAATATTTAAGTGGGAAATATAATATAGAAATAAAGATTAAAGATTATGGAACGATAGATGCAACACTTGATGCAGATGTGGCTCCAATAACCGTTACAAACTTTGTTGATTTAGTTAAGAGTGGATATTATACTGGCTTGAAATTTCATCGCATAATAGATGGCTTTATGATGCAAGGTGGAGCAGGAAATTCAAGAAATACGATAAAAGGTGAATTTTCAAGTAATGGCATTACAAACAATATAAGCCATGTACGTGGAACAATATCCATGGCTCGTAGCAGTGATCCTGATTCGGCATCAACTCAATTTTTTATAGTGCAAAGTGATTCAACTTATTTAGATGGTAATTATGCAGCATTTGGTACTGTTACAAATGGTATGGATGTAGTTGATAAGGTTTGTAAAAATGTTGATGTTGAAGATAATAATGGAACAGTTGCTTTAGAAAATCAACCAGTAATTGAATATATAAAAGTGATTGAGTAGGTGAGTTATGAAAAAAATCAAAAATGTTGAATTGATCAATTATTTAATTATGTTTATATCATTTTTCTCAATTTGTATATTTACAAACATTTTTACTCGCGATTTAATAAATTTGGATAGTTATTACTTCAATGGTTTTCATTACCACATTCTTTGGGCTTTATTTTCCTTATCTTGGGTAGTTATATTTTTACTCATCTTATATCTTGTTCCTAAAAAGTATCGTTATAACGTGTATATTATCTTAAATATTGTCGTTGATGTTATATTCTTTGCTCAAATATGTTATGTGCAATCTTTAGGAAAATTTATGATTTTTTCTGATCTTTTTGTTGCCGGAGAGGGATTGCAATATGTACACTCAATATTTGCAAACATGAGCGTTGGTATGCTTTTAACAATTGCCTTTACATTTATATGTATGATTGTCATTAAAGTATTAAGCAAATATGATGAAGATGTCCAAACAAAGCCTAAATTTGTTGTTGTTCTGGTTTTGATTGTTGTAAGTTTATTTTTTAAAACAACTGGTTATATATTACTTGGAAGCAATAAAAACGTTAGAACTTGGGAAGAAAATTACAATGCTAAAAGTATATACTTTAATTATACTAATCCAAATGCATCAATGTATATAAGTGGATTTTATGAATATAATGCTCGTGCTATATATAAATATTTTTATAATCTACTAACTCTTGATAAAAGCGCACTTAAGAGTAAAATTGATGAATATAATAATATTTATGGAGTAGAGACTAAGAATAACGATTATACGGGAATATTTAAAGGTAAAAATGTTATTTATATAATGATGGAAAGCGTTGATAATTGGGTAATTGATGAAGAAACTGCCCCAACTTTATATAAACTTAGTCAAACTGGTTTAAATTTTACAAATAGATATTCACCATTTTTTAACGGTGGTCAAACAATTAATTCCGAGTTTGCTTGTAATACTGGAATGTATGCTATAAGTGATAAAGAGACTATATATGATAAGGATGATGTTACTTATCCTTATAGTATGGCTAATATGTTAAAGAAAAATGGATATAGAGTAGCAAGTTTTCATGCAAATACTAAAACATTTTATAATCGCGGAAAATTTCATAAACGTTTAGGGTATGATATGCATTATTCGGCTTATGATCTTCAAACTTCAGGTTTGCTTGATAAGAACAAGAATTATTTCAGTGATTATAATTTTATAAGTGATGATAACTTATATGATCTTATGATAAGTGATAAACCATTTTTTACATTCTTTACAACATATTCTGGACACTTAGAATACAATACTAATAATAAGGTATATAAATCTATAAAGAAAACTTTATCTAAAAAGAAATATGGTGAAGAAGAATATGTCTATAGAACATTGGTACATGATACAGATGATGCAATCAAAACTCTAATTGAAAAGTTAGAAAAAAGTAAGCTTTTGGATAAAACTGTTTTAGTATTAGTAAGTGATCATTATGTTTATGGTTATTCTGATACTGATTATGTTGCTATGAAAAAAAATAAATTAAATGATCGTAAAGAACTTCAAAATACTCCTTTTATTATTTGGTCAAAAGATATTGAGGCTAAAACGATTGATACAATACTTGATACAGCTGATATTTTACCAACACTTCTTAATATGTTGAATATAACATATGATCCTAAAAATTATCTTGGTGATGATGTGTTCTCAACAAGTCATGATGATTTTGTGTGGTTTTCAGATGGAACATTTATAAAAAGTTCTGATTGTGATTTAAGTGATGAATCAATTTTGACTAAAGTTAATTATAATATAAATAAAAATAGAGATATTTTGTTAACAAATTATTATGGAAAGTAGGAAAAATATGAAAAATACGAAAGAAATTATTTTGTTTTATGAAAAGGTACCTGATTTTAACTTAACTGATATAGCAAAAGAAATATTGGATAGATATGAATACTTAGGAGAACCGACTATCATTCCTAGAAATGAAAATAATACTTTTTTAGTTGTGTTTAATAAAAATTCAGAATTTCAAATTGAAATCAATGATAAAAATGTTTTAATAGTTATGAAACATAGTTATTTTAATGATCTTAATTCGATTGTTTTTGATGTAGTTGATACTTTTGAAATGTTTGATACTAAATTTTCTAGAATTGGTTATATTTCTTCAAATTTTGAATCCCCATTAAAAATAGAAAAAGCAAAAGAAAAATATTTAAATGTTGAAGAATTTAAAGATGTTTTAGAACTTAATTTAAGTTGGTATAGAAAAATAAATTTTAGATCTTCATATATTAATTGCTGGGAAAGAGTAATTACCGATACAGTTAATTTTAAAGATTTGTTATTACAATATGATATAAATACATTAGTAGGTGAAAAAGTAGATATTGATATGAAATTTATTAAAGATTTTTTCAAAACATCAGACGATTATATAGAAAAGAGAATAGACTTTTAATGATTAAAAAGGCTTTATCAATTACTATAGTTATTGTGTGGTGTACTTTAATATTTGGTTATTCAAATCAAAATGGAGATATTTCTAAAGGTACTTCGGATAAAGTTGTTAACTATATTGGGAACATTTTTAAAATAAAAGAAGAAAGCCGTGAAAAATTAACATTTCCAGTTAGAAAATGTGCTCACTTTTTTGTCTACTTTGTACTAGGATTTTTAATTATTAATATGTTTAAAACTTTTGATGTTAAAACCTCTCATGCAATTATTATTTCTGCTATTTTTTGTATGCTTTTTGCTGGAAGTGATGAATTACATCAATTATTTATTAGGGCAAGAACTGCTAAGGTAAGTGATGTGTTGCTTGATTCAAGTGCATCTTTATTGGGAATATATTTATATTATTTATTGATTAGAGGCAAATATGAAAAAAACATATAATTTCTTACTTGCAGTTATATTTAGTTTCACAATTATTATTGCTTCTTTTTCTTTAACTGTAATGTCCAAAAGATTGCAATTAAAAACTATTAATAAAAGTGAAGTGATAGATAAAATATATGAGGAAACAAATGTGGATAAAGATATTGTAAGAAAAGATTTAAAAGATTATGTAAATTCAAAATATAAAATGGTTACTTATGAAAACAAAAAGTATGAGAATAATATTAATTTCTTTTTAGTAAATGGTTATAAAAGTATAATTTATGTGGTTACAATAATTTTTATAATTATTACAGGTTATTTATTTAATAAAACGAAAAATGGTCATAACATTTATACGATACTTTTGATAACATCATTTATTTTAATAAGCTTTTATGGAGCTATTTATATAACAGTTGATACAAATATTATCTTTAATTATCTTTTAAATATTTATTTACATTTTATATTACTTATAGCAGATATATTTTTTATTTTAGGAGTTGTTAATAAAGTCAAAAACGCCTCAACTAACTGCTGAGGAATAAAATAAGTCCATTATGGGAAAATATAATTGTGGTGATTATATGACTGGAATGGACGAAAATTATGTTTACTATTTAGTTAGTAGAAATTTAAAAAGAATTAGAAAAGAAAAAGGATTAACTCAAGAAAAACTTGCTGAATTAAGCAATTATTCGGTAGGATTTATCATGAATATTGAAAGTGAAAAATATTATCAAACCTTTTCTTTAGGAACTTTATGGCAATTTGGAAAAGCTCTAAATGTAGATATAAGAGAGTTCTTTAGACCACTAGATTAGTCTAGTGGTTTTATAGTTCAATATTTTTCTTTTTACATTCACGATATATTTTAGAAATAGCTCTTTTTTCTATCCTAGAAACGTATGATCTTGAAATATGCATTTGATCAGCAATTTCTTTTTGAGTTAATTCATCAAAATCGAATAGACCATATCTTTTGATTATAATATCTTTTTCACGTGGAGTTAAAATACCTAAGTATAAGTCAATATTATTTATATTGTCATTGCGGTGAAGAGCTTCGGCTATATCTTCATCATCTGATTTTATGACATCCATTAAACTTATTTCATTTCCTTCAGAATCGTGCCCAATCGCATCATTTAGAGAAACATTATTTAAGTTTTTTTTATTGCTTCTAAAATACATTAGAATTTCGTTTTCGATACAGCGTGCTACATAAGTAGTAAGCTTATTTTTTTTATCTGGTTTAAATGAGTCAATACCTTTTATTAAACCAATTGTTCCTATACTAATTAAATCATCATTTATTTTTTCTATTCTTTCAAACTTCTTTACAATATGGGCGACAAGTCTTAAATTATGTTCAATTAGTTTAGCTCTTGCATCTTTATCACCATTGATCATTTTGTCGATTAGTTTTCTTTCTTCTTCTTTTGATAATGGGTTAGGAAAAACATTTATAGAATAAGACCCTGTTGAAAAGGATAAAAGATTTAATAAATGAATTAAAAATAACATAATATCACCTAATAAATTTAATGATAATTTGTCAAATAATATGAATATAAAATGTAAATAACTTGATAAATGAAAGACAATAAATTATAATTTAAATAGGTGATTTGTATGAAAAAAAATAGCATACTACTAATAATGTTTATATCTTTATTTTTTATTTTTGATAGAAATGTATTTGCAGAGGAAAAGTATAGTTGCTCTTATAATGTTCAATATGCTGATGGTGGTTATTTTAATATTAAAGCAATTGCAAATAAAGATGGATCTTATGATGTACAATATCAAACTGATTCTAAAACATGGCAATCAACAAGTAGTTATAAACTTGGAGGTGTAATGTATTATAAAAGGGGAGACACATACGTTTCTGAAGGAACTATGATGTTTACTCTTAGTAATTTATCTAGTAAAAATTTTGAAAAAGCAATTACAAGTTCTAAACTGACTACGGATTGTCCTGTTATAAATGTTCAATTTGATAATTCATCTATGTATTATTTTTTCTTTGCTGATTCTAGTAATGATATTTATTTATATAACATAGAGGGTAAACTTGAAGGTAAAAAGGGTAATTCTGCATCAGAAATTAAAGTGACAAAGACTTGTCCATTTACAATTTCTACAAAAAAAGTTTCGGGGATGAAAAATTTTACTGTTTATTCAAGTTTTAGAATGAAGTCAGATGGAAGCAAACTAATTTGTGCTTCAGCAACGTCAGCTAATCTGGATTCTTCATGTACTCCATATACTACAGGAGATTATGCAACAAATATAAGCTTTAATGGAGATGTATATAGTCTTAAAATTACAAGTGGCGATTTAAACACAATTTTTTCTCAAACGGATGCACAAAAAAGTAAAAATGAATTTACTTGCCCATCATCAATGTATTTTGTTTATACATCAGTTACTGATAGCACTTTGCTTTTAACTCCTGATAAAAGTGTTGCAGAATCCTATGACAAAAATGTTGCAGGAAATGCTTCAGCTGAGGCTGAAGAAACTAAGACTGAATCAACAAAAAAAACGGAAGAGGGGGATTATTATACTGGATGTCCTTTAGGAGCAGATGTAACTAAAGACATATATGGTCTTTTAAAAATACTAAAGATAGCTGCTCCTTTACTAGTAGTTGGACTTACAATAGTTGAATTTGTAAAAGCAATTGCTAGAAGCGAAATTGATGGTGAAGCTAAAAAACTTGGAATGAGACTTGTAAAAAGATTAATAATAGCTGTTATATTATTCTTCTTACCAGTACTTGTCAATCAAATAATGATTATGGCAAATATTTGGGATGAAAATGGAACATGTGATTTTAGCAAATCAGCTGATCAAGTTGATTCATCAAAATCGGAGGGAGTAGTTACTAATATAACAACCACTACAACAACTACTACAACACGTTCTGTGTATATTGATCCAGGTCATACATCTCCTAGTGGAGCTGAGCATGGTGGAGGAGGCTCAAGAAGATAATAGTTTAAACTATTATTTTTTTTTGATGTATATTATGCTAAAATATAGAGTATGAGGTGGATGAAGTGATAGATAAGTTTGTTCCTGATAAATATTTTAAAAGTATATATGATATAAATTATAAGTTGTTAAAAACGTCTGGTGTTAAATGCTTAGTTTTTGATATTGCTAACACATTGATGCCTGAATCTTCTACTAAGCCAAACAAAAAAGTAAAAGATTTATTCGAAGATCTTAAAGATATGGGTTTTAAAATTATACTTATAAGTAATAATTTTAAAAAGAATGTTGAATCATTTAAAGAAGAATTGTGTGTGGATTCAGCTTATCTTTCATTTAAACCATTTAAATTTAAATACAAAAAAATTACTAAGTTATTTGATTTTAAAGATACAGAAATTGCTTGCATAGGTGATCAACTTCTTTATGACATTTTAGGAGCGAATAGGATGAATTTTACATCAATACTTGTAAATCCTATAAGTGTTGATGAATATGCTGTTTCTAAATTAAATAGAAAATTAGAAAATGTTATTATTAAAAAAATAACAAAAAAAGATTTGTTTAAAAAAGGAAGGTATTATGAATAAGATATGTTTTGGATGTGGTATAAAACTACAATCAACTGATAAGGAAAAACTTGGTTATGTGCCAGAAAAAAAGTTGGAATCATCAAAATATTGTATGCGTTGTTTTAGAATGATGCACTATGGAGAGGTAAGATTAGAAGAAACTCCTAAGGATAAAAAAGAAATTATTAACAAAATCAATAAGGATAATAAGTTTGTAATATTCTTAGTAGACTTTTTAAATATAAATGATAATACAATGGATTTATATAAAAGTATAAAACGCGATAAAATTCTTGTAATCAATAAGTGTGAGTTATTGCCTAAACATGTTAAACGTGAAAACATAAAAAAATTCATCATAGAATATTATCACGTTAATGGAGAGATAAGAATTAAAGGTGGTAATAATTCTCATGGAGCTACGTCTATTTTAAATTACTTAGAAAAAAATAATATAAAAGAAACTTATATAGTTGGAATGACTAATGCTGGTAAAAGCACTTTAATAAATGATTTAATAAAGGCAACTAATACTGATATTTCTAAAATAAATGTAAACAATAAAAAGAATACGACTCTTGATTTTATTCGTGTAAAATTGAATAATGGTCTTCTTTTAATTGATTCTCCAGGGATTGTTTTTGATGATTTTGTTTCATGTGATGTTGTTGATGATAATATTGGAGCTTATAGTTTTAATATGAAATCAGGTGAAATTCTTTCTTTACTTGATGGAAAATATTATATAAAAGTAGATTCATCAACTCCAATAACTTTTTATACTAATCTAAATGCTAAAAATGTTGCTAAGAAAGTTTATAAAAGTTTTGATGATTTTGAATATTCAATAGAAGTTTTAGAAACTACAGATATAGTTATAAAGGGTATTGGTTTTATATCTATAAAAAATGGAACAAAAGTAAGTCTTAATGTAGATCCTAAATATATAGAAGTTAGAAAGAGTATTTTTGGAGGTATATATGAAAATACAAGTAATGAGCGATGATTTAGCTAATAAAATCGCAGCTGGAGAAGTTGTTGAGAGAATTTCATCAGTTGTTAAAGAATTAGTTGAAAATAGTATAGATGCTGGTAGTAAGACTATAATTGTTGATTTAGTTGAGAGTGGAACTAAACAAATTAAAGTAACTGATGATGGAAGTGGAATGGAACATGATGATGCTCTTTTGTCATTTAAAAGACATGCTACAAGTAAGATAAAAAGAGAAGATGATTTGTTTTTCATTTCTACTTTAGGATTTCGTGGTGAGGCATTACCAAGTATTGCATCAGTTTCAAAAGTAGATCTTCGTACTTCGACTGGAGTGGGAGGAACACACATCGTTATTAATGGAGGGGCTTTAGTAACTGATGAGGCTTCTCAAGAAAAACGTGGAACAACTATAAGTGTTAATGATTTGTTTTATAATACGCCCGCTAGATTAAAATATTTAAAAAGTGATATTACAGAACTTTCTAATGTAACTACATATATTGAAAAATTAGCATTAAGTCATCCAAATATTTCTTTTACTTTAACTAATAATGATAAAAGAATAGTATTTACTTCAGGTAGTTCAGATCTTCTTAAAACGATTCATGAAATTTATGGGTATCAAGTTAGTTCTAATATGCTTTATTTTAAATCTAATAATGATGATTATGATATTTATGGTTTTATTTGTAAACCTAGTATTTTAAAAAGTAATAGAAACCATATGACAACTATCGTTAATGGTAGATGTGTTAGAAATGCAGAAGTTAATGCAGCTATAAATGATGGATATCATACTTTTAAGCCGGATATAAAGTATCCTGTTGTAGTAATGATGATTGATACTGATCCTACTCTTATAGATGTTAATATTCATCCAACAAAGCAAGATATTAAATTTTCAAAAATTGAAGGACTTAAAACCCTTATTACCGAAACGGTTAATTCCACTTTAAAAAAGGCTCTTTTAATACCAAAGATAGATACATATGAATATCAAGAAATAAATGAGTATCCAACAATATCAGATGTTGAAAAGATAGAAACTGAAGAGATTCAATTTGATTTTAAAACGACTCCAAAAGAAGATGTTACTAAAGAATCTACTTTTGAGGATATTAAAGAAATAGTAGATGAAACTAAAAATCCTGCTTTAGTTGAAAACGAACAAATAAAAAAAGAAGAACTATATGCTGTTGGAATTGTTTTAGGAACTTATATAATAGCTCAAAATGAGAAGGGAATGTATTTAATTGATCAACATGCAGCACAAGAGAGAATTAATTATGAGCGTGTTTTAAGAGGCCTTGAAAGTGCAACTATTTATACAACGCCTTTACTTCTTCCAATTCCAATTGAACTTACGACATCAGAATTTTTAAAGATAAAAGAAAATATTAACGTATTAAATGATTTGGGCTTTAAAATAGAAGAATTTGGTATAAATACGTTTGTAGTTAAAGAACATCCTACATGGTTGATAAATGGATTAGAAACGGAAAGTATTAGACGTATTTTTGATATTATAATTGAAGGTAAGAATATGTTTGATCGTGTTAAATTCCATGATCATATAGCAGCAACAATGGCTTGCAAGATGAGTGTTAAGGGTAATGAAGCAATAACGCTTGAGCAGGCTCAAAAGCTATTAGATGATTTAGTTTTGTGTAATAATCCATATAATTGTCCACATGGTAGACCAACGATAATTACATTTACACGTTATGAACTTGAAAGAATGTTTAAAAGGGTTATGAATTAGGTGATTTTATGAAGAAAAAAATATTTATTGGTGTTATTATTGTTCTTGTTGTTTTTACTTCCATATTTGTTATTTTTACTCTTGGTAAAAAGGATGGAAAAACAATTATTCCCGTTTCTAGTAGTAGCACTTCATCAACTTCAATTGAGACAAGTGAAGTTATAACTGAGACAACTCCTCCAGCAACTGAAGAGGTATCTACAGCATTAACAACAAAAACTTTAGAAACAACTAAGAAAACTACTACTAAAAAACAAACAACGACACTTGATTATAAGATTGTAAAGGAAATAAAAACTGTGGAATACACAAAATATGGAACCGTAATAAAGGAAAACTATGAAGTTTCTTATAAAGTATATAACGATGGAAGAAAAGAAGAGAAATCTAAAAAGAAAAAAAGTACGAATATTGATTCTACTAATTATAAAGCAACTACAGATGATCTAAAAGAAGAAGCATTAACGGTGAGAAGTTCTAATAGAAGCGCATATAATGAAATGCTTTCTTATGTTAATAAGTATCGAAGTGAGGTTAATGTATCTTTGTTATCTATGGATGATGATCTAAACTTGGCAGCCACAATTCGAGCTATCGAAATGGCTTACTCTAAAAAGTTTTCTCATTTTCGACCAGATGGGAATATGTGCTATAGTGTCATAGGAGATCTAGATATTTCAGCTAGATCTTTAGGAGAAAATGTGGCATATGGTCAAAAAACTGCTGCTGCTGTGAGTGAAGTTTGGAAAAATTCTACTTCAGGTCATTATGAAAATATGGTAAATGCGATGTTTACGAGAGTAGGCTTTGGAAAGTTTACTTTAAATGGGAAAACTTATTGGGTTCAAATGTTTGCTGGATAATATTCTCTTTTTGAGAATATTTTTTCTTGCAATAAAGTGGGTTTTTAATTATAATATTTTCTACGTTGAGTGGAGGCTATGTATGAAAATACTTATATTTGTTTTGGAATTTCTTTTATATTTTATGAGACGTGCAAGACTTTCAAGAATTTTAGTTAACAAGGGATATTTTTATAAACCTTTTTCAATATTTAAAAGAAAGCCTTTAGTAAGTGTATCAATTATGCTTCTTTATGGTTTATCGGCCCAATTTCCTTTATGTTTCATTGTTTTTACAGAAATTCTATTTTATTCAGCTAAAAGAAAAATTGAAAACGATATTGATTCTTTAAAGCCTTATCTTAGACCTATGAGTGATGAGGAAAAAGATTTTTATGATAATGTACAAAATACAAAGAGTCATGAAGAATTTAAGGGATTACTTGAAAGCGAATTATTTCATAATATAAGCAGTGTTGATAATGATTTAGATAAAAAGAGTCTAAGAAAATATAAAACTCGCCTTCTTCCGCTTGCTTATACTTTAGAGGAAGTAGAATACATAAGTGAGAAACTTAATGTTTCTTACACACTTGCAACTGATGGATGTGTTAATATGGCGTTTGTTGGAATGGATGAAAAGAATAATTTTAAAAGCTATGTTAATGGCGAAAATAAAATATTTAATATAATAAATTCTGAAGATGCTAAAAACTCTACATTTGTTATTTTTACATCTTGCGATGAAAAAGATGTTGATTGTTTGGTTGAAAATATTAGAATCATGAGAAAAAATAAGCGTGCCTGTTCAATTGAAATGGATATAAATACTTACGAAGCTTCATCAAAAGACAAAAAATTGGAAAGAAAGTTATAATATGTATGTTTTAGAATTTATTTTACTATATATAATTTCTACAATAGTAACTAGTCGAATATATAATGAACTTATTCGTAAAATCTCTTATAGAGTTAAGTTTAGCTTTGCTAAAAAGGGGTATCTTTTAAACTGTGATCCAATAATTGATAAAAAGAAAAGAACCTATGTTGGTTTACTTGCGCTTATATCTAAACTTTTTAAATATGTTCCTTTTGTTAATATATTAGGAGCCTTAATTCTTACTCAAGAAACCATTAAAACATATGAGTCAGGTAAGATTCTAGATAAAGACAAGTTTTATTTATCAGAAGAAAGTAGAAATAAATTTATAAAAAGTAATAATTTTTTAGAAAAAAGTGTTATTATCGATGTAGCAACTGTGGATATGGGTATAATGTATTTTGCATCTCAATTTAAAACATCAGTTATAGTAAATGGGATTTTATCATTAAATGGTCAACTATGTCCACTTGCTTATACATTAGATGAAATAAGACTTATGGCAAAATATTTAAATACTTCGTTTACTTTGGGAAAAATAAATGGAGTTTCGGTTGCTTTAATTGGAGCTAGAATATTTAGAAATATTAAGACTTTTGATAATGATATTTATGAAATTATTAATGATTTTAAAACTGATGCTTCTTTTAAAGTTTATTTAATCGATGAAGAAAGTTTAACTGATAAAGATATTGATGCTTTAATTTTGATGATTAGAGAAAATAGATATAAGCAAAGAAATAAAAAGGCTAATAATGATTATTCCTTAAATAAAGAATTTAAATTAGAAAAGAGAATATAAAATGACTTTTTTTGTAATAATGTTTTTTATATATGTGTTTTTTACGTACGAAACCCTTAAAATGCAGGATGCTTTGTTAAGTTTAATGAATTATCGGATTGCAAGAATATTTGCAAAGCAAGGTTTTATACTGAAAAGAGGTAAACATTTAAATAATAAAGAACAAAGATATTTTGATATGTTTTTTATGATTGGTGATGTTATTAAATTTATACCATTTATTAATGTTGTTTATACTGTTGTTTTTTCAAATATAGTGATAAAAAAGGTTACTCAAAAAAAATATCAAGAAAGCGAAAAGAGATATTTAACTAGTGAAGAGAAAAATAGCATAATAAATGCTAAAACTAAGTATGATTTAATTGAAGCAATAGATTTGATTCGTTTAAAAGATATAAAAGAAGAGTATTTTAACTCTTTTCTTACTTCACATATTTCATGTGGAAAAATTTATTTGAATGGAAAACTTCCGAATTTGGCATATAAGTTATCCGAAATTGAAAAAATGGCATTAATGTTGGATAAGCCTTTTACAATTGGTAAAATAGGAGATGATTATGTAGCTTTTATAGGTAGCAATTTTAAAAATCCGATAAATATTCATCCTGATAATAAGTTGTTTGTTCCCATGAAAGAAATAGATGATAGTAGTAGATTTGAAGTATACTTAATAAATTTAGAAGATTTGTCTGATGAAGAAAAGAATCAAGTAGTTGAAATAATAAAAAAAGAGAGAATTGTAGAACTATCCGATTCTGAACCCAATTTAAAAGGCTTTGAATCAACAAAAGATAGAAAGTTAGAATTAATGCGTTAAAACGTTAATTTTTTTATGTATATTTTTGTAAAATAATAAAAAACAGATTGATTGAAGTGACATTTTAGTGTATATTATATGTAGACAGTGGCAGAAAGTGGAAGAAAGTGGGGGAAATTTATGTTGATGGGTGAATATCATCACAATATTGATGATAAAAATCGACTAGTTCTTCCGAGTAAATTTAGAAACGAATTAGGAGATAAAATCATTATTACTCGTGGACTAGATAAATGCTTATTCGTCTATTCGACCAGCGAATGGCAAAAAATTGTCGACAAATTAAAAACTTTACCATTTACACATAAAGACGCTCGTGACTTTGTTCGATTTTTCTTATCTGGCGCTATCGAAGCTGAATTTGACCGTAGTGGAAGAATCAGCATTACCTCCCCATTGATCGGATATGCCGGTATTACACGTGAATGTGTCATTATCGGCGCAAACGATCGACTAGAAATTTGGGATAATGATTCATGGAATAATTTCCTAAATGAAAATGATGAAAGATTTGCAAGTATAGCAGAAAATTTATTTACTACAGGTGATTATAATGCATTATAGTGTTTTACTTAAAGAAAGTATTGAACTACTTAATATAAAAGAAAATGGAATTTACGTTGATTGTACATTAGGATATGCTGGTCATAGTAAAGAAATCTTAAAAAGATTAAAAACAGGATTTCTTTATGCCTTTGATCAAGATTTAGAAGCGATTGATTACTCTAAAAAAGTTTTATCGGAGATTGGAGATAATTTTGAGATAATTCATTCTAACTTTTCTAATTTAAAAAGTGAACTTATGGAAAGGGGAATTACTCAAGTTGATGGAATTTTATTTGATTTAGGGTTTTCTTCTCCTCAAATTGACAATGTTGATCGTGGTTTTTCTTTTATGAAAGATGCAACATTAGATATGCGTATGGATCAAACGGCAAAAAAAAGTGCATATGATGTAGTAAATAATTATAGTCAAGAAGAATTAACCAATATATTTTATAAGTATGCTGAAGAAAAATATTCTAAAAGTATTGCTAAAAATATTGTATCTTCAAGGCCAATAAAAAAAACATTAGAACTTGTAGATATTATAAAAAGAAGCGTTCCGGTTAGTTATTATAATACTAGACATCCAGAACGAGTTATATTTCAAGCATTAAGAATTGAAGTAAATAATGAACTTGGTGTTTTGGAAAATGTTTTGCCTGATGCTATAGATTTATTAAAGTGTGAAGGCAGAATTGCTGTTATAACGTTTCATTCTTTAGAGGATAGAATAGTTAAGCATATATTTAAAAATGCCAGTGAAGTTCCAGAAATAGTTAAAGGTATCCCTGATATACCTGATGAATATAAGCCAAAAATAAAATTAATAAACAAAAAACCAATTGTTGCATCAAACAATGAAATAAATGAAAACTCACGAAGCAAAAGCGCTAAACTTAGAGTAATAGAAAGGGTATAAATATGAAAAAATCAACTTCAAAAAAAGGAATTAAATTTAAAAAAGGAGAAAAGTTAATTATTGCAGTTTTATCTTTACTTGCGCTTATGACACCTGTTATGGTTGTTTATACAAGTGCTACTTTATCAAGTTCAAATATTGAAGTTGAAAAGATGAAAAAGAAGATTGAAAAACAAGAAAACGTTAATTCAAGTTTATCAATGCAAGTTGATGAACTTGCAAGTCTATCCACTATTCAAGATGTTGCAAAGAGTAATGGTTTAAGCTATAATAATGATAATATAATAGTTATTAAATAATAAGTGAGGTTAAAACATGAAATATACGAACAATACAATTAAAATCAATTTTGTTTTTATAATTTGTATTGTTCTTTTATTTGTGCTTTTTTTTGTAAAACTTGCTTATGTGGCAACAAATGACGTCGTAGAAGGCTCTAATTTGAAAGAAATTGCTGAAGCTAGAAGTACAACAACTAAAACTCTTTATGCAACACGTGGTAATATTTATGATAACGCTAATAATCTTTTAGCTCAAAATGTTAATTCTTATACTTTAATTGCCTATCTTTCTTCTAGTAGAACTACTGATGAAAGATATCCAAAACATGTTGTAGATAAAGAAACTACAGCACGAAAACTATCAGAAGTATTAGAACCTATCAATAAGACAATGACCTATGAATATATTTTTAAAAGGTTAAACGTAGAAAATAAGTATCAAGTCGAATTTGGATCTGGTGGTAAAAATTTAAGTGAACTTGATAAACAAAAAATTGAAGAACTTGATCTTCCTGGTATCGCGTTTGTTAAATCATCTAAGAGATATTATCAAAATGGTAATTTTGCTTCATATTTAATCGGTTATGCCAAAAAAAATGAAGAAACTGATGAGATGACTGGAGAACTTGGAATCGAAAAATTTTGTGATAGGTATTTAAAAGGAAAAGATGGAAGTATTACATATCAACATGATGCTTATGGTTATCAAATGGCTGATAAAGTAAGCCAAAATACACCAGCCGAGGATGGGTATGATGTTTATCTTACGTTGGATAAACAAGTTCAAATATTTCTTGATAATGCTGTATCAGAATTTGGAACTTATAATCCTTCTTGGGTAACTATAACAGTTGCTGATGCTAAAACAGGTGCAATTATTGGTTCTTCAACTTCACCTAGTTTTGACCCAAATAAACTTGATTTACAAAACTATAACGATCCGCTTATTTCCTATACATATGAACCTGGAAGTACAATGAAAATATTTTCTTTTGCATCAGCTATAGAAGAGGGATTATATAAAGGCGATGAATTATATAAGTCAGGTACAGTAGAAGTGGCTGATTATAAAATTAAGGATTGGAATAAAGTTGGTTGGGGAAATATTACTTATGATGTAGGATTCACGTATTCATCTAACGTTGCGGCAGTTAATTTATCAAAACTATTAAAAAAACAAGGGTTAACTAAATATTATTCTAATTTAGGATTTGGTGAAAAAACTGGTATTGAACTTGCAAACGAATATAAGGGTGATATCAATTTTGAATATGAAACTGAAGTGGCCTCTGCTTCCTATGGACAAGGTATAACAATAACTCCAATTCAAATGATTCAAGCCCTTACTACCTTAACAAATGATGGAACTGTTATGAAACCATATATTATTGATAAAATTGTTGATCCAAATAAAAATGAAGTGGTTTATCAAGGTGGTAAGAAAGAACTTAATAAAGTGTATTCGACATCAACCGTTAATAAAGTTAAAGAACTTATGGATTTAACTGTTAATGGAGCGGATACCGGTGCAACTGGACGTGTATATCATACGGATTCAGTTAGACTTATTGGTAAAACTGGTACAGCTAACTATACAAATGGTACTGGTAGTTATGTTGTAGGAAATTACAATGTAATAAAATCATTCGCGGGAATATTTCCGAAAGATGATCCAGAATATATTTTATATGTAGCTGTAAAAGATTTTCATGGTACTAGTAAAAATATGGGAACAATTATCAAAAAGATGGTTGAAAGTGTTGCTAAATATAAAAACCTTGATACTAGAGTAAGCGATAAAGATGCAAGCAAAATAGTTGATATTGACTCATATGTTAATAAAACAGTAACTGCTGCTATATCCTCTTTACAAAGCAAGGGAATAACTCCTTTGATTATCGGTGATGGAAGTCGCGTTATAAAACAATACCCTGAAGCGGGTGTGAAAACAAGTCAAAGTTCGAAAGTTTTTTTGCTTACAAATAGTAAGAATATAACGATGCCTGATATTAGTGGATGGAGTGAAAGTGAAGTTATTAATTTTTGTAATTTAGTTAATCTTAAATATAGTTTTAATAACTATGGTTATGTAGAAAACTCAAACATTCCGGCTGGGACAGTGCTTGATACTTTAAATATGACACTTGAAGTTAATTTTCAAAATATAAATCCAAATACATATTCAAAAAAGAAAGAGGAGGAGAAAAATGAATAAAGTTAAAGAATTTTTTAATAGTCCTAAAATTATAATAGTAACCTTAATAGTTTTACTTGCTATAAGTGTTTTAGTTATATATAAGCTTAGTACTTCAAGTAAAATTTATATATCTTCTGTAAATAATGATGATGTTAGTATTTCGACTATTCATGCTTTTATCAATAATGATATGCATATGTTTTATTCAACTCCTGCTACTTTTAATAATGATGATTATAAAATCTATGGAATAACGGCAGGATATTATGTAAAAAATGGAAATGAGTATATGGAATTTTTAACTCAAAGTGATGACTTTTCATCTGCTGAATCATTGACTAAAACTTTGGAATTCTATAGTGCTTTTAATTATATTGAAAGCAATAATAAACATGATAAGTTTAATGAAACTGTTAAGAAAAACTTTGAAGATAATTTATATTTTATAGTTAAAGTAAAAAAGGAAAAAACAAGTAGTTTAGAAACAATTTATGAAAGAAAAATAGAAATGAAAAAAATAACTAAATAAAAGTTATATGATACTTGTTAGTAATTCTTATTTATGATAGTATAGATATTCAAGGAGATGAATGTATGAAAATTATTAGAAATGGTGTAGCTTATATACAAGTTCTTGATTTTCAAAGACTTTTAGAAAAAGAAAAGTTTGAAATTTTAACTAGTGAAGTCTTTCCTATATTATTTAGGGAAGCAAGCAAGGATTCTGATATGTTCATTATATGTAAAGATAACGAAAATGATTTTATTGAATTTAGAAATCCTAAATCAGTTGAATTTTTAACCAGTTTTGAAGAAATTGTTGATTATGATGAAATAAAAGATTTAAGTTATGAAGAAATGGATGCATTGAGAGTATGTATTATTAATGAAAAGAACGAAATAGCATCTAAAGTAAATATGATGTCAGCGGAAGAGCAAAAACAACATCCAGAGTTATTTGAAAGGTATAATACACTTTCTTCAAAGTTTATGTCACTTAATGATGTTTATTGGTTTAAACGTGGAAAAGTTAAACTAGTTCTTCCAGATGATGAAAAAGAGTTAAAACCAATCTCGTTTGGTGATGAAATTAAGCTACGTCTAAAAAATGCTTTTAATAGAAAAAATAACAAATAAAAAAACGACCTTAAAAGTCGTTTTAATTATACATTGGTGACCCGTACGGGATTTGAACCCATGAATGCATGCGTGAAAGGCATGTGTGTTAAACCACTTCACCAACGGGCCGTGCAAATAGATAATACTATAATTTGTATATTTATGTCAAGTAAAATGTTTATTAAATTTAAAAATATATATATTTTTGTTTAAGTGATATAATAAGAAATAGAGGTGTTAGTATGCGTAGAGTTAAAAGAAAATTTATTAAAATAAATGATGTTTATGTTGAAATAACTAGAATTATTTTAGCTTTATTTTTGTTTACTATAAGTATGTTTTTATCAAAATCAATGTTTCAACCTAGAAAAACGTATTCTTTAGTGTTAAATGGAAATACAAGTGTTGATGTATCAATAAAAAATGATTATACTGATGCTGGATTTAAATTTTTAGAGAATAATAAAAAAATTGAAGCAAATGAATTAAAAATAAATGTAAAAAATGATGTTGATACAAATAATTTAGGTCAATATGCTTATACATATGAGGTTATATATAAAAATACAACATATACTGCAAAGAGAATTGTAAATGTTGTTGATAATATTCCTCCTGTAATAAAAACAGATATGCAACAAGTTGAATTGTTTTCTTGTCAAAAAGACGGAAAATTGAATATTGAATATTCGGCGGAGGATAATTATGATGGAGTAATAACTGATAAAGTTAAGGAAAAAATAGATGCTAATAAAGTTATTTTAAGTGTTGTTGATTCTTCTGGTAATGAAACAACAAAGGAAATTCCTATAGTTGAAACGGAAGAACCTAGTCCAAAAATCTCTTTAAACGGGAGAGAAATTGTATATGTTAAACAAAATGAAACTTATATCGAAGAGGGAGCGATCGCTTTTGATGCTTGTGAAAACAAAATAGATGATGAGGTTAAAATTGAAGGAAGTGTTGATACAACTAAAGTCGGAACCTATGAAATTAAATACAGTGTTACTAGTGGAACTAAAACAAGTGTAAAAACGCGTACAGTTATTGTTTATGATGGAATAATCAATAATCCTATATCTCCAAACAGGGATAAAGTAGTTTATTTGACTTTTGATGACGGCCCTGGAAGATACACTGAAGAACTTTTAGATATTTTAAAAAAATATAATGTTAAAGCAACATTTTTTGTAACTAATCAATTTAAAGCTTATGTTCCTTTGATAAAAAGAGAGCATGATGAGGGACACAGTATTGCTATTCACACATTAACTCATAAATGGAGTGTTTATGATTCTGTAGAAACGTATATAAAAGATTTTAATGACATGAACAATATTGTAGAGCAATATACCGGGTCAAAGACTAATTTATTTAGATTCCCTGGAGGTAGTTCTAATACAATAAGTAGGGGACACTCGAAAGGTGTTGTATCAGCAATTGCTAATGAGATGACAAAAAGGGGATATGTTTATTTTGATTGGAATGTTGATTCAAATGATGCAGCAGGAGCAAATTCTAGTCAAATATATAGCAATGTGACCACGGGAATAAGTAAAAGACATGAATCAGTTGTATTAATGCATGATATTAAAAGAAGTACAATTGATGTAATTGAGGATATTATTGTTTATGGATTGAATAATGGCTATACATTTGATACCTTAAATGTGTCATCTCCAACTGTACACCATCACATAAATAATTGATTTTACTGTATATTTAATTTATAATTAAACTATGAGGTGTTGTAAATGGACAGTAAAAAAGATGTAAATAATAAACAAAAGTCTTATTTAACAAAAAAGGAAAAAGAAAATATTAGAAAAGGTGTGCTTGAGGAAATAAATGATGAAGTTCGTTCTAGTTTATGTGAAAATGTATTAAATGATGTTAATGAACGCATCAATGAAGAATATAAAGAAAATTTAAAAGAGACTATTTCTAGTGAAATAATAAATGATATTAAAGAAAATATTAAAGAAGATGAGAAGAAGATGTCTCGTCGTAAAAATTTCAAAATAGTAAGATTATATATTTATATTTTGCTGTTAATGGCAGGATCGATTTTCTTAATCTATAAATTATATGTAACCGGTAATTTAGATGTTGTAAAGGATATAAAAATATCTACAACGACAACAACGACAACAACTGCGTTAGTTAAAGATTTAAAATGGTACATGAATAAATATGGAAACATTTTAGATAACATAAAAATTGATAATGTTTCGTTACTAAAAGGGAATTTTGATATAAGTAAGATTGATGTTAAAGATAAACTTTCAATTGCTTATAATAATCTTTCGAGTGATTCTATTACAAAAGATGGGATGATTTATTCTGTTAAAGAAGAAGATTTAAAAAATTCGTATGTAGCTATATTTGGTAGTGAAGATGGATATGAACCAAGTTCGTTTCAAGTTGATGGAGTAGTTTTTGCTTATTCCTTATCTAATGCAAGTTATATGGCTGTTGCTAATAAAGAAAATGCAAGTGAAAACATTTTGATGGAAATAACTAACATCAAAGAAGAAGATGGGGAACTTGTTGTTGATTGTATAACAGCCTTAGTAAAAGAAAGTAAACTTTATAATATAAACAATCTGGATGTTGCTTTGAAAGACTACAACAGTGGCGAATCTTTGAAAACATCTGAAAATAGCTTATCAAAAAATAGATTTACATTTAAACTTATTAATGATAAATATTATATAAGCTCAATTTCGATTATTTAAATATGCTTTTTTAGCATATTTTTTTATTTTTCAAGAAAATCATAAATTTATCGTTAAAGATATTTATAGGAGGAATAAATTTATGAATTATGAGAATTATATACATAACTTATTTGTTGATGATGAGATATTTAAGTACTCGATAAATGAAATAGAAAATCAACACGAAATAAGTTTTTATATTCGTTTTGGGAGTGCTCTTTATAATTTAAATCATGATTATGGATCAATTGGTTTAAGAAAAATAGTTGATTATATTAACTCGGAAATAAATCAAGATATTACTTTAAAAGAAATAAAACAAATTATAAAGTTTTTTAAATTAATATGTCATGGTATGATAATAAGTTATAAAATTACATTTGATTATTATAAATGTTTATTAAAATATGACGATATTGTGTTTATTAATAGTTGCATTGAACTTGCTGATAGAAATCCGTTAGACTTGGAACGCTTTGAAGAAATTGTTACTAATAAAAAAAATAGTTAAGGTTTACAGTTAATGCTTGTAAATTATTATTAATTATTTTTTTATTATGCTATAATAATTGTATGGTGATTGTATGGAGTTCATAGAACTAAAAAATGTTTATAAAGTATATAAAAATGGAGTAACCGCGTTAGCAGATGTAAATCTTACAATAAGCGCAGGAGAATTTGTGTTCATTATTGGTGAATCTGGTTCTGGTAAGTCAACCCTTACAAAACTTTTATATAGAGAAGAAAAACCAAATAAAGGTAGTGTTTTTGTTGGTGGAATTAATGTATCAGGTTTAAGAAATAGTAATGTTTATAAATTAAGAAGAAAAATAGGCGTTGTATTTCAAGATTTTAAGCTATTACCAAAGTTAACTGTTTATGAAAATGTTGCTTATCCGCTTGAAAGTTATGGCGTTGATAAAAACGAAATTAAGAATAGAGTCTTAAAAGCTGTTGAAAGAGTTGGACTTAAAAATAAACTTAGAAGTTATCCTAATCAGTTATCTGGTGGAGAACAACAAAGGGTATGTATTGCTCGTGCAATAGTTAATGAACCAAAACTTATTATATGTGATGAACCAACCGGGGATTTAGACCCTAAGATGAGTAAAGAAATAATGGATGTTATCAATAATATAAATAAAGAACTTGGGTCAACGATTATAATGGCTACGCATGACAAGGAAATTGTAAATAGAATGAAAAAGAGAGTTATTGCTATTCATAATGGTGTAGTAGTGTCTGATAAAAAGAAGGGAAGTTATATAGAAGATGAGACTGTTTAGAATTTTAGGTAAAAGTATTAGCAACGCTTTTAAAAGTATTGTTCGTAATTTCTCACTTAGTTTAGCTTCTATATCATGTACAGCAATTACTTTAATTTTGGTGTCAATTGCCTTGCTTGCAACATATAATGTTAACTCGATGACAAAGAATATTGAAGGATCGATGACGATAATCGCGTTTATTGATGAAAATGCGACTGATGAAGAAATAGAAAATGTTAAAAATACGATATATAGTATAGAAAATGTTGATAAGGATAAAACGATCTTTCGCAGTAAAGATGAAATAAAAAATGATTTATTAAACGATGAAAATATTAAAGAAACATTATCCGTTTTTGATGAAAATCCTTTACTTTCAACAATGGTAGTAAATGTAAAAAACGTAAGAAAGATTACTTCTACTGCAAACGAAATAAAAAGTGTTGATAAAGTTAAATATGTAAAATATGGAGAATCTATTGTTAATGAGGTTTTGAATGCATTTGATTTTGCAAGATATGCTTGTATTGTAGCCGTTATAGCTTTGGTGTTGGTAACTATATTCTTAAATGAAAATACAATTAAAATCACAATTTTTTCGAGAAAAAATGAAATTGGTATTATGAGGTTAGTTGGTACAAGTAATATTGTTATTAAACTTCCATTTATATTTGAAGGATTTATTCTTGGACTTATAGGAGCTATTTTACCAATCGTGATTACAATATTTGGATATTCATACTTTTATGATGTTTTAGGTGGAAAAATATATACTGATTTATTAACTCTTGTAAAACCAAGTGATATTGTTTATATATCAAGTTTCGTTTTGGCAATTATTGGTTCTTTAGTTGGTGTATTTGGTTCAATAAAAGCTGTAAGGAGATATTTGAAGATATGATGAAAAAAGTAGTAATTATAATGTGTGCGGCTTTAATTTTGGTTACTGGAACAAGTACATATGCTGCTAGTAAAGCTCGTACCTTAAGGGAACTTCGTGCAGAACTTGCCTCTTGGAAGAAAGAACAAGCAGCAAATGAGTCTAAAAAAACTGCTACTAAAAATGAAATTAGCAGTGCGAAGGCATCCGTTTCTAGCAAGCAAACAGAAATATCCAATAATCAACAAAAAATAGCTAGTTCTCTTGCTGAATCAGAACAACTTGGAAAAGATATTGAAAATGGTAAAACTGAGCTTGAAAAAATAGTAAAAAATTATCAAGTTTCTAAAGGAGATAATGTTTACTTAGAATACATATTTAAAGCAACAAGTTATGAAGATTTAATTTATAGATATGCAGTTATGGAGCAACTTATGGATTATCAAAAGAATAAGATAGACGAGTGGAAAGGTAAAATTGAATATAATACTCAATTGAAAATTGATCTTGAAAATAGGGAAGTTGAACTTAGTAATCAAATAGATAGTTTAGCAAATGATATAAAATCATTGAATAACAAACTATCAGATTATTTAGACGTTACAATGGATATTAAGGATGAAATTGCATCAACTCAAGAGTTAATTAATTATTATGAAAAGATTGGTTGTAAAGAAGATGAGGACCTTGAAAAGTGTGTAAGTGTAAAAGGAGATACTGGTTTCTTACGACCTTTAAATAGAGGAACAACGACTTCATATTTTGGATATAGAACTCATCCTGTTACAGGAGTTAAAAATAAGTTTCATTCTGGAATAGATATTGGAGGAAACAAAGAGGGAACAAATGTTTATAGTGTAGCAAATGGAATGGTTTCTAAAATCGTTAGAAAGGCTAGTTGTGGTGGAAATCAAGTGTATATTCAACACTTAATAAATGGTAAACAATATACATCTTGTTATATGCATCTTTTAACTATAAAGGTTAGTGTTGGTGATAAAGTTACTAATCAAACCATTGTTGGAACTGTAGGTGGAGGATCAGGAACTCCATGGGATTCTTGTTCAACTGGTGCTCATTTGCATTTTGGATTGGGTACTGGTTGGTATGGAACAACTTATACTTCGTATTCAAAATGGGTTGCTAATCTTGTTGATCCAAAAGGATATTTGAAATTTCCTGATTTGAGAAAGTATTTCTATACGAGAGTATTATAAGTATATTAGCTTATATTTAAAGCATATTATTATTAGAACTAGGAGGCTTATATATGAAAAAAAATAATAATTTAAAAAATATATTGTTGTTAGTTGCTATAGTTATCGCTATATTCTTTATTCTTGCGTTTTTACCAAATACGCCAATTTGGAATATAGTTGTACTTTTACTTATTTTAAGCGTTTTGATTTTTGTTCATGAGGGAGGGCATTTCTTAGTAGCAAAAAAATGTGGAGTACATGTTTATGAATTTGCTTTAGGAATGGGTCCTAAAATTCTTACATTTAAAAGGAAAAATGATCCTACTGAATACACGTTAAGAGCTTTCCCAATTGGTGGATTTTGCGCGATGGCCGGTGAAGAGGGAGAAGATGATGAAAATCTTCCTAAGGATAAATTTATGTGTAATAAATCTAAAATAAAAAGAATATTGATCTTAGTTGCTGGTGTTACAATGAATTTTATTACGGCTATCATTTTACTTTTCATGATTGGACTTTTTTATGGAAGTACTGAGCAATCAAGCATTATTGGGTCTGTTCAAAGCGGAAGCTCAGCTGAAAAAGCTGGATTAAAGAAAAATGATATAATTATTGGATGCAATGGTTATAAAGTCAATACTTGGGATAAACTTACGATAGTAACAAACTTAAAAAATAAAAATGATTATTATACATATAAAATAAAACATGAAGATGGAAGTATTGATGAGTATAAAATAGTTCCAGACACATATGCTGTTTTTGACGATAAAACAATAAAATTAGATGATTCTACAACTCTTGAAAGTGTATTAAAAGAATATAATAAAAAAGAAAAGGATGTAACTATAACTAAGTTGGTTGGAATATCTGCCTCAAGCGAGATACATAAAGGTTTTGGCTATGCAATAAAATATGCATTTTCTAAATTTGGTAGTATAGTTTCTACAATGCTTTTAATATTAGGCTCATTATTTACAGGCAAACTTGGATTATCGGCATTATCTGGACCTGTTGGAATGTATTCAGTTGTTGGAACAGTTGCTCAAGCGGGATTTGCCAATTTAATATATTTGATGTCTTATTTCTCCATTAACTTAGGTGTTTTAAATATTTTACCTTTTCCTGCATTTGATGGTGGAAGAGTATTGTTTGTATTAATAGAGGCGATTACTAGAAAAAAAGTTGATTCTAAAATAGAAGGTTATTTTCATTCGATTGGTTTTATACTTATTATGCTTCTTATGCTTTATATTACTTTCCAAGATGTACTTAGATTATTCTAATACATCTTTTTTCTTGTTTAACTTCTTTTTATGTGATAATATTGTTATTGTAGAATAGAGGGATTGAATGAATGCTTTTGATGAATTTATAATGAGTGATGCTTTTTTTCCTGTGATTATTGTTTTATTGGTGTTATTAATAGCAGTATTTATTATAATAACAATTAATAACAAAAGAAAATATGGTCCATTTAGAAATATAAAAAATGCTTCGAAACCTGAGATTGACTATTCGAGTGAAGTTCATATTATTAATGATTTAAGTCCAGTTGAAGAAGTTAAAGAAAATGAATTTGATGAAATATTGAATATAAATAATATTGTTGAAGCAGATGATAATTATTTAAAACCAAGAAATGTAGAGGAAGAAAAAAAATTGCAAGTTAATGATTCAAGTATATTAGCTTCTTCTAATGCGATTTCTTTTAATTCCTTTGATAATTCACAAAGAAGTGAAACTGAAGAAATGCCTATAGATAAATCAAGTGAAGTTACTAGTAACTTACAAGATGATGATAAGTTTATGGCAGATGTTCATACATTTCCAGATTTTTCGGATATTGAAGATAAAGATAAAAAAGAAGAAAATAAAAATAGTAGAATAGAAGAAGATGTAATGGATGCAGCTAGTAAATATATTGAATCTATTATGTCAAATAATAGTAGGTGACTAATGAAAACTGAATTTGAAAATGTTTATTTAGAATATGTAGATGAACTTAATAAGAAAAATGTAAAAGACAAGATGAGCAAAGAAGAGTTGCTAAAAAAATTGGAAGAAACCCAAAGAATTAATTTGTAATGTAAATGTAAAATTGTTCTTGTTTACGTTTACAAGACATATTTGGTTGTCTTTTCTTTTTTTTTGTGTTAAATTTTATTAAGGTGATGCTTTATGGCAGGAGCAAAAAAATATGATGCTTCATCAATTAAAATATTGGAAGGGTTAGAAGCAGTAAGAAAAAGACCAGGCATGTATATTGGTTCAACTGATAAAAGAGGTCTTCATCATTTAGTATGGGAAATCGTGGATAATTCCATTGATGAGATAATAAATGGTTATGGAGATATGGTTAAGATTCGTCTTAATGGTGATGGTTCAATCACTATAGCTGATAATGGCCGTGGAGTTCCGATTGGAATCCATGCAAGTGGTAAATCAACTCCAGAAGTTATTTATACTGTATTGCATGCTGGCGGTAAATTTGAAGAAGGTAATTATAAAGTGTCCGGTGGACTACACGGAGTAGGTGCAAGTGTTGTAAATGCTTTGTCTTCATGGATGGATGTTACTATTTATACTGATGGAATAATATCCAATATTCGTTTTAAAAATGGAGGCGAGGTTTCAAGTCCTTTAAAAAAAATTGGTGAGTCAAAAAAAACTGGAACTTGTGTTACTTTTATGCCTGATTATGAAATATTTAAAAATTGTCAATTTTCGTTTTCTACTATTTGTGAAAGAATGCAAGAAAGCGCTTTCTTGTTACCGAGATTAACTGTAGAACTTGAAAATGTTGCTGATAATAAAAAAGTAACGTACCATTATGAGAATGGGTTAATATCTTTTGTTGAATATATGAATGAAGACAAAAAAACAATAAACAGTATTGTACCTATACATGGCGTAAAAAATCATATTGAAGTTGATATAGCACTTCAATATACTGATTCATATAACGAACAAATTATTTCATTTGTAAATAATGTTAAGACAAGTGATGGCGGTTCGCATGAAGTCGGTTTTAAAACAGGGCTTACGAAAGTTTTTAATGATTATGCAAGAGCTAATGGTATTTTAAAAAATAAGGATTCTAACTTCGATGGAAGTGATGCAAGAGAAGGTTTAACGGCGGTAATAAATTTAAAAATACCAGAAGATTTACTTCAATTTGAAGGGCAAACTAAAGGAAAACTTGGTACTCCTGAGGCAAGACCTGCTGTTGAACAGATTGTGTATGATGCCTTAAAATTTTATCTTGAGGAAAATAAAAGCGAAGCTACTATTATATTGGACAAGATGAGCAAAAGTAAGTTTGCTCGAGAAGCGGCGAGAAAAGCTAGAGAAGAAGCAAGAGCTGGTAAAAGCAAAAGAGATGAAAAGCGTAGTTTATCTGATAAGTTAACTCCTCCTCAAAGCCGTAATCCAAAAATTAATGAATTATTTATCGTTGAAGGTCAATCAGCTGGAGGAACCGCTAAATCTAGTCGTGACAGAAAATTCCAAGGAGTTTTACCTTTAAGAGGTAAAGTTCTAAATACTGAAAAAGCTAGTGTTGCTGATGCTTTTAAAAATGAAGAGATAAATACATTAATTCATTGTATAGGTGCAGGATGCGGAGCTGATTTTGATGTTAAAGATATCAATTATGATAAGGTAATTATAATGACTGATGCCGATGACGATGGAGCACATATTCAATGTTTACTTTTGACTTTTTTCTATCGCTTTATGAGACCATTAATTGAAGAGGGACATCTTTATATTGCTATGCCACCTTTATTCAAGGTTGAAGAAGGCAAAAAAGTAACATATCTTTATACTAATGAAGAGTTTAAAGATTATGTTAGAGATAAAGATAATTCAACATATCGTGTACAAAGATATAAAGGTTTAGGAGAAATGAATGCTGATAACTTAAGTTTAACTACTATGAACCCCGAAACACGTAATTTGATTAAAGTAAATATAAGTGATGCAGCAATGGCGGAAAAAAGAGTTTCAGTTTTAATGGGAGATGCTGTTGAACCAAGAAAAGAATGGATTAATGAAAATGTTGATTTTTCACTAGAAGATGATTTTAAAATATAACTCAAGATAATTCTTGAGTTTTCTTATGGGCAAAATAATGCTTTTTGTATATAATAACATCTTGTTTTGAGGGGTTTGATATGATTTTATATCATACATTATCAGAATATGATAAACCTATAAATCCAGAAAATAATGGATTGATATCTAAGTTTATAATAGATGAAGTATTAAATAAAATGCATAAAGAAGGTACATTAAAACAAATTAAATTTTTATCTAAAAGTGAAATAGATGAAACAATAAAATCATCTATTACCGAGATAAACCAACAAGCTATGGCATATAAAAGTGAATTTGATGCTTATTTAGAACTAGCCTCTTGTGAATATAAAACCTTTAGTGATGAAGCAAAAGATGCTTTAATTCAATTAATAAGTACATCAGTAGATTGTTTTAATGAAAGGTATGGAAATTGGGTTTCTTTATCAATTGATCCAATTGATGAAAGAATAAAAATTGAAGAAAAAGATGAGTGACAAGTCGTTTGTGTTGATTCTGATAAAAACATAGATAATTTGGAAATATATCCTAAAAATTTCAGCGTTTTAATCGGTAATAAGGTTAAATATTATACATGTGTACCAAGCTATAAAGTAGCTGCTATTCTTAATGCATGTGAATATGAAAGAATTATTTATGGTATATCTAAGGTGGATGATATACTTACATCAACAAGCGTAAGAAAAGAACAAAATGAAGAATATATAAAAAGTTTTATAAGTAATTATCCAAGTGATAGTTTTGAAGCTTATCTTATAAGAGAACATTTAGAAAAAAATAGGACATTAAAATCCATTTCTAATGATGATTTAGATGAAAGTATGGTAAGTGCTTATTGGTTTATAAATGATACTTGGGATAAAATGGTAAAAACTTATAAAAAAAGTATAAAATGTAGACAACTTAGTTAATATACTTTATAATAATATCAAGTTTTGGGGGGATTAATATGATTTTATATCATGCATTATCTGGTCATGATGAATTTATAGAGCCAAAGGAAAATGGATTAATATCTAATTTTATAATAGATGAAGTACTTAAAAGACTTTATCCTGATACTGATTTATCAGGTCACTCGGATTTTGGAAAAATACTTTTAACACAATGCTCAATGGAAAAAATTAGTGATGTAGTATTATATTTACAATATTTGGTTGATGAAGTTTCTGAAGCGAGATATAAAAAAACGAAATTGCATTTATCTAAAAATAAGGCTTATGAAATGCTTTATTACTTTATTCATTCAGCAACAGATAAAAATAATTCATATTTTGAAAACTGGGTTAGTTTATCAGCTAATCCAATGGATGAAAAAAAGATATATGATGAACAAAAAATATGTAATGTAGCAGTTGTCAATACTGAATGGGAAAGATATAGAGGCAAAAACTATAAAAATCTTGTTATTAATGAAGGCAACGTTACTAAATATTTTAACTGTGTTCCAGGATATAAAATAGTTACTCTTCTTAATGCATGTGAATATGAAAGAATTATTTATGGTATATCTGGAATATATGATATACTTGCTCCAAAAGGAATCATTTTATCAAGAGGTGATAGAGAAAAACAAAATAGAAAATATATTGATGAGCTTTTAAGTATGTATCCAGTTGATAGTTTTGAAAGAAAGCTAATCGAGGAACATTGGGGAAAAAATAAGTCATTAAAATTTATAACTAATTGTTGCTCTGATATTTTTACTGAAAAAAATGTTGGTGATATAAATGATACTTGGGATGGAATTGTAAAAACAGTTACAAAGAAATATGAACTTCGTTAAAAGCGAAGTTTTTTTATTATATTGATTAGCATAAATTAATATGATAAAATTTATATGTTAGAGGTGAAGTTATGGATAAGACAACTCTATTTGAAATTGAAGATATAACTAATGCATTAATTGAAACTACTTTAGATGAAATATATGATGCGTTAAAAGAAAAAGGATATAATCCAATTAGTCAAATTGTAGGATATTTAGTATCTGGAGATCCCGGATATATTACTAATTACAAGAATGCTCGTGATAAAATGCTGGGTCTTGATAGAAATAAAGTCTTAGAACTTATGGTTAGGAATTATTTAGAAAACTAATGAAAACTCTTGGAATGGATCTGGGTACGAAGACTTTGGGCCTTGCTGTATCCGATAAATTAGGAATAATAGCAAATCCTTACAAAACTTTAAGATATAATGATATTGATGAGTTGGTGGAAGATGTTTCAAAGTTAATTGCTGAATTGCATATCGAGGCTTTAGTTCTTGGATATCCTAAAAACATGAATAATTCTTTAGGCGAAGCAACGTTGAGAACTGATGTGTTTAAAGAAAAATTAGAAAATGTAACTGAGTTACCAATTAATTTAATTGATGAAAGATTAAGCACAGTTGAGGCAGAAAAGTATCTTATTGGAGCTGATATGAGCAGAAAAAATAGAAAAGAAGTTATAGATTCAGTGGCAGCAAGTATCATATTGGATACTTATTTAAAAAGAATAGGAAGTGGAACTGATGTTAGATAATGGAAAAATTGTTATAAAAAATGATAAAGGTGAAGAATTAGTATGTGATGTTTTATTTACATTTGATTCTGATGAAACAGGAAAAAGTTATATTGCCTATACTGATAATACAAAAGATGAAAAAGGTAATACTAAAGTTTATGCAAATACCTATGATAAAACAGGAGAGGATTTAAAATTATCTCAATTAACAACTGATAAAGAATGGAAAATTATAGATAATATTCTTGCTAGTGTAATTGATATGGTTAAAGAAAATTCCGAGACTGAAAATGGTGATAAGGATGAATAGTGATGTTGAAAAAGCTAGCAAGAAAATAAAAAAGGTAGCACTTATTCTCCTTATTGTTTTCTTTTCTTGTTTAGTTGTTATTGGGGGAATATCTTTCTTTATGATGATGCCTATTAATTCTTCAAATAATGATGAAGTTATGTTTAATGTTGAAAGCGGAACAAGCAAAAATCAAATTATAAGCGATTTAAAAAAGGAAGGATTAATTAGGAATACTAATTTTACAAAGATTCTTGTTAAGCTTAATTATCGAAAAGGATTTTTAGCGGGAAATTATAAGTTGAGCAAAAGCATGACACTTATGGAAATTTTGGAAAGCTTAACTAATGGAACTAATATTGAAAAGAATGAAATGGCAATTACTTTTATTGAGGGAAAACGTTTTATAGAATATGCTGATGTTCTTGCAAATAATTTAACATTCACTAAAGAAGAAGTGATAAGTACTTGTAAAGATAAAGATTACTTAACTAGTTTAATTGAAAAATATTGGTTTATAACTGATGATATTTTAAAAGATGGTGTATATTATCCTTTAGAAGGATACTTATTTCCTGATACGTATTTTATAAAAAAAGATGCAACAGTTAAAGAAGCTATTGAAGTCCTTTTAAATGAAATGAATACTAAATTAAGTACTTATAAAGAATATATTGAAACTAATAACTTAAATATTACTAGTTTACTTACTCTTGCTAGTGTGATAGAATTAGAAGCGTCTAGCGAAAGCGATAGGAAAGAAATATCAGGCGTATTTCAAAATAGAATAAAGAATAATATGTCTATTGGAAGTGATGTCACAACATATTATGGAGTGAAGAAAGAACTTGGCTCTGCTATACTCCAAAGTGATATTGATTCGTGCAATGCATATAATACTAGGGGAACTTGTACTACAGGAATCCCAATTGGACCAATTTGTAGTCCATCAATTGTTTCAATTGACGCAGCTATAAATCCGAGTACCAATGATTATTTCTATTTTGTTGCTGATGCAAAAGGCAAAGTATATTATAATAAGACAGCTTCGGAACATGAAAGAACTGTTGCTGATCTTAAAAGCAAAGGCCTTTGGTCTTAAAGAGGAGAAGTAAAAATGAATGATGTTATAAAGGAAATGGAAAGGTATGCTGAGGCAAACAATGTGCCTATAATTGAGCGAGATTCCATAAAATTTATACAAAAATATATTAAACTTAATAATGTTAAAAAAATTCTTGAACTAGGAACTGCTATCGGATATTCAGCAATTCTTATGGCAAGTGTTGATGATGATGTGGAAATTACTACTATCGAAAGAGATGATAAACGTTACAGAGAAGCTGTTAAAAACGTTAATCGTACAGGAATGGATAAAAGAATTGAGATTGTGTTTAATGATGCTTTAGATGTTAATCTAGTTGATCATGAATATGATTTAATATTTATTGATGCAGCTAAGGGTCAATATATAAAATTTTTTGAAAAGTTCCAAAACTATTTATCTAAGGGTGGTGTAATTATCACTGATAACTTAAAATTTCATGGTTTAGTAGCTGATAAAGATAAAATTGAATCAAGAAATGTTTTAGGTTTAGTAACTAAAATTGAAAAATATATTGAGTTTTTACGTACTAATGAAGAGTTTGTCACTAAATTTTATGATATAGGTGATGGCTTATCAGTTAGCTTTAGGAAGTCTGATGAAGATGTCAAAAATATTGATTAATATAAACAATTTAAGTGAAATAGAAGAATATAAGAAAGTTGGAATCACCAATTTTCTTTTTGCTGTTAATAATTTTTCAATTGGATATAATTCTTTTAACTTATGTGATATTCCAGATGATGCATACGTTTATTTAAATAGGGTTATGGATACAAAGACAATTGATGAACTAAAAAGTATTAAGGATAAGTTTTTAAGATTTAAAGGAATTATCTTTGAAGATTTAGGAGTTTTCAATATATTTAAAGATACAGGTATTCCTCTTATTTGGAATCAAGCTCATTTTGCAGTAAATTATAATTCAATTAATTTTCATTTGAAAAATGGATGCACAAGTGCAGTTATTTCAAATGAAATCACGAAAGAAGAAATAGATGAAATAATTAATAATTCTATTAAACCACTTATACTTCCAATATTTGGTAAAAACAATATTATGTATTCAAGAAGAACTTTACTTACAAATTTTAATAAACATGCAGGATTAAATGATTATAATGATATGGTTTTAAATGAAAAAATAACTGGTAATAAATTTTTAGTAAGAGAAAGTGAGTATGGAACATACATATTTAATAATACTTATTTTAATTATGTTTCCTTGATACCTAAATATGAAGATAAAGTAATGTTTTTCTTGGTGTTAAATCTTGATTTAAGTGTAGGCGAAATAAAAGATGTAATTGATGGTAAAAATTATGGTGATGATGGTTTCTTAAATAGAAAAACTGTATTTAAATTGGAGGATTATAAATAATGGATAATATTGAATTACTTGCTCCAGCTGGTTCTTTAGAAAAAATAAAATATGCTTTTATGTATGGAGCTGATGCTGTATATTTTGGCTATAAAAATTATTCTTTAAGAGCTAATGCTAAGAATTTGGATTTAGATGAAATAAAAACTGCTGTTGAATATGCTCATTCTTTAGGGAAAAAGGTATATGTTACAGTTAATATCGTGTTTCATAATGAGGACTTTAAAGGTTTAAAAGATTATTTGATTTATTTAAGTGAAATTCAAGTTGACGCGATAATTACAAGTGATGTTGCCGTTATGAATATGATTCGTGAAAATAACATAGACTTATGTATACATGTATCAACTCAAGCATCAATTCTAAATTATGAGGCTGCTTTATTCTATAAGGATTTAGGAGCAACTAGAGTAGTTTTAGCACGTGAAGCAAGCAAAGAAGATATAAAAAGAATAAAAAGAGAAACAGGATTAGAAATCGAATGCTTTGTTCATGGAGCGATGTGTACAAGTATAAGTGGTAGATGTGTACTTTCTAATTATTGTACCAACAGGGATTCCAATCGCGGTGGATGTGCTCAAATATGTCGTTGGACTTTTGACTATGAAAAAGATGGTGAAAAGGTATGCGAAGAGCCATTTTCAATGACTCCAAAAGATTTAAATATGGTACCTTTTATTAAGAACATGATTGATGCTGGGGTTAATTCATTTAAAATTGAAGGAAGAATGCGTAGTATTTATTATGTATCCACTGTCATTCTTATTTATAGAAGATTAATCGATAAAATTTTAAATAATACTTTAACTTCTGAATACTCGAGCTATGCTTTAAATATTTTAAATCGTGTAGCTAATCGTGAATCAACTCCACAATTCTTTGATAAATTACCTGGAGTTAACGAACAATATTATTTAGGAAGATGTGAATATTCTAATCAAGATTTCTTGGGATTAGTCATAGATTATAAAGATGGAATTGCAACAATTGAAGAGAGAAATTATTTCAAAATAGGTGACGAAGTTCAATTCTTTGGACCATCTACAGAGACTAAAAACTTTCGTATAGAAGAAATATTAGATGAAGATGGAAAAATAGTAGAAGAAGCAAATCATCCTCAAATGATTGTTAAGATTCGAGTGCCATTTGAATTAAAAAAACATGATATGATGCGTTTAAAAGTGTTTGACTTTTAGACTATTATGTAGTAATCTTATGAAAGTAGTTTTGATAAACAAATATTTATTAAAGAAGGGTGACTAATTATGTCAGGAAAAAAAGAAATTAAATTAACTTCTAATGGTTATTTAGAAGTTGAAAATGAACTAAATAAATTAAGAGAAGAAGATAGACCAAGAATCATTCAAGCTATTAAAGAAGCAAGAGCTCAAGGTGACTTATCCGAAAATGCCGACTACGATGCAGCTAGAAATGAACAAGCTCAAGTAGAAGCAAGGATTAAAGAACTAGAATATATGATAGAACATGCTGTTATCATAGAAGAAGCTCCAAAAGATGTTGTTGGTTTAGGCTCTACTGTTGAAATAGAATATGTTGGTGATGATGATACTGATGAATATAAGATTGTTGGCTCTCTAGAAGCTGATCCGTTTGAAAATAAAATCAGTGATGAATCACCAATAGGTAAAGCTTTATCTGGTAAAAAGGTTGGAGATGTAGTTAAAGTTCCAAGTCCAAATGGAGATTATGATGTTAAAATTGTTAAGATATCTTAACAATTTTTTTATGAAATAATTTGCTTTACACATACTAAAAATGAAAAGCACAAAATACAACAAATATGTAGTATAATAAAAATAAGATA
>FR884184.1 GCA_000435515.1 Firmicutes bacterium CAG:582
GATATTGATACTATAAAAACAATATCTAATCCATCTATTGATAACAGTAGTGTGTATAATTATGAAACTAAAAAATATACAAAAATATATGATTATGACAAACTAAAATCATTAGATAAATATGATATATATTTATCAGGAGCATCTTCTATTATAGATATTGTTAATCCTACTTCAAATAGTAATAAAGAATTAATTGTTTTTCGTGATTCTTATGGTAGTAGTTTAATTCCTCTATTGATAGATGGTTATAAGAAGATTACTGTTATTGATATTAGATATGTTTCTTCAAGAATTTTGAATAATTATATAAAATTTAATAATCAGGATGTTCTTTTTATGTATAGTATATTAACTATAAATAATAGTTTTTCTATGAGATAAGGAATCTAATTAATTAGATTCCTTTTTTATTTTGTTAAATAATGAATAAATAAACAATCTATAACTCCTTTTTATTTTTGTTAAACTTATCTTTGATGAAGTTGGTGGGGATTTTAGAAGAATTGAAACTGTTAAACCTTATCCAAAAGGGAAAGAATTATTTGATTATACAAAAAATGAAAGAGATAATGATGAAAGACCAGAGTTAAAAGATTTAGAAGTTAATATGGATGTTTACGATGTTGTATTTGTTGGTTATCCAATTTGGTGGTACACACTACCAATGCCAATATATACCTTTTTTGATAAATATGATTTTGATAATAAAATTATAGTTCCTTTTAATACTCATGAAGGATCTGGAGATGGAGGAACATACTCTACTATAAGGATATTACATATCTGTTGAAGTAAAAGGTAAAACTGGACAGCATTGGTTTGCAGTTCTAAATGTAAATAATACAATCACAATGGCCGATCCAGCTTCAGACGGGACCTCATTATGGAGTACATATAATTGGGAAAATACATCGCAGTTTGTTTATTTTAAGACAAAGTAAAAGGTTAGCATCAATTTGCTAACCTATTTTTAATAAAAAAAACAGCCCTATACAAGCAGCTGCTTACTACATCAGTTGTACTACATTACTGCTCAACTGACAATATTAATATAACATGAAAATTTAATTATGCCTATGAAAATATCCTAATTAAAAAAACAATTTTTTCACATAAAAAAGAATAAATCCTCTTAGAATATAGACAAAGTACTTGTTATCTAGTATAATCATTTATAAAATATAATATATCAATTAGGAGGCGTTATATGTGTAAATTTTCCATAATAATTCCGTGTTATAATGAAGAAAAAAATATACGTAGATGTTTAAATAGTATTTTCTGCCAAACATTAGATAAAAAAAAATATGAAGTTATTGTTATCGATGATGGAAGTCAAGATAATAGTATTAATATAATTAAGGAATTTGACCTAAGATTATTTAATTCTAACAGACTTGGTGCTGGCGGAGCAAGAAATATTGGTATAAATAATGCAATAGGAGAATACATTATTCTTTTAGATGCAGATGATTATTTATATAATAATGACGTTTTAGAAAAACTAGATAATAGATTAACTAATCAAGATGTCGTATTCGTTAAATATAAAAAAATGTCTGGTAATACTGAGCAAATACTTGAAGAGAATAATTTGAACTCAATAGATGAACAAATATATAGTGCTAAGCATTTTTGTTGTACACTAAAATGTTTTAAAAGAAAACTTGCCAAAAATATAAAGTATAAAGAAATAAGCTATCATGAAGATATCTCATTTACAATGGAACTAATGTGCAAGGCAAAAACCTTATTATATTTTGATGAAATTTTATATGTATATTATAGAGAACAAAATACTTCAACAACTGACAATTATTCTGTAAAAAAAGCATTAGACTTTTTAACTCAAACATTAGAATACCTAAACCTCGCTGATAAATATAAAGATAAAAAAGATGCCTTAATCAAAAGAATAGAAAAAGAAGGATATATAGATAAAGTACAAAAATTAGAAGACTGGATTATAAATGATAAGCCATGTTCATATACAGAATATTTGTATAATAAAAAAAATTAAAGGATGGTACAGATAAATGATTAAATACAAAATTGGATTATTGTTTTCAAAAAAAGATTATTTATACAACGTTGATAATTATGGAAAAACTTATAACTTACTTTTTATTACTGGACTTGTTGGAGCTGGAAAATCTACCATATCTAAAGAACTTTCAAAGGAAAAAGAAATAACTATATTATCTCAAGACTGGTTGACCTGGAGTGAAGTATATTCAGATGATAAAATTGCAATGGATATTTTAAATAAATTTTATAAAACATGTCCAAAAGCTCAAGAAGCAGCTATTAACAACTTATGGCATAAGAATCTATTAAGTAAAATAGAAAAAAACAAAATAAAAACAGAATATAATAATTTTTTAATAGATTATACTCTAAAAAATCCTGATAAGTTATATATAATTGAGGGAATAGATATTTATAAAGTAATTAATTTAGATGAAATTATTAAACGTGGAATTATAATTAAAGGTACAAGTGTTATTAAATGTTTTGCTAGAAGATATAGAAGAGATAAAACAATTAACAATCAAAAAAATTTAATAAGTAAAATAAATTATCTAATTATGGTTATCAAACAAAGCAAAATTTTTTATTTTAAAGACAGAACAAAGCTCAATAAATTAATTAATAATATACATACATATCAAAAGAAAGAGCATTGATTTTTCAATGCTCTTTCTTTTAATGATTTCTTTACGCTTGTGCTTCCTCTACTGTATAAACACTAACTTGTTTTTGTCTTTTCCAAGTCTTTCAAATTTAACGTTTCCATCTACTAATGCGAATAATGTATCATCGCTTCCGATTCCAACGTTTGTTCCTGGATGGAATTTTGTTCCTCTTTGTCTTACTAGAATATTTCCAACTAGAACAAATTGTCCATCAGCTCTTTTTAGTCCAAGACGTTTTGATTCACTGCCTCTACCGTTTTTAACACTACCTTGACCTTGATTACAAGATATGGTAAGAGATATTGAAGATGGGAAGGTAACTGCTGTTATTGTTAAGGACTTATCAAGAATTGGAAGAAATTATATTAATGTAGGTGAATTTATAGAAAAATATATATAAAAATATAACTTGAGATTCATTTCAATAAATGATAATGTGGATTCGTATTTAAATCCTGAGACAATAACATCATTAGAAGTATCATTTAAGAATTTGATGAATGAAAACTATTCTAAAGATACTTCAAAAAAAATTAGAACATCATTAAAGACCAGCAAAAAAAGAGGGAATTTTATTGGAAAAATTGCACCCTATGGATATGTTAAAGATGAAAAAAATTGTCATTTATATAATATAGATCAAGAAGCTGCAGATATTATAAAGAAAATATTTAATATGGCATTAAAAGGTAAGTCTAGACAAGAAATGGTAAATGAACTAAATAAATTACATGTTTTGACCCCCTAGTCAATATATGAAAAAGAAGTTTAACAACGATTTTGCTATTATTAGTAATAAATGGAATTTAAAAATTTTGGATTATATATTAAAAAATGAAAATTATACAGGAAGACTAGTACAAAATAAGAAAACAAGAATAAGTCATAAGACACATAATATTGTAAGAGTAGCAGAAGATGAATGGATTAAGGCTAGATTAACAGGAATTGTAGATAGATTTAAACTTACGGATATTTGGAAGGAAGGTGGCATAACCAAACCAATGGAATATGCAATGCTAACCAACGAAATCTACAAAGGTTGGTCTGGAATGAAAGCTAGTGAATATAAAAAGTTAAAATGTCTTCGAAAAGAGTCCTTAAGAGATAATATGACGGATATAGAAGTTGCTCTTACAAACATAGGAGAGATTGCAACAAGAGACATAGCAAGGGGAGAACACCTATAAGGATTAAAAGAAAATTTAAATGTAGCAAAAAGAGGTGGAGGAGTAGCAAAAGGAGCTAGAGATTTATATGAAAAGGAAACAAAAAAATTTGCAATTTCTAAAGACAATGCACTGAATTATCAATATGCTGATGAACAACCCAAAATAGAGAGTAATGACTATGGTGAATTATAAAGTTGGCTCTTATATAAGACTTTCTAGAGATGAAAGCTATAGTAATTCTGGTAGTATAGATAATCAAATAAAAATGACTGATTTTTATTGCAAAGAAAATAAATTAGAAGTAATTATGAAATATGATATAGAAATAATGAAAAATTAAAGTTAATAATATCGAAGGAGGAACTTATGAAAGTGGTAACAATATGTGGTAGTATGAAATTTAAAGATAAAATGATGGAAGTTGCTAGAGATTTAGAAATTAAATATGTAGTTATTCAATGTGTTTATAGTAATGATAAATTTAATGAAGAAGAACAAGTTTTATTAGCAGATTTGCATTTGTTACAACATAATGTTATGAATCATAATTTGTCTTATGTGATATAATATTTATGCGAGGTGAATTTATGAATGGAAAAATAAAAATTGGTTTAATATCAGATATACATGAAGATATTGATGCTTTGGATAGATATTTAGAATATGTAGAAAAAAATAATATCGATATTGGTATATGTTTAGGAGATAGTGTATCTACATATTGTGATGATGATACAAATTATTTTTGGAAAAAGTCTTTACAAATTTCTAAACCAATTTATTATACTATTGGAAATCATGATGTCGGGATTGATAATTATAAAGGTATTGATTCTTTACAACTTTTTAATATATATATTTATCCAATGTTGGAAAATAAGTATCTAGATGAAAAAAATTTTAATAATAAGAGTTGTTATTATTATAAAGATTTTGATGATTTTAAAATAAGACTTATAAGCATCTTTGAATATGAAGGAACAAGAAATTGTGATAAAACAATTGGTTTTGAACATAGAAGGTATATTTCTAGTGAGCAATTAAAGTGGTTTGCTTCTACTTTAGATAATACACCAGATGATTATCAAGTTATTGTTTTAATGCATCAAATTCCAGATTTAGCTCCAATTTATAGAAATTGTAGTTTTTGTGCTGATGTTACTAAAACAAATTTAAAAGAAGATTTGAGTGATGGGTATGGCTATTTGCAACTTAGTATTTTAGGCAATCCAATTGGTGATATTATAAATGCATTTCAGCATAGTTTAAAAATAGAAAAAGAGTATAGCGTCAAAGATGAATATAAAAAGTATTTAAAAAATCCAAGAATTAATTATGATTTTTCTAAAAGAGATAATGGTAAATTAATATGTATTTTAACTGGACATTTACATTGTTCATTTATTACAAATTCGAAAGATTATCATGATCAATTAACAATTACAGTTCCATCAGCAACTACTAAGTCATTTGAAAGACAAAATGATGATATAAAATCATTATCAAATAGTGATAATAATTTTTATGTTTTAACAATAGATACTATAAAAAAAGTTGCTTCTATTCAAAAAATAGGAAATACAAAATTAAATGATGGTAAAATAAGAAATGAAATATATTTAAACTATTGATAAATAAAGGAAGTGATAATATGAACGAAAATAAAACTAATATCAATTGGTTGATATTGATTTAGTCTAGCCATTCACGAAACTCCTACAAAATAAAGGAAAAATAAGTGTTTAGTAATTACATTTTTTAATAAATAATTTAAAAAATGATTAAAAACAGATAAAAAATAGGCAAAAATAGCATAGTATTTGATACTTGATATTGACGGTTAACCATTTATAAAAAGAGGTGTAAATATGGGATATATAATGAACTTAAGAAAATATGTTGGACATGAGCCTTTAATAGGATTAGGTGCAACAACAATGGTATTTAATGATAAAAATGAAATACTTTTAAATTTAAGAAGTGATACAAATACTTGGGGTATACCAGGTGGTTCTATGGAACTACATGAGACTATCGAAGAAACTGCAGTTAGAGAATTAAAAGAAGAAGCAGGAATAAGTGCTGATAAGCTTGAATTAGTTTCTGTATTATCTGGTGATGAGTATTACTTTGAATATCCTAATGGAGATAAAATGTGTACAGTAATAGTATTGTTTAAAGTAATTAATTATACTGGTGAAATAAAAGTGTCTGATAATGAAAGTAAACAATTAAAATTCTTTAGTCTAAATGAGTTACCTAATATGGAATCTAGAGCACAAGCAATAATTGATAAGATAAAAAGTGGTAAAATAAAACTATAAAAAAGGAATTGATCCAAATGAATAATGAAAAAGATATTGCCAAAACGAATATCAACTGGTATATACCACCTTATGGAAAATCCTATAAAAACCCTTATAAATAAAGGAAAATATATTTAATGCTTTTTACATTTTATCGCTTCTTTTTAGAAAAAAATATTAAAAAGTTGAGGTAATGGGGACATAAGGAAAACTTTAATATAATTAATAGAAATGGAGGTAGCAATGAAGATAATTGAAAATAAATATTCTAACAATACTTTTGAAAATATAAAACATATTGATGATTATGGAAATGAATATTGGTATGCACGTGAATTACAAAAAGTATTGGAATACAAGGATTGGAGAAATTTTCAAAAAGTAATAGATAAAGCAGTTTTATCAGCAAATAATAGTGTTTCAAATGAAGAAGATTGGGTTGTTGAAGTCAACAAGCCAATAAAAACTGGTAAAGGTAAAGAAGAATTTATTAAAGACTATAAACTTTCAAGATATATATGTTATTTAATAGTGCAAAATGCTGATCCAAGCAAAGAAGTTGTTGCTTTAGGGCAAACCTATTTTGCTATACAAACAAGAAAACAAGAAATAACAGAACAGGTATATGATTCATTATCAGATGATGAAAAAAGATTTTATCAAAGAAAGTTAACAAAGCAAGGTAATTATACTTTGCAAAGAGTTGCTTCTGCAGCAGGCGTTAAAAATATGGCTGAGTTTCATAATGCAGGGTATAAAGGTTTATATAACGGAGAAACAGCTGATGATATTTTTAAAAGAAAAAAATTACGATATAGAGAAGATATTTTAGATAATATGAATGAAGATGAATTAGTTGCTAATTTATTTAGAATAAATCAAACGAAGCAAAAACTTTTAAAAGATAATGTACTAGGTGAGAAAGAAGCAAAAGATGTACATTATGAGGTAGGGAAAAAAGTTAGAAAGGCAATTGCAGATATTGGTGGAATGATGCCGGAGGAAATGCCAACACCTAAAAAGAGTTTAAAAGAACTTGAAAGAGAAAGGAAAAAATTAGAAATAAAGGAGCAAAAGAAACTTGATGAAATAAAATAGTAATTTGTTGAAATGGAGAATTTATGAAAAAGAAAATATTAATTATTGTGACAAATTTTTTAATAATATTAATAATTGTTGTTTTATATGCGTTATATCGTTTTAATTATATTCCGCATAAAAAATATACTAATGAAGATTTTAATATTAAGACTTATATAAGTAAAACTGATAAAGATAATGATGGTATAGATGATCAAACTGATATAATAAATAATGTAAGGGATTATATAAAAACAAATCCTAAATATAAAAGTAAATATTATGCTACGGGTTATCCAAATGATGAATATGGTGTATGTACAGATGTTGTTGCATTTGGATTAAAAGGCGCAGGTTATGATTTAATGAATTTAGTAAATGAACATATAAAAACAAATAGAAATTTATATGATATTGATGTTATAGATAAAAATATTGATTTTAGAAGAGTACAAAATTTAAAAGTATATTTAGACAATAATGCAATTGCTTTAACAAATGATATTAATAAAATAAAGGAATGGCAAGGTGGAGATATTGTTGTATTTAAAAATCATATTGGTATAGTATCTGATAAGAGGAATAAAAAAGGTGTTCCTTTTATAATTCATCATGCTAATCCTTATCAAAGATATTATGAGGAAGATATTTTAGAATATCGTAATAATATTATAGGTCATTATAGAATTAGTTAATTAAATTATAAGTTGTAAAAAGGAAGTGATAAATATGGATATGTATCAAAAAAGAAAAATTAGGGCGGAAAAGAAAAAAGATGATAGTAAAAAAAGCTTACCATCAGTCGGAATTAACTGGTATCCAGGACATATGGCTAAGACCAAAAGAGAAATAGGTGATTTATTACCTTTAATAGATATAGTATATGAACTTGTAGATGCTAGAGTACCAATGTCTTCTAGAATAGATGATATCGATCAAATAACTAAAGGAAAACCAAAAATAATTATTATGACTAAAGCAGATTTGTGTGATTTAAATGAAACTCTAAAATTTAAAGAAAAAATGGAAAATGATGGTTCTAAAGTAATTCTTGTTGATTTAAAGAATAATGATGATTATAAAAAGGTTTTTGATGCAACGAAAACTTTGGCGCGTGAAATTAATGAAAAAAGAGTTAATAAAGGATTAAAAGAAAAAGAAATCAAAGCTTTAGTTGTTGGGGTTCCAAATGTTGGTAAATCAACATTTATAAATAAGCTTGCAGGTAAAAAAGTAGCTAATGTTGGTAATATACCAGGGGTTACTAAGAATCTTGTTTGGCTTAAAACAAAAGAAAATATTTTACTTTTAGATACTCCAGGTATTTTATGGCCTAAGTTTGAAAGTGCTGAAGTTGCTTTAAATCTTGCAAGTATAAGTGCAATTAAAAATGAAGTCTTGCCAATAGATGAAGTTGCCATACATATTCTAAACAAACTTGATAAGTATTATAATAATATATTAAAAAATAGATATGGTGTAGATCATGTTGATGAAGATTTATGTGTTACGTATGATGCTATAGGTAAAAAAATTGGTGCTAGAATAAGTGGTGGCGAAATTGATTATGATCGAGTTAGCACATTTATAGTAAACGATATGAAACAAGATGTAATTAAAGGTGTTACATTTGATAGATTAGAGGATTAGTTATATGGAAGAAGTAGATTTACTCGCATTTGAAAAAGAATTATATAAAGAAGGTATAACTTTAATTGCTGGAGTTGATGAAGTAGGGCGTGGACCTCTTTGTGGACCAGTTGTTGCATGTGCTTGTATATTACCAAAAAATTATTCTTTAGAAGGCCTTAATGATTCTAAAAAGTTAAGTGAGAAAAAAAGAGATAAACTTTATGAAATACTTATTAAAGATACTATTTATGGAATAGGTATAGTATCTCCTCAAAGAATCGATGAAATAAATATATTAGAAGCTAGTAAAGAAGCAATGAAAATAGCTTTATCTAATTTAAGTAAAAAGCCTGAACATGTTTTAATTGATGCTGTTAAACTTGATATTGATATTCCATCAACTTCTATTATTAAAGGAGATGCAAAAAGCCTAAGTATAGCTGCTGCTAGTGTTATAGCTAAAGTAACAAGAGATAGAATGATGTATGACCTTGACAAAATTTATCCTGAGTATGGTTATGCATCTCATAAAGGTTATCCAACAAAAAAACATATTGAAGCAGTAAAAAAATATGGTGTTAAAGACTTTTATAGATTTACATTTTCTCCAATAAGTGAAATAATAAAAGAGTATAAGAATTAAAAGAGGTGTTTATATGAAAAAAGTTTTAACTAATAGAGTCGTTTTAAATACATTTATAATGACCCTTTTTATTTTTTCAATTGAAATGATTATAAGAAATTTTGCAGGATCTAAATTGTTTGATTTTGGTACTATACGTATTTTACTTGCATCATTTATATGTGGTTTAGGAATAAGTTTTATAACTCATTTCTTTAAAAAACTACCTGCTAGAATAATTCATATAGTTTTTGTTTTAGCAATTGGTTTATATGAATTTATTGAATTTGGATTATTTAACTTCATTGGATTCTTTATGGGAGTTGGGAATACTGAACAAGGAACTAAAGTAATAAGTTATATTTTAGACTTTTTAAAATCTTTAAAAATGGAATATTATTTTATACTTTTACCAACTATATTATTTGTTTTATATTATATTTTTATTGATAGAAAAATAATGAAAAATAAAACAAGAAATGAAAGCCTTACAATTGCTCAAAAAATATATATTGAAGCAGTAACCGTAATAGTTCTGTTTATTAGTTCATTTGGATATTATGAAATACTAAAAAATAATGTAGGTATGAATGAACTTCAAACGGATTCGGTTTATTCTTTATGGCTATATCCTGAAAATTCTAATTTAGCTGTAGATAATTATGGAGTATTAACTTATGGATTCTGTGATATAAAAAGTATGGTTTTAAAAATAGATGCGGATAAAGTTATAAATATAGAAAACAAAAAAGAAGATAAAAAAGAAGAAAAACATGATAAAGTTGTTACTGACATGACTCGTACAATTGATGATACAGCATGGAAGATGGTAATTGATACAACTACTGATGAAACATATAAAACATTAAATAACTATTTTATAAATAGGAAAATTACTGATAAAAATGAAATGACTGGTAAATTTGAAGGAAAGAACTTAATTGTTATTTTACTTGAATCAGTAAATGAAATAGCGATTCTTAATAAAGAAGATTTTCCAACTTTATCAAAAATGTATAATGAAGGAATATCTTTTAGAAATAACTATACACCAAGAAACAACTGTTCAACGGGTAATAACGAGTTTACTGTCTTAACAAGCTTATTTACGATAAATAATACATGTACAGCTAATACATATGCATCTAATAAATATTTTACGGCTGCATTTAATATATTTAATAATAAAGGTTATTATACAAGTTCTTATCATGATTATACTCAAAAATACTATAGAAGAGGTAAAATACATGTTAATCTAGGTAGTCAAAAATTCTATGGCGTTACTGACTTAGGAATGACTTATGAAGAACCTTATGAAGAATGGCCAAGCGATGTTGATATGTTTAAAAGTGCTCAAAAATATTACATGAATAAAGATAAATTTATGTCATACTTTGCAACTGTTACAACGCATCAACCATATTTTCAATCATCTAAGATGGGTGATAAATACATGAATGATGAAAGATTCAGTGGATATTCAACTTCTTTAAGAAGATATTTGTCAAAGATGAAAACTTTAGATGAAGCATTAAGTGAACTATTAAGTGAACTTCAAAGTGAAGGTAAACTTGAAGATACTGTTATTGCTATGTTTGGTGATCATTTCCCTTATGGATTAACAGATTCAGAAATTAATGAATACTTAAGTAAAAATGCTGATTATACAATTTCAAGAAATTCAAATAAAAACAAAAACGTTGACAGAACACCTATGTTAATTTATAATGCAGGAATGGAAAGCATTGTTGTAAATGATTATACATCTCCACTTGATTTGCTTCCAACACTTCTTAATTTATTTAATATGGATTATGATCCTAGACTTTATTTAGGAACTGATATATTTAGTAAAGATCATGCTTCACGAGTAGCTTTTGCTGATGGTTCATGGACTGATGAATATGGATACTATAGTGCTCCAAATTCTAAAATGACATATAAAGATGGAACAACTAAAACATATACTAATGCTGAAATTGCTGCAATAAATGCCGATATTCGTGAAAGACAAAGAATGAGTACTTCAGCAATAAAATCTAACTATTTTAACTATTTAGGAACAGAACTTGAAAAAGCAAAAAATAAATTAAGTAGTAATTAAATTTAATTATGAAAGAGAGGACATCTATGAATTTAGTAATAGTTGAGTCTCCAGCAAAGACTCATACAATATCTGGATATTTAGGTAAAAATTATAAAGTAGTATCAAGTAAGGGACATATAAGAGATTTAGCTACTTCTGGTAAATTTGGTCTTGGTGTTGATGTCGAAGGTGATTTTACACCAACATATAAAGAAATACCTGGTAAAAAGAAAGATATTGCATCTTTAAAAAAGGATGCAAAGAATTCTGATATGGTATATCTTGCAACTGACCCAGACCGTGAAGGAGAAGCTATTTCTTTTCATCTTTATGAAGTACTTGGTTTAAATAAAGATAATTATGAAAGAGTTGTTTTTAATGAAATAACTGAAGGCGCTGTAAAAGAAGCTTTTAAGCATCCAAGAAAAATTGATGATTCATTAGTTAGAAGTCAAGAAACAAGACGAATATTAGACCGTATCATTGGATTTAGATTATCAAAACTTATGCAATCTAAAACAGGTGGTAAAAGTGCTGGTCGTGTACAATCAGTTGCTTTAAAACTAATTGTTGATCGTGAAAGAGAAATACTTGCATTTGTTCCTGAAGAATATTGGAATGTTATAGCTAAATTTGAAGATTTTGATGCTAATTTAGAAAAATATAAGGGTAAAAAACTTGAAATTCACAATGAAGATGAAGTTAAAGATATTTTGTCTAAATTGGGTGAAGATTTTAAAATAGCAAGTGTAGAAAAGAAAGAAAAAACTAAAAAAGGTTTTCTTCCATTTACAACTTCAACTTTACAACAAGCATGTATTAATAAATTTAATTTTAATTCAAGTAAAACAATGCGAATCGCTCAAAAACTTTATGAAGGTGTAGATTTAGGAAATGAAACCCTAGGTTTAATAACATATATGCGTACTGATTCAACAAGACTTTCTCCAGTATTTATAAATGATACTTTTAAATATATTGAAGAGACTTTTGGTAAAAAATATGTTGGTGTTGTTAAAAAGGGTAAGAAAACGGAAAATGTACAAGATGCCCACGAAGCAATAAGACCTACAAGCATTAAAAGAACACCTGAAAGTGTTAAAGAATATTTAACTAAAGATGAATATAAGGTATATTCAATAATATATGCTCGTGCTCTTGCATCTTTAATGAGTGATGCTAAAACACTTGCAACAACAGCTATTCTTGATAATAACGGTTATGAATTTAAAGTAACAGGTTCTATTTTGACTTTTGATGGTTACTTAAAAGTATATAAAGAATTTTCAAAAACAGATGATGTTATATTACCAGATTTTGATAAGTTTAATGGAGTAGTATCTACAAAAGATATTGAAACTGAACAAAAATTTACTAAACCAGTTTCTAGATATACTGAAGCAACATTGATTCAAGAAATGGAAGAGCTTGGTATTGGAAGACCTTCAACGTATGCTAAAACAATGGAAACATTAAAAATGCGTGATTATGTTAAAATTGAAGATAAAAAGTTTGTTCCAACCGAAATAGGTATTGAAACAACCGATAAACTACAAGAATATTTTTCAAATATTATTAATGTTGAATATACAGCTAATATGGAAACTGACTTAGACTTAATTGCTGAAGAAAATAAAGATAACATAAAAATTTTAAAAGATTTTTATAATGAATTTGAGCCTTTAGTAGAAAGTGCATTTACTAAAATGGAAAAAGCATCTCCAAAAGAAACTGGTGAAACTTGTCCGAACTGCAATTCACCTTTAGTTGTACGTAAAGGTAAATTTGGTGAATTTGTTGCATGTAGTAACTATCCAGAATGTAAATACATAAAAAAAGAAGAAAAAGTTAAAACAGTTATATGTAAATGTCCAAAATGCGATGGAGATATTGTAGAAAAGAAAACAAGAAGAGGTAAGATATTCTATGGATGTGATAAATATCCAAAATGTGATGTAGCTCTTTGGGATAAACCAACTGGTGATACTTGTCCTGAGTGTGGTTCTTTACTAGTTGAGAAAAAAGATGAAATAAAATGTTCAAGTTGTAATTATGAAAAATAAAAGCTATTCTATTGACAATAAGGGCTATTTTATTTATAATTAAAGTACATTTTTATAGAAAAGACCCGAGTTTATAATTAAGTATTTAAGAGAAGGCTAGTTGGTGGAAATGCCGAATACGTATTATAATCATAACACTTTTCAGTATATAAAAACGCATTTCTTGCGATAAAAGAAGAAGAGAGTACCTATGTAAAGTAAGGTGGCACCGCGGATTATTCCGTCCTTACGTTATGTAGGTTTTTTTATGTTAAGGAGGATTTTATGATAACAAAACAAAAAGGAACATATGATATATATGGAGATAATGCTAAAAAACGTGCTTATGTAAACGAAATACTCGCAACACTTTCAGAAAAATATGGTTATGGTTATATTGAAACACCAGTATTTGAAGCTAGTGAACTTTTCCATAGAGGTGTTGGAGAAACTACAGATATGGTTCAAAAAGAAACTTATGATTTTAAAGATCGAGGAGATAGAAATTTAACTTTAAGACCAGAAGGAACTGCATCTATTGTAAGATGGTTTATTGAAAATAAGATGTATGGAAATATGACTGATCCAGTGAAAGTTTTCTATAATGCTAAGATGTACAGATATGAACGTCCTCAAAGTGGAAGAAATAGAGAATTTACTCAATGGGGATTTGAATGCTTTGGTTCAGATGATGTTATAAGTGATGCTGAAGTTATTTCTCTTGCTTATAATGCTTATCGTTTACTTGGCCTTGATAATGTCTGTGTTCGTCTTAATACTTTAGGTGATGATGAATCGAGAAATAATTATCGAGAAGCTTTAGTAAGTTATTTCTGTCCTCATATTGATTCATTATGTGAAGACTGTAAAAATAGACTTGAAAAAAATCCATTAAGAATACTTGATTGTAAAGTTGATGCGGAAAATGAAATAATGGCATCAGCTCCAAAGATATTAGATTATTTAAATGAAGAAAGTAAAAAACGATTTGATTCATTATGCGAATTACTTGATCTTATGGATATAAATTATGAGGTTGATCAAAAACTAGTTCGTGGACTTGATTATTATAATCACACAGTGTTTGAAATAACTTTAAATAACTCTTATGCCTTAGGAGGCGGAGGAAGATACAATTCGTTAGTTGAAACTTTAGGTGGACCAAGTGTTCCAGGATTAGGTTTTGCCATGGGATATGATAGAACTATTCTTGCTATGGAAGAAGAAGGTATAAAGATTCCAATTAATGATTCGATTGATGTATATCTTCTATACGTAACTAATACTGAAAAAGAAACAGCTTGTTATTTAGCTCAAGATTTACGTTTAAATGGATTTGTAGTTGAAACTGACATGATGAATAAATCTTTAAAAGCTCAATTTAAAAGTGTTGATAGATTTAATAGTAAATACTTTATTGTATTAAATGATGAAGATTTAGCTAAGAATATGGTACGAGTAAAAGACAATAAAACAAAAGAAGAAAAAGAAGTAGAAATTAATGATTTAATTGATTACTTAGATATGAATATGTAAGGAGAAAAAATATGAATAAATATAGAACACATTTATTAAAAGATATAAATGAAACTTTAGCTGGACAAGATGTTGTTGTTTCTGGTTGGGTTGAAAATATTCGTGATCATGGTGGAGTTTTATTTTTAGACCTAAGAGATGAAACTTCAACTTTACAAACTGTATCAAATGATGATGATATGTTTAAAGGTATTGCTAAAGAATCAGTTGTAAAATTAACTGGAAAAATACGTAGAAGAGAAGAAGGAACAGAAAATGATAGAATCTCAACTGGAAATGTTGAAATGGTTGTTGATTCATTAGAAATGCTTGGTAGCTGTGTTCATGAACTTCCTTTTGAAATCATGACAAGTAAACAAACAAAAGATGATGTAAGACTTAAATATAGATATCTTGATATGCGTAATGAGGCAGTTAAAAAGAATATGGTTTTAAGAAGTGATATTTTACATTTCTTAAGAAACAAAATGTATGATTTAGGATTTACAGAAGTACAAACTCCAATTCTTACAGCATCATCACCAGAAGGAGCAAGAGACTTCGTTGTGCCATCTCGTTTATTTAAAGGAAAATTTTATGCTCTTCCACAAGCTCCTCAAATATATAAAGAGTTACTCATGGTTGGTGGTATGGGTAAATATTTCCAAATAGCGCCTTGTTTTAGAGATGAAGATGCTAGAGCTGATAGAACTTTAGAGTTTTACCAATTAGATATGGAAATGTCTTTTGTTGAAGAAGATGAAGTACTAGAAGTTGGAGAAAGCATTTTCTATGATACATTTACAAAATTCTCTAATAAAGAAGTATCTAAACCTCCATTTAGACGTATTGCCTATAGGGACGCGATGGAAATGTATGGATCTGATAAACCAGATTTAAGAAATCCATTAATTATTAAAGATGCAAGTGTTGTTTTAAAAGATACAACTTTTGGACCATTTAAAAAATCAACTATTAAAGTAATAGTGTGTGATGGAATAGGTGAGAACTCAAACTCTTGGTTTAATGAAATCGTTGATTATGCATCAAGTATTGGAATGCCTGGTATAGGTTATATAACACTTATGAGTGATGGTTCATTAAAAGGACCAATTGATAAATTCTTAAGTGATGAAGAAAGAAAGAACCTAATTCATGAATTTGATATGAAAGAAAACTCAGTAATGTTCTTTATAGCAAATAGAAATAAACTTCATGCACAAAAATTTGCAGGTCTTATAAGAAATGAACTTGGAAGAAAAATGAATTTAATTGATAATAATAAGTTGGAATTATGTATCATTAATGACTTCCCAATGTTTGAATTTGATGAACAAACTAAGAAGTGGGAATTCTGTCATAATCCATTTAGTTTACCTCATGGAGGAATTAAAGATTATGAAGAAAAAGACCCGGGAGAAATACTTGCATATCAATTTGACTTTGTATGTAATGGTAATGAAATGGCTTCTGGAGCAATTAGAAATCATGATTTAGATAGTTTAGCTAAAGGATTTGAAATAGTTGGATATAGTCGTGAAGAAGTTGAAAATAGATTTAAATCAATATTTACAGCATTTAAATATGGATGTCCTCCACATGGTGGTATGGCTCCTGGTATCGATAGATTAATAATGCTTATCCAAGATGAACCAAATTTAAGAGAAGTACAAGCATTCCCAACAAGTGCAAGTGGAGCAGATTTAATGATGGGTTCCCCTGCAACACTTATGCCTATACAACTTAAAGAACTTGGAATAAAAGTGGTTGAGGAGGATAAAAATGAGTAGTGGTTTTACACCTGAAAAGGTAGAAAAACTTGCCGATCTATTAATGATTGGTTTAAGTGAAGAAGAAAAAGACATGGTATTTAAAGAATTTGCAGTAATTGATGCAAATATCAATAAAATAAATGAAATACCTAATATAAAAGATGTTCTTCCAATGACTCATGCTTTAGATAATTTTGAATATGTTCTAAGAGATGATGAAGTTGAAGAATCAATTGATATAAAAGACTTACTTGCTAACTGTGATGACACAGATGGTGATGAAGTAAGTGTACCAAAGGTGGTGGGATAATGGATAAAGATATTAAAACATTACATGAAGAATTAGAGTCTGGTTCTATTACAAGCGAAGAACTTGTTAAAGAAGCTATAAAAGACTCTTATACTGCAAAAGATGAATATAATGCAGTAGTTACTGTTGTAGATGATGCTTCTTCTAAAGAAGTTACTAATGAACTTTTATCAGGAATACCTTTTGCTTGTAAAGATAATTATTCAACAAAAGGAGTTTTATCAACTGGTTCAAGTAATACTTTAAAAGATTATGTTCCATTTTTTACAGCAACTGCTATTAAAAACTTAGAGAGTAAAGGAGCAGTTTTAGTAAATAAAACAGCAATGGATGAATTTGGTATGGGTGGAACTGGAACAACAGCTCATACTGGAAATATTTTAAATCCATGGGATAAAACACGTATGTGTGCTGGTTCTTCTTCTGGATCAGCTGCCATAGTTGCTGCTGGACTTATTCCTTATGCAACCGGATCAGATACAGGAGATTCTATTCGTAAACCTGCTGCTTACTGTGGTATTGTTGGATATAAACCAACATATGGAATGATTTCAAGATATGGCTTGTTTGCTTTTGCTTCTTCTTTAGATACATGTGGAGCTTTAACAAGAAATGTTGAAGATGCGGCAATTGTAGTAGATGGTATGAAAGGAATCGACAAGTATGATATGACTACTTGGGATTCAAGTGATATTCATCTATATGATAATTTAAATAAAGATATTAAAGGTAAAAAACTGTTCTATTTAGAAGATATATGTGATATTAACTCATATACTCATAAAACTCCAGAGTTAACTCGTCATTTAAGTATTTTCCATGAAACGCTTGATAAATTAAGAAGTCTTGGAGCTACAGTAGAAGGTGTAAAAATTGATAGAACTTTACTTAATGCAATATCTTCTACATATGTAGTTTTGTCTTGTGCTGAAGCTACAAGTAACATGTCTAACTTAACTGGATTCATATTTGGTCCAAGAGGAGAAGGTAATACTTATCAAGAACAAATGAAAGATCATAGAACTAAAGGTTTTTCTCCTTTAATAAAAAGAAGATTTATAATTGGTTCTTATGTTTTACAATCTGAAAACCAAGATAGATACTTTAAAAATGCTCAAAGAGTTAGAAGACTTATTGTAGATAAATTTAAAGAATTATTTGCAAGTTATGATGCATTTATTATGCCAGTTGGCTCAGGTGTTGCTAAGAAATTTGAAAGTGATAAAGATGTTTTAGATGAAAGTGAACTAGATGTACTTGAAGAACATTTACAAATTGGAAACTTTGGAGGTTTCCCATCTATAACTATTCCAAATGGATTAATCGATGGCCTTCCAGTGGGAGTAAACATTACAGGAAACTGTTATGATGATCAAAATGTTTTAAATATTGCTTACGCCTTAGAAAGTGTAATGGAATATAAAAATATGACTGCAAAGGAGGTTAAGTAATGAGTAGATATTATGTAACTATCGGTCTTGAAATGCACTGTGAAATATCTGAAACTAAATCAAAAGTATTTTCAAGTGCTAAAAATGGTTATTCAGAAATGCCAAATACAAATATAAGACCAATTGATATGGGTTTTCCTGGAACTTTACCAGTTTTAAATAAAGAAGCTGTTAGAATGTCTTTGATGATGAGTGAAATTTTAAACTGTCGTCAACCAGAATATATGTATTTTGAAAGAAAGAACTATTATTATCCTGATATGCCAAAAAACTTTCAAATAACTCAAAATCCACCAGAGGATTGTGCTGGTATGAATGGTTATATCGATATCATTAGACCAGATGGAACTAGTTTTAGAGTTGGAATTGATAATATTCATTTAGAAGAAGATGCAGCAAGCATGAATCACTTGTATGATACTTCAACTATTGATTATAACCGTGCTGGTGTTCCACTTCTTGAACTTGTAACTGAACCTTGCCTACATTCAGCTGATGATGCGGTATATTTCCTTGAATATGTTCGTGCAATATATCAATATTGTGGAATAAGTGAAGCTGATTCTAAAAAAGGTCAAATAAGATGTGATGTCAACGTATCTATAAGTGATGATGAAGAAACTTTAGGAACTAAAGTAGAAGTTAAAAATGTCAACTCGTTTGGTGGAGTTCATGATGCAATTGTTTATGAGATCGAAAGACAAAGTGAACTTAAAGATGCAGGACGTTATGATGAAGTAGAACAAGAAACAAGAAGATATGATGAAGAATCAGGTACAACTAAACATATGCGTAGCAAAGTTGATGCTATCGATTATAAATATTTTGTTGAACCAAATATTCCTAAATTTAAGATATCTAAGGAATGGTTAGAAGAAATAAGAAAAAGTATTCCTGAACTACCTTATGAAAGAAAAGCAAAATATATTGAAAAATATGGATTATCTGACTATGATGCTGGTATTTTAATAAAGGATATTGACGTCGCTTCATATTTTGAAGAGTGTTTATCCCTTGATCTTGATCCAAAAGTATGTGCAAACTGGATTACAGGTAATATACTTGGTTATGTTTATAAACATGATATAACTATCAAAGAACTATTTTTAAATCCTAAACGTTTAAGTGTAATCTTAAAGAATATGAGTAATGGAAAAATATCATCTAAACAAGCTAAAGAATTATTCTTCTTAACTCTTGAAAGATGTGAAGAGCCTGAAGCAATTATGAAAGAAGAGGGCATGGAACAAATAAGTGATGATGGAGCCTTAACTTCAATTGTAAGCGAAGTTTTAAATGAAAATAATAGTCAAATAGAAGAATATAAGAATGGTAAAACAAATATGTTTGATTACTTTGTTGGTCAAGTTATGAAGAAAACTCGTGGTCAAGCAAACCCAGTTAAAGTAAAAGAAATCTTAACTGATGAATTAAGCAAGAGATAATCTTGCTTTTTTTGATGTTTGCTTTATGGGTCTTATTGTGCTAAAATAGGTTTACTTTTTAGAAATGGGGATAATTATGAAAGAAAATATATGTTTTTATGAAGAAGATGAAAGTTTAAAAAATTGTGGTTTTTTTGAATTTCTTTGTAAAATAGGATTTGAATTTAATAATAAATTTTTTGATGAAGATGCTTTCTTTAAGGCTAAAAAAGCAATTATTTATAAAGAATTATTGGCTTGGCCAAAAAACTCAAAAAAACGTATAAACAATTTATTAATAGCGTCCATTTTTGGCAAGATTGATTCAAAAGAGTTTAATGAAGAGAAAAATAGAGTAATTGAATATATTGAATCTACTCGAAAATGTATGGAATATTTTGAAAAAGAGGCTGATAAGATTTTTGATCTTGATGAAGAAATTGCAATTAAAGATACATTTATAGAATGTAATGATATGTCTTTGACGTTGCAATCGGTTAATCACTTCTATGTAATATCATCGGTTCCTAATAGAGGATTTAATAGAGCTTATCTTGAGTTAGTTAAAGAATATAACAAATTTAGAAAAGGGTTTAATGTGGAAATTGATAACATTTATCCATCACCATTGGGTGAAAGAAATATTTCTAGATTACGTGAATTAATAGCTAGTTTAAAACCTATGCATGATAAAATAGTAGAATTTGCAAATATATATGATAATTATTTGTTTGCCAAAGAAGAAAGCTATGTTGAAACAGATGCTTCTTTTGAATCTTTGATGAATATGGAACGAAGCACTGGTATAACTGAGAGTGATTTAAACGAAGTATTTTGTAATTTGATTAGATATTCAAATTATCTTGATCCAAACTTGAAAATTGAAGCTCAAAAAGAATTAAGAAAAGCCAGATTCTTAGAATTAGGAGATACCAAGGCTGAACTTATTACTTTTTCTATTTTATCAATGCTTGTTGCTGCGACTTTAAATTATGAAAATGAAAATGTTCAAGTGCTTATATCTAGTATAATTGCAAGTCCGATAATAACTTATATTCTTGGAAGTGGTTTGGTTAGTAAAATAAACTCGATAGTTGATAAGAAATATATTATAGGTAAGACCTTGGAAGACGAAATAGATAAAGCATCTTCTATTCAAGTTGGAGAAAACTGGGTTAATGAAAGTATTAGAGGTTTAAAACTACTTGACAAATAATTGTTTGATATTTATAATTGAATTCACCTAGTGAAAGTAGTTGATTATATGAAAAATAATTGTAAAATTTTAAACTTTAGTGATCGCTTGTAGATAGGAACAAAGCGGTCTTTTTTATTAGAAAGTTGGGTGGTTTTTTTTGAAATTTGAAGAGTTAATAATTAAATTGGATTATTTAAGTGAAGAAGATTTGATTTTGATCAAAAAATCTTATGATATGGCATCTGTGGCTCATAGTCATCAACTTCGTGATTCGGGTGAACCTTTTATTACTCATCCATTAGCTGTTGCATCCATTCTTGCTGATTGGAAGGCTGATAGAAACACGATATGTGCTGCGATTTTACATGATATTGTTGAAGATACAAATATTACTTTGAAAGAAATTGAAAACCTATTTGGGGAAAATGTTGCTAGTTTAGTTGATGGAGTTACCAAACTTACTTCTATGAATTTTTCTAGTAAATTGGAAAATAAAAACGCTAATATGAGGAAGATAATAACGTCTTTTAGAAAAGATGTCAGAATTATTTTAATAAAACTTGCTGATAGATTACATAACATGAGAACTTTAGAATATAAAGACCATAAAAAAAGAAAAATAAAAGCATTAGAAACCATGGATTTATATGTGCCTTTGGCTTATTTTATTGGAGCATATAATGTAAAAAGTGAATTAGAAGATTTATCATTTAAATTTTTAATGCCAGAGATTTATCAAGATACTTTTATTTTAAGAAAAAACGTTCTTACTAATGCCGATTTAGCTATTGAAGAAATGTCACATGAAATAGGGACAACACTTACAGATAATGATATTTCTAATGATATAAAACTTCATATAAAAAATATTTATGGAGTTCATAAGCGAATACTAGAAAAAGAGGATAAAAATAATATTCATGATTTAATAAGTTTTCAGGTAATTGTTAATGAAGTGATGGATTGTTATTTATCCTTAGGTTATATTCATCATTTATATCGTCCAATCTGTGAGGAATTTAAAGATTATATAAGTTCTCCTAAAACAAATATGTATTCTTCTTTAAATACAACTGTTTTTGGACTTGATTCAACTATTATGCAAAGCCATATAAGAACAAGAAAAATGCATTTAATAGATACTTTAGGAATAGGTGCTTATTGGCAATTAAAAGGAAAAGGTTCTGAAGAGATGATGCAAGTTGATATTCAAAATAAGTACCAGTTTTATAAATCTCTTACTGAAATAGATGAAGCATACTTTAATAATCAGGAATTTATTGATCAAGTTAATCGTGAACTTTTAGGAAAGAAGATATACGTATATGATTCAAAAGGAAATAGTATTGAATTACCAGTTGGCTCTACGATTATAGATTTTATATATAAAACGTGCCCGGATAACGCTCAAAATGTTAAAGAAGCAAGTGTTAATGAAAATGTTGTCCCATATGATTATGTATTAAATAATTCTGATCGTGTTAATTTAACTCTTAATAGGAACGTAACTTATTTAGATTCATCTTGGCTTGAAAATGCACATATTACGCTTGCTAAAAGAAAAATATTAGAAACATTAAATAATAAATGATATATAATAGATTTTGTGATAGAATAGTAATAGAATATGAGGGATTATATGAAAAGAGTTTTATTACTATTACTAGTAGTACCAAGTTTTGTTTTTGCATCTTCTTTAGATTGTGAAAACGGAAATTATAAATTAAATGATGAATTCAAGTGCGTTTTAAAAAGTTCAATTGATAAGACATATGAATCAATTATGGGTACAATCAATGTTCCTGAACATATAACCTGTGATTTAGCTAGTTATGATTCGGGTTTAAGTGAAATTAGCAAGTATGAAAATAATAAGTTTAATTTAAAAGGTACGTCTTTAAGTGAAAACTACATAACTTTAAAATGTAAGATAACTAAGGATGTAACTACGTTAACTAAAGAAAAACTAGAAATTGATGATTTTACATATGATGGTATTACTGAAATAGTTAGAAGTAATGACATTAATATAATTTCTACTTCTGTCAGTAAGCCCAAAAACACTAGTAAAAATTCTTTATTAATTAATGATGTAAGTGATGAAAAGATTGAATTTGTATTTTCTAAATATATAACTGACTATAACATAGAAGTCTTAAATGATGTTGAAAGTTTTAATCCAGTAGTAACACTTGCGTCATCTACATCAACTTATGAAATAAGTAACACGAATCTTAATGTTGGAGAAAATGTTATAGATATTTTTGTTACAGATGGAAATGGAGATAAAAATACTTATACTTTTAATATTAAAAGATTAGATGTTGGAGAAACAAAATACGTAAAAGAAAGTGATTCTACTGCTAAGAATATTGAAGTTATTGGCCAAAAATTCACTTATAATGTTAAGAAAAAATCTTATACTTTAAAAGTTTCAGGAAATGTAACTAAACTTGATATCAATGTTACACCAAATTATGATAAAGCAACAGTAAACATATCGGGTAATAATAATTTAAAAAACAAAAGTAGAATAGTGATAAAAGTCACAAGTGAAGATGGAACAAGTGATACTAAATATTATATAACTATAAATAAGAAATTTGATATAGTTGAGAATAAAGACTTAATAATAACGATTATTGTTGGTGTTTTAGTAGTATCTTTAATTATAGCTATACTAATTACTAATAACAAAAAGAATAAGAAAGAAACAACTGTGGTTCAAAAATAAACAAAAAAAGTTATGCAATTTATTTTGCATATTTTTTATGCATAAAGGCTAATATTTAGTTAATTTTATTGAATAAGGAACTGCTGATTGCACATGTAGAAGTACACTGAGATTACTTAAAAATCAAAATTTTTTTTATTTGTTAAACGATAATGTTGCGGTTTAGTACATATATTTTGGATGATTTGATATAAAGTTAAAAGCGTTCATTGATAGATTTTGTGATCTTTTCTAATATAGCTATATCTCATTTTGTTTTATGTTGTACTTGAGTTTTTTTATTTTCTTAAGTTGTATATCAAAATAATTAATAAATTTTTAATACAAATCAATTATAAATAAGTCATATAGTTATGCTTTTTGATTTTTAGAATGAGTGGATTCAAATTACTTTTTAAAAGTTTCTTTATAATCATTTAAAATTTTGTTAACAATTAGTATAATATTCATTGGTAAAAACTTGCTTTCTATTTTTTTAGACAATTAAATTATAAAGCAATTTTTAGGTTTTTGCTTTTTTTATTAATTTTAAGGGCAAAACTCTTGAGATCTCCACACTTTGGAAACACTATCTTTTTATATAGTTTATTTGACAGTAATACTTAATTATGCTAGAATATCAAGCAAGTTAAGTGAAGAGGGGTTATATATGGAATTAAAAAAGACTTTTTTAGAAACAGGTAATATACCTACTTACGATTTAGAAGCCGAAGTATTGAAAATGAAACAAAACTATAAAAATAAACCATCGTATCGAGTTGTCAAATCTAGAAATGGCAAAAAGACTTTGGAAGCTTTGAAAAAAATTCATAGTCAACATAATAATTCTTGGTATTTTGAATTAAAAAAAATTTATAAAGATTTTCCAGATACTGTTGCTTTATTTTATAGGGGTAATAAGATTAGTGCAGCAAAAATGTTTTCTAAAGCAGAAATGTTTGCTAAATCATTGCAAAAAATGGGCGTTAGACCACACGATAAAATAGCTGCTTGTTTATCCAACACTCCCGAATTTGTGGAATTATTGATTGCTGTGAGTATTTGTGGGGCTAAAATAAATTTATTTGGAGATCATTATGATAAATCATTTGTTTCCGAAATTTTGAATGAATGTTCTGATAATGTGTTTTTTGCCACGGATGATGTTTATGAGAATATAAAGAATCAAGTTGATTGTAGAAATTTTAAAAATAAAGTAATTTTTTCTTTAGCTGATTCATTAAAAAATCCAGAATTATGTGATGAATATGAACCTGAATTAGATAAATATTATCATTTTGAAAATAAGGTCCCTGATTTTCTAAACACGGATTCTTCCATAATGTCTGTTGATGAGTTTGAGAAATACGGAGAAAATTATGAGGACTATTATGAGTATCAAGGTACATTGGATGATGAATTTCTAACTACTTATACAAGTGGATCCACGAAAATTGGGTATCCAAAGCCTATGGTTCATACTAATCGTAGTTTAATTGTAAGTGGTATATTTCATTCTCCAGAATTGACTGGTAATCCGGAAATTAATGGCCTTAGAGGTTTGGCACACATTCATTGTGATTCTAATACTAATGTTATAACTTGTATATCAGATAATTTGATGCAAAAGTGGACAGTTGCGTTAGAACCTGTTTATGGACCTGAAACTTTTCTTGATGTATTATTTATTAATAAACCAAATTATTGCAATGCTACAACAAGCCATATTCTTGTTGCCGCAAAGCAATATTTACTATATAAAAAACATTTTGATAGAAAATTACCTTGGTTGATTGGACTATTTGCTGTTGGCGAAGGTGTTAGCAAAGGGGAAGAAAAATTTATTAATCGCTTCCTTAAAAAAGCCAAAGCTGGAAGTGGTGTTAAATTTAATGGTTTATCGGTTCCTTTTGTAACCTTGTCAATTGGCGGAGGCGATACTGAGCATGGCGGAATTTGGTATACCTTATGGAAGGGATTATTTGAAAAAATTTATTCACCGTTTTTGAAAAATGGTGAACTTGGTTTAAAACCTGTTCCATATGTTCATACCACTGCTTTAAAAAACGTAGATGGAAAATGGATAGAATGTGATTATGATGAAGTTGGATTATTAGTATCTAATTCTGAAACTACTTACAAACGTTATGAAAATCTTCCGGAAAAAACTTTAGATACAATTGTTACAGAATCAAATGGAAGAGATTGGGTTTCTAACAATGTATCTGGATATATTGATAAGCTAGGGACTATACATGTTAAAGACCGTTATGGAGATTGTATCAAGGTTACTGATAGACTTTCTATTGAAAATTATGCTATAAGAGATATAGTCCTTGAAGATTTTAAAAATGTGATGACATGTGTTGTAACTTCTATCGAAGTAGATGGAAAGAATTGCCCTGTTATTAATATTGAAATACAACCGTATGCTAAAGAAAATATGCTAACAATTATCACAAATCTTAGAGAAAGATTATTGAACAATTTACCGTTTGATGCTGCGTCAAATTGCTTGGTGCGAATATTTGATGAATATAGTAATAATCATTTTCCTTTAACTGGAAGCGGAAAGAGAAGTGCGGCGTTATTGGAAAATATGTCTTTAGATAATACATTTAGATTATTTCCTAAAGATTTTCCATATTATACATTAAAAAAGCATAATTGAAAAAGATCTTAATAAAAATATCACTTACTTTTGTGGTATTTTTTTTATTTGTATGTTAAAATTATGTAGAATAGTGGTGATTTAGTATATGGGATATGTTTTTATAATGAATTTTATTTATATTATTATGATTATGCTAATCTATTTTTCTAAAAAAAGGGTTGATAATTTAGATAATAAAATTTATTCGACTATTTTAGTTTTAAATTCCGTGGGTGTTGTTGTTGACATTTTACAATTTATTTTGATTAAAAACAGTGCTCCGACAAATGTAATTTTATTTGTAAATAAATTGTTCTTAATTTATGTAATTACGTGGACAGCAGTTTACAATTATTATGTTATAAGCATTAGGAGAAATGATGAAAAAATAATTAGAAGCAATATTGTGAAGCTTCTATTGTTAACGTACGTTATTTTTGTTGTGATTGTAATTGCTTTGCCTGTGTCATATCGACTTAATGATGATGGAACAATGTACTCTACGGGTTTAGCTGTTAAGTTCGCATATGGTGCAGTTAGTTATTATATCCTTATTATGTTTGTAAGTATGATAATTAATTTAACACATGACCACAAGAATTCTGAAAAATATAAACCGGTATTATCATTTTTGGTTTTGGGTTCTATCAGTGGATTATTACAAATGATGAATCCTATTCTTTTATTAACTTCTCCAGTGGAAACTTTTGTAACTATTTTAACGTACTTTTTTATTGAAAACCCTGATATAAAGATGCTTAATGAAGTAACTGCTGCAAAAGATGCTGCTGATAAAGCTAATCGTGCTAAATCTGATTTCTTAAGCAGTATGTCTCATGAAATACGTACTCCATTAAATGCAATTGTTGGTTTTTCTGAATGTATAAAGAATGCGGATAGTTTAGAAGAAGCAAAAGAAAATGCAGCTGATATAGTAACTGCTTCAGAATCTTTACTTGAAATAGTTAATGGTATACTTGATATTTCTAAGATTGAATCAGGTAAGTTAGAGCTTGTTCAAAGTGATTATGATATATATAAGATACTTGATGAAGTTGTCAAACTTATAAAAGCTCGTTTAGGAGATAAACCTCTTAATTTTGAGGTAAATATTGCTCCCGATATTCCGCATGTATTATATGGAGATCATTTCAATATAAAAAAGATTTTGATTAATTTCTTAACCAATGCAGTTAAATATACTGATGAAGGATATGTAAAATTTGATGTTAAATGTGTTATTGTAAACAATAATGTTTGTAGACTTATTATGAGTGTTAAGGATTCTGGTAGAGGTATTAAAAAAGAAAATATTGATAAATTGTTTACTAAGTTTCAAAGACTTGATGAGGATAAAAATACAACTATTGAAGGAACTGGACTTGGCCTTGCAATTACAAAACAATTAGTTGAAATGATGCATGGTAAGATCGTCGTTAATTCAATTTATGGAGAGGGTTCAGAGTTTACTGTTGCAATCGATCAAAGAATAAGCAACCATAAACTTGAAACTCAAGAGGATATAAGTGATGATGTAATTGATCTTACTGGAAGAAAAATACTTGTAGTTGATGATAATAAACTTAATTTAAAGGTTGCAGTTAAACTTCTTCAACCATATAAATGTGTTGTAGAAACTTGTGAAAGTGGATTTGGATGCATTGATAAAATTACAAGTGGTAACAAATATGATATTATTTTACTTGATGATATGATGCCTAATATGGATGGAATTGAAACATTTAAACAATTACATGAAGATCCATCTTTTAAAACTCCAGTTATATCTTTAACAGCTGATGCTGTAGTTGGTGCAAAAGACAAATTTATAAATGCAGGGTTTAATGGATATGTTTCTAAGCCAATTGATAAAAAAATGTTAGATGATGCTATAAATAAGGCTTTAAAAGATTAATAAAACGTATTATAATAATGAACAATTTAATATTGTTCATTTTTTGTGGGGGTAATTTATATGGAAATGTGGAAAAATAAAATAAAAAGAAGATCCAATGTTGAAGTAGAAAAATTTGAGGATTGTATAAAAGTGTCTATTGGTGAAGATACAGATAAATCCAAATTAAAAAAAATAGTTGATGGCCATTTACTTGACAAACTTGATTCTACACTTAATCATGGTGATTACTATTACTATAAATTTGAAGATGGATCTGCTTTATATGTTTTATTAAACAATATAACAAAAATGTTTTTTAATAAAAATGGTGAGGTATCTTCGTTGACAATTAATGATGCAAGTGCCTATTATATTTTTTCTTGTGAAGGAAAATATGTTGATTCTTATTCTCCAAAAGAGGATAGAGAAGATGCTTATCCTCAATTGCTTAAGTTTATTTTAGAATATGGTAATGTAGTTGGTAGTATATTTTTAGATGAACTACCATATCATGCTATAACATCCAGAATATATATTCCTAGTGTTTTTATTAAAGTTATTGAGGAAGATGGTATCGCTTTGGCTAGAATAAACCGTCCTGTTTGGTATGGTGAATCTTTTTCATACTTTATAATTGATCAAAAAATAAATGCAATAGTTGGTAGAATTTCTATGAATTTAAACGAGAAAGGTGAGGATAATTTTGAATATTCTGGTAATGTATCTTATGAGGTTTATTTAGGGTATAGACATAAAGGATATGCAACAAAAGCTTTATGTTTATTAAAAGAATATACTGAATATTTAGACGATAGCTATAATAAAGATTTGTATATATCTACTGTTGTAAATAATGTATATAGTCAACAAACTGCTTTAAAAAGTGGTGCAAAACTTTATATGGACACGGATGTTCCAAAAGGGGACGCACTTCGCTTTATAGAAAAAGTTGATCATGTTTTGATTTATAAATTATAGATTATAATGTATACTAATAATGGTGATGATATGGATTTAAAAAGAAAATATGCACATCTATTATTAGATTGTTTGAATTTAAAAAAAGGAGATTACTTATTTGTAAGTATTCCAACCTTTGCATCATATTTTAAAAAGCTAATAATTGAAGAAGCAAAAGCGTATGGATTAAAAGATATTTATTTTGATGAAGTGGATAGTTATAAAAAGCATGATTTACTAAAAAACTTAGATCAAGAAAATATTAATAAGCATCCTTATTTTGATGCATCTATTTATAATAAATATGCAAAACTGGATGCAGGGTTCTTATTTATTAGGAGTATGATACCTAAGTTAATGGATGATGTTGATCCTGTGAAAATTAAGGCTACAACTGAACATACTCTTGAAACTCAAAAATATTTTAGGGATCTTTATAATTCTTCTAAGTTACGTTGGAATATCTCATGTATACCAAATGAAGAATGGGCAAAATCTTTAAATATGAGTGAAGATGAACTTTGGAACTATATTCTTAAAATATGTATGGTTGATGATAAATCAAATCCATATGAAAAATGGAATGAATATCTTGAAGAACTAGAAAAAACTACTAATATTTTAAATGATTATAATTTTGAATATTTGGAATACAAAAATGATGCAGGAACAGATTTAAAAATATATTTGCCTGAAAGACATTTGTGGAGTAGTGGAAAAAGTCCAAATGGAGATATATGTAATATGCCAACTTTAGAGGTTTTTACTAGCCCTTTATATAATAAAACTGAAGGAAAAGTTGTAGCAACTAAACCTCTTTTATTCAATAATGTTTTAATAGATGATTTTTATTTAGAATTTAAAGAAGGTAAAGTGGTTTCTTACGATGCGCGTGTTGGATTTGATACTTTAAAAACGATTATAGAAACTGATGAATATTCTTGTTATTTAGGGGAATGTGCTTTGGTGTCTTTTGATTCGGTAATAAATAAGACAAACATTATATTTAATGAAACTTTATATGATGAAAATGCGTCATGTCATATTGCTTTAGGTAGAGGTTTTAATGAGTGTTTAAGAGGAGAAGTAAAAGACGATAAGGAACAATTAAAAAGAGGTGTTAATATATCTAAAACTCATGTTGATTTTATGATTGGTTCTAGAGATTTATCGGTTGTTGGAGTTACTCATGATGGAAATGAAATAAAAGTAATAGAAAATGGTAATATAATACTCAAATAACTTGATTTTTAAGCATATAATTGGTAAAAGTAGTTGAAAAACACTGCTTTTTTTGGTATATTAACTATGGTTTAAAAACCAAATAAGCACATGTATTGTTTGTATTATCTAGTGGCCAAGAGTTGGTAATGCATAGATGCATGGAAGTAATAACGAAAAGGAGAGTGTAATTATGGCTGGGGGGGGGGGAAAAGGAGAGTGTAATTATGGCTGTTGTTTCTATGAATAATTTATTAGAAGCAGGTGTTCACTTTGGACATCAAACTAAAAGATGGAATCCTAAAATGAAGGAATACATCTTTACATCAAGAGATGATATTTATATAATCGATCTTGAAAAAACTGTAGCATGTATGGAAAAGGCATATGCTAAAATTAAAGAAATAGCTGAAAATGGAGGAAGTTTCTTGTTTGTTGGAACTAAAAAACAAGCAGTAGAAGCATCTATTGAAGAAGCTACTCGTTCTGAATCTTTCTATGTAACTGAAAGATGGTTAGGTGGAACATTAACTAACTTCAGAACTATTAGAAGAAGAATTAAAAGATTAGAAGAAATCGAAAATATGGAAAGTAATGGTATGTTTGATGCGTTACCTAAAAAAGAAGTTATTGGTCTTAAAAAAGAATATGATAAACTAAATAAAGTTTTATGTGGTATTCGTAATATGGATAAACTTCCAAATGCTTTAATTATTGTTGATCCTAAAAAAGAAATTAATGCAATTAGAGAAGCAAGAAAATTGAATATTCCAGTATTTGGTTTAGTAGATACTAACTGTGATCCAGATGATGTTGATTATGTTATTCCTGGTAATGATGATGCAGTTAGAAGTGTTAAAGTTGTTTTAGGTGCTTTAACTAATGCAATATGTGAAGCTAAAGGACTTGAAATAGTTGATTATGTAACTGAAGATGAAACAAATAAAACAACTGACAAGAAAGAAAAAAATCATAAAGAAGAAGTTGAAGTAAAAAAGGAATCAGCAAGCGAATTAGATGATAAAACTGTTACTGAACTTAGAAATATGGCTAAAGAAGCTGGCATTAAAGGTTACTCTACAATGAAAAAAGATGAACTTATTGATGCATTAAATTAATTATGAGTAATGAAGATATAAATAAACTTTGTTTTATAAAACTTGAAGAAATGATTCAGGCTTATAAGCTTGAATTTCTTCAAGATAAAATTGATAATCCGTTGAGACTTCAAACTTTCTATCCATTCATAAATAAAGTTAATTATTATGAGTGTGTAGAAAAGGTTATTAAAGATGCTGTAAAAAGATATTATGGAATTTACATTGATGATATCTTTGAAAGTGAATATAATTTTTCTTATTTAAGCGATCTGTGTTTCTTTGTTAAAGGAATACTTGGATCTTTAGGAAATCTTGAAATAATATGGTTTATTGAGCCTGATGTTAAGGGTATAATTATTGATAAACGTGATGATGGAACTATAGATAAGATAACTACTGGAGAAGATGTGAATTATCAAGTTGTATTCAAAGCTTTGATGTTTGAATTAAAACAAGAGTGTTATCGCATGGAAGGTTATAATTTGGATGCTCAAGGTTTGAAAAAAATAAAAATAAATAAAGAGGAGAATAAAAATGATTAGTGCTAAAGATGTTAATGAATTAAGAACTAAAACTGGTGCAGGAATGATGGACTGCAAAAAAGCTTTAACTGAATGCGATGGAGATATGGAAGCAGCTACTGATTGGTTAAGAGAAAAAGGTATTGCTAAGGCTGCTAAAAAGGCTGATAGAATTGCTGCTGAAGGCCTTGCTAACGTATTTGTAGATGGCAATAAAGCTGTTATCCTAGAAGTGAATTGTGAAACAGACTTTGTTACTAAAAATGCTGAATTTGTTGAAATGATTGAAAATATTGGTTCATCTATTTTAGCAAGTGATGCAACTACTATGGAAGAATTTAATAATTTAAAAGTAGGAGATCAAACTATTTCTGAGTATATAGTTGCTAAAACTTCTAAAATTGGAGAAAAACTTTCATTTAGAAGAGCAGAAGTTGTAACTAAAACTGATGCTGAAAATTTTGGTACTTACTTACATATGGGTGGAAAAATTGCTGTATTAGTTGTAGTTGAAGGAGCAAATGAAGAAGTTGCTAAAGATGTTGCAATGCAAGCTGCAGCTATGAGACCTGAATATTTAAGAAAAGAAGATGTACCAGCAGAAGTTATTGAAAGAGAAAAAGAAATCTTAAAAGAACAAGCAATTAATGAAGGAAAACCTGCTGATATTGCTGAAAAGATGGTTGTTGGACGTATTCAAAAATACTACAAAGAAAATTGTCTAATTCATCAAGCATTTGTTAAAAATGGTGATGTTAATGTAGAAACTTATGTTAAAAATAATGGTGGAGTAGTTAAATCTATGATCCGTTATGAAGTAGGCGAAGGAATGGAAAAAAGAAGCGAAAACTTTGCTGAAGAAGTTGCTAAACAAATCAATGGATAGGAGTCGAAAGACTTCTTTTTTTATGTATATTACAATATAAAAGAGGAAGAATTATTCTTCCTCTAAATTAATATCATTTAATAATGAATCAATTGTTGCATCATCTATAAGATCATCAAAATAGGCATCTTTTAGAATATCATTGTTGTCTTCTTCTTTTATTATATTATCTTTTTTATCTTCTGTATTTATAATATTTAAATCATTGTCGAAGTTTAAATCATCTTCTGATATGTAAATATTTTTATCTTTTTCGTCATTGATTAGTGTTTTAACGTCTTCCAATTTATCAAAGTCATCGTTATTAGTGTTTAAATCGCTTTCTAAGATGTCTTTTTTATTTACTAGATTATTTATATCAATAATATTTAAATCGTCTATATCAATGTCTTTTTGTGTTAAAGTAATTTTTTCAGGTTCGTGATTTAATTCAGGTAATTCGATGTCATCAGTTACATCTATATCATCAGATTCCATAATATAGTCAGAACTTTCGTTTAGCTCATTAATTATATCTTTTATAAGCTTATTATTATTTTTGTAAAGTAAACTGTCATCTTCAATTAAAGATAGATAAATTAGATAGTTGTCAATTTCATTTTGATCTGCTAGTTTTGAAACATCTATTTGTTTTAATAGAACATTTAAGCGATCGTTATATAATTTTTTTGTAATATCATATTTTTCATCATCAAGTTTTTCTAATTCTTCATATGTGCTTAATTTTATAATTTTCTCTGGTTCTTCTTTACTAGGAAGAACAATAGGTATACTATTTGTATCATCTTTTACTATAGGTAAGTTTTTACTTTCTTCAGTCTCTGTATTAGTGATGTTTTCTTCAACTGGAGCATTTTCTATTACTGGTTCTTCTTGTGTAATTGTTTCTTGTTCAATTGGTGTTTCTTCTTTAACTTCAATTTGCTTATTTTCTTCAACACTTGGTGTAAGTTCTTTACTTAACATATTTAAGCTTTTTAATACGTCTTCAGTTATATTTATATTGATAGGTTGATTTGAATTTAACATTGTTTGATTGCTTACTATTTGACTCGCATCTATTTGATCATCTAAACCAAGTTGGGTATCATTTCCTAAATCATCATCTAAATCGATAAGTTTTAGTATTTCATTAAATGAAGTTTTTCCTTCTAATACTTTTTCAAGTCCATCTTGAAGCATTGTTTCGGTTCCATCTTTTCCATAAACAAGGTTTCTTAAATATGGTTTACTAGCTCCTTTAACAATTGCGTCCTTTATTTCTTGGTTTAGAAGCAGTACTTCGTGAATTGCAATTCTTCCACGATAGCCATGATTACATTCGCTGCAGCCAACTGGTTCATATATTTCTTTAACGTCAATATTTAATGCACGTTTAAAGATTTCTTTTTCATAGTCTGTAGCAGGGCGTTTGGTTTTACATTTTTCGCATAATCTTCTTGCTAGCTTTTGAGATACGATTCCTGATAGGGAAGAACCTAATAAATATCTTTCTACAGACATATCTGTTAAACGTTCAATTGTATTTAAAGAATTGTTTGTATGTATAGTTGATAGAACAAGATGTCCAGTGATACTAGCCCTTACGGCAATTCTTGCTGTTTCGTCATCACGAATTTCTCCAATCATTATAACATCTGGGTCTTGACGAAGTATACTTCTTAAAACGTTTGCAAATGTTAATCCAATTTCTGCTTGAGCTTGAACTTGGTTAATTCCAGGAATGCTCATTTCTATTGGATCTTCTACAGTTATAAGGTTTGTACCTTCAACGTTTAGTTTTTGTAGCATAGAATAAACGGTTGTTGATTTACCTGTTCCTGTTGCACCTGTTACAAGAATTATACCGTTTGGAAGAGCAAGCATCTTTTTTACTTTTTCAAGGTTTTGTTTGTTGAAATCTAATGCTTCAATTCCGGCAGCACTCATAGAGTAGTCCATGATACGTAAAACGATTTTTTCTCCTAAATTGGTTGGTAAACTTGATACACGAATATCAATAGTTTTTCCATCTATTTCACTTCTAATAGCTCCATCTTGAGGAACTCTTGATTCTGTAATATTCATTCCAGATATGATTTTTATACGAGTTATCATATTCTTTTTTACATATAGGGGAACGATAGAGTAGTCGTTTAAGACTCCATCTACTCTTAATCTAATTTTTATACCACCATCAAAAGGATCAAAGTGAATATCACTTGCGCCTTTTGCAATGGCGTCTAGTATTATTGAATTTACTATATCAGTTATCGGAACATTGTTATAATCGAACGTTACCATACCATCTAGCATTTCTTTGTTGTCCATTTGATGTTCTGATGCGGATATAATATTGCTTTGCTCACCAATGTAGTTTCCGTTTTCATCGATTAAAGACGGATCAATTGGATTACCAAATTCGTCAACATATTCAGTTACACCTTTATAATTTCCGTTTTCATCTATTAAAGAAGGATCAAGTTCGTTACCAAATTCATCAACATATTTAGTTACTGAATTATCGTCGACTATTTCGCCTTTTAAATCCTTATTGTTCATACTATCAACCCTATCTTATTTTATTCCATAATAATTATACAATAGGCAAACATTTATAGTCAAGAAAAAAACCGATATAATCGGTTAATTACAAGTGTTTTTCAAATTAATTGTTTTTGTTTTTTGTAAGCCATTATATTTGGCTGTAAATATAATTGAATAGTTAACTCCACTTGCTAGAGTAGAACAATCTATTTCAGCTCCGTCTTCTTTTTTACAAACATAACTGATTGTTGAATTATCAGTAACATCAGTTTCATTTTCTGTTACTTTTACTTTGTTTTTAGGATTAGCACCAAGAGAATTAAAGTTTTCTAATGTTGAACAACTAGAGCCTTTATATTCAATGTTTAGACCATTTGAACTTGCACCTTCAGTAACATTAATAGTTAAACCGGTTGATTGATTATTCTTAAATTTTTGATATGAAGATTTTACTATAAACGATACTTTTGATGAAGTATTAATATTTGTTGTAAATGTTGTATTTGTTGTAAATCCTAAGTCAGTAGTAATACCATTTGCAACCATGTATACTTGATATCCAAAACTTCCAAAAGTGTTGTTGTTGTAAGCTATACGTTGTTGTAAGTATTTTTCTGCCCATACCTTGTAAGCCGTTGAATTTGTAAAGTATTCTCTTAAGTATGTTTCGTTGATGGCGTTAGGTGTAGTTGCTGCATTCCAAGTTAGAGTAACAACACCATTATTATTTGTAAATTTTAAGTTACTTGGATCACTTAGGGTATCAAACCTATTAGATACTGTAGTAGGTACAGTGCCTTTTTTGAAGTATTCAACGCTTCTAAGTTCTTTTGGAGTAGCAGGGCTTGCAAGTTCAAGTGGGTCAGTTCCAAGTTCTATTTCGGCTTCTACTATTCCATTAGGACGATTAAATCTAGAATTTTTTTTCATTATTCTTGTAACTAAAAATTTTGTTATTTCTCTTCTGGCTTTTCCACCTTCAGTACCTTTCAAGTAATATTCTTTTGTTCTTTGAGGATATCCATACCATGTTGCAATGGCATAATCAGGAGAGTAAGCAATTTCCCATGAGTCACCAATGATACCTTTAAATTCTTTTTTTAAAGCCGAATCAACTGTTGATGTACCAGTTTTGGCAGCTATATCAGTACCACTTACAGAACCTGCACCAATTATGTTGCTTGTTACCGCGTGTTTTAAAATCATATTTATCATATAAGCTGTTTCTTCACTCATAGCTGTAATTTTTTTAGGAGTAACTTTTATAGTATCGCCAGTTTCAGTGTATTCAATTTTTGTTACAGAATATGGTTCAATATAAGTTCCACCTCTTGCAAATGTTGCGTAGGCAGCTGCTGCTTCCAATGGAGTGACACCATCGAAACCTCCGATTGAACATGTTTCTAGAATTGTTCCACTTGATGTTTCTGGTTTCCAACCTAAATTGCTTGCAAATTCAAGTTTTTGTTCGTTAGTTGTTTGTTGGAAAGTATATAGAGCAGGGATGTTTCTTGATTGAGCTAATGCGTTTTTAATAGTCATAACACCTTTATGTTGATTATCGAAGTTCTTTATTTGACCACCACCGGTGTATGTATAATCATCGTCTATTATTGTTTGACCAGTTGACCAATTCAAGTATTCAATTGCAGGACCATAATCCATTATTGGTTTAGCAGTTGAACCTGGATGATGTCTTGTACTAGTTGCGTAGTTTAAACTTCTTTCAGTTTTTTTGTTTCTACCTGCACCAACTGCCACAATAGAACCGTCTTCTACAGAAACAACAGCAATACCAGCTTGAGCAACATCATTTGGCCATTTGTAACCATTTTTGTTTGTTCCAGCATATAATTCATTAATTACATCTTGCTTTGCAGGATCTAAAGTCGTCCAAATCTTCATTGAAGTACTGTAAGGATCATCTCCGGTAGGATTAGCCTTTGTTTTAGTTCTTTCGATAACTTCTTCAACAACAGTATCAATAAATCCAACATATTTGTTTAGACTGCTTCCTTTTCCTACAAGTAAACTCTCAACTGGAACGGATTTAGCAGTATCTCTTTCTTCTTCAGTAATGTATCCATGTCTACACATCAAATTTAAAACTGTATTACGTCTTGCTTCTGCATTTTTAGGATTAACGTAAGGGTTATAAGCACTTGGTGCTTGGAATAGACCAGCAATCATAGCAGCTTCTCCTAGATTAAGTTCAGATACGTCTTTACCAAAATATGTTTTGCTTGCTTGTTCAACACCATAAGTTCCAGAACCAAGGTTTGGAATGTTTACATAAAATTCCATTATTTCTTCTTTAGTATATCTTTTTTCAAATACAAATACTGACAAATATATATCAGTAAATTTTCTAATAATACCACCAATACCATGACTAGTTGTATCTGTTGCTGCATTCTTAGAAACTTGCATTGTTAGGGTAGAACCACCACCTGCATCACTTCTACCTAAAAGTTGTCCGAAAACAGCTTTTGAGAATCTTGCGATGTCAATACCATTATGTTGGAAGAATCTTGAATCTTCAGTTGCAACTATTGCATCAACCAACACTTGAGGAAGTTGTTCATAACTAACTTTTTCACGATTCTCCAAACCAAGTCTTTTAAATTCATTTCCGTTTACGTCATATAAAACGGTTGAATTACTTTTATATAATCTTTTTTCAGATACCTCTGGAGCAGTTATGATTATATAAACACAGAAGATAATTCCTAAGGAGAATAATGCAACTAAACCAAGCATTATTATTATTAAAACTTTATCTTTTAAAGTTCCATATTTTAACTTTTTCTTAAATTTTTTCATATCGTCACTAATCACCATTTTCCTATTTTTAAAGAATACTTTAACTTTATCAATTCCTTTATATTCTTTATAGCTTAATAAATGCAATTCTTCATCTTTAGTAGTTCTTTTTTTGATAGCTTTTTTCTTCTTTTTCTTTTTGCACATATTACGTTTATATTTTATCAAATATTTCTTTATCTTAGCAATACGTTTTAGTATTTTGTTCTTTTTTGTATTCTTCTTTTTACGTTTCTTTTTCACTTGCTTTACAGTCTTCTTTTCCATAATTTTACTCCTTAAAATATATGTTATCCAACACTTCAATATAATCAATTCTAGGTCTTATTTTTTTATTTATAATGTATCCTTTTTCTTCAATATAACTTAGTGGAATACTCTTTCTTTTATTGGTATCAATAAACTCGAGAATATCACGACCATCAAGGTAATAGAAAAGTCCATTCATCGCGATTATTAGGAAAGTAATTCCTCCATGAGAAATAATACGCTTCATATGTAAAAGTTGGTGTGGATGTATATTATTTATAGGAAAAGAGGTGTGATTATTTGTTTCTTTAGCATCAAAATCAATGTATTTTCCTTTGTAAATACCGTTATAATCTAGTGTAGAAGGAGTTCTAAAGTATGCTTTGGTTATTATTCTTTCTTTTGTACCATATTTTACCTCAGAAATAGTAATTGGAGTTGGTTTTTTATATACTATAGCGATATCCTCTTCTAAATAATATTCGTTACTTTCATTAACTAGGCTTTCTAAGTCCATACCACGATTAGCATAGTTGATATTTTTTTTAAATTCAATTTTTTTATTTCCACCTGGATAGTTCATAGCTTCACCTTTAAATATTATATAATATATTCCAATATTTGCAAATTAAAAAATATTTGATATAATTGTTTCAATGAATGTTTTGGTGATGATGCGATGAAAATAGAAAGTTCAAATTTGGAGACGATTGCTGTAAGGAAAAGCCAATATCCGACTGATGAATTGGATGAATTTTTATTATGTGGGAGAAGTAATGTTGGAAAAAGTAGTTTTATAAATACTGTATTAGGTAGAAAAAATTATGCTCATACCTCTGGTAAACCAGGTAAAACTCAAACTTTGAATTTTTATTTATTAAATAATAGATTTTATTTAGTTGACGTTCCTGGATATGGCTATGCTGAAGTATCTAAAGAAAAACAACGTAAATTTGGACTTATGATTGAAGAGTATATAAAAGAAAGAAAAAACTTAAAATGTGTTTTTCTTCTAGTTGATTTCCGTCATAAAGCTCAAGAAAATGACATATTAATGTATAATTATTTAAAATATTACAATATTCCTTGTGTAGTTGTAGCAACTAAATATGACAAGATAAAAGCAAGTCAAAAAGATAAATGTGAAAAATCATTAAAGGAATCTTTAAAATTGGTTGAAGGGGATAAATTAGTGTTATTCTCAAGTGTTACTAAAAAAGGAAGAGAAGAAATATATCATATTTTAGATTCATTTATAAATTCACAAGAATAGTTCTTGTGTTTTTTTTGGTTTTAATATATTATTATTATAGGTGATGATATGAAAAATAAGGGATTTACTTTGGTTGAACTACTTGCGGTTATTGTTATAATTGGTCTTATACTTGCAATAACGGTACCAAATGCTTTTAAGATTAGTAGTAAAGTTAAGACTAAAGCTTATGAAACAAAAATAGAACAAATCGAGTCTGGTGCAGGTGCAACTTATGGAAACAATAATTTAGGAGTTGTTAGAACGAGTGCTGGTAGATGTGCTTTTAAAGTGGATGCTGATGATAATTTGGTTCAAGCATATTATGCAGCGAATGGAGTTATAAATGATGCAGGTTCTTTAGAAAAGTATCCATGTATAAAAATGACTATTCAAGATTTAGTTGAGGCTGGGTCACTAGAATATGATAGTAAAAAAATGTGTGACACTTATAATTGTCCAACAGATACTCAAACTAGAGCATATTATGAGAATATTATTTCGAATCCGGTTGATGATTATATAATTAACACTTGTAATGTGTACATATATTATAAGAATAATCGTGCATATGCGACTTTTGATAAAGTAACTTGTGATCAAAAAAGAGATACACCAGATAATGGACATGAATATAAAAGATTATCTAAAAAGATAACATCTACAACTAAAAAATAGAAACTTGAGAAATTTTTGATTATATGGTACCATAAGTACCATATTTTATCTTATTAAAGGAGGAAAAAGAATGAGAAAAACGGTATGTTTGGTTGGTAGACCTAATACAGGTAAATCGACACTTTTTAATAGACTTATAAATGAAAAAAAAGCAATTATTGCAGATACACCGGGAGTAACTAGGGATAGAATTTATGGAATAGTTAATTATAAAACAAAATCTTTTAGTTTGATTGATACTGGTGGTATTGATTTAACAGATGAAGTTTTTAATGACAACATAAAGATGCAAGCTGAACTTGCTATGGATGAAGCGGATGTTATTGTATTTGTTGTAGATGGAAGAGAAAGTATAACTCAAAATGACCTTGCTGTAAGAGATATGCTCTTAAGAACGAATAAAAAAGTAATTGTTGCTTTAAATAAGATGGATGATAAAAAACATGATGACAACATATATGAATATTATGAGTTAGGTTTTGAAAATATTGTATGTATTTCAGCAGAGCATAAAAGAAACATAAGCGAGCTTTTAGATATGATTACAGAGGATTTCAATGACTATTCCACTGAAGAGGATGAAGAGATTTTAAAATTTGCGGTAATTGGAAGACCTAATGTTGGAAAAAGCAGTTTAGTAAACGCTATATTAGGTGAAGAAAGACAAATTGTATCTGATGTTGCAGGTACCACTCGTGATTCAGCAGATTCAAGATTTACATATGATCATCAAGATTACTTGGTTATCGATACAGCTGGAATGCGAAAAAAAGGAAAAATTTATGAAAGCATTGAAAAATATTCGATTATTCGTAGTTTAAAAGCTATAGAAAGATGTGATGTTGCTGTTATTGTAATTGATGCTGAAAGTGGAATAATTGAACATGATAAACACATTGTTTCTTATGCCTTACAAGCAGGTAAAGCTATATGTTTAGTTGTTAATAAATGGGATACAATTAAGGATAAAGATTCTGAATTAAAAGAGTGGAAAAAACGACTTGATAATGAATTCCAATTCATTCCTTATGCTAACGTAGTATTTTTATCTGCTAAAACTAAGGCGAGAATTCATACTCTTATGCCAGCAATACTAAAATGTTATGAATCCTATACTAAAGAAATAAAAACTAGTGTGTTAAATGATGTAATTAGAGATGCGGTTAGTTTACATGAACCTCCTTCATATAAAGGAAAGAGATTAAAAATATATTTTGTTAATCAAACTGATTCTAAACCTCCAAAATTTGTATTTCATGTTAATAGTAAATCTTTAGTACATTTTTCTTATGAAAGATATTTGGAAAACAAGATAAGAGAATCATTTGACTTAGATGGCAGCCCAATAATTCTTCAATTTAAGAACCGAGGTGAGGAGTAGTGAAAGATAAAATCATTATTGGTGTCCTAAGTGGAATAATTGTAGGATTTTTAATAGCTATAGCAACCATGGCCCTTCTTAATAATAAAAAGGAAAGTTTTGATATTGGAGAAGCAATAAAACGTGAAAATGATTATGTTGTTATAAAAGGAAATAACACCACTACAAAAGTAGAAGACTCAAATATTAATGTTGGAGATATTGTGAAACGTGAAAATAATACTACAACAATAATTAAGACAACAACAACTGTTACAACTACAAAAGTATCTGAAGCTGATGTTATAAATACTTTTGCTTCAGAGTACGATTCAGTTTCTAAGAAAGTTGGCTCGGTTGACTTTAAGGAAAGTGCCAAAAACTTATTTATTAAAATAGTTGATTTTATATTTTATGGAACCGAAATAAATGGAGTGCATTTTAATGATTTAACTATGAAAAGTAAAATGACTATTATCAAGTATGCTCTTTTACTTGATAGTAAAATAAATTCTTATTTTCCTGATTATAAACAAGAATTGGGAGAAAAATATAATTTGGTTAAAGATAAATTAATAAGTGAATATATGAACTCTTTAACATATGTTTGTTCTAAAAATAAAAATGAATGTGAAACTGTTAAACATGAATTTAATGATTTAAAAGGTAAAATTTCTATTACATGGTCTAATTTAAAAAATGCATTTAAAAATGGTGCGGATAAAACAAAAACATCTTTAGAAGAATGGTATAAAATATTTAAAAATAACTAATGAATATAGATGGCAATAATTTAGAGATTGTAGTAGAAAGAAAAAAAATTAAAAATATATATTTTAGAATAAATGAGAATAATGAAATATATGTTACGTGTCCTAAATATGTAACTGACCGGGAAATTATCAAACTTCTTAATAACAATCATGATTCTTTAGTAAGAATGTATAAAAAAGTTAAGAAAAGAACTACTGAAAAAGAATGTGTTTTATATTTAGGTGAAAAAATTGATTATGTTTATCATAATAGGATTATCTTTGATAATGATAGAATTTTTGCTCCATCTATTAAAAAAGCTAATGAATATCTTGAGAAGAAGTGTTTAGATGTATTTCAAAAAAGAATGGATTTATATACTCCTCAATTTGATAACTTACCAGAGTTTAGGTTGCGTGTAAGAAAAATGAAAACTAGATGGGGAGTATGCAATCGAAAAAGTATGACAGTTACGTTAAATACTGAATTAATACATAAGAAACCTTATTTGATTGATTATGTTATAGTTCATGAACTTTCTCATTTTGAGCATATGGATCATTCAAAGGATTTTTGGAAATGCGTCGAAATGCATTATCCAAGATATAAGGAAGCTAGAAAAGAATTAAAAAGTTAGGATGAATAGAAATGATTGAATCGGTAAATAATGAAAAGATAAAAAGATATTCAAAATTAAACGAAAAAAAATATCGTGATAAAGAAAATATGTTTATTGTAGAAGGTGAACATCTAGTTGAAGAAGCTTTAGAAAAAGGCATTGTAATTGATATATTTTCTTTAGAAGAAAAAGAAAATTCTACTCGAGTTAGTATTGAAGTTATGAAAAAGCTTAGCAATCTTTCTAATCCTCCTAAAATACTTGCTGTTGCTAAAAAAATTGAGGAAAGAAAAATTAATGGCAATGTTTTAGTTTTAGATGATATTCAAGATCCTGGAAATCTTGGAACGATTATAAGAAGTGCAGTTTCTTTTGGAATAGATACAATTGTTGCAAGTAAGAATACGGTTGATGTATATAATTCAAAAGTTATACGTGCAACAGAAGGAATGCTTTTTAAAATCAATTATTTAAAAAGAGATTTGGTTGAATTTATTAATGCGAATAAAGATACTTTAACATTTATTACAACAGATGTTAGAACTGGAAAAGATATTAAAGATATAGAAATACCAGGTAATTATGCTTTGATTATGGGAAATGAGGGAAATGGAGTAAGTGACGCTGTAAGTGAACTTGTTCCAAATAAAGTTAATATAAAAATAAGTGAAAAGTGTGAATCGTTAAATGTTTCTATTGCAACTTCAATACTCCTTTATGAGCTTTATACAAGATTAGACTAGGTCTAATTTTTTTTTACAATAAATTATACGATTTTTTTCAAATTGACTTGAAAATCGTGGGGGGGGTATTATAAAATAAAAATAGAAAGATAGATGATGCAAAATGAAGAAAACGACAATACTTATAATAGTAGTTTTATTTATGGTAATAGGATATGCAGCATATAATACAACAATAAATATATATGGAAATGGAAAGTTAGCAGAAAACCTAAGTGATTTTAAAGTATATCTATCTAATTTAAAAGTAAACGGAAAAGAAGTAAGTGGAATAAATAATACAAAAGATGAATTTACAATAAATGAAATAAATGGAGATATAAGTGTAGATATAGTAAATGATTCAACAGAATATGATACAAAAGCTTATTTAGATTGTGATGTAGATAACACCTGGGATTTTGATTATACTGGAGGTGAACAAACTTTTACTGCACCAATTACTGGAACATATAAATTAGAGGTTTGGGGAGCTCAAGGTGGATCGGGTTCTTTTAATAATTATTCAAATGATAAAGCTGGTTATGGCGGATATTCACTTGGATTAATTTCTATCAATTCGTCTTCAAAAATATATATAAATGTTGGCGGGGCTGGTGGCGTTGTAAATAGCATAAATGGAAGTGCTGGTGGTTACAATGGTGGTGGAAATGGAGAAGCTACCTGTGAAGGTTTTAAATACCCTGGAGGAGGAGGCGGCGGAGGTGCAACACATATTTCTGGTACATCAGGAATTCTTCCAACTCTATCTAATAAAATTGATAATATCATGATCGTCGCAGGTGGAGGCGGAGGTGCTGGATTATATAATGGTGGTTACAATCAAGGTGGAGGATATGCGGGTTCTGGTGGTGGATTTGTTGGCGGGGACGCAACTACTACTAACCTTAGGCCTATCATCGGTGGAACACAAACAACTGGTTATAGTTTTGGTCTAGGAGAAACTTCCACTGCATGTCACTATGCAGTCGATGGCAACTGGGGTAATGGCGGCGGAGGTGGAGGCTTCTATGGCGGTTTTGCTTCAAGTTATACAACTGGTACTTATACCAATGGCGGTGGTGCCGGAGGTTCGGGCTATATAGGTAATCCGCTTCTAACAGAGAAAAGTATGTATTGTTACAATTGTACTGAGTCAAATGAAATATCAATCAAAACAGTATCAACCACATGCGTAAATTCAAATCCAACAGAAAATTGTGCTAAGTTAGGAAATGGATATGCACGTATTACCTTAATATCATCTCCTACAAGTATAACAACAGATAAAGTAACTATTTCTGCTCAAGAAAGTACTAGCCAAAATCTAAAAAATGTAACTGGTAAAACATTAACTTGTAAACTAAAGGTTAATAAGATATCAAGAACGGAAAAGAAAGAATACACAGGACCAACAGAATGGACATTTGATTATACAGGAGGAGAACAAACATTTACTGCACCAATCACAGGAACATATAAGTTAGAGGCTTGGGGAGCCCAAGGTGGTAGTGGTATAAATACTAATCAAGGAAGTACAAATTATGTTAGAAATGGCGGCTTTGGCGGATATTCTAGTGGAGAAATTAGTATTTTAAAAAACAGCGTCCTTTATATAAATATTGGTGGTCAAGGAGAAGATGGAACCTCTACTCAAGATATAGGAGTAAAGTTTTCTGGAGGATATAACGGTGGAGGTAATGGCTTATATTATTCTGGAGGTGGAGGAGCAACTCACATTGCTACTAAATCTGGAATACTATCATCTCTACATAATTCTATTAATTACATTTTGATTGTTTCCGGTGGAGGTGGAGGAACGTCTGCTCATTATTTAGGAGGTGGCTACTGCATTGGTGGCTCTGGTGGCGGAATTCAAGGTCAAGCCGGCTATAATGGTGATAGCACTACCTATTTAGAAAATGGTAGTTCTCAAACAAATGGATTTTCCTTTGGAAAAGGAGAAGATTCACAAAATCCTTCGAGTGGATGCGCTACTGCTGGCGGCGGAGGTGGTTTTTATGGCGGGAAGTCTCCAACTAATTTCTCAACTTCGTGGAATTCCTGCTCCGGTGGAGGATCTGGATACATAGGTAATACTTTATTAAGCAAAAAAGGCATGTATTGTTATAATTGTACTGAATCAAGTGAAATATCAACAAAGACTATTTCAACTACATGTACAAGTGCAACACCAACAGTAAACTGTTCAAAACAAGGTAATGGATACGCACGTATTACTTTAATATCGTATTAGTTAAGTATATAAATTTTTATATACTTTTTTTATAGAAATTTATATTATAATTTGGTACAATTTATATGGTGATAATATTGAAAGATTTATCTTTTTTAAAATCAGAAAAAATTGCTCATCGAGGAATTTTTGATAATAAAAGAATATATGAAAATACAATAAGCGCATATGATCGAGCTTTAAAATATAAATACATAATACATATTGATGCTTTAATGTTAAAAGATGAAACTATTATATGTTTTCATGATTTAGACGCTAAAAGACTTTTACATGTTGAAGAAAATATTGAAAATATGACATATGATGAATTAATGTATATTGCTAAATATCAAATTCCAACTTTAGAAGAGGCTTTAAATGTAATAAATGGTAAAGTTCCTATAATTATTGAAATTAGAAATAAAAAGAGACATCATTTATTTGAGCAAAAATTAAGTGATATTTTAGATAATTATGGTGGTTTATTTGCTATTCAATCTTTTTATTTAAGTGTCTTAAAATGGTTTTATAAAAATAAAAAGGATTATGTTACAGGGTATTTAGTTTGTAAAAAGAATAGTAGGAAAGATCATTTCTTTAAAAAGTATGATTATTTAAATATCAATATTTTACTCTATAGTGATGCTAGAATTAAAAGAATTCGTGGTAGCAAAATTGTTATTGGTTATAAAATATTAAATAAAAAAGAATATGAAACAACAAAGATGTTATACGATAACCTAGAGTTTGATAATATACTTGAAATAGATAAGTATGAGTAATATAATATTTTAATATGAGTTAGGGGAATATTTATGTATATTGGAAAATATGTTAATACTCATGGTATTAAAGGTGAAATAAAGATACAAAGTGATATTGATCATAAAGATGCTGTTTTTAAAATTGGTAATGAAATCAGTATTGCTTCTAAGGCTTTTAAAATAAAAACATATCGTGTTCATAAGGGTTATGATATGGTGACTTTTGATGGAATAAATAATATCAATGATATTCTTCCTTTAAAAGGTAATAAAGTATTTATAGATAGAAACTTATTACCTAAAGATATAATTTTTTATGATGATTTAATCAATAAAACTCTAATTTTAGATGATAAAATATTTGGTAAAGTTGTTGATTATTCAAATACTAAAAACCCTTTATTAATATGTATCCATGATGAAAAAACATTTTATATTCCTATGAATGGTAATTTTATAAAAGAAATAAAAGATGATATATTTTTAGAAGAATCGGCAAAGGAGTTGATATTATGAAGATAAGTATATTAACTCTTTTTCCGGAAATGTTTGATAATTTTAAAACATCATCCATCATAAAAAGAGCGATTGATAAATCTTTAGTGGATATTGAGATAATTAATATAAGAGATTTTTCTAAACTAAATAATAAACAAGTTGATGATACTCCTTATGGTGGAGGTTCTGGAATGGTTATGCGCGTAGATATCGTAGTTGATGCTATAAATTCAGTTAAAACTGATGAATCAATTGTAATATTAATGAGCCCAGCTGGAACTACATTTAACCAAAAAATCTCCTATGATTTAAGTAAAAAGAAACATTTAATTTTTATATGTGGACATTACGAAGGCATAGATGAGAGAATTTTAAACTATGTTGATATGGAACTTTCAATTGGTGATTTTATATTAACTGGTGGAGAAATACCAACTATGGCCATGAGTGATGCAATCATTAGACTTATTCCAGGAGTTATAAAGGATGAATCCAGTAGTAATGAATCATTTAATAACGGTTTGCTTGATTATCCGGTATATACTCGTCCAAGTGTGTATGATGGACATGAAGTACCTGAAGTATTGATGAATGGTAATCATGCGTTGATTGACAATTGGAGAAAAGAAGCAGCACTTAAAAAAACACAAGAACGTAGACCAGACTTGTTAAATAAGTAAGGAGGGACCTGAAAATGGTATCATTTGTTGTATCTAAAAAGAAAATAAAAGGGACAATAGACTATTTTGAATATGATTCTGATGGTTTTAAATATTATCCTAAATTTAAATCAATTATTAATGATAACGGAGTGGATATTCGTTATAAGTATTTAATTGACGTTATACTTTTTGAATTTGATAAAGATTTTGATAAGATGACAAAAAGTATCTATAAATATGTAACAAGTGAAGATGACGACGATGATACAGTTTCTATGTTATTGAATGAAGTTGCACGATTAAAAAGTATTGTTGAACTTGAATATAAGAAACATGTAACTTTAGAAAAATATAAAGAATATCTAAACAAATTATATTATTTGGATGCAGAATTAAAGAGAAAAAAAGCTATTTTAAGATATAATGAAGAACTTGATTATGAGATGAATAGAGGAAGAAGTCTTTAGGCTTCTTTCTTTTATTTAACTTGATTTTGAAAGTTATATAATATATAATATTTAAAGTAAATGAAAGGAAGAATACTATGAAGAATGTTAAAGTAGTAAAAATCACTGTTGAAGGTGAAGATTGGGAAAAATGCATAGATAAAGCATTCTCAAAAAAGAAAAAAGATATAAAAGTAGACGGATTTAGAAAGGGTGCTGTTTCTAAAGAAGTTTATATTAAAAAAGTAGGAATTGAATCCCTTTTTATGGATGCATGTGATATAGCAGTTAATGAAAGATATGAAAGTGCTTTAAAAGAAGCTGATATTGAACTTGCTTGTGAACCAAGTGTAAATGTTGTATCTGTTGATAAAGATAAATGTGAAATTGAATTTACATTTATATCTAAACCAGAAGTTACTCTAGGAGCTTATACTAAACTTGGTGTTAAACGCGAAGAGGTTAAAGTAGAAAAAGAAGAAATTGAACATGAAATCGATCATATAAAAGAACATATGGCTGAAGTCGTTATTAAAGAAAACGGTACTGTTGAAGAAGGAAATACAGCCGTAATCGACTTTGAAGGATTTGTTGATGGCAAGAAACTTGAAGGAGGAACTGGAGCTAATTATCCACTAGAAATTGGTTCAAATACATTTATTCCAGGATTTGAAAGTGGACTTATTGGTGCTAGTGTTGGAGAAACTCGTGAATTAAATTTAAAATTCCCAGAAAACTACACTGAAGAACTTAAAAACAAGGATGTATTATTTAAAGTTACAGTAAGAGAGATTAAAGAAAGAGTTATGCCTGAAATGAATAAAGATTTCTTTGAAGATCTAGGAATTGAAGGCGTTGATTCTAAAGAAACTTTAGAAAGTCATGTTAAAAAAGAACTTGAAGATAGAAAAAATCATGAAGCTGATGACAAATATATTGATGAACTATTACATATCGCAACTGATAATATGAAAGTAGAAATCAATAATGAAATAATTGATTCTGAAGTAGAAAGAATGATTCAACAATATAGACAAGAATTAAGCATGCAAGGTGTTAGTCTAGAGCAATATTTATCTATGACAGGTACTAAACTTGAAGATATGAAATCTATGATGAAACCTCAAGCTATAGCTAGAATTAAGACTAGATATTTACTTGAAGCAATTGTTGATGAAAAGAAAATTGAAGTCGAAGAAGAAGCTGTTGAAAAAGAAATTAAAGATGCTTGTGAAAAGTATGGTATTGAAAGAGATGAATTCTTAAAATACGTTGGTGGAGAAGACGGAATCAGATACGATTTGAAAATGCGTAAAGCAATTGATATCATTAAAGAGGGTTAATCCTCTTTTTTTTATAAATAATTTAGACTTCTTAATTTACTACTATTTAGATATACAACACATAAAATGCTTACAATTTCAGATATTATTAATGGATAAATACCAATACTTAAAAGACATGTAACAATCATAATTATAGTTTTAAAAATGGAACTTATAAGAGTTACTTTCATAGTGTATGCTGAATAATTTAGACCTTGTAAAGTGCTAACTAAAGGGCCTTCTAAATAGAAAATTGGGAAAAATATTGAAAGTAAATGAATGTAGTCATAACCTTTATTCGTGTTATATACAAGACTTAACACAAAATTTCCTTTGAAAAACACAAATGTACAAAATAAAGCTCCGATTAAAAATGAAATAATCATACTTTGTCTTAATCTTCTTTTAATATATATTTTATCATTATAATGTTTTGATACTTCTGGTATTAATGTTGTATTTAGTGCAAGAGTAAAAAATGATGGCATAGTTAGTATCGGAATAACGTATGCATTATATATGGCATATTCACTTTCGATAAAATTTGAAGAATAACCTACGAATAAGAGCATGTTCGTTAAGATTATTGGTTCTAAAAAGTAACAGATATTACCAATTAATCTTGAAGAAACTGATGGTATAGAGATGCTAAATACATCATATGCAATGTGCTTATCCGGTAAAATATCTGACATGGTAAAATGAGAGTTTTTAGGAGCAAAGAAAAGATATACAATAATCTGTACAAGTTCACATATGGCAGATATTATTATGTAACCAGTAACGGCATGAGTGGTTGAAATATTCATAAGGTAAGGGACTATTAAAAGAAGTAGAATTAATCTTGCAAGTTGTTCAAATATACTTGATATAGCATTCGGTAGCATGTTTTGCTTTCCAAAATAGTAACCTTTTATTATTCCGGAAATGGTTGTAAAGGGAATGACAAATGAAATTGATATTAAGGGATAATATAGATTAGGATTTTTTAATAAATTATTAGCTAAAAATGGAGAAAAAGCAAAAATTATTCCGATCATAACTATGTTAAATAAAAGAGAAATTGGGATCACTGATGCAAAAATACGTATTCCTCGATAATTATTTCTAGCCATGATAACACTTATAGCATAAGGAAGACCTAGCTGAGTTATTGCGATAATAAGTGAATAACTTGGCATAATTAAAGAATATAAATTAATTCCGTCTTTAATAATTCTTGTGAATATTATTTTAATAAAGAAACCTAGAAGTTTTGTAACAAGGGTGCCAACAAGTAGAATAATGGTTGATTTGATGAACGTATTTTTCATAACATCCTCCTTTAAATTTAAACCAAAATATTATATAATAATATATGAAAAAACATTCTTAATTATTAAAGGAGAAAATATGGAAAAGAAAATTAATACTCAAAGGGATTTATATAATAAAGTGTTACCAGCTTTGAAAACAAAAAGACATGAACTCATTTCGGCTGGTATAAAAATAGTTAAAGAAGAAGATATTTGGAATTATAATAAAAATAAAAAATGGAAGAATGCGACATCTTTGACTTTAGCGGGTATAGTTGATGATATTTTAAATACTGATAATCAAGAATATGAAAATTATGTAGTACAAAAAATAAATAATTTGCAAGGTGAATAAATATGGAAAAATTATACGAAGAACTTTTAAAAAAATGTGAAGAAAACGGTTATAGTGATGAAGAAATCGAAAACATTAAACGCGCTTATGAATTTGCTTATAAGTGTCATAAGGGTAAAATGCGTAAAAATAATGAGGAGTTTATTACCCATCCTTTAAATGTTGCTTTGATATGTGCTTCTTTAAATGTTGATTCAACAACCATAATTTCTGCACTTGTTCATGAAACGATTGATAATGGACCATCTTCTTTGGAAGAAATAGAAAGTCTATTTGGAGAAGAAGTTATGCATATTGTTTCATCCTTAATGAAAGTTAATAGATTAAAACTTACTGATGAATCAGAATCTACTTCTCTTTATTTAAGAAAAGTACTTGTTGCTCTATCAGAGGATGTGCGAGTTTTAATAATTAAACTTGCTGGTCGTGTTCATAATATGCGTACGATTTATCCATTTTCAAAGGAAAAGCAAAGACTTAAAGCAATAGAAACTCAAAATGTACTTATTCCAATTGCTCATAGATTGGGAATAAATCAATTAAAAACAGAACTTGAGGATATATGTTTTAGAGTTTTAAAAAATGAAGATTATAAAAGTGTTGAAGAATCTTTACCAGCTAGTCGTGAAAAGTTAAATGAGATATTAGAGGAAACAAAAGAAACTATTATTGAAGAGTTAAAACAAAACAATATAAGTTTTGAGATAAAGGGTAGGGTAAAGAGTAATTCTTCAATATATAACAAATTATCTAAGGGTAAAAAGATGAGTGAAATATATGATATCATTGGACTTAGAATTATTTGTGAGGAAGAAAGTGAATGTTATTTAATTATTGGTTTAATTCATTCGCTTTATAGACCAATTCCTAAACGTTTTAAAGATTATATTTCGATGCCAAAGGGAAACTCTTATCAATCATTACATACCGGTGTTTTTGGCCCAGAAGGATTTCCTGTAGAAGTTCAAGTTAGAACAAAAGAAATGAATGAAATTGCAGAACATGGTGTGGCATCTCACTGGTCATATAAAGAGCATTCTAAACAAATTCAAAATGTTATGGAACAAAAACTGCAAATGTTTAGAAATATAATCGAAGCTAACTCGAATGATATAACTGATGATGATACTTTTGCTCAAAACATGAGTGAACTTTTAAGCACTTCAATATATGTTTATACTCCAAAAGGAGATGTTGTTGAACTTCCTGAAGGCTCTTGCCCAGTGGATTTTGCTTATAGAATTCATTCACGAGTTGGAGATACAACAATTGGAGCAATTGTAAACGATACAATCGTACCATTAGATTACCATCTTCAAGATAATGATATAGTTAAAATCATGACAAATGCTCAAAGTGAACCAAATAAGGATTGGTTAAATTTTGTAAAAACAACTCAAGCTAAAGCTAAAATTAAAGCTTTCTTTTCTAAAAAAGATCGTGAGGAATATATTGAACGTGGTAGAAACTTGCTAGAAAAGGAATTAAAAAGACAACATATCACTGTATCATCAGCGTTGGATGATGAACATATAAATAAACTTGTAAGTGATTTAAAAGTTACTAATTTTGATGAAGTATTATTAAATATTGGAGCTTTAAGATATACACCAAGTTATATTGTAGATTTAATGTACAATGATAAAAAGAACGTTCAAGATGTTCTTTTGGATAAGGTAATGAATTCAAGCACACTTCCTAAGGTAAATCATAAAAATGATATTGTGGTTTCAGGATGCGATGATATTCTTGTTAATCTTGCAAGTTGTTGTAAACCAGTATTTGGTGATGAAATTATAGGATATATCACTAAAGGACAAGGAATAACTGTTCATAAAAAGGATTGTGTAAATGTTAAAGATCTAAATGAAAGATTGATTGATGTTTATTGGAATGAAAATAGAAATGACGAAAATAAATATTATATTTCAAAGATAACCGTATATACCAATGGAGTTCAAAATAATATACTTGATATTGTAACTAAATCCACGGTTAGAGGGATAAATATTAATAGTATAAATGAAGTTAATAAAGGTGGAAAAGTTTGCTATGATTTAATTTTAAAAGTAAAAAACAAAGCTGATCTTGATAACTTTATAGAAGATTTAAGAACTTTAAAATTTGTTACAAGCATAAGTAGGTATTAATATGAAGTTAGTTGTGATGCGTAGCAAAAAATCTAGTGTGACAGTTGAAAATGAAACTATTGGGAAAATTGAATATGGACTTATGATACTTGTTGGAATAAGTGTTGATGACACCTTAGAAGATGTCCAAAAATTAGCTGGTAAAGTTTTAAATTTACGAATTTTTGATGATGAAACTGGAGTTATGAATAAGTCAATCTTGGATGTTGGTGGAAGTGTACTTTCAATTTCTCAGTTCACTTTACTTGCTGAAACTAAAAAAGGAAATCGACCAAGCTATATAAAAGCGATGAAAGGTGAACAAGCTATAGTTTTATATAATGAATTCAATAGAATTTTAAGCGAGCGTGTTCCAGTAGAAACCGGTAAGTTTGGTGCTGATATGCAAGTATCAATCTTAAATGATGGTCCAATAACAATCATAATGGATAGTAAAGGTGACAAATAGTCACTTTTTTTCTTTGATTTATGCTATAATAAGTTTGGATGTGATAATATGAGTAATAAACTTAAAGGATTTTGTTTGATAATTTTGGCAATAGGGGTATTTGTTATGACAGTCATTTTTAATAACAATGACAATAAGATAGCCACTGAACTTTACAATAATTATGAAAATGTTTCATCAACGGAAGTGAAAGAAGAAAATAATGGCAAATTGGTTGCTACAAATGGTGAGATTACACTTCTTCAAGAAGAGTTAACCGATGAAGATTTTAATGTATCTGTTTCTTCTGCTGTTTTAAAAAGAAAAGTTGAAGTATTTGTTTGGACAGAAGAACAAACAACTGAAAACGGACAAACTTCGTATACTTATAGAAAAAAATGGTCAGATGAATTAATAGACTCTTCAAAATTTAGATTTCAAGATAGATATATAAATCCAAAGAAAATATCTTATGAATCAAAAACAATTTATAATAATCAAGTTAAACTTGGAGCATTTACCTTAGGTGAAAATGAACTTAAACAATTAAGTGTTAAAACAAAGCTTACTCCTAATGTAAATAAAAAGAAACTTCCTAAAGGATTTAGCATTGTAGGAGATTATATAACTGATGCTAAAAATATTGAATCTCCAGAAGTTGGAAATATAAGAATATCTTATACATATAATGTTGATTCGAGTTTAAGCGTACTTGCAAAACAAAATGGTACATCTTTTGATTACTATAAAACAAAAAATGAAAAACAAGTAGATGTTTTACTAAGCGGTATAAAAAATGGTGAAGAGATTATTAAGTGTTTTGAAAATAATAACTATACTAGAAATAATATTTTAGTCATAATTGCTTTAGTTTTAACGACTTTAGGAATAATTAAATTAATGAAAAAAGAATAGAATTAACTATTCTTTTTTAAATTGGAAGCCATTGCTCCTAAAGAAGAGGATATAATAATAAGTAAATAAAAGATAATCATATATAATGATAAACCAGTTTTAAATATTAAAGATAGTAAGAAGAAAATTGCTGAATATAATGTCCCACAAAGAAGACCTTTTGTGTAACCTCTTTCCATTGAAACATCAGCTATCATATATCCATATATGAAAAATATCGCGATAGTTAGTAATAAATATAATAAAGGAAATATACTTACATTAAATAGATTGATTAAAGAAAATATAATTGTAAGCACCAATATTGAAACTAGAGGAACCAAACTTATTTTTAAATATTTTTTCAAAATTATCACCTAGTTAAATATATTATTTATTTTTTTAATTATTACAATTTAATAACTTCGTTTGCTGTATGTGAGTAACTTCTAAGAAGTGGTCCAGCACCCAGTTTTATTCCTCCAAAGTAACGAACCACACATATGAAGACGTTATTTAAATTGTTTCTTTCAATGATGTTATATATTGGAAGACCAGCTGTGTTGCTTGGTTCTTTATCATCACTTTTTTTCGCTGTATTTTCAAATTTATAGGCATATGGAATATGTCTTGCTTTTTTATGTTCAATTTTTAAACTATTTAGGATTTCTTGAACATCTTCAATTGAGTCCAATTCATAATAATATCCAATAAATTTAGATTTTTTTATTTCATAAGTATAAGTGTTTAATAGTTTCAAAACAATCACCTAATTTATAATAACATAAATGAGTAATTATTTGCTATAATAAGAATAAGTTTGGAAGTGATTTAATGCAAAATGAAAAAATTCATGAAAAACTAAAACTTGTGCCACATTTACCAGGTAGCTATCAAATGAAGGATAAAAATGGGATAATAATATATGTTGGTAAGGCAAAAGATTTAAAAAATAGATTGTCTTCATACTTTAATGGTCGAGTTACAGGCAAAACTAAAAAGTTAGTTTCAGAGATTGATACTTTTGAATATATTGTTACAACAAGCGAATTGGAGTCATTTATTCTAGAAATAAATTTAATAAAAAAATATGATCCAAAATATAATATTTTACTTAAAGATGATAAAAGTTATCCATACATTGAATATAAAAGGAAACCTTATCCAACAGTTAAAGTTGTTAGATATCTTAACGTCAAAAAAAGAGAAAATAAACATTTATTTGGACCTTATGTAAATGCATCAGCAGCTAGAAAAATGGTAAACTTAATAAATAGACTGTATCCTTTAAAAAAATGCTTAAATGGAAGAGATTTGTGTTTATATTATCACATTCATGAATGTTTAGGTTACTGTGTTAAAAAGATTGATGAAGAAACAATTGATAATATGGAAAAACAAATTCTTGGTTTTCTAAATGGAAATGATTCAATTATTATTGATAAACTGATGGAACAAATAACTCTTGCTAGTGAAAATATGAATTATGAACTTGCTTTAGAACTTAAACAAGATCTTGAATATATAAAAGTAATACAAGAAAAACAAAGAGTAGAAATAAGTGATAGATCAAGTATGGATTTTATCAATTATTATTTTGAATCAGGTTTTATTTCAATTGAAATTTTCTTTATAAGAGCTGGAAAATTGGTCGGTGGAAGAAATAAAATAATACCAGTTGTAAGTGACGATGCAATAAGTGATTTAGAGTCTTCGATTGCTGTTTTCTATACTAAAAATGAAGTACCTAAATCAATTATTGTTAATAAGGATATGAATACTGAAATTTTATCTGATGCTATTGGAACAAAAGTAATAACAGTTGAAAAAGGCGATAAAAAGACTTTACTTGATATGGCATATAACAATGCAAAAATCAATTTGAAAAACAATTTTCAAACAATTCAAAATAAGATTGAACGTACAAGTGGAGCTAATGAAGAATTAGAAAAACTTTTAGGTATGAAAATCAATAGAATTGATTCTTTTGATAACTCAAACTTGTTTGGTACATTTGCAGTATCGGGAATGGTTGTTTTTAAAGATGGGCTTCCTTCTAAAAAGGATTATCGTAAATATAAAGTAAGTGTAGATAAAAATGATGATTATAATACAATGAAAGAAGTTACTTATAGAAGATATTACCGCGCTTTAGTAGAACATGGGGAAATGCCTGATCTAATATTAGTTGATGGTGGAATAAACCAAATCCATGCCGTAAAAGACACGATTGACTCTTTACATTTGAATATAAAAGTTTGTGGTCTTGTAAAAAATGATAAACATAGAACTAATGAACTTTTAGATGGAGATACTTTGGAATCCTATAAAATTGATTATACATCTAATTTGTTCCATTATTTAACACGTATTCAAGATGAAGTTCATAGATTTACAATCAATTATCACAGGGAACTTAGAAGTAAAGGTTCAATTAAGAGCTTGCTTGATAATGTTGAAGGTATTGGAGATGTAAGAAAAAAGGAACTTATGAAAAAGTATGGTTCTGTTAAAAAAATTAATGAAGCAAGTATTGAAGAATTGGACGAAATATTACCTCATAAAGTAAGTGAGTATTTGAAAAACTATTTGAATTCATTTTATAGTAAAGATGAAGAACAATAAAAATTTCTTGAACCATATGTTTATTTATTATAAAATTATTATAGGTGAGGAATATGAGTAAAGATTTATATAAAAGTAGAAGAATGTATCAAAATCCAATAGTTTTAATTATAGCAGTTGTCTGTGCAATGATTTTAGCTATATTCGTTATAGATATAGTTTCTAAAAAGGTTTCAATTGCTAAAATAGATAATGATACTAAAACTGTTTTAAAAGATATCATGGAAGTTGAATCAGAAAAGAGAAAAGAAGTAGCTGAAGAAAAACTGAAAAAACTTGGAAATAATTCTCCAAGTATAAATATTATTGAAAATGGTGATGTACTTGTTTTAATCAATAATTCTTCTTACTTTACAATTGTTGGAGAATTGTTTAAGAAACCTAAGTATTATACAGCATCATTTAAAGCCTCTTACAACGATTATCATGAAATAGTAGTGGAAAAGTATGATGATGGTCTAAACGACTCTAAAAACGATGATATAATAATAAAATAAGATATTCGTGTGAATATCTTTTTATGTAAAACAATAAAGGTAGGGGATTTTGATGATGCAAACAAATACATATATTGAAAGAATAAATAAAGTGAATATTATTATGAAAATTTTGGACTCAACTCATGTTATATATACTGGAGAAATGAAAAAGATTGATATAAATGGTTTTAATAAAAGATCACAATCAAAATATATAACAGAAAAAATTGTCGCTGATTTCGAATTAATTAATAAACTGATTGATGATTATGACTTAATTAATGCTGCTACTATTTTAAGAGCAACACTGGAAAATATTTTTTATATTATTGCAGTTAATTATGATAAGAAATTAAAAATTTCATTGGACACTACTATTTCTGATTTTCGAAAAGTTCTTAAAGAGAACGAAAACGATTGTTTTTTTAATAATATAGACTTAGATTCTTTAAACCGTGCTTATAAGCAATTATGTAAATTTGTTCATCCGTGTTCTATGAAAGAATACTTATCTTGTTTAACAAATACTAAAAAGTATAGAAAATATATGCATAACAATATTAAACATATAATGGTTACTATAGAGTATATTTATTTGTCATTTTTATATAAAAATAATGTTGATTCTCTTTATTCAGTTACCATGCAATTAGCTGTTTTTGCAAATTTTTATAACGTTTCATTATTTCTGCAAGAATCAGAAGGAGATACTTCATTTATAAAAGAATTTATGTTTAATGACATAGATAATAAATACGTAAAAGAGGTACAAGATACAGTTGAAGAAATAAACGACACTCTAAAATGTGATCCGATGCTGATCGAAAAGCAAATGAAATTATTGTCTGATGAATTCGATATCTTGGTAGCTCAAACTGAATATTGTGATGTAGTAAATAGTATTTTAAAAAGAAAAAATAAGATATTCGTGTGAATATCTTTTTATATACTTAAAAAGCGTCTATATTTGCTTATTAAATTATTTAGAAATACATAGTTTTCATTGCTGAAATTATTCTTATATGGTGCTAAATCAAAACTATTGGGATTCTTTAATACTTGTTTATAGTTACTTTTTATAAATGAATATACAAAATCTATTTCTTTATCAGTTGTTTTAAGATGATTTTTATTAGCAAACTTAATAATATCCTCTTTTCTTAAATTGATAATAAAATTTTCTATAATATTATTCAAAACATTTCCTCCTCGTTATATTTTATGTTTTAATGGTTAATATATTAATATGAAAAGTAAAATATATTTAATTAAAATTTTAATTGTTGTTATTAATATAGTTGTTGTTTGGAGATTATATGATATTTGTATTGTCAATCATGAAAAATATGAGTATCTTTCTTCAATAACAAATGAAAAAATAATTGAATCTAATACTACTTTAAGAGGTAGAATTTTGGACTGTAAAGGTAATGTTTTAGTGGATAATAAAGGTATAAAAGTTTTATATTATACTAAAATACCTGAAATAAAACTAAGTGAAGAAATTAAAATTGCTGAAAGTCTTGCTAAAGTAATTGATTTAAATGATTTTAGAGTTACGGATTTACAAATTAATGAATATGTTTATAAGAAATATAAAACGGATATCGATAAAAGAATTAATAAAGAAAAATTAAAGAAATATAATGAAAGAAAGTTAAACGAAAACGATTATTTAAATTATAAATATAGTTTAATAACAAATGAAGAAAAAACAAGTATTTCTAATCTAGAGGTATATATCTATAATCTTATGAATAGTGGATATAGTTACCAAGATAAAGTTATTAAAAAGAATCTTACCGACGAAGAATTTACTATGATCAATGAGATGAATTTAAGTGGAATACGTGTAGATATTGATTATGTTCGAATATATAAATATGATACGTCTTTAAATCAAATTTTTGGCTCTATTGGGCCAATCACTAAAGAAAATAAGGCCAAATATCTAAATAATGGATATAAACTTAATTCAATTGTGGGAGTTTCTTTTTTAGAGAAAACTTATGAAAAATATTTGAAAGGAAGTGCACGTAAATACAAAATAAAAAGTGACAACACATTAGAAGTTGTTGATGAAGGAAAGAAGGGGAATGATTTAGTTTTAACTATCGATATTGATAAACAAATTAAAATTGATAATGTTTTAAAAGAGGAAATAATTAATGCCAAAAAGTCTCCTAATACTAAGTATTATAATGGGTCTAATATCGTCGTGAGTGATCCAACTAATGGACATATTATTGCTATGTCAAGCTATGAGTATAATAATGGTGCTTTGAATTATAATACGATTGGAATATTAAAAAATTCATATACAGTCGGTTCTGTTGTCAAAGCTGCAAGTATGAGTACACTTTATAAATATAATGCCATACCTGGAGATAGGGTGAGGGATGCATGTGTTAAACTTTTCAGCCAAAATGAAAAGTGTTCATGGAAAAGTTTAGGCATAATCAATGATATTGATGCTCTAGCTTTTTCTTCTAATTATTATCAATTTTTAGGAGCGATAAAACTATCCGGAATGGAATATAAATACAATATGAAATTTAATCCTGCTAGAGATGATTTTAACAAGTATCGTGACTATTTTAAAACTTTAGGATTGGGTAGTAAAACAATGATAGATATCGATGGGGAAGATGTTGGAATACTTGGTAGTATGATAAGCGGTGATTTGCTTTTAAATTTAACAATTGGTCAATACGATACTTATACAACATTAATGCTAAATAATTATATTGCGACTATAGCAAATGGGAAATGCCGCTATAAACTAAAAATTGCTGATAGTATTGTTGATGAATCTTCTAATAAACGAGTTATCAATAAGGATGAGATACTTAATAACTATGAAATAAGTGATGAAAATTACACAAGGATTAAGGCAGGACTAAGAAAAGTTGTTACAAATGGAACAGCTGCTTACTATATGGATAAAAAATACAATGCAAGTGGAAAAACAGGAACAAGTGAAACGTTTTATGGCGGAGCAAACACTTATACAAAATCATTTATAGCATACTTTCCAAGTGATGATCCAAAATATGCTCTAACTATTATTTCACCTAATATTTCTTATAAAAATAGTACAAGTAATTACAAATATCCTATAAATAGTAAACTATCTAGGAAAATTGCTAATATTTTGTTTGAAAATTAACTATATATATGCTAAAATACTTATAGTTTACAAGTGAGGAGGCTAGATTTTTTATGGCAAAAGGAAAAACAGATGCTAGAACACCAATTGGATTAAAATGTACTAAATGTGGTTATATGATTAGACATACTGAAAAAAACACAAAAAATACTACTGAGAAATTAGAATTAAATAAATATTGTCCAAAATGTAAATCAGTACAAGTATTTAAAGAAGCAAAAATTGGTAAATAGAGGGATAATACATGAGTTATATTTATCATGGAACTATGCAAGATGTAATAGATTATGCTGAACTAATAAAACTTCAAGCTGGTTATTATTCTAAACCAAAAAAAGTTGTTTGCTCACGTAAATCAAAATACAGCGTTGCTAAAAAATCAAATAGAAAAGTTTTAAGAAGAAAAATATATTAAAAGGAGGATTTTCATGAACATTAACATTAACGATATTAAAAACGGAATGACAATTATTATTGATGGAAAATTATGTTTAATTGAAGAATTCCAACACGTTAAACCTGGTAAGGGTTCAGCATTCATGAAGATGAAATTAAGAAACCTAAGAACTGGTGCTTTAGTTGAAGATACTTATAATACTAATATTAAGATCGAAAGAGCTAGAGTAGATAGACTTCCTATGCAATATTTATATTCAATGGGAGATAATTATGTTTTTATGAATAATGAAACTTATGAGCAATTAGAAATTCCTGCTGAAAAGTTAAAAGATCAAATTAAATTCTTAAAAGAAGGTCTTGAAATAACTATTACGATGTATGAAGGTGAAATTCTTGGAATTACTTTACCTGAAAAAATCGAATTTGAAATAGTTGAAACTAGTGAAGCAGTAAAAGGAAATACAACAAATAATGCTCAAAAAGATGCCAAAATAGAAACAGGATATGTTGTTAAAGTTCCATTATTTATTAATCAAGGAGAAAAAATACTTATTTCAACTGCTGATGGTAAGTATGCTGGAAGAGCTTAGTAATGGCTCTTTTTTTATGAAATAGTTGCTAAAGTATGTGTAAAGTATTGACACATTATTAAAAATTTTGTTATGATTGATATGTAAAATAGAGAAGGGACTTGACGTAATGAAAGAGTTAAATAGATTATTAAGTGAGTTGGGTATATCGAAAGTTAGACTAGCAAAATATCTTGGAGTTTCAAGACAAATGGTTTATAATTATTTGGAATTTGAAAGTTTAAACAAATGGCCAAAAGAAAAAAAGATTTTACTATTAAAATTATTGGATATTGAAGATGGTGATGATGACACTATTGCAAAAATCAAGGTTAATACGGAATATTTGCTTGCAGTAGAGGATAGACTTAATGATGGTGTAAAAGAAAATCATGATAATGAGTTCTTGGATCTTAAAGGATTAAAAAAGGAAGAGCAAGCTTTAGTAAGTGATATTACATTCTTGATTAAGGAAAAATTAACTGATGATAATCACGAGGAAAATTTCTACGCTTTACAATACGTATATCATATGTTACAAAGTATGGATAATATTCCAGAAATTAAATATTTATTGGCTTATCTATCTAAATCTACTGGTTTTACATCACCTAATGTATTTAAATTTAATGAGGATAAACAATTTATATTTGAAGGTATAATTCATTCTGCATTCTCTTTATATAACAGTGGGGGAGCTAGCAAGACAAAAGTTATAGAATCTCGTAATAGATTCATTGAAGATCTTGAAGAGAAAAAAGAAGAAGTTCTTACACGTACTCAACAATTAAACACTGTTAGAGTTCAAGCTTTAAGAGAACTTGGATATAATGCAATTAATCCAGATAATGCAGCCGAAGTTTTTGAAAAGATTGCTGAAATTCAATCAAGAAAAGTATAAACCTACTTTTCTTTTTATTTTGCTCTACTTCCCCTACCTACTTTGTTTTTAAATAGAGGAGAGTGCTTTTTATTATTTTATTTGTTAGTATGAATTACATATAGAGAAGTACTAAGAATATAAAAATAGAAGGTGTTATTAATGATATTTTTCATAATATAAATAATAATAAAATGTATTTATATTAGCAAGGTTAATAACTAACAATCTTTTATTTAAAAATATACAAGTTAACATAATATATATTATATGAAGTTATATATTCTTTGAAATATTATTTATAGTTATTCATATTTAATTATTAATTCTAACTTATATATTTATTACTTATATTGTTTATTATAAAAAAAACTATATAGTTAACTATATAGTATATTTTTGCTTTTGATTTAAACTAAAAACGTTTTAAATTATTTTTCACATAATATTTTTTTTGTAATATCATATTCATTATCATATTTGCAAACACTGTAATCATCATCATAAGATTTACAATCATATGCATAAGAACATTTATTATCAAGGTCATCATTGATGTAATAATCAATTTCTTCAACTACTCCATTTATAAAATATATTATAATAGGGAAGAGTAAAATAAAAATTACTAAGAATATCATTTTAAGCGCTGATATTACAATACCTGCTATAGCAAGCCCACTACCACCCTCCTCTACTCTTTTTGCTTGAATTAAACCAATGATTGATAATACTAATCCAGCAAAGCTTGAAACAAATGCTAATACAAACCCTAATATACAAATGCTATTAGTTCTCTTTTTCTCCATAACTTCACGTCCTTTATTATACTTTATCATATATTTCTCGCGTAACGCGCGTGATATGCAAATCCCTCGATGATATTATAGCAAATTCATGGTAAAAATCTAGTATTATATACCAATTATAATTGATATAACTATATAAACTAAGGATAATAAAACCCCATAGATAAAATATCTGTTTTTATCAAATTTTAATGATTCTTTATATATTGAATTTATGCTTAGAGTAATCATTATACCAGCAGTAAATATAAGTATAATAGCAATCATTATATCGTTAATATACTTGTATAGAAATATATATGCAAGTATTGCTCCTAAGGGTTCAGCTAAACATGATAAAAAAGTAGAAGAAAATGCTTTTTTAAATGATTTTGTTCCTAAATATATTGGTAAAGCTATGCATATTCCTTCTGGTATATTATGAAACATAATTGCTAAACTTAATTTAATTCCAATTTTTAAGTTTGTCACACCTGATAAAAACGTAACAATTCCTTCTGGAAAATTATGAACCATCAAAGCTATTAATGATAATATCCCTAGTTTTAAAAGACTCTTCTCCCCTTCCATCTTTTTATCTAAAATATTTATTATTAAATATCCTGCTAAAAATGAAGTAATAATTATAGTTAAAGCTTTTAAAATAGAAAAATTATTCAAAATGGTAATAATTGAATTTGGTAAAAGATCAATTACTGATATTAAAATCATTACAGTTCCTGAAAACGCTAAAACAAGGCTTATATTTGATTTTTTACCAATATTAGGTATAAACACTAGTAAAGAACCTAAAAGTGTTCCAAATGATGCTAAAAATGATAATAAAATAGGTATTAATATTTTCATAATATATATTTATTAATATTGATATAAATTTATTCTTAAAATATAGTTTTTTTTTATTATAATAAAAAATATATTGTACATAATAATTGTAGGAGGTAAGATTTTATGAAAACTAAAAAGACAAATAGAACTTCTAAAAGTAAAAGATCTAATAAATGTCATAGAGATTCTGAAACTTCAGCAGAATAACAAAAAAACGTTGATGATTAATTCAACGTTTTTTTAATATTTTTTTTATCATTCACAGGTTTTGTATTATTAAGCAAACCATCTATTTTGTTTGGATTTATAGTTAGTCTAGTATCTATTTCGTTTTTTAAACATAAAACGGCTTCAACCAAGTTTTTACACAATTCTTCAGTGCTCATATTTAGAAATGATGCTTCTTCATCCAAACTATATTCACCACTATAATTTACATCAAATTCTGTTAAAAGAAAATATTCACATTTTTTAGGTAAATGAGTATTTATAATTAAATCTCGAGTTATAATATTTGCTTTCTTTAAAGAATTCAAGTAACTCTCAACACTTTCTTTTATTTCTTCAAAAGATTTGATATTATCAGTGTCTTCCTCAAAAATATTTGTTTCTTCAAGGCAATTTGCTTTTGTTTCTATTTTAGTTTGAATACATTCCTTTATTTTTTCTCCGCTTTGTATGCTTTTCTTAAATGTGATTATTGCTGTTGTAGTAAAATAACCGTATGCAGTTTTATCACTTCTTAGTATAGTGCTTTTTATATTGAATATGTGTTTTCCGTTTTCTTCTGTTACATCTATATACTTATCAAAGTGTTTTTGGCCACCTTTTTTTAAATTACTATATAAACTTTCTAAATCTTCTTCGGTAAATCCACGATCTTTATAATAATCATTTAGTGTTTTATAATTGCTAATAGATATACATTGCGACTTTTTCGTTGCTTTATCGTTTTCTGAACTTTCTTTTATTTCCTCTTTGGATTGAGTTTTTTCAACTATTTTTTGTTTTAATTTATCTTTGTTTATTCTTTCTTCTTTTATTAGTTTTCCTATACCTTCATTTTCGTCTTTAGTTAATTTATAAATTTTTTCATTCTCTTCACTAGTAAGATGTGAATTATATATTTCATTAAAGTTTTTATCAAACTTTTGCTTTATTAGGTCTTGTTCATCTAACCTTAAACTTCGATATGCTTCTATAAATTCGTTAACAGTATACCCTTTTTCCTCATAAAATTTTATCAAATTGAAACTTTTAATCGGTATAGTATTTTGTTTTTCTTTTGCTTCTTCTTTTACAATTTGTTTAGTTGGTACTTCACTTTTCTTAAGTCTTTCAATGACACTGTCGGGTCCAGAAATGATGTTTAAAATAATTTCAGCATCTTCTTTTGATACGGGAATTAATGGAGATCTAACTTTGTCATATTTTTGGCCATAATACTTATGTAACACTATTCTAATTCTCGTTTCATAGGTTGAAAGCATTTGAACTATAGCTTCTTTGCGATACCCAAATTTTTCTAAAAACGTTACTAATGACGTTGGTATGCTTATTTTCTTTTGAACTATTTTGTTTGGATTGTCTTTATTAGTTTTTATAATATTTTCAAATTCATGTAATGCAAACATAAGTTTTTGATATATATCATCTGTTGAAATGTTAAATAATGATGTAATAATCGAAAGTTTTTCTTTTTTTCTATTTATTCCAAATGCAGAAGTGAAAATATCACGATATTGTGGGGAAACCTTATTGATTGCACTTTCCAATTCTTGTGGCGTTAAATCATAAGTCAAACAAAGTTTTCTTGACATCAAAGTTGCGTTGTTGTTGAAAAAACCAATTAAATTTTTATTTTTTGCTTTTAATTTTTCCACACATAATACATCCATTTTTACTAATAGTTCTGCGAGATTATATTTATAAATATCGCTTCTTTTAATCGTTCCTTTTACATTTATTCCATCAAAATCTTTTCCATACTTTTTCTTCATTATGTCATAGACATAATCTTCTTCATATTTTATTAATGTTTTAAAAGTTTCTTCATCCGTTTTAAAATCAATCCAAGCTTTTTCCATGATTCACCTCTATAATATCTATACTTTATTTATTTTTTTCTTTTGGTTGTTTTTATCTTTTGTATATATTTCAAATGCTTTGTCGAATAATGATTTATATAATAATAACTCAGTTATTCCATCAAATGAGTGATTTGTTAATAAACCAGATAATAAGATATAGTAGTTAATACATTTACCAGCAAATTTTTGACAAATACTGGCTTTTACTATTTTATAATCTGTTGTACTCTTTTTTATCTTCATTTTTGTATCATTTAACATTGAATAGTATATATTGTCAGCATTTACAATGTTTGATTTTTCGCTTTTATAGTGAATAAGAAGCGTTATAAAATAATCTAAGTAATGACGTATTTCAACTAGTTTTTCTTTATTCAAGCGATAACTTGCTTTTAATTCAAATGTATCAATATCAAAATATGAAGTTAGGTCAAAGTCTTTTCCATATTTATTGATAATATGTAAAAATTCTATAAATTCCGTTTCTGTATATCCAAGTGATAAAAAGAAATTCTTTAAGTTGGAAATATTATTAACATAGGTACAATCGATTATTAAGTTGGTAAACACCGCTATAGCATCATCAGTTGTACAGTTTTTTTGTCGTGCTAAAGATATTATTTTATCAATCGCTTGCTCGTCTAAGTCATTGATTATAGTTAATGATGCAACAGGACTACAACCTAAATCTATAAGCACATTTCTTACAGATTGGTATTTTTCTTTCTTGTTCATATCAATCAATTCATTATAGTTAAGTGCTAAATATATAATTTTATCAAATAAAGATGTTAATTCTTCTTCGTTAATTATAACATTATCGCGTAAATATGCTTGATTTGTATAATATTTATTTAGTATACTTTTTTCTTCTGAATTTAATAATAAAATAGCCTTCTTAACATAATTTGCAGGTATTCCACGTATTCCTAGATGAACATAGTAATTTGTATAAACATTTTCAGTAACTGAACTATCATATTGAGGAAGAATACTATCATTTAAAATGTTTTCCGCAAAAGCATTATCTGGATTTATTAATGAAGTCGTTGCTGATTTTTGGATTCCTATATTTTGACTATATGTTTCTTTTAGCATAAGGTTAGAGTCATAAAATTTTGAAATCATATCAAGTGATTCTATAGAAAATTGTTTGAAAGCTTTTTCAACTATTTCTCTTTCATATCCTAACTTTTGATAAAAACGATATATATCTATTATCATTCCTGAAGAAGAACAATTTAAAAGATTGCAGCTTGCTATTTTGTCTTTAATATTTTTTTGAATGCCTTTATTTGGATTAAATAATAAATTATATATTGAATTAGCCTCACCACTTCTAACTATTTTACCAAATATAAATTTTTTAGGAACTTTCAATGTATAATCTGAATAAAAATAGGTATCAATTATTTCTTTATGTATTGTAGATAATTCTTCTAAAACTTCTGATACTATTTTCTTTGAATATCCCATACTAATATAATAGTCTTTTAAATTAAATTCATTAATTGGACCATAATATTTTGGTATTTTTATTGACTTTATTCTTTCTTCTATAATGTACATAACGTTTTTATCCTTAGAAATGAACACTGTTTTTAGGTTTTGGATATCTTCCTGCAACAATTTTACCTCAGTGTTTTTTTCTTTGTTGAAACGTTTACCATATAGTTTTTTTAAGGTACTTTTTACGTCATCGTTATATTCTTCTATTGCTAGCTCTATATCATCATGATAATATCCTTTTTTTTCAAAATAATCAAAGAAAAAGTTTGGTAAAACAAAAACATTTTTCTTAGGTTTCTCTTCAACGTTTTTTTTGACTGAATTTAAATATAAAAAACGCATGTTAGTTCTAACGAGTCTGTTTAAATCGTCGTAGTTAATATTTAATGCATCAAGCACTTCATCAACATTTAAATTTTCACCAGTCAAGTTAAATAATAGTTCAATAGCTCGTCTTGATTTTTGTGGTATTATATTTAGATTAGTTACCATTGATAAGGAATCTATATTATAAGCAAATTTTATACGTTCTATAATATTATTTTCACTTAAAAAAGTTTCAAACTCTTCTTTTGAAGCTAGTTTATGTAAACATAAAACATCTATAGTTACTATCTCTTGGATGATTGGAAAAATTTGTTTTTCATAATCAGAAAGAGTTATTTTTTTATTTCTAGTGAAGAAATTAGAAAATTGATTTTCTAATTGAATCTTTACTAAATCAGTTTCACATTCATATATTTTTTTTAATTCTTCATCAGTTGCATTAAATATTTTATTTATTTTTTTTATTCTTTCCATAATTTATACTACCCCGCCTTTGATTTGTTATTATAGCATACTTTTAATCCCTTGGAAAGTATTTCTTATATTCGTTATGTAACGCTTCTTTAGTTAGATGCGTATATATTTGTGTTGTTGAAATGTCAGAGTGACCAAGAAGTTCTTGTATAACTCTTAAGTCTGCTCCATTTTCTAGTAAATGGGTTGCGAATGTATGTCTAAGAGTATGTGGCCCGATTGTTTTTTTAATATTTTTTAATGCAGCATAATTTTTAATCATCTTAAATATTCCTTGTCTTGTTAACATACGACCATGATTGTTTAAAAAAATATAGTTGTTTATCTCATTTTTTACAAGTTCAGGTCGGTAATTATTAATATATTCTTTTAAATATTTTATTGCATAATCATTTACTGGAACAATTCTTTCTTTTGAACCTTTTCCCATAACCCTTATAATACATTCGTCATAGTCGATATTTTTAAACTCTAGAGATATAACTTCACTTATTCTTAAGCCAGTTGCATACATGAGTTCGAGAATAGCTTTGTTTCTTGAAGAAAAAGCGTCAGTTACTTCAATATCTAAAAGTTTATTTACTTCATCAATTGTTAAATATGTTGGTAAATGAATACCTAATTTAGGAGATTTTATTCCATCTGTTGGATTATTAGAAATACGTCCTTGTTTTAAAAAATATGAATAAAACGTTTTTAAACTAGAAATGTTATGGCTTACAGTAGTTGGAGCTAAATTACTTAATGTTCGAATGTATTTTTCTATATCTTTAGAAGTTATTTTAAGTAAATCCTTGCTTTTGTAGTATTCTTCAAATTTATTTAAATCATTTTCGTATGAATTAATCGTGTTTTTTGAGTAGTTTGCTTCCACCTCTAGGTATGATAAAAAGTCACTTATATAGATGTTATTCATATGTTTCACCATACTTATGATATCAAATTTTTGAAAAATTTACAAAATAGATAATGGCTTATGTTATAATTGTTTATGGTGATATATATGGAACTTCTTGCTAATACTTTAAGACCAAGTTGTTTAGACGATGTTGTTGGTCAAAGACATTTGGTTGGAGACAATAAGATAATAAGAAATTTGGTTAATAATAAACATATATTTTCTATGATACTTTATGGTCCTCCGGGAACTGGTAAAACAACGCTTGCATGCGCGATTGTTAATGAGCTTGGAGTTAAATATCGTATGCTTAATGCTGTTATTAATAATAAAAGTGATTTTGATGTTGCTATTGAAGAAGCAAAAATGTATGGTTCTCTTGTTTTGATTGTTGATGAAATTCATCGAATGAATAAGGATAAACAGGATATACTTCTTCCCTATTTAGAAAATGGTCTTATTACTTTGATTGGTCTTACAACATCAAATCCTTACTTTAAAATAAATCCTGCTATACGTAGTCGTGTTCAAATTTTCGAACTTAAGCCTGTTAGTAAAGAAGATATTGTAATTTGTTTAAAAAGAGCTTGTACCAAATTAGATAAGATAAATGTAAATGATGAAGCACTTGAATATATTGCTTCTTTATCTAATGGAGATGTTCGAGCAAGCCTTAGTTTGTTAGAGGTTGCTTACTATTCAACTAAAGATGGTAATATTACAATTGATTTAATTCGAAATATTAACCCTAAAGTTATTTTGGATGGAGATCAAGATGGAGATGCCCATTATGATTTAATAAGTGCATTACAAAAAAGTATTCGTGGAAGTGATGTTGATGCAGCTCTTTACTATTTAGGAAGGTTAATCGTAATTGGCGATTTAGATATAATATATAGAAGATTGAGCGTTATAGCCTATGAGGATATTGGCCTTGCAAATCCTGGTATTGGACCTAAGGTTATGGCAGCAATTGAAGCTGCTAATCTTGTTGGTTTACCGGAGGCACGAATCCCTTTAGGAACTATAGTTACGGAAATGGCTCTATCACCAAAATCTAATTCAGCACATGTGGCTTTAGATACCGCAATAAATGATATTTCTAATGGCGTAAATGGTCGAGTTCCAACATGGTTAAAAACTAACTCTAAGGATTATAAATATCCACATGATTATAAAAATTCATGGGTTGATCAACAATACTTACCAACTGAAATAAAAAATAAAAAGTACTTTGTACCTAAAAATAATAAATATGAAATGAATTTAGTTAATATACATAGGGAGATGAAAAAATGAATATAGCAATAATTGGAACAGGAGTTTATGGTATTGCCATGGCTACAGCTCTTGCTCAAAATAAAAATAATAGTATAAAAATGTGGTCAGAAAGTGATGACTCGTTAAATAGAATAGAAAACTCGAGAAAGTGTTTTAAAGATTTAGGTGGTATTGCTTTACCGGAGGAAATAGCTTTTTCTACTTCTTATGAAGAAGTTATGAAAGATGCTGATTTAGTTTTTATAATGGTTGCAGCAAAATATGTTTCAAGTGTATGCGAAAATATGAAAAAATATATTACTAAGAATATGCACTTTGTTATTGGTTCTAAAGGAATTGAACAAAAGACATGTTTGTTTATTGATGAAATATTTCAAAAAAATATACGCACGAATAAACTTGGTGTAATATCCGGACCATCATTTGCGATTGATATAGGTTTCTTAGAACCTATTGGTTTATCTTTAGCTACTAAAAATAAAAGCACTTTAAAATTGGTTCGTGAAGCATATGAACACACTAATATAAAGCTAAGAGATACAACTGATATAGTTGGTATTGAAATATGTGGGTCTATAAAAAATGTTATCGCGATTGCTGCTGGAATATTGGACGGTCTAGGTTATAAAGAATCCACTAGAAGTTTCCTTATAACTGAATCATTACATGATATTAAAGAACTTATCAATAATCTTGGAGGAAATAAAAAAACTATTCTATCATTTGCTGGTGTTGGAGATTTATTATTAACAGCTACAAGTGAAAAATCGCGTAATTATACTTATGGCGTTTTACTTGGCAAGAATGATATGAAAGAAGCTTTGAATTATATAAATGAAACCACTGTAGAAGGTTATTATACTCTTAATAGTATATACTCCCTACTTCATAAGAAAAAAGTTAAAATGCCTGTAATTGATATTATTTATGATATTGTAATAAATGGTAATGATCCTAAAATTTTGGTAGATTTTCTTATGAAAAAATAAAAACGTTGAATTTAACTCAACGTTTTTTTATTCTCTTTTTTTTCAGCTAATGCTGCAGTATCAGTAAAATGATTCATTTTGCTAATTATATTTTCTTTTACAAGTTTAATCGCATCCACTAAAATTTTACATAGTTCCATACTATCCATATTGAAATGTTTGGCTTCCTCGTCTAAACTCATAGAACCATCTTTGTTTATAACAAATTCATTTAAAAGAAAGTATTCATATCTTTTAGGAAGATTAAGATTTAAAATTAAATCTTTTGTGATTATATGACTTGATTTTATTTCGGATAAATACTCATGAATATACTCTTTTATGTTATCAAATGAAGGTCCTTCAGCTATAACTAAATTATTTTGTGTTTCTTGTTTTGTTTGTTTCGTTTTGTGTTTCAAATAAATTAGTAGATTACTAGTAAAATACGCATATGCTGGTAAATCGTGCCTGTACTTAAGCGTGCTTTTTATTTCAAATATATATTTTTCTTCATTGACTTTTGTTATTGTTGTAAATTCTTCAAAATACTTTTTGCCTTGATTTGCTGATTTATACGCATTTGTTAACTCTTCATCAGTAATACCATATTTTTTATAATAGTCATTTAAAGTTTTACAATAATCAAGTTTTCCTTTATTACTTTTACTATTTTCTTTCTCTATTTCTTTTTTTACAAAATTTGTTATAGTATTATTCAATTTTAAGCCATCTACACCCTTGCCACTTCTGATTCTATGTATACATATTGATTCTGGAATATCTTGCATAAGATAATGAAAATCTTTCTTATTTAAGTTCGCTATAGATTTTTTAAAAGTAAATATATGTTTATTTTCAGCTTCTTCAACAATATTCATCGTTTTATAAAAGTAATCATGGCGAAATGGTATAGATGCTAAAGATAAATATAAATCTTCCATGTCTTCATCATCAAAACCTAACGATTTATAATAATCATTTAAAGTTTTATAATCATTAATGATTTCCATTCTGCTTGTCTTTGGAGAATGAAAATCAATATATCTTTTAATGTTTTCTGTTAGATTAAGATTTTCTATTGATTTATTATTTTTAACTCTGCATCTATATAATTTTACAAGTATAGTTTTATTATAATATTTGTAATTTCTTTTATCATTTGTATCTATTCTTCTAACGAATGTAAAAATATGTTTCTTATCTTTTGTTTCAGTAACATTTATAGTTTCAGAAAATATATCTTTTTCTCGTTTAGTTAAGTTTTTATAGACTTCTTCTAAATCTTCATCATCAAATCCTATTGCTTTGATAAAACCGTTAAGTGTTTTATATTTTTTTATTGATATTGTAGGTGTTGTTTTAACTCTTTCACCAGCTTTTTTTATAGAAGGAGGCAATTTTATATTATCTACACCTTTGCCCTTTTTAATTCGAAACTTACATAATGATATTGGAATGTCTTTTGTTAAATAATCATGGTCTTTTTGACATAGATCAGCGGCTGGTTCTTTAAAAATAAACATATGTTTTTCCTCTTCAATTATATTAAAAAGTCTATAAAAGCAATCGTACCGTATTGGATTTTCGTCTAAAGATGAATATAAATTTTCCATGTCTTCATCATCAAATCCTAAAGCGTTATAATAGCCATTTAAATGTATATAATTTTCTATTTTAGGAGTATTGTTATCTCTTATAGAATTAGTTCTTAAATGATTTTTAACGTTCTTGGATACTTCAATATTATCAACTGATTTGTTATTCCTTAATCTACCTCTATATAAACGTATAATAACACTTTGAGTATAGTATTGATAATTTAGTTGGTCATGATTTTGAGTTATTCTTTTTGTAAAAGTGAATGTATGTTTCTTTTCTGCATCTTCCGTAACAATAATACATTTATTAAATCTTTCTTTTTCTTTTGCTGATAGTTCGTTGTACATATTTTCTAGGTCTTCATCATCAAAACCTAGTGATTTACAGTATTCATTAAACGTATCAAAATTCTTTATTCCTTTTTCATTGTTTGGCTTATTTTCAGTTAAATCTTTAGATGGAGAAAAATTAACGTCTTTTTTTTCAACAGAATCAAATGTATTACTTTTTTGAGGAAGTGTGATGTCTTTTGACTTAGCTGGTGTTTTCTTAACTTTTATAGGTTGAATTACTTCTTCATTTTTCTTTTCTGAAATTTCTTTTTCTACTTCTTGTGGTTGTTCTACTATTTTAATTATTTTAGGCATAGTTTTATTTGTCGTTTCAGCTAAAATTTTACCTATTCCGCTTCTTTCACTTCTAGTAAGATCAAATATCATAGCTTTTTCTTTATAGGATAGTTTGGCATCTTTTATTTCATTAAATTCGTTGTCATACTTTTTCTTTATTAAGGCACATTGTCTTTCGCTTAAAGAACGATATGCATTTAAAAATTCTAATGCAGAATATCCTTTATCTTTATAGAATTTTATTAAATTGAATGTTTTTTCTTTTTTTAGTCTGTTATTTCTTTTAATTTTTTCAATTGCTTGTAATTTCTTTTCTTGCAGTTTTTTTATTTGAAAATCTATGTTATTATCTCCAATTAAAACAGAATTAATGATTGCTTCATCACCTTCGGCAACGGGAATTAACGGAGATTTTGCTGAGGAATAATTAAATCCATAATATTTTTGTAAAGTATATTTTGTTTTATCATCATAAAGATTCAAAGCCTCGATTAACTTAGATCTTGGATATCCTCTTTTTTCTAGATCTAACATCAGCATCGAAGGTATTTTGTTTGTAACTTTTTTAACGCTTTTCATTATATTAACTTCACTTTTCAGACGTCTAATGGTTAGTAATAAGCTTTTATATATATCGTCAGTAGACACTTCGAATAATTTTTCTATATCCTTAAAGCTCATTTTTCTTCGATTTATACCATAAGAATATATAAAAATTTTTCTTTGCTCCTCTGGTAATCTAATAATTATGTTTTCTAACTTATCTATTTGAAGGTCATAGGCAGTACATATCTTCCTTTGCATTAAACCTTCTTCTTTTTTAAAAAAGGAGTCTACATTAATGTGTTTGTTTTTTAAATTTTTTATGCATAGTACATCTATTTCAATTAAAAGAGATGCTAAAGTAAATATTTCGTTTTCCTTTTTAGTGAGTTTAACTTCATTTTTGTTATCATAATTTATTCCATATTTCTTTTGCACTATAATTTTTACAAAGTCTTCTTCGTATTTCATTATTAATTTAAAAGTTTCTTCGTCTATTTTAAAATTTGTCCACACATTTTCCATAATCTACCTCATCACGTTTTTAGTTATATTATACTCTTGAATATGTTTTTTGAAAAGCATTTTACTTTTTAATTCAACATAAAAAGATAACTGTTTTAGCTATCTTTAAGATTATTTGTTTTTAATTATGTCATTAAATATAAATGACACACATAAAAGACCAGCAACGCTTGGAACTAAATTGGCTGTTCCTAACATATTTATTTGTTTTGGAACTTCTGTTGAAGATACCACATATATTTTTTTATTGATATGAGCTTTTCTTACTTTATTTCTTAATAATCTTGCAATTGGATCGTTGTTGGTTTTATCTAAAGTTGTAATTTCTAATTTTGTAGGATCTATTTTTTTTGCTGTTCCCATAGAAGATATTAGCTTATATGAATAATGTATACTATTTTCCATTAAAGCAAATTTTACGTCTAATGTATCACAGGCATCTATTATGTAATCAAAGTTTTGGTTTAAAAGATTTCTTAGATTTTCTTTATTTAGCTTTTCATTAATCGTTTGAATATTGATGTTTGGATTTATTAATAAAGCTCTTTTTTTTGCTTCATCTACTTTATACTTTCCAATGTTAGTTGAATCAGTCATTAGTTGTCTATTCAAGTTGGATAAATCGATGATATCAAAATCAACTATAGTTATATCAAAAAATCCATTTCTTATAAGTGCTTCTAGGGCGTAACTTCCTACTCCGCCTACTCCAATAAGTAAAATTTTTTTTCTTTCAATTTCTTTTAGTTTTTCTTCACCAATAAGACCAATTAGTCTTTCAAACATAATATCACCTTTCTTGCAAATAAAAAGCCTAAGAAAAGCCAGTGTGATAAAAGCCCGCTCTCACGAGGTGGGCATCACATGACTCGAATTAGGATCCCTAGTCAATGACTAGGTCTTCAACACAACAAGCCAATTAGATTCCCAATAATCACAATTAGTCGGTTTTATGTAATAGCCTTCCTTAGGTAATTTAACTATATCATATATCTAGTACTTAGTAAATATTATTTACATATATTTACATGCTTGTGTTAGCAATTTACCCATTTTATTTTCTAGTTTTTCATTTATTTCATCGACTATTTCAACGGTTTCTTGGTCAAGTTTAAAATATTCATCTATGGTAATGTAAATGTCTTCACTTTCATGAAGCATATAGTATGTAATCATATATTCTAACAATAAAATGCTTATTTCATATGGTAAATATGCAGATAAAGTCATTATTTTTTGATGTACTCCATTTTGATAGAAAACAGCCATTCTAGGGACGTTTTTATTGCCATTTCTAGTTATAGTAAAACCATTTTCTCTTATAATATCAAATATACCTCCTATATTGTTTTTACAAGCCAAACTAATTTTTTCGATAATTTCTTCTTTTTCCATAATTTTCTCACCTTTGCTGTATTATAATAAATTCAAAAGAAAAAAGCAATATTTTATTGCTTTTGAACGGGTTTCCAACGGAATAATACATCACAGTTAGAAGAATATGGTGCCGGATTTGGCATATCCATTTTTACGATTACAGGTATTTTAAATGCTGAACCAAAGGCCACCATAGTACCACTTTGCAAACTTGTAAGTTTTTCAATAATATCTCCACTTATATTTGGAAGCATTTTATTAATGTAATCTAAGTCTCTAGGATGAGTCATTTTTAAAATACAGAAATTACTTGTTTGGGCAATAACAGTTTCTGATATTTCAACTGGACGTTGACTTACTAAGTCAAGCATAACTCCGTATTTTCTTCCTTCTTTAGCTATACGTTCAAAGATATTATATCCTAAAAGAAAGTGGTCATTATCGTTAACTACATATCTATGAGCCTCTTCTATAAACAAATGAAATGGAATAGCAGCACGTACTCTTCTCTTCTTAGCAAAATCAAAAATCATTTTAGAAAATATTTTTACAATAGTTTTAGCTAAGTTATCATCAACATCTTCAAGGTTTATATTAATTATTTGACTACGTCTATTATTATGTATTATTAAGGATGAAATATAGTTGTCTATTGTTATATATTCTTTGAATGAGAAAAACTTTCTATTAGATGAGTTATTCAATGAATGTAATCTAACTTGCATAATAACAGCATTGTCTTGCATAATTCTATTTCCTAAGAAACCATCTCCGATTAATGTAAATGATAAGGCTCTTTCAAGATCATCTAAAGTGTAAAAAGCATCTGTTGGTACATCTATTTTGCTTTCTAATTCATCATCTATAAATTTAAGTAAATATTCATTTATAAGTACTGATTCTCCAAACTCACCATTACGGTCTATTCCAAAACATTCACTGAATTTACGTGTATAACCAATTCCTTGAATATCTGTATTAACATTAAACTCTGGAGTTGAACAATCATTTATTATTGTGAATATATCATTTTTTTTACCTGCAGCATTTTGATTTGAAAATAACACTGACATTATAGCTTTCGCTATTAAATGATTCTTTAATTTTTTTGTTTCTTCGTCATCTTTAGAAAATAATTTTGCAAGTTTTAACATTCGTTCTACTATTGTATATTGATGATGATTATCTGCTTGTAAAAGTAAACAAATGTCATCAATGGTTAGTAAAAATACAGGAATATTTAATTGAACATCATCCGGATCTATTGGGTTTGATGTTATAAATTTATATTGATAATTTGGATTTATTTGATTTAGCACTTTGAAAGCATTTTTATATTCACCATATGCATCAAATATAAATAAATTAGCGTTGTATGATAAAAATTGTTTATTTAAAAAGATATTTTGGACAATTCTTGCAACTGAACAACTTTTACCAGAACCGGTATTACCAAATATAGCAGCATGGTTTGAAAAGAACTGATTAATGTCAATGTAGACATTTTTTTCTGGATAAATTGCCGAATGACCAAGATATAAACTTTTTTCGTCATCTTTTCCAAGTATAATATTTAATTCATCATCATTTATAACTCGCACCTTACTATCAAGTGTAGGTTTTTTTATAGTACCAGCAATGAAACGATTTTCAACAAATTGACCAAGCAAGTCGATGTGTACAGTTTCAGTATCAACTTTCTTAACTTCACCTAATAACTTATCTTTGTCATTTTCAAAAACAACATGCAAATTCATTAAATTTGGTACAACCATGTTACTTTTATTGATATCTACAACGGCTGTAATATCATCTATATATCGTATTTTTCCAAACATTTATAACCAACCTCTTATTCTATTATCAATTATATCATAAAATTTATTCAATTCCATCATTTACTTCAATAAATGAAAAGTCTGACTCATTAAACTCAATATTTGGGTTATTTGTATAAATAGTAAATAAAACATCATCTTTTTCGACGTCTTCACCTACATATTTATTAAGCATAATTCCGACTGTGTAATCAATTTCATCATCTAAAGTTTTTTTTGAAGCTCCCAGTTTAGCAGCAAGTTCACCTGCTCCATAAGCGTCTATTCTAGTAATTATTCCGCTTTTTTTAGAATGAACCTTTATTTTGTTATCAGCTACATGAACATTTCTTAGACTTCCTCCTTGAGCATGAACGAATTCATAAAATTTATTTAAAGCACGTTTAGATTCAATTGCATATTTTGCTTGTTTATATCCTTCTTCTAAACCAGAAGAGAAAGTCATATCATATAAATTAGCAACGATTTCGATACAAGCGTCATATAAAGGACATTTTTTACCATTTAAAACATTCATTGCTTCACATATTTCTAATGAATTTCCGATTGCGTATGAAAGAGGTGCACTCATATCTCCAATAACTGTTCTGACGTTTCTATTATAGGCTTCACCGATTTCAACTAAATACTTACTTAATTTTTCAGCGTCTTCACGAGTTTTCATTAAAGCTCCACTTCCAACTTTAACATCAATTAAAATATTTTTTGCACCTAAAGCTAATTTTTTTGACATGATGCTTGATGCAATTAAAGGAATTGATTCAGTTGTTCCAGTAACATCTCTAAGAGCATATATAACTTTGTCAAGCGGTGTTAAATTTCTTGTTTGAGAAACAACTGCAAAACCAGTTTCTTCAACTTGTTTTATAAATTCTTCTTCTGATAAAGCAACATTAAAACCAGGAATGCTTTCTAGTTTATCAATCGTTCCACCAGTTATTCCTAATCCTCTTCCACTCATCTTGGCCATTTTCATGCCTAATGATGCACACATTGGGCCAATTATTATAGTAGTAGTGTCTCCTATTCCTCCAGTTGAATGCTTATCAACTAAATTTTCTATCTTTTCACCCAAATGAAGCTCATCTCCACTTTTTAAGAATATATCTGTCAAAGCAAGAGTCTCAGTAAAATTCATACCATTGATCACTATCGCCATTAAAAGAGCACTCATTTGATAATCAGGTATTTCCTTGTTTAAGTATCCATTAAATGCAAATGAAAGTTCATCATAACTTAAACTTAAACCATTTTTCTTTCTTGTTATAATATCTAAAATATTCATCGTATCACCTACTATAAAAAGTATAACACAAAAAAACACTTTATTAAAAGTGCTTTTTACCACATATCAGTAGTTATTCCGTCCCTGTTTGGATAGATATCACTCATCTCAATCACATACGTTAAATTTGGGTCGTTAACAATTCCTTTATATCTTTCATATGTATATACTTTTAATTTTGGTGGTAGGGATTCGGCTGTATAAATTGTAGTATCCGATATTCCAATAATTAAAGCTGCATGTCCGTTTCTTGCAATAAAATCACCAACTTTGTAATTACCTCTTTTCATATATTCTTGAGTAATTTTTTTGTGTGGACCAAGATCGGAAAGGTCGTCATTGAATTGTTTGTAATCTCCAGCACCTACATCCCCAGTTTCAAAACCGCCATTATACATTGCCCATGTAACAAAACCAGAACAGGTAAAACCATTAGCTTTATATCTATTAACAAAATTGTCATATAATTTGCATCCTCACATTTTCGGTCCAGTTTTCGTACTTTTTACAATGTTTTTATATTTACTTTTACTTAGATATAGTCCTTTATGATAATATCTACCTTCTCCATCGATATATGGACGATATCCATGACCATTAAGACGCCCATTTTCATTAAAATAACCAATTGTGTATGGAAATTCCAAAGTTAAAAATCTTGCAGCAGCTAACACTCCACCACGCGAACCTTCTCCCATTTCTTTTACACGAGATTCTAATATTTTATCTAAAAGTATAGCCTCATCTTCTGTATATCTTTCACATGGTAAATATGATTTATTTTTATTTAAAGTTGGTGGAACAATTAAATCGGTTACTTGTATTTGATAATTTTTAGTGTTACCATCGGTTAAAGTTGCTGTTATAGTTGATGTACCAACACCAATGCCATATAAGATACCATTCTCGATTTTAACAACGTTTTCGTTATCGCTGGTTAAATTAACGGTTTTATCAAAATCGTCAGGATAGTCAAAAATAAAATCTATTTTTTTCTTACCATTCAACGCTAAAAAATAAGTTTCTAATTTATCAAGAGAAGACGAAAACGTTCCCTTAAGTTTTTTTTCTTCTTTTTTGGTTATTATTAACTCACGACTGCTAGTCTTTTTCTTATCAAATGGGGAAATTAAAATTATATTTAGAGTTATGCACATAATAATAAATATTATAATACCTCTTTTTTTCATATATCAAACTCACCTATCATAATGATTATATAATATATTTTTCTATAATAAAAGAAATATTAACAATTTAATACTTCTTTCTTAAAACTTTTTGAAGATGAGACTCTAATTCGTAAAGCTCATTTAAATGTGTTTTATGAAAATCTTTATATGTGTCCACAGCTTCGATGCAGCCATAATTTCTTCTTGCTAGTTTTATCTCTTTATCAAACAATGATTCCGGATAGTCATAATTTTCACTTATTTTTTGGATGCCAAATTCATCACATATATGATTATTTTGTTTTATATAAGGCATAAAACATATATCACGTTCATCTCTTAGTAATTTAGAAAATCCGCAATCTTGTGGTAAAAACAAATCACGAGTAGCTTGAGTATAAATTTCACCATTATAGGCATCAAGCATAAGTGTTGCTCCATTAAAGTTTGCACGTGATATAAGATGATTTCCTTCTCTGATACTGCCTAAAGAAGTAATTTTTTTCATATGTTCATTTCTTATATTTGTTGCCGAAACAGCTTTGACAACTTTTTCACGCATACCACTTGAAAGTTTAAATGAACTTAATACTTCCATAATTTTCATTATTTGTTCTTTTTGCTCTTTACTTTCCAATATATTAAAGAAACCTAAACATACATCACTTTCATATCCCATCATATAATAAATTTTTTGTAATAACATAGAAATATGACGGCATACACCATGACCATTTAACGCAAGAGGGCCCATTATTTCTTTTTCAATTAAGTATGAGTTTACTTCATAGTGGTCAAGTTTATCATACGAAAAAATACCATAATCATACATGAAATAAATCAAAAAATATATATCCAAAGGATTTTTTACATTCATATCACTTGCTAAATTTATTAAACTTTTAATATATTCCTCATATATTTCCTTTATAGCTACAATATCATGATCTTTTTGCACTATTTTTGTTTCTAAATCATCTTTCAAAAATAGATATGGCACAAATGATAAAAGAAATACAGCAAGTCCTGGTGCGATGTAAATACTACCTAATAAAGAAGCCCCTTCTATTGCTATGGTTGAGCCTGTAATTTTTTTCTTAAGTTCTAGTAATTCTTCATAAGAATAATCATCTATTTTTTTCATGTTTACCTCTTTCTAAATATCATGATACAAATCCACTTTATTGAATTTTCATCCAGTTATGACTTTTTTCAGCTTTTTTATGGCGAAGCTTTTTAAACGGCCTTTATATTATCATAACCAAACAAAAAAAGCAAATTTAACTATTGGAAAGATAAAAATTAAAATTTCAACTAAAAAATGGTAATATTTATTTTACCTTAAGGTAGTGAAGTTTATTTAGTATAAACTAATACTTCTTTTTCAATATTTTTTTCGTTAAATTTTCTGCTTCTTCTAGTGCAGGTAGATTATCTTTATGAAAAGTATCAAATGTACTTTTTGCTTCTTTTGCTTTATTTAAGCCTTCAATTATTGCTGAATTTATCACATCAAGTTGATATTCAGTATATTCACGAATAGGTTCTATTTCGTAATAATCGTTGAAGTTTTTTGTTGTACTACGATTTATAACAAAAACAGAATTAGATGGTGGTGATATTGTCAAACAAATATCACCTAAAATGGAACCAAATATATTTTCAGTTGATGGATCAGTTAAAATTGTCATAGATTCAAAATTTACTCTTGGAAGTGCGTGATTGGAGTATCCTTTATTTTTTTCATAATTTAATTTTGAAAATATGCCTGGTCTAAGATATTTGGTAATTAATTTCTTATTCATTTCTTCACTTGTTAATGTAGTCTTTGAGCACTCATTAAAAAAAGCGTCAAAACATTTTTGATTTGTCGTGTTTAAGTGACCAGAAATAATGTCTGATTCATAGCCTAGACTTTCATATATTTTATTTAAAAATACTGCTAAATGCCTACAAACTCCATGTCCATTTAAAAAAAGAATTTTCTCCATTGCCACACTTTTTATAAAAGACATTTTTAGCGGATGGCTACAATTTAAATCATAAGAAAAACTTCCATATCTAATCATGTCATATGAAAAATAACCATGTCTAAATATGTAATCAAAAAATTGATATGTTTCTATCGGATTATTAAGTTCAAACTTTTTAAATTCTTTTATTGTATTTTCAAGTATTTCATCATAAATAATCTTAATTGCTTTTATATCTTCATCATTTTCTGCCATGATTATTTCAATTTCAGCTTCTTTGTTGGCTAGCTTATATGAAATTCCTAAAAAAGGAATAAAAGGTGCTGGATTTCTTAATATTGTCGTTAACACTGATGTTGCAACACAAAGTGCTCCTAATTCAAACCTGCCTATTCTTTTTTGTTTCAATAATTCTTCATAAGAATAATCATCTATTTTTTTCATGTTTACCCCTTTCTAAATATTATAATAAAAAACCATTTTATTGAATTTTTATCTAGTTATAACTTTTTTCAGCTTTTTTATGACAAAGTTTTTTAAACGATTTTTATATTATCACAGCAAAACAGAAAAAGCAAATTTACCTATTGGAAAGATAAAAATTAGAATTTCAACTAAAAAATGGTAATATTTATTTTACTTTAAGGTAGTGAAGTTTATTTAGTATAAACTAATACTTCTTTTTCAATATTTTTTTCGTTAAATTTTCTGCTTCTTCTAGTGCAGGTAGATTATCTTTATGAAAAGTATCAAATGTACTTTTTGCTTCTTTTGCTTTATTTAAGCCTTCAGTTATTGCCAAATTTATCTTCTCTAATTTATAGTCTTCATATTCAAAAATATCTTTTGATTTTATTTCTTCATAATATGATTTTGTAATTTCTCGATTTAAAAGAAAGATGTTTTCAGAAGTTGATATGGCCTGATATATATCATTCATAACTGAATAAAAAATGTTTTCTGTTGCGGGATCTGTTAATAAGGTCATTGATTCAAAATTTACTCTAATAAGTGCATGATTACTATATCCACCGCTTTTTTTATAATTAAGTTTTGTAAATATTTGTGGTTTTAGATATTCTATTATAAGTTTCTTATTAATTTCTTCACTAGTAAATGTTGGGTTTTGCTTACATATATCCATAAATTTATGCAGTTTTTCTGAATCTATTGTATTTAAGTGACCAAGTGCAATGTTAGAATCATATTCAAAACTTTCATATATTTTATTTAGAAAAGTAGCCACGTGTCTACAAACTCCATGTCCATTTAAAAAAAGGATTTCTTCCATAGTTAATGTTTTCAATTCTGACATTTTTAATGGATGGTAGTAGTTCATGTCATATGAAAAATAACCATGTCTAAATATGTAATCAAAAAATTGATATGTTTCTATCGGATTATTAAGTTCAAACTTTTTAAATTCTTTTATTGTATTTTCAAGTATTTCATCATAAATAATCTTAATTGCTTTTATATCTTCATCATTTTCTGACATTGTATTTTCAATTTTTTTCATTTTGCTAGTTAGCTCATGAGTAATTCCTAAAAAAGGAATAAAAGGTGCTGGATTTCTTAATATTGTCGTTAACACTGATGTTGCAACACAAAGTGCTCCTAATTCAACCATGCATATTTGTTTTTGTTTTAATAATTCTTCATAACTGGTATTTTCATCAATTTTTTTCATGTTACGCCTTTCTAATTACTGTAATTTATAAATAACTTCTATAAAATTGTTTTCAAGTTATCATTCACTAAAATGTTTTCTTAAAGCTTGTATATTTCTTTCTCCTGTTTCTAAAAGATGTTTATTTTTCTCATAAAAAGTACCATATAAACGTACTTGTTTAAGATAATCTTTATAATTTTGCTCTAACGATTCTATCCCATTTAAATCAGTTTCATTTACATATTCATAAATCATAATCTTAGGAATAGTTGTATATATTTTATCTTTTACTTTCTTTTCAGCGATTTTTTTATAAGGTATAAAAAAGTAGTCCCAATCTATATGTAATATGTCTGGATATAAAGTAGTATAAGCAATGTGTTGAGTTATATCAAACAAATAAGTTTTATCTTCAGCATTTACACTTGTAACCATATGATTTCCTGTGGAGATTTCTATACTTCTAAAATCCTGTTGGAACTCTATATCTCTAATGCTATTTTTACGATTTGAAAAATATTCTTCAATATATCTTTTTGCTTCATCATGAGATTTTGTTTTTATTGTATCTTTACTATTAGAAATCGAATTAAAAAAACCAATCATTACAGAACTATCATAACCAAGCAAGCTATATATTTTTTGCAAAAATACTGATGCATGTCGGCATACACCATGACCATTTAAGAAAAGTTTGTGTTTTACTAAGATTTCTAAACTTTTAGACGAGTTATTTGAAAGGCAATCATTCCATTCGTTTTTGTTATATGAAAAACAGCCGTTTTGACACATCAAATTCACAATAACCCAAATATCTAGTATATCAGTAGCGCCCAATTGTTTTAGGGTATCAATAGTATGAAATAATAAGGCGTTATAAACGTTTTCTAATTCGCGATTAGATTTTTGTATGTCTGCTTTCTTACTGCTGGTTACGCGACATATATTTTTTTGAAATGGATTCTTTAAATTCATATAACCAATCTCCCATTTAAACATAGAGTATTATATGAAATTAATTTATAGTTGTCCAGTAGAAAAAAAGCAACATTATTTTTTGCTACTTTTCTTCTTATCCTCTTTTAATAAATCTCTTATTTCTTTTAGAAGCTTTACTTCATCACTTTCAACTTTTTTTACTTCTTTTACTTCTTCTTTTTTGCCAAAATCTTTTAGTTTGTTAAAGAATTTAACAATTAAGAATACTACAAATGCCATAATAATAAAATTAATGACATCTGTTAGAAAAGCTCCATATCTTAAATGAAGATTCCATATATTTAAAGTAAATTGATTGAAATTAACTTCTGAAAAACATCCTAATATTGGAGATATGATATTATCGGTTAAACTTTTAACAAGTCCTTGGAAGGCAGAACCAATAAGAACACCAACTGCTAAATCAAGTACACTTCCCTTTAGAATAAATGATTTGAATTCGTTTACAAACTTACTTTCTTTTTCAGTTAGTTTTTTTATATTTTTTTTAGCAGCTTCACGAGTTTCTTCTTTCATTAGTTTTCCTCGCTTTCAAGAATGGCTTTGATTCTTCTAATTCCTTGGCTTGATGCCTCCTCTTTTTTGATTACAAAATGGCCAAGTTCACCAGTATGTTTTACATGTGGACCGCCACATAGTTCTTTTGATACATCTCCTATTGAATAAACAGTTACAATATCTGGGTATTTTTCGATAAACATACACTCAGCACCTGAAGCAACAGCATCATTTTTACTCATACTTTCCACAGTTACTGGTAAATCCTCTTTAATCCATTTATTTACGATATCTTCAGCACGTTTTTTTTCTTCATCTGTTAATTTGTGATCACAGTTAAAATCAAAACGCATTCTTTCAACAGTTATATTTGAACCTCTTTGATGAGTGTCATTTCCTAGAACTAATTTTAAAGCAGCATTAAGTAAGTGTGTTGCAGTGTGATAACGTGTTTCAATCTCAGAGTTTCCAGCAAGTCCACCTTTAAACTTAGCTGTAGAACCAGCTCTTGATAGCTCTTGATGTGCTTTAAAACATTCGTTATATCCGACAACATCAACTTCGATTCCACGTTCACTTGCAAGTTCAATTGTTAATTCAAGTGGGAAACCATATGTATCAAATAAATGGAATGCGGTTTCTCCATCGATAGATTTAGATCCGTTGCTTACTTTTTTATCGAATTCCTTTAAGCCTTTCTCTAGAGTTTTAGCAAATTTTTGTTTTTCATTTTTTAAAACGTCTAGAACAACATCTTTATTTTCAACTAATTCATCATAATATTTAGCATATTTATCGATAATTTTTGAAGCGATTTGTTCTTCCCAATTAGAATTAATATCAATATTTAGATTTCTTGCGTGTCTTATTGCTCTTCTTATTAGTCTTCTTAAAATGTAACCTTGATCTGTATTGCTTGGTTTAATTCCTGCAGGGTCAGCAGCAATAAATACTGAAGAACGAATGTGATCAGCAATTATACGCATTGATTTTTCATTTCCTTTATAAGGAAGATTAGAAATACTTTCAATAAGCTCAATAATATCACTCCAAATAGAAGATTCATAGTTATCAAGTTTTCCTTCAAGAATAGATGTAACTCTTTCTACACCCATTCCAGTATCAACGTTTTTCTTAGGAAGTTCAGTAATTGAATCGTCTTCGTGTTTTTCATATTGCATGAAAACATTGTTCCAAATCTCTACCCAACGTTCATCCTCTGGGTCAAAAACTTCAGGAATTTCATCATCACTTCTAAAGTAGAAAATTTCAGTATCTCCACCACATGGTCCAGTTTCTCCAGCAATCCAGAAATTATCATCTACAGTTTTGGCAATTCTTTCTGGTTTTATTCCAAGACTGCACCATTTATTATAACTAACTTCATCAAAAGGTATTAAATCAGATCCGGCAAATACGGTTACAGCTAGTCTTTCTACCGGTATGTTTAAAACTTTTGTTAAAAATTCAAAACTCCAAGAAATGGCTTCATCCTTGAAATAATCTCCTAAACTCCAGTTTCCTAGCATTTCAAAAAATGTATGATGATATGTATCTCCAATGTTTTCAAGGTCATTTGTTCTTATACATTTTTGATAATCACATAAACGTGTTCCATAAGGATGAGGTTCTCCTAATAGGTATGGAATAAGCGGTTGCATTCCAGCTGTATTAAATAAAACAGATGGATCATTTTCGGGTACAACCGGAGCACTTGGAATTTGCTTGTGTCCTTTGCTTACAAAAAAATCAATATATAAATCTTTTAAATTCATTACTTCTCGCACTCTTTTCTATTTATAATCATATCAACAACTTCTAAAGCAGTTAAATTTGTAGAATCAATCACTAGAGCATCCGGGACAATTATAAGTTTTCCTTCTTCTCTAGTATCATCCGAATGATCTCTAAACTTAATGTTTTCTCTGACTTCATCAATGGTAATGCTTTTACCAGCTTTAATGTATTCATCATATCTTCTTTTAACTCTTGTTTCAAAGGAAGCTGTTAGATACACTTTTACATCCGCATCAGGGAAAACCGCTGAAGTTGTGTCTCTTCCGTCGATTATTATATCATAAAACTTGCGAATACCACGAATTTTTTTATTGACAATATGTCTTACTTCATAAATCTCACAAACACGTATAACTAAAGTGTCTATCTCTTTGGTTTTAAGTTTATCACTTACATTCTCACCATTAGCAAACATTTCATTGTTTCTATATTCAAAATCAATGCTATTTGCGAGCTTAATAATGGCATCATCACTTTCAAAATCGATGTTTTCTTTTAAACCAATATATGCGATACTTCTATAAAACTTTCCGGAGTCAACTCTTAGATATCCAAGTTTTTTAGCAAGTAAATCAGCTACAGTTCCTTTTCCGCTTGCTGAATAACCGTCTATCGCGATAACTTTATGCATAACAATCACCTACAATAATTTTACTATATTTGTAAATTAAAAAAAAGACTTATAAGTCTTATATTTTAATATTTCTATCTAAAAATTCTTTGCTTCTTATATAAAGGCCAGTATATCTATCATAGTAAACAGATAAAAATTTGTTTATAGAGTCTATTACATAATCTTTGATCTTTAGTTCTTTTATAGAATCTATTTCTACTAAATAATACATTCTAAGCATTTTTCTAACACGTTCATCATAAATAATCTCATTGGTATAACAATTTTTACAAATATAGCCACCAACATCCGGATCAATTGTTACAATTTCTCTTGTACTTCCACATTTAGCACATCCATTTAGATTTATACCAACTCCCAAATAATCAAGAAGTTTTATCTCTAAAATATTCATAACAACCGTTTCATTTATTCCTTCATCAATCTTCTTTAATGCGCTTAAATATAAAGAAAAAACCGTAGGATCGGCATTTTGCTTCATCACTTGATTTACTAAATCAGTAATATATGTTGCATGAGAAATTTTATTTAAATCATTTTTGATATTATTAAAATTATCAAGAATACTGCCTTCTTTTAAAGTGGATAATTTAGATTCATTATAATAGATAACATATTCACCTAAAGTCAGTTTATTAGAAATAACTCTTAAAGGGCTGTTGATACGTTTACATCCTTTTGAAATAACCCCTATAACTCCTTCTTCACATAAAATATTTAGTACCTTAGAGGAATCTTTATAAGGTACTTCACTTACAACTATTCCTCTTATTTTTTTTAACATACTACATCACTTTCTTAAATTTTAAATAATCTTCAATCTTACCAGTTTTTTTAAATTTCTCCCAATTTTTATCGTAAGCCATCATATTCACCTCTCTACTTATATATTGAGGTAAATTTTGCTTTTTTATTCACTAGAGTTCATCAAAACCTAATTCTACTAAATATTTTTCTTTATTTCTCCAGTTTTTAACGGTTTTTACAAATAATTCTAGATAAACACTTTTGCCTAACATTCTTTCAATATCAGCACGAGCTTCACTTCCAATTGTTTTAAGCATACTTCCTTGTTTACCAATAATTATTTTCTTTAGCGAGTCTCTTGAAACAACGATATCAACGTTGATATACACTGAATCAGCTTTTTCGTTATAATTAGTCAAAACACAAGTAACTGAGTGAGGAACTTCTTCATTAGTTAAATTAAGAATTTTTTCGCGAACAAGCTCAGATATCATAAAATATTTATCATTATTGGTGATAACATCGTCCTCATAGTATTTGATATCATCTTTTAAATATTTTTTAGTTAATTTAATTAGTCTATCAACATTATCATTGTTTTTAGCACTTATTGGTATTATATCAGCAAAATCAAATAGATCTTTATAATCGTTTATGGCATTAATTATACCTTCTTTAGTGAGTCTATCGATTTTATTAAGGACTAATATTACAGGTACATTTGTGTGCTTTAAAGCTTCCATTATAAATTTATCTCCTGTACCAAGTCCACTTGATGCATCCACCACAAAATAAATTGCATCAATATCATCCATAGATTCATATGATTGCTTATTTAAGTGTTTGCCTAACTTATCTTGAGCTTTATGAATACCTGGAGTATCAACAAAAACGATTTGAGTATCATCATCATGATATACTCCTTGAATTGTATTTCTAGTTGTTCCTGCTACATTAGAAACTATTGCTATATGTTCATCTATTATTGTATTTATTAAAGTACTTTTACCTGTATTTGGTCTTCCTATAATACTTACAAAACCACTTTTCATCTATACCACCTACTCAACTATATTTAAATCATTTAATATTTCATCTTGGAGTCCAAATTGAATTTTTTCTTCTTCTTTGCTTCTTGTGTGATCATAACCAAGCAAATGTAAAAGTCCATGAACACTTAAAAAAGAAAGTTCTCTTTTTTCTGAATGGCCATATTCAACAGCTTGACTTCGCATTTTGGGAATAGAAATAAATACATCTCCTAAATTACGTATTTCACATTCAATAAAATCATTATCCTCTAAAGCAAAACTTAAAACATCAGTTGTTCTATCGATTCCACGATATTCTAAATTCATCTCATGCATTTTTTCATCATCTATAAAAATAATAGAAAAACAAGCATTATCAATATTTAATTTTTCTAAAGTATGATTTAGTACTCCATTTAAATAACTATAATCACTTTTATATCCAAATTCATCAATTATATCAAAACTATTCATTAAAAATTCACCACCACTAAACATATTAAAAACATTACTAATATAAAAAGAATAAACGAAAGAAAAGCAACTAATAAATTTAGAGTATCATTATTGCATCTTTTCTTTATTCCGCTGTATATCCAAAATATAACAAATCCAATTATACCACCAATTACATTTAAAATGATATCATCAATATCAAAACTTCTTCCAATATGCATTTGTATTACTTCTATTGAAAGAGATGTCATAAATACAATAAATGTTGATATGAAAATATTAAGCTTATTTGTTTTATCATGAATCATATCAGTAATTAAAAAACCAAATGGTAAAAATAATAATATATTACCAACAACATTTCTATAAAAAAGAACACTTGTTAATTTATAACGCATAATCTCTTTAAACGGAATAAAGTTATTTGAGTAACTTTCAAAATCGGTTGTAGTAACCAGTCTAAAAAGTAAAAAACAATAAACAATATATATTAGCATTTTCAACTCTTTTAAGACATTTATTTTTTCTTTTGTCATTATAACACATACCATTCGGTAAAGAATCATCACTAAAGAAAAAAGAACTATCATTGGTAAAGTACTACCGATTATTCCATAAAGTTTAGTTGGTATCATTTATATCACTTTCCTCAAAGTATTCACGTTTTGAAATATTTTCTAAAACACTTACAAATACCTCTAATTCTATTTTACTATCAAATTCACTTTCTTTCAAAACTTTTTGATCAAGAATTTGACTATTGGAGGAAGTTTTTTTTAAAATTTCTGTTTTTATTGATTCCTTGGCGTTATTTATCGCTTCATCATGAGTATATTTTTTTGTTTCTTCTTTAGTTTCGTATTCTCTTATAATTTTAAATGAACCAAGTTTTAATAATACTTTCTCTTGATAACTTTTATAATGTTTTTTATAAAAATAGTTATCATTATATTTAAAATTAATACGTTTTTTCTTAGTTTTAGTAACATTTTTATACTTAAGCGGATAACTTACGTTTACTTTATACCAAACTTCAGCAAGAACTTCTCCGCTTGCACAGACGTTTTTCTTAATTTCTTCATCTTTTTTAATAGTTCCACTTATTAATATATCACCTTTATTTACAACTTTATCTCTTTCTACTATGTTTTCTCCATTGAAAGTTATTACTTTTTTTATAACTCCCGATTTAGAGGCAACAATATTACAGAATCCGTCTTCTTTGGTTTCATTTTTGATGATCCTTTCTTCAAAAGAAACAATATACTTCATTCCACTTCGATATATACTTAACCATTCTAAAGTATCATTGTTTTCCCTGACAATCGAATCACTTATTTTATTTAATTTACCAACACTTAAAGCTATGGTGTATGGTTTTATATTCTTTTCTTCAAGTATTTTTTGAATTTCATTTCTTAAATTTTTGTTTTCATGCTTAATATCAATTGAAACTATTACATTACTTATTAGATATAAAGAAACAATAATAAAAACTAAAATAGAATAATCAAATTTATATTTTACAAAATGTTTCTTTAAACCATTTTTTCCATAATGTTTAAGAACTTCAATCTCAGAAAAGTAACACTTTTTAACTAATTCATTTAAATCATCGGTCTCTATTTTACAAGTTATATAATCTTTATAATATTTTATATCATATAAGTTGAGTTGCATTTTTAAACACTTTTTAATAAATAACTTGATATTATTTTTAACTTTTATTAATATCATATTTTATCTATGCTTTCTATACACCCATTTACAACTAATTCATGACCAACAGTTTTTGATAATACAAAGTGTTTTCCTTTTATTTTATAAATAGATTCATTTATATTAACGAGAATCTCATTTTCTGTTAAAGATAAAATGTTATTATAGTTTTTAATATAAATACCATCATTAAACAAAACTACATAGTATTTTTCATCTTTAAAATATGAACGTATTATATCAAACATAAATATCACCAATAAATAATATGAAAGCACAAGAAAAAATAACACTTTTGTGTTATTTACTCAAGCTAGGTTATTTTTTATTTATAAGATAACGATTATTTATTGCTGCTATGAAAATCATACATTTTATATATTGTCATGGCAACTAAAAAAGGAAACTGAGTGTTTCCTCGAGCAATAATCAATTAATGGTAATCAATATCAGCATTAAAATAATTTCCCATAGTAATTCTACCTTTCTATTAATATTATACTACAAATCTAAATATAGATTCAATTAGTCTTTTATTAATTTAAGTAAATTTTTTAATACCTTTAATTGGATAGATTATTAATGAAGAAATCGTTTATATTTTTCATAAAATCATCAATAGTTGAATATTTGTTTCTATGTTCTTCATATACTTTCAATAGTTTAACTAAATTCTCCATATAGGCAAATCCGGTGTTAACTTCTTCTTCAATTAAATCCTTTTCATAATCTTTACCAAACATTATTGAAATAATTCTTATAGTCAATGCTCTTACAGTATATTCATTAAACATTGCAAAGTCATTTCCATAACCTAAAAAAGGAATTCCACCATTAAAGTAATGCGACTCAAAATTAAATAAATTATATTTAATTGTTAATGGATTAATAATTCCGTGTAAAAATTCATGTACGCATATAGGAATATTTTGTTTTGAATCTTCTTTGTAAAAGTAACGATTATCTTTACAGCTACTCTTTACTCTGAAACAATAGTGGACTTCATCTTCTAAGTAAATAGAATACCCACCACCAGTTTCGCAGGATATAAAATCAATATAATATTTTTTTGATGATACAATATTTCCACAGTATTTTTCTAAATGAGTTATAACATCATATTTTTCATAATCTTTCTTTATAGATTCAATCCAATCTTTATATTCATCAAGATGTTCGTTATAAAATTGTATAAATCTTTCAGAATAATAAAATTCTTTTAAACTTTGATTAAATTGTTTTGTTTCTTCATTAATAAAAATATTATTTGTATAACTTTTGAATTCAAAATCATCATCTAAACATAAAGCGTATTCAAAAGCATTTTGATAATGAAAATTATATTTATCATTTAAGTAATTGAAATCATTAATCAATTTACTACTTTTTAAATAAGCAAAACTATTTTCTATTTCTTTAAAATAGGCATTATTTCCATTATGAAAATTAAACAACCTTTTGAATTGATCTTTTTCTTTTTCGTTGCTTAGAATCATTAAAATAGAAAATAATTGTATTTTAGGATTAACTTCTATTTTGATGCTATTAACACTTTCAAATATATTATTCATTATTTAACCACCTCTAATTCACTATCTACGATCATCTAATGTAGATGATTTAATTAGGTCTAGCATATTTTCTTTGCTGAAAATTCCAAAACTATAATTATTTAGAGCTTTTCTATAAGTTATATAACCATCTGGTAATGATAGATTATTATAATTATAATCAGTAAATATTCTGCCATCCATTGGATCTACCAAGCACCACTTATTATCTAAAAATACTTCAATAAATGTGTAAGTTGTCTTTTGATCTACACTTGCGGCATAAACACATATGGTTGGAATTCTTTTTTCTCTCAGTAGAGAACTTTCAACTAAAGCAACTTCATTCTCTCCAAAAAATATTTTTGAGTTTAATATATCATCTACAGTTCTTGAAAATTCATCTAGTTTATCGTTTCCTGAAAAAACAAAATTTTTTAAATATTCATTACATACATATTTTATAATTGCAGCACCATTTACATTAACATCTAAAGGCAAATAAATATTTTTTGGATTTAACTCACTTTGTTTAGTGTTTATTAAAAATGAATTAATATCAGTTCTATCCAAATTGCAAATTTGTTCTATTGTTATAAAATTTGGTGCAATTCCTTCGGTATATGATCTCAGTGATTTTTTGATATCTATTGAGAATCGATAATTTAACGTTCCTAAATGTGCTCTATTATCAATAAATGAATTTTCAAGAATTCCATAGTTGTTTTGAATAATCTTAAATGAACCTGTATTTCTTGCGTTGCATGTTAAAAATGCTTTTGTTAAACCAAGGCGAAGACACTCTTCTAAAACCAAATGTAAACATTTAGTACCATAACCTTTTCTTCTATAGCTAGGAGATATAACGTAACTAATGTTTCCTCCATATTTTAACCAAAACTCATCAACATCAATGTTTGTTTTTATTATTGGCATTCCAATTGGTATATCATCAAGCATTAAAAAATATGGAAAGAAATGTACTTTAGTAGAATCAGAACGAGATGTTTCCATTTTTTGCAACCAATCGACAAAACTATCACTAGTCATGCTAGGTTTTAATTGATGACTTAAAATATCTTCATTATATTTTTCCAATAAATAAAGATCATTTTTATTTATTTCTTTCAAATATAGTTTTCCCACTTAAAATCACTCTTCTTTTTAATATCTATAAAGTACTAAGGTCTTTTCTTTTCCATATCTTGATGAATCTTCTCTTGATTTTTTATCAATATAGTTTTCAAATTTTTCTGAATTAAATTCAAGAATATTTTTGATAAATTCTTCTTCATGTAAAAATTCAGAGAAGCCATCACTGTAAACAATTATTGAGTCATTTTTACTTAATGGAACTTCACCAGATTTAATAAACTCTATAGCTGTTTTTTCTCCAGTTAATGCACCAAAAGACACACATTTGCCATCAACTATATTGTTTGGATTATTTCTCCACTCACTTCTAACTATTTTACGACATTCGGGTAAATACCATGGAGGAAGATTGGACTTGCTTTTGTAAGGATCACTGTTAACTTTTTTATCATCGATTGTTTGAAATTTAATGTTCCCATTATCATCATATACAATAACGCCACAATCGCATATATATGCGTATTTTAAAATATTTTCTTGAAATTCTATGCAAGCAGCAACGGACCCGTAATAATCGTTTTCAAGGTAGTCACATTCTTTAATATACTTATCATTTAGATTTTTTACTGCTTCGTTACAAGATACAAGTCTATCTTTTAAAGAACCACTTACAGACGGAAATTTTGCACATATTTTTTTTGCTGCTAATTCGGCGCCACTTGGTCTAGGATATTTTCTTACAGCCTCTTGTTCACTGACTACAGAAAAGTCTGGTAAACCAATCGGATCTCTTGTAATTCCATCTGCAACAATTGCACACAATTCATCCGCATAAAATTGATCTTCTATAGGAAAATCAAGTCCAATTGTTTTGATATTTTCAAAGGTATTTTTATATATTAACATAGTTCCTCCTATTTGCTTCTTAAAGCTTCTACTGGATCTTTTTTAGATGCTGATTTTGCTGGTATAATAATACTTGATATAACAAGAAAAATAGAAACAAACGCTATCAATTTACCATTAATAATAACATGAGTGTTCCTTTTTTAGTATATATTCCTTCTATCTTATTCTTATTTCATAATACCACATTTGCAATAAAAAAACACCAATTTTGGTGTTTTTAATGTAAGAAATATATAGAACAATAATCATTATTTATAATTCCATATCCATTTTGAAAGTATAGGCAATATGTATATGTAATTTTATTTGTTCGGTAATTATAGTCATATGTTGTTTTTTCTTCTATTAAAGTTTCATCTTTATTTAATTTCTTTTTTTCTTGAATTATATTATTTTTAAATTTTTTAACTTTATTTATTATTACTGATTCATCTAGGTTTTCATTAATAAAAGAATAATATACTTTTTCAACTTTTTTATCATTTACTGAAAATGTGATTGCTTTATTAGTGCTAATATATCCATTTATATAATATACAAATCTTACTAATCCATAATCATTAGATATTTTATTAATTTGAACCTTCCATTTATTGTTGATTTCAATATTAAAGTTATTTTGTATGTAATCCAGAAATATTTTTAAATTATCATAATATTTTTCTTTGTCATAAAAGTGATAATCTATTTCTTCTTTTAAATCAAACTTCATATCAGTGATTTTATTTTCTAAAACAATTGCTTCAGTGTCTTTATAATCTAACGCTTTTGTATCATCATGGTTAAGTTTAAGTACTATTTTTTTACTATTAGTATTTTCTTGATTTCCTTTTAAAACTTTATAATTTGTAAATAAAATAAGTGTTGTTAAAAGTAATATAATAATTATGTAATATATTTTTTCATAACTTTCTCCTTATAAATAATGTTTTTTATTCGCTTCTTAGAGCTTCTACTGGATCTTTTTTAGATGCTGATTTTGCTGGTATAAGTCCTCCGATTAAAGTTAATATAATCGATAAAGCAACTAATATAAGAGCATGATTTATATTTAACGCTGCTGAAAGTGGAATATTACCTGTGAAATGATGAATGACAGAGTTTATTATTGGAATAAATGCATAAGATATACCTATTCCAAAAAGACCTGATAAAAGCCCAATAATAAATGTTTCAGCATTGAATATTGAAGATATATTTCCTTTAGATGCTCCAATTGCTCTTAATATACCAATTTCCTTTGTTCTTTCATAAACAGAAATATAAGTTATTACTCCTATCATGATGCTTGATACAACAAGAGAAATAGAAACAAACGCTATCAATACATAACTTACTGCATTAACAATAGTTTTTACTGAAGACATAAGAATACCTGTTGTATCTGAATAATTTATTTTCTTATCTTCATCACTTTTTTTGTTATATTCATCTATAAATGATAAGAAATGTTCTTTGCCATCAAAACTATTGAAGTAAAAAGATATGTATGTTGGTTCTTCTTTGTCTTGATAGCCTAGCTTTATTAAATTTGTTTTTTGAGTTGTTTCGGTTTTACTCATCATGGCACTTACAACACGAGTAAGTTCGTCTTCACTGAAATTAAGTGTAAAAGCAGATGCGATTTTGCTTGCATCAATATTAAATGAGGATGCAAAGCTGTTAGCTAAATCACTTGTTAGATTTCCAACTTTAGTTAGTACTTCACTTTTAACTTTAGCTTCGGTCATGAGATTTGCAAATTTTTCTTCAGTTTCATTGATTAATGCACTTTCAAGATAAGAAGATATAACCGTATTTTTTAAATCATCTATTATTAATACTTCTTCATTAAATGTTTGTCCTACTCTGTTTAAATATACTTTATATGCATTTAAGTACGCATTCAATAAACCTTTTATTAAAACACTATAAGAGTTTTTTAAAGTATCTACTGGTATTAAATATGTTTTTTCCATATTCTTCAGCTTTGATGTAACATCATCTTTATTAAAGTAATTATTTACTAGTTCATCTATCTTATCTTCTTGAAAATCTACGCTTAAAACGTCATTCATAAATGTTTTTAAATTACTTTCAAATAAAGTTTTTGCTGGAGTTGTATCAATACTTATAGAACTTTCTATTTCACTTATTGCCAATTTTGTTTTATTTTCAATTGTTGAAGAATCAATTTTGCCACCAAAAGCATTTTTTAGTTTTTCTTCATCAACTTTAACCAAATCTTCAAATGAGAAAGCATACTTGTTGTTTTCTTTATCAAAACGATTTCCGGAAAAAACATCAATTTCGGAATTTTTTAATTGTTTTTTTACAATATTGGTGTCTTTTGTTTGATTGATAATGTAATCTATTAAAGCATTAGTATAAACAACTCCTGGGTTAAGAGAAGAAGATGTCACGCCATCTTTTGCACTTACAACACCAACTATTTTTAATTTTGTTGCTTTTTCATATACTTTTTTCATGAATGATTCATCTTCAGACATATCTTCATACACATCATATTTTTTATTGTATTTATATGTATCAGTTGGAAGAACTAATCTTAAATCAACTCCCATTAGATCTTCATAAGAAAACTTTAATGGGTCATGTTTAATGTCAACTTCTTCGCCACTCATGATAGAATTAACCATCTTAGATAATTCACTTGTATCTCTTAAACCTAAAGAATACACTAACAAATCAGATATAGTATTTTTCTCTGATAAGACAATTACCATCTCGTTATATGCTGTTGGCCAATGTCCAGAGAGAACATCATAATCTTTGACAACCTCACTTATATCATCTACCATACTAGAATAAACACTTGCCATGGATGAATATGATGACATTAATGAGTTTCCTCCCATCATCGATGTAAATAAATTACTAGGATTCACTTTAGAAAGTTTTTTAGTTGCATCAATTGTATAAATATTAGGATCAACACTATAGGAATATTGAATGTTAGCAACGTCATCTTTTATTTCATTCATATTTTTTTCTAAATAGGATTTAAAGCTTTTTAAATCATTTGTGCTTACGCTTGATAACATATTTGTAATATATTGTTCTTCGATTACATCATCAGAACCATTGCTCTTTTTATCACCACTTCTCATCGATAAAAGAATGCTTGTAATATCAGATGATTCTTGCATAATAGTAAGTGGATATGAAGTTAAAGTATCTTCTTGTATAGAATCAACATAATTTTGAAATCCAGTAGACACAGCTAGAATTAGAGCAATACCGATTATACCGATTGAACCAGCAATGGATACAAGTATAGTTCTTCCTTTTTTAGTCATTAAGTTATTAAAAGAAAGTGTTAAAGCTGTAAGAAAAGACATTTTAGTTTTCTTTAATATTCGGTTATCCTTTTCCTCTTTTTTATAATCATAGGGATTTGTATCACTTAAAAGTTTACCATCTTTAATATTAATAATTCTACTTGAATAGTTCTGGGCTAAATCTGGATTATGAGTAACCATAATAACAAGTTTATCCTTAGAAATACTTTTTAGTAATTCCATTATTTGAACAGAAGTATCAGAATCAAGTGCTCCAGTTGGTTCATCAGCTAGAATAATATCTGGATTATTAACAAGTGCACGTGCTATAGCAACTCTTTGCATTTGACCACCGGATAATTGATTAGGTTTTTTATTAATATGTTTAGATAGCCCAACATCATCAAGCGCTTTAATAGCCTTTTCTCTTATAACTTTTTTTGATACACCAGATAAAGTTAAAGCAAGCTCAACATTTTTTAGAACTGTTTGATGAGTAATTAAATTATAGCTTTGAAAAACAAAACCAACTTTATGATTTCGATATGTATCCCAGTCACGATCATTATATTTTTTAGTACTAACACCATTTATAATTAAATCTCCTGATGTATACTTATCAAGACCTCCTATTATATTAAGAAGAGTTGTTTTACCGCTTCCACTTGGTCCTAAAATAGATACAAATTCAGATTTTCTAAAATTTATACTTACTTTATCTAAAGCTTTTTGTTCAAGACCATATGTCTTATAAATTTTTGTAATATTTTTTATTTCTAACATGAATCCACCAAATTTCTAAAATCAATATTATTATACACTTTTTTTGCATAATAAAGAATATGTTTTTTAAAATAAAAAAGACTTATGAAAGCCTTTCTTTAACAAGTGCTGATACTTTACTCATATCGGCATTACCATTTGTTTTTTCTTTTACTAAAGAAATTATTTTACCCATTGATTTGATATCTGGATTTTCAAAAGTTTCTATAACTTCGTCTATTATCTTTTCGACCTCTTCATCATTTAACATAGCTGGTAAATAAGATTCTAGTATTTCAACTTCATGCTTTAAATCTTGAACGGTATCTGTTTTACCAAATTTCTCATATTCTTGAATTGATGAATTTCTTTTCTTTACTTCTCTTCTAATGACTGTTAAAGTTTCTTCGTCAGTTAAATCATGGCCAATATTTATTTGTTCCATTTGAAGAGCACTTTTAAGCATTCTAAGAACTCCTAATTTAAATTTATCTTGTTCTTTCATACTTGCTAGCAAGTCACTTTTAACTTTATCAAACATGTTTTATTCTCCTTTAAATTAAAAAGAGGATTTATCCTCTTCTGTTTCTTTTACGTGAATTTTTAATCATTTCTTTTTTTGCTTCACGTTTTCTAACTCCTGGTTTGTCATAATGTTTATGTTTTTTAAGTTCAGAAGGGACACCACTCTTTGCCACTTTAAGTTTGAATCTTTTTAATGCTGAATTAATATCACCATTTTTAACATCAACCTTTGTCATTTGCTTCCCTCCTCTCAATTTCACTAGTATTATAATACACTTTTTAAATTAGTGCAATAAATTTTCTAAAAAATATCACGAATTTAGGTAAAAAAAAGATGAGTTAATTATTTATCGTCCTCATCTTTGTTTAATTCATATTGTTTTGTATTCATAAGATCATTTAAGGCTTCATCGATGTCGATGGTTGCATCTTTATCTTTGGAAAAATTTTCGCCGATTATTTCTTCTTCGATATTAGTTTCATCAACTATTTCGTCATTGTTTTCTTCCATTTCTTTACTTTCTTCTAGTTCAGAGTTTTTATCATTTACTTCTTCTATATTTTTTGGTAATTTTGTTTTTTTCTTTCTAAATAATAAAATTCCAGAGATAGCAATAATTGCAAGACCAATTACTACAAGAACTATTATTAAAACTATTTTATTCTTTTTGGATTTGTCGTTCTTTTTATCTTCTACTATTTCATCATGTACTCTTTTACCATTATCATCAAATTTATATGTTCCATCTTCAATTTTTTTAGCTTCATCTGGATATTGTAATTCAAAATCAGTAAATGATAATGTAGTTTCAATACCATCTCCATTTGTAAATGTTACCTTATTATTTAAATATGCGGTTACATCAATATCATCATCACTTAATCTAGTAATAATTAATTTATATGTTTTAGCATCATCGCCTAAAACGTTTGTAACGACTAGATTTATAATATTTTCTCCAACTTTTAGTTCAGTTACATCATCTACGATTACTTTAGCATTTGAGTCAACTGGAGTAAATTCAATCAAACCAGCAGTTGAAGATATTTTATTTGGAACAGTTATTTTATACTCATAGTTATTGGCTACAAAAGCAGGTTCCATTGTATAAATTCCAACACTCAACTTAGAAAGATTTGGGCTGTTATAAGCGCTTTCACCACGTATTGTTTTAAAAGTATAAACATTTGTTGTTTTACCACTTTCACTTTTTACAGTGATTCGAATATCATTATCACCTTGATTTAAAGTGATAGTTGATGTTTTTCCTGTAGAAGAACTTCTACTTTTACCGCCTTCATAAGATATTTCACAGGAACCATCGTTACATTCTGCTGAAAATTTAATCGAATTTATTGTATCAGCTATATCAAATATTGTATATTCAAATACATCTTTATTAAATGTCGGATTCATACTTCCTTGTGAAATAGTTACACTTTTTAATGTGGCATCATCACTTTTTGGTTTTTTGCCATTTACAATATATACTTTAGAAAAAGTTTCTTGACTTCCATCGTTTATTTTATATGTTACAGTTACATTAACATTATCATACTTAACTTCACTTGAATTAGTTAATACTACATTACCAATTTGAGTGCTTGTATTTGTTGGAAATTTGGAAACGTTTTGATCGTTTGGATAACTGACCATCACACTTTTTCCACTTTTGTTGGAAGTTACACCAACACCGTTTATTTCAAAACCGCAATCAACCGCATCAACGTTTGTTTGGCAACTTAAAGTTACGGATTCTACAGCCTGAGAATCACTTTTAACACTTACTGGTATACGTGTTTCTGCTACTGTTGCTGAAGATGTGCCAAAATCTAAAGATGAAGCATGAGCAATCATTGGAAGTGTACTACCGATTATAAATCCTCCATAAATTACTCTTTTAAAAAATTTATTCATATTTTTCCCTACTTTTCTATTCTTAATTATTGTATTTTGATTATAGCAAATATAAATTGTTTTATCAATATCAAATAAGTTTGACTAAAATCTCATTCATAACATAAATCATATTTGGATTAACAAATAAATAGCCGTTTTTATATATAAGTTCACCTTTGTTTATGAGTTCTTGTACTGGGTATGCATCTTGTATATTAACATTATATTTATTGAAAAAATCATCAACATTTATACCTTCTAATTTTCTAAGCCCCAACATAATTTCGTTATCCATTTGATCTTTATGAGTAAGAAGATTTTCTTCTAAGCGATAATTCCCTTTAATATATTCATGAATACTTCTAGTATTAGTATATCTAAATCCATCTTTATACCCACTAGCACCAAGACCAAAACCATAATATTCACCATTATTCCAATAGTTTAAATTGTGAATTGATTTATAACCAGGTTTTGCAAAATTGCTAACTTCATAGTGATCATATCCCGACTTTTTAAGTTGTTTGCATATTGTATTATACATTTTAAAATCTAATTCTTCGTTTATGTATTCTTCACCATTTATTTTCATTTTAGTATGTTCTTCGATTATTAAAGAATAAGTTGAAATATGAGTTGGGTTAAGTTTTAGCAGTTTATTTATGTCTTTTTTCAATACATTTAGTTTTTCTCCTGGTATTGCATACATTAAATCAAGATTGATATTTGTAAGTCCTCTAAGTTTCATCTTTTTTAATTTTTCCTCAATATCACTATATTCACATTCTCTTTCAAGTATGTTTAAGTTGTTAGAATCAAAAGATTCGATGCCAATACTTACACGATTTATTCCATATTCAATAATATCATCTAAAAACTCATCATCAATATCTCTTGGATTTACTTCAATTGTGTATTCACAGTCAGGATCTCGGTTAAATATTTCTAACGTTCTAAGCAATCTTATTCTTTCTTTTCTGGATAAACATGATGGAGTCCCTCCTCCGATGTATAAAGATTTTATTCTTTCTCCATCATAACTGCTTTCTATTTCTTTTCTTAAGGCTTCCAAATAATCGCTTACAAAAGAATCTATTTTTAATACTTTTGGAAAATCACAATAAGAACATATATGATTGCAAAAAGGAATATGTACATATACGGCTTCCATATCATCACCTACACTAAAATTTTATACTAAAACTCAATAAAAAACAAGAATATTGTATTATTCTTGTTGGTTTTTATTTCCAGATTCGTCGGTTAAATCTTTTTTCTTTGATAGAGTTCTTTGATATCCTAGTTCTTCAGCTTTATGCGCTACTGCTTTAGTGCTTCTATCAAGTGCATTGGCAATTTCGGAATAAGTCATGTTTTCGTAATTTTCACGTAAAAATTTTATTTCTTTTCCTTTCCAAAATTTTGCTAGTTCATAGCTGTGTCCATTGTCTCTTAAAGTTTCAGCAACTGCGCCTTCTGTTCGATTTAAAATTTCAGCGATTTCTGAATAATTTTTTCCTAATAGAAGTAAATATTCAGCTTTAGCTATTTCTTCGTCACTCCATTTACGATACCATAAAGGATTTTCAAGAGCATCTCGTTTTCTTTTCTCAGCTAACCACCCTGATTCGGAACCTAACATATACATTTCAATATTTCTTGAATCCCATTCATTTTGATTGTCTTTTAAAAATTTAATTAAATCTTCCCAAATAACATAATAATAACTGGCGTTATCGGTTAACCTTTTCTTTTTTAGTTTTAATCCTAAATTTACCCATGTTGTCGTTATCCTATCACGACTAACATTTAAAAGTTCAACCATATCTGATATAGTTATTAATTCAGCATTGTTTTTTACCATTGAACCTAAACCCATTCTTACAGCTTTTACTTTTAGAGAAAACACTGTTCTTTTCATACTTTCGGCTATAGATTCTATTTTCATTGTTCCCCATAGTTCACTTAAGGTTTGTTCTTCTTCTTTTGTCCACTCTCTTCGGTCTTTTATTAAGGTTATGCCGAGTTTTTTTGCTTTTAAATCTACTGCGTTTGGACTTTTTTTCATTTTTTCGGCAATTATTTCATAATGATATTTTCCAGATAAGTCTTTTAAAGTTTGAACCTCTTCTTTGGTCCAATTGTTGGATTTTGGTAACTCTAAGCCATTTTCTTCTGCAACTCTACATACTGCATTCCAAGAACAATTAAATTTTTTCTTCATGCTATGAGCAGATTCTTTCCCCCAATTATTAACTATATATTCAACTTCTTCTGGAGTGAATTCTCTTTTTTGCCCTTTCATAAAATTCTCCTAAAACTCATTATTTTTCAGTTTTTAAAACACTTAAGAAGGCCTCTGGTGGTATTTCAACATTTCCAACCATCTTCATTCTCTTCTTGCCTTCTTTTTGTTTTTCAAGAAGTTTTCTTTTACGGGAAATGTCTCCTCCATAACATTTTGCTAAAACGTTCTTCTTCATTTGACTGATATTTTCACGAGCAATTACTTTTGAACCAACGCTTGCTTGAATTGGGACTTGAAACAATTGACGAGGTATAAGTGTTTTTAAATTTTCAACGATTTTTCTACCTCTTGTATAAGCAAAGTCTTTATGAACAATTAGAGATAAAGCATCCACTATTTCTCCGTTTATTAAAATATCCATCTTCACTAAGTCACTTGCTTTATATCCAATAATGTCATAATCAAAAGATGCATAACCTTTAGTAGTGGATTTTAATCTATCATAGAAATCATACACTATTTCTGATAGAGGTATTTCATAATGTATGTTTACACGAGTATCATTTATATAATCCATTGATTTATAGATTCCTCTTTTATCTTGACATAACTCCATAATAGCTCCAATATATTCGCTTGGGACAAATATATTAGTTTCAATATAAGGTTCTTTAATTTCAGCAATTTTAACTCTTTCTGGCATTTTTGAAGGAGAATCAACAGAAATAACCTCACCATTAGTCAATTTTACTTCATAGATAACTGATGGTGATGTTGTGATAATATCTATTCCAAATTCCCTTTCAATACGTTCTTCGATTATCTCCATATGAAGAAGACCTAAAAAGCCACAACGGAAACCAAATCCTAAAGCTTCTGACGTTTCTGGTTCAAATTCTAAAGAGGCATCATTTAGTTTTAATTTTTCTAATGCTTCTTTTAATGGTTCAAACTTATTGGGTTCAATCGGAAAAAGTCCTGAATAAACCATTGGTTTCATTGGTTGATATCCTGGAAGTGGTGTTTTTGCTTCGTGAGACAAGGTTGTAATTGTATCTCCAACTTTAACAGTATCAATAGTTTTAATACTAGCATTAATCCAACCAACTTGACCACTTACTAATTCAGAAAGTTCTTTGGTTTTAGGTGTTGATACACCAAGTTCTACTACTTCATACATTGCTCCAGTCGACATCATTTTAATGGTATCGCTTTTCTTTATTTTTCCATCAAATACACGAACGGATGCAATAACACCTCGATATGGATCAAAATAAGAATCAAAAATCATTGCTTTAGTTTCGTGATCTATTGGCTCTTTTGGAGCTGGAATACGTTTAACTATAGCATTAAGTAATTCTTTAACTCCAACACCCGTTTTACCGCTGCATAAAAGGATTTCATCGCGATTAAAACCTAAGACATTAACAAGTTCATCTGTAACTTTTTCAACATCAGCGTTAGGTAAATCAATCTTATTTATTACTGGAATAATAGTTAAATCATTATTCATTGCAAGATAAAGATTAGCAAGAGTTTGAGCTTCTATTCCTTGAGCTGCATCAACTATTAAAATTGCACCTTCACAAGCAGCTAAACTACGTGATACTTCATATGAAAAATCAACATGTCCTGGAGTGTCAATTAAATGTAATATGTACTCTTCACCTTCATAATTATATTTAAGTTCCACCGCATTAAGTTTGATTGTAATGCCTCTTTCACGCTCAAGATCCATGCTATCTAGAAGTTGATCTTTCATATCATGGCTTGATACAGCACCAGTTATCTCCAAAATTCGATCAGCAAGTGTACTTTTGCCATGATCGATATGGGCAATAATACTAAAGTTTCTAATGTGATTTATATCCATTTTTCTTCACCTATGAAAAATTATATCAAAAAAGATAAGATTTCTCCATAAAAAAGAAAGTAGTTATCTACTTTCTAAGCAATTTCTTCAATACTCTTTTTTCTTTTTTTAATTGAAAATGTAATAATATTTTGTTTTTTGGTACTAATTCTTCAATTTTCTCAATATTATTTATTTCAAACTCTAAATATGGTTTATTATGTTTAAGTATTGGTCCATATGTTAAATCTATCTTTGAATATTTTTTGTTTCCACGAACAAATACTATATTGATATAATTCTTTTTATTATCTTGGAAATATTCTTCGTTTTTGATGAAAAATCCAAGTTTAGTTACATATTTTCTTAACATTGTATGATCATTATTGGACTGAATTATCAATTTATTAATATCCTTTAAATGGTCATTATTCAAAATACCCATAATGGTATTTGTTCCCATACCAGAAATTATTACAGTGTCTATGTTATCTTTATCAGTTAAAACGTTTAATCCATCACCTAAACGAGCACTTATTTTGTCACTTAAACCTTCATTTTCAATATTTTTAATTCCAGAATTCAAAGCTTGAACATTAATATCTGATGCAATGATGCTTTTTACTAAATCATTCTTTACTAGAAAAATATCAAGTAATGCATGGTCACAACCGATATCAATTATTTTATCATTATAATTAACAAATTTTGTAAGGGACGAAAGTCTTAAACTTAACATAAATACACCTCCTAAATATCTAATCAGTCATAAAATCTTTTAACTTTTTAGCACGAGAAGGATGTCTTAATTTTCTTAAAGCTTTTGCTTCTATTTGACGAATTCTTTCTCTTGTAACATTAAATCTTTTACCAACCTCTTCAAGAGTATAACTTGTTCCATCAATTAATCCAAAACGAAGTTCAAGGACTTGTTGTTCTCTTGGTTGAAGTGTGGCTAATACTGATTTTATTTCCTCTTTTAAGATTTCATTTGTTGCGTATTCTTCGGGACTTAAACTTGATTCGTCTTTAATAAAATCGCCTAAATGTGAGTCATCTTCTTCTCCAATTGGAGTTTCAAGTGAAACTGGATCTTGACTTATTTTAATAACTTCTCTTACTTTATCAACACTGATACCCATTTTTTTAGCAAGTTCTTCATCACTTGGTTCACGATTTAATTCAAGCGTCATTTGTCTTTGAATACGTGCCATTTTATTAATAGTTTCTACCATATGTACTGGTACACGGATTGTTCTTGCTTGGTCTGCAAGTGCACGAGTTATTGCTTGTCTAATCCACCAAGTAGCATAAGTTGAGAATTTGTAGCCTTTACCAAAGTCAAATTTTTCTACAGCTTTCATAAGACCTATATTTCCTTCTTGAATCAAATCAAGAAATAAAAGCCCACGACCTACATATCTTTTAGCAATTGAAACAACTAAACGTAAATTTGATTCTGCAAGAATATTTCTTGCTTCTTCATCACCATTAGCTACACGAACGGATAAATCCATTTCTTCTTCAGGAGTTAAAAGAGATATACGACCAATTTCTTTTAAATACATACGTACTGGATCGTTGATATTAACATCTTTTGTTAGGTCCTCATCATCTAGAACTATTACCTCTTCTTCTTTTTTTGCCCCGCCTTCTTCACTTGTTGCTTCTTCTTCAGTGATTACACTTATTCCAGCTTCTATAAAACTATTATATAATTGGTCAAGAGAATCAGCATCCATATCAAGACCTTGTAAAGATTTAGCTAGTTCTTCAAATGTAATAAATCCCTTTTTTTGACCTTCCTCAATTAGTTCTTTTTTTCTTTCATCAAAAGTTTTTATTTCTTCTACTTTTTTCATTTAACACACATCCTCTTTTTTAAATTCACTATTTCATCATTAATACGAAGTTTTTCGTTTATATCCGTTGTCGTTTTTAACTTTTCTTTCAGTTCTTTTATCTTTCTTTCATTCGCTAGATCCTTTACTTTATTTACAACATCTATAATCTCTTCATCGCTTAACGTATTTTGAATAAATTCGTCTATAACCCTAATTGCAAGTTCGTAAGCATCACTTTCAACCTCATATGATATAAAATCAGCAATACTTATATAATTATATTTTATATAGAAAGCTAATAAATCATTTGCAAGTGTATTATACTCATCATTTGGTAAATATGCAAGTTCTTGTTCATATAGCCTAATATATTTAGTATCATTCATCATGTAGTAACAAATTAAACCATATAGTTTCTCATCTTTTTTTAGTCTTTTTTTTGCTTCTACTTTGGTTACAGTTTCTGGTTTGTTTTCAACTTTAATGACTTTATTCATTAAAGTATTTTTATCGATTCCATAATCATTTGCTAGTTTATTAATCGTTAAGTCTACTAAAATATCATCTTTACATTTACTTAATTCTGAAAGTATGGAATTAACATATGCTGAAACATCATCAACTTTATCAAAATTTTTGTTTTTCTTTAATTGATTTAATTTGAAGTCAAAGAATGTTACGGCATGATCAACCGCGTCTATAAACTCACTGACATCATGACTAGTTAAATATTCATCTGGGTCCTTTGCTCCACTGATTCTTAAAACTAAAGTTTCAATTCCGGCTTCACTTAATTTTTCGCCATTTTTTATTGTAGCCATTTCACCAGCTGAGTCATTATCCATACATAAAACGACTTTAACATTTAATTTACTTAAAAGTTTAATATGTTCTTTTGTGAGTGCTGTACCCATAGTTGCAACAACATTTTTTACTCCACAGGAATAAACTCTTATCGCATCCATTTGACCTTCAACAATAATTAGTTTTTTCTTTAATCTTGCTTCACTTACGGCTCGATGATAATTAAATAATACTTCGCCTTTTTTAAATATAACTGTTTCTTTCGTGTTTACATATTTAGCATCGTCGCTTTGTTTATATATACGAGCACTTATTCCAACTGGTTTACCATTTGCATTATGTATTGGAAAAGTTATACGATTTTTAAATATATCATATATTTTATTACCATGGTTTATTAATCCAACATCAAGCAAAACATTTTCATCAAAACCTTTATTTAAAAGTAAATTTGATAAAGCATCATTATTGGGTGCTAAACCGATTTCAAATTCATCAATTACTTCTTCACTTAAAGCACGATTTTGCAAATATTTTTTAGCTTCAATTCCATCCTTACTTCTTAGATTGTTTTGATAAAACTTGATAGCTAAATTCATTGCTTCATAATGTTTATCATATTTACTTACAACATGAATTCCTTCGCTTAGAGATACACCTATTTTATCAGCAACAACTTTAACTGCTTCAATAAAACTTATGTTTTCAAAGTCTTGAACAAAGTTAAATACATTTCCAGTTTTGTGACAAACGAAGCAAGTAAATATTCCCTTTTCTTCACTTACTGACATTGATGGGTTATGGTCATCATGAAATGGACATATGCCAAAATAGTTACTGCCCTTTTTTTCAAGATTAATGTATGAGCTAATTATGTCTACAATATTAGCTTGTTTTTGAATTGAATTAATTTCTTCATTACTAATTGCAGCCATAATTTCACCTTCTAATTATATATTTTACCCTAAAAGTCTTAAATTTCTTCTTTTTTTTGACATTTTTTGAAAAAAACACAAAAAAAGAGGAATAATCCTCTAAAAAGCCAATTAATCTTGACTTATCAATGTTATTTTTGCATATCCGTTGCTGTTATTTCCAACAATAGTAGATAATCCATCATGAGAAGGCATTGATGTTTTTTTACCCTTTACTGTTGTCCAACTATAACCCTCACCATCTATCATTATCGTATTTTTAAAAATAATATTGCTGTAATGATATGAACAAGTTATATCTGTTGTTCCGTCCTTACATGTTGCTCCTTTACTATCACTTCTTGGTGTAGTACTGTTTTGTGATAAAATTGCAACGCAACCAGTATGACCAGAGATAAATGATGAGCCACCTCCAGCGCCAGATACAGCGTTATGTCCTCCTGCTCCTACCCAATCATAGAAGTTTCCCGACCAATATCCGTTTCCTCCAGAATTATTGAAAAAATAGTTTCCTCCAGTGTTAAGTAATGGAACACTTCCAAAAGCATGCCCAGAAGTTTGAGTTGCTCCTTTGGCCCCTTTGTGCTCTGTAACATTACCAGAAATGCAACTGCCACCTTGATAGCCAACTAATCCACCGGCTGACCCACCATATGGACTTCCTCCATCTGTTGGATTTAAACCTCCTTGAGACCCACCACCTCCAGCAACCATTATTCTTGAAACAAGAGATGATAAACTATCCCAATTACCATTTACTAATCTTATATCAGTAGCTCCACCTCCAGTTTTAATATAATTTTGATAACCATAATTGAAAACATAGTCCGTTGAGGAAGAATCTAATCCAGTTCTTCCAACATAAACATAAAATTTTTCACCTTTTTTAATAACTAATTCACCACTTACATAACTTCCGTTTGCTGCTTGATAGTAAGCACCACCTTGGGCACCCCAAAGTTCAAATTTGTAAGTTCCATTTACCGGAGCAGTAAAGACTTGTTCGTTTCCAGTATAGTCATAAGTCCACTTTTGGGGACCGTCATAAGCTTTTTTCGTTCTAGATACTTTATTAAGTTTAAGCTTACATGTTACTGATTTTCCAGTTATATTATTTAAACTTTGACTAGCATTTTCTTGCGCAGTAATTGTCACTTTATCTGTCGTTATAGTTTCTGGTGATGACATTAAAGTAATACGGGCATAGCCGTTGCCTTGCTTTGCACAATTTTCTTTTGGTGTTGAATTTACGCAAGTAGTTGAAATAGTTTTAGTTGATATTTCAGAAGATTCTTGACAGTTATAGCAATACATACTCTTTTCTGTTAGAAGTGAATTACCAATATAACTAGAGCCACTTCCAGTTATTCCGAAATTACTACTTCCTCCATAATAACCTCCACCTCCACCAGAATATGATGAACTTCCTTGACCAAATGACCCAGTTGCTATTTCAGTAACATTATAAACAGAACTGCCTCCATAAGTTTGAGATGCAGGTCTTATATCTGTTAAATAAGCATTAGAAAAATCAGAAGAACATTTGATTTCAGTTCCTTCTACTCCACCTCCTGAGGCTCCAAAGCCATAATTATATGTTTCTCCAGAATTGTAGTTGAAATATTGAGCTCCGCTTCCTCCACTTGCAACTAACAATATTTTTTCTTTTTTACTTTCTAAATTGGAAAGCACCCCTGATATTAACGCTATATGTGACGCACCACCTCCAGAAACATTAAATTGTTTAGAATTTAACGAATCGGTCCAGTATTTAATACCATTCCCGCCGCCATTATAGCCACCAGCAGCCTTAATATTGCCATTTGTTGTTTTATCAACTACATTTGGGTACTCATAAATTTTTCCTGTTCCTCCAATATTAATATATAATTTATCGTTTTGACTTATTTTTATATTTCCAAACGAATAAGCACCATAGCCGCCATAATAAGTTTCGTTGATACTTCCACCTTGAGCTCCCCAAGTTTCTAATTTATATGTCCCTGTTGTTGGAACTGTAA